>NZ_BAABHX010000007.1:0-257197 GCF_039542325.1 Chryseobacterium ginsengisoli
AAAAAATAATAGTAGTATTAATGGTTTCTTTGTCAGCTTCACAGGTTCAGGCTCAGGTCGGAATCAGTAAGCCAAATGTTACGAACGGATCTGTGTCATTGGAGTTTGCCGATACGGAAAACAAAGGACTTATTCTTCCTTATGTTATCGATAAATCGGGGATCACAGAAAACGGAACTGTTATCTATGATACAACGGACCATAAGGTAAAATACCTGAAAGACAACGCATGGTTTGATCTGAGTGTAGATACTACCGGAGCGGCAGACTTAAGCATTCAGGGTAATGATAAGACAGAACAGCCGGGAGCTAAAGTTTCCATTTATACAACAGGAAATACAGATGCTACAGCAGGAATACTGGTGCTTGGAGATACCAATAAAGCAATGGTATTACCAAAAGTAGCAAGCCCGCATCTTAATATCATCAATCCCAGTGCGGGAATGATGGTATATGATACTACAAAAAGACAGCTGGCTGTATATAACGGTACGGTCTGGTCTTTCTGGAAACCATAAACCCCCAAGGGAAAAGGGAGGCTGAAAAACGCCTTCCTTCTTCCCCTTTTTTTATAAAAAACAAAACACACAAGCATTATGAAAGTAGAATTATTACCGGCTTTTGCCCGGCTATCATTATATATACTCAAGACAGAATATATAGTATAGCATAATCATTTTGGGAAACATTTCTTTTGTTGAGAATGTATTATAAGCAAAAAGCATATCACCCTTTCTCAACCCTTTTTTTCTTCCGACTATAATCGGTCACTATTTCCCAACATTAAAATAGAAAAGATACCTGGATGTATTAGCTCGCTAAATCATACCAAGACAATTATATAAAAAATACCCGATACATTTCAGAATCAGGTGAGTTGCCCCGAAACTGAATGCTATTAGGTTACTAAACATCCTTTTAATAATTAAAAAAAACAATGAAGAAACAATGAAAAAAATTATGATGATTTTATGGGCTTCCGGAAGCGTACTGTATACACAGGCTCAGGTCGCCATTGGCAAACCCAATGTTACCAACAGCTCGGTATCGCTGGAATTTGCCAGTACGGAAAATAAGGGACTTATACTTCCTTATAATATTAATAAAAGTGCGATCACGGAAAACGGAACAATGATCTATGACACGACAGATCATAAGGTGAAATACCTGAAAGACAATGCCTGGTTTGATCTGAGTGTAGACACTACAGGAACAGCGGATCTGAGTATCCAGGGAAGTGATAAGACGGAACAGCCCGGAGCTAAAGTTTCCATTTATACTACAGGAAACACAGATTCTACAGCGGGAATATTGGTTTTAGGTGATACGAACAGAGCAATGGTATTACCAAAAGTAGCAAGCCCGCATCTTAATATCATCAATCCGAGTCCCGGAATGATGGTGTATGATACTACAAAAAGACAATTAGCTGTATATAATGGTACGGTTTGGTCTTTTTGGAAGCCTTAGCGAGTAAATATCTTGATAAAAATAACACACAAAAAAAATTAAGATGTTTATAAATGATAAACAAATAAGTAAAAAAAATTTAAACCTAATGATATGATGAAAAATCTGATAGTAATCTTACTATTTTTCACAGGAAATCTCTTGATTTTCTCACAGTCCTGTTCGGTCAATGCCGGAGGTAATGCTACCATATGTGGTACAAGTACTACCCTGCAGGCTACTACCACAGGAACAACTTCCGGTACGCCTACATGGTCTATTGTTTCGAAACCTTCGGGTGCACCGGATCCTGTATTCAGCAATCCGAATGCTTACAACCCAAATGTTACAGGAATCACTTATCCCGGTAACTATGTATTCATGATTACCCAGCAATGTTCTACAGGCACAGTAACATCGCAGGTAACGGTAACGGCACCGGGTGCAACCACCGGATTTACCGCAGGACCCGATATTACAGGGATATCTGCAATAACGGGAGTGGCTAATCTTAGTGCTACTATTCCTGATGGGTATACCCCTTCATGGACGTATTATCACATGCAAACTTACGAGGCTAACGGTAATATGGTTACCACTAATGCCACGATGAGCGGTACCACAACAGCAACTCCGACGTTAACGCTTACCAATAAAGCAAATCATACCATAGATCCTGCTTACCGTGTTGTTTTAAGAATTACTTCTGTGAATAACCCTTCATGCTGGTATGAGGATGATGCAATCGTTAGGTTTATCCCAAATCCGGATATGATATTTCCGGCTACTTACAGTCAGTGTGTAAGTCCGGGAAGTACTGGTGCTTCGTTTTTTTATGATCCTAATGGCACTTCACCGAAATTTTCAACAGTAACTACCAATTCATCAGCTAATCCTTCTTTTGGGACAACAGTTACCATGACGGTGGTAAGCCAACCAGCCGGAGGAAATATTCAATACTCCCGTATGGATAACGGTAGACTTTACTTTTCAGGAATTAACGCTATAGGTCCTTATGTATTTGATCTTACCATTTCAAATACCTTAGGAACTTTTACCAAAAGACTTACCTATAACTTTAATGGCTTTCAGCCCGGCTTGTTAGATTTTACAGATCCGGCATATCCTAATCAGATGGAGGTTTTCAGTAATACTGGTAGTGCAGGAGTACTATATTGTAATAGAGTGGGTACTACAACTCCTATTACTTTTTACTATAAAATTAATCCGGCAGATCCGCCTACTACCATAACTGCAGTAACATCCTCAGGAGTACTTCCCGGAGGAGTGGCAGTATCGTCTATAGTAGAAACCGGTGCAGGAACGATGGATAGAACTGCTACGCTTACACCGCCATCTGGAGGATGGAGGGCAGGAACGTACAGATTTGACGTTCGTGCTACTGCAGCGGGTGGTTGTAACAGGGCGCCTTTTTTTTATGTTCATATTTCAGATAATGCCCGTACTCCTGTTAATGTAGATAATATTACGGTATGTTATCCGGGCTCAGGAGTAGTGTCAGCAACAGTACCATTACCTACAAGATATCAAACAACAGCAGCTAACCCAAGTTATCTTCAGGATCTGGGTGGAAGATATGATTTTACCTTGGTTTCAGCTCCTGCAGGGGCGGCTACTCCTACTTATGAGGTTGCTGCTAATAGATCAATTACCAGTACCTCTACAGTAATCAGTAATCTTAATAAACCGGGAGAGTATGTTTTCAAAATAAAAGCAACGGGTACTGGTGGTCCTGAACTATTTTTGAATGCAGAATACGCATGCGCCGGAACTTCATTAGAGGATACCTTCTCTGTTTTTGTTACAGCACAAGTGGGGGCCAATGCAGGATCAGATCAAAATATCGTTACGGCAAGCACTACTACAGCTATGCTTAACGGAAACAACGCAGGAACTTCTACCGGCACATGGTCTTTGGTATCAAAACCGGCAGGTGCTCCAGATCCTGTAATTGTAACTCCATCAGCATATAATACCAACGTTACGGGAATGAATACCGTAGGTGCTTATACTTTCAGATGGACCATTGCTACTGGTACCTGTACAAGTTTTGATGATACCATCGTAAATGTAAATGCTGCATCACCTGCAGGTGTTCAGAATGGATTATCATACTGGTACAGAGCAGATGTAAATACTACCAATACAGGAGCAGGAACAGATGTAACGGGATGGACAGATGTATGGAACGGAACTACCGTTGCACAGTTGGGAACCAATGCCTTACCAAAATATGTGGTAGGAACATCTTCTTACTTCAACTTTAATCCGGGAATTAATTTTACGGTTGGAACGCAAACCTTAGGAAATAACACTGTACGTACATTAACGAGTTTAAATTATGATGTCTTTACCTTTACTAAAGAGGGATTGGCTTCAGGTGGATCGAACCCAAGACTATTCAGTGTAGGTATGGATAATACCACAACCGGGGCTGCCAACTGGGATGCTTTCGGTATTTTCCCGAACACCAATCAATTAGAAAGAAGACCTTATGGGGCAGGTACACAATTTCTTGGGGTAAACCCGGTATTTAGTACTACCATTCCAAGTATCATGTATTTCAGAAATACCAATACAAATACTGCGAAAGGATTAAATGGTTCAGCCATGAATACTGCAGTTGCTTTTACAGCTGTAAACGCTCAATTTGGAGGACATATTTTCGGAAATACTCTTTTTTCAAGTAATGGTAGTGATAATGCCGGATTTATTGGAAATATAGGCGAAACGATCATCTATGGCGCAGGCGCTTTGTCAGACACAGAGCGTAGAAGAGTAGATTCTTATCTTGCGATTAAATATGGTATTACTTTAGGACAGGTAAATACAAATCATTACTTAGATGCTGATGCTGCCATCGTATGGAACGGTGCTGCCAATACAACTTATAACAATAATATCTTTGGTGTTGCAAGAGAAGACATCGGTGTTTTCCATCAAAAGGTATCAAAAAGCGTGAACGCCGGAGCGATACTTACCGTTGCAACAATTAATGATTTTGTTAATCCTAACCTTGCAGCAGCACGTACCGGATTGGCTAATGACAAAACCTATTTCCTATTAGGAGATAATACGAATGTAGCCACGTCACCTGTGGATGTTACAGTAGGTGCAAACGCTTATAAAAGAATCCAGAGAGTATGGATGGCACAAGAGAAAGATGCTGATGCAGGAGCTTTGTTCTTTGAGACAGATCTTACAATCTACAACAGCGGATCATATAATACTACACAAAATATGGTAATGCTGGTAGCAGACGATGCAGCCTTCACAACTAATGTAACGGTGGTGAATCCTACCTCCAACAATGCTTCAAAATGGGTATATAACCAAAATGTAGCAGATGGTAAATTCATCACATTTGCGAAATCTTTCCCTGCCGATATACAGGTCAATAAGGTAGGTCCTTTGTCTGCACAGACAGGAAGTACGATCAGCTACACCATCCGCGTAACTAACAACGGACCTGGCAATGCTACCAATGTAATTGTAAAAGACCCTGCTGTTGCTAATTTTACAGCTACAGGTATTACCTGTGCCGCCGGTGCGGGGACTCTAGGTTCCGCACAGTGTCCAGCATCTGTAACTTTGGCAGAATTACAGGGAGCAGCAGGTCTTACCATTCCAAGTTTACCGGAAGGCAGTGGGGTCACCTTTACCGTAACCGGAACAGCAGGTAGTACAGTGGGAGCAGTAATTACTAACACGGCAACCGCAGAATATGCTAATGATAATAATACGGCAAATAACAGCTCTACGGTAAATACTACCTTATATGGTTGTACAGGAGCAGAATCTACTTACACTATAGATGGGAATGCTACCTTGGCAGCTAATACCATAGCCGTAAACGGCGGTACGATAAACCTTGTTTATAAGCTTACCAGCGGTACAGCCGTGCCGGGAATTGGCAACCAGTTTACAGTACCTGTGCAGTACAGCGACCTGAACAACCAGTATGGCACAGACAACCAATGGGAGGGGCTTGCCTTATTTGATACTGGACTAGAAAAATTAGTTACCATCCTGCCTAAAACCTCAGCAGGTACGGGAAGATTGTACAACAGCCTGCCGGCAAACAACAGCACCACCGAAACGCTGATGCCGCCCAATAACGGTACGGATATGATTTTCACGACCAAAATTGCAAACGGTGCCCTCGATCCCTTAGGTAAATTTACGATTACCATTGGGAATTTCCCGGCTGCACCCGCGGGATATGTGGTAAAAGCAAGCAGATTCGGGATGTATTCGAATGGTAATAATGTATCCAATGGTACCAACAATCTTTCCGGCTACTGGCTGAAACCCCTGGCACAGACATCTACCCTTGATGCTGCTTTTGTCACTATTCCCGGCATTGCTTTTATGCTGGGCGACACCTATGTATGGCGTTATTCGGCTTTTTCCAATGGAAGCTCCTTTGCAGCTAATACCAGCAACTATGGTGTACATTTCCAGACGAACTTCATTACCTTCGCTAGCATATGTAATCCGGTCTGCTACAAACCTGCAGCAATAGCAAGTGCGGGTAATCCTGCATTGCCGGGTAAAGTAGGCATTACTTCTCTTACCAGAGCGGGGACAAATGGAGACAACTGGCCTGCAATCCGTACAGGAGGATGGATGGTACTGGAATCTAAAACCAAAGGCTTTGTACCCAACAGAGTAGCATTCTCAGCAGGAAATCCTGTAGGTATTGCACCGGCGAATTTTGTAGAAGGGATGATGGTGTATGATACGACCAATAAATGTATGAAAATGTATACTTCACAAGATGGAGGAACTACTTTCGGATGGTATTGTATAAGTACACAAACCTGCCCGGATTAGTTTTAATTGATATTTAAACAAAGGGGGTTGTTTAGGAATTTTCCTTTTCAGCCCCTTTTTTTCCTAATTAAAGTTTTTAACAACAATTAATATTGATAATTCAGATACAATAAAATTATTACAGAATATACAGGAGAGCAAGAATCTCAAATTTAATAACTAAAACAAAAATCTAAAAAATCATGCCAATCTTACACAAAATCAAGGCTTATCTATATGATAACCTTCTTACAAAAGACAATCCGAACGACTTTATCGCACGTACAGTAAGCGAGCGATCATTGAATGTAAAACAAATCTGCGAATCTGCAGCCAACCGTGGTGGTGCAGATGTGTCTGCCGCTGCAATGGAACACGCTACAGAACTTTTTCTGAAAGAAATGGCTTACCAGCTTTGTGATGGCTATTCTATAAACACAGGATATTTTACGGCGAGCACACAGATCCGCGGTGTATTTGATAGTCCTACGGAAACATTCAACAAGGATAAACACAGCATATTGTTCAGATTCAACCAGGGAGAAAAGCTGAGATCGGAGATTCCTAATATAGAAGTAAACATTATAGGAGTTGCCGATGCATCTTCCGCTATTCTTCAGGTAGCCGACGTGAAGAACGGTACCATCAATGATATTCTGACACCCGGAAGAAACCTTAAGATCTCAGGAACAAAAATTAAGGTATTCGGTGATGATGCTGCCAACGGAATTTATTTCGTAGAAACAGCCACGCGGACAAAAACATTGGTAGAGTCCGGAGATATTGTTACCAATAATCCGTCTGAGCTCATTATTGTAATTCCTGATTTGGCATCCGGAACCTATACTATAGAGATTGTAACCCAATATACAGGAGGAACAATACAGCTAAAAGAACCCGTATAGCAGAGTTTGAAAAACCGCTTACGGTACAATAGCACAAGTGAACCACCTTCACTCGCTCGAGTTAAGGTGTCTCTATAACGCTGTCGAGGTGACCTCGTTCGCCCGATAGAGTAAAACCCATGAAAATCAATCATTTTTTAATAAAACGACGGCTAGAATAAAAACATAAAAACAGCATATATGAAAAATACTTTACGATTAACAGCGGTAGCTTTTTCCTTTCTGATGACAAAAGTATCGGGTCAGATCGGGATCAATACACCAACCCCTCACGCCAGTGCCAGTATCGAACTGGGATCGAACAACAAAGCACTCTACCTTAATAGGGTTACCAATACATCTGCAATAGCTAATCCTCAGGTGGGGATGGTTATTTATGACATCGCAAACAATTGTATAAAAGCCTATCAAGGTGCTCCTGCACTATGGTCTGATTGTTTTAGTGCAGATTCTACGGGCGCAGTGACGGCTATCAACTGTGCTGCAGCTTATTTTACACCTGCTTTTGCAACGGTAGGTCAGGCTTACACAGGAACATTAACTGTTCCATATACCGGAGGTAATGGTGGAATTTACGCACCACAAAGCTTTATACAGAACGGTCTTACTTTTACACTTCCTACAGGTGTTTTTGCTAATGGAGATGGTAATGTCGTCTTCAATATCACAGGAACACCTGCTACCGCAGGAACGACTGCCGTGAGTATGGGTTTTGGCGGGAAATCGTGCTCCGGAGTCAATGCGATTTCGTTAACGGTAAATCCTGCAGCGGGTAATCCTGTGAATGTATTGCCGGGAACTGTTACGCTGGCACAAAGCAGCCGCTATTGGACAGCCTCTATATACGACAACGATTATCTGCCTTATACAAAGCCTACAGCTCCCGCAAACACCTCTGTAATAAATGCAGATGGAACAGCAGATCTTTTGGTGGATATACAGGGTAGCATCACAACTACAGGGATTACAGTATATATACCGGCTACGGTTACAGGAAGTGGCGGGACTGTTGCAGCATGGAGCTATACGGTCACGGTTCCGGCAAACCTTACACAGGATGGCATATCCAGACAGGTACAATTATCCTGGGCTGCACAGTCTCTTACAACCGCAAATACAGCTCTTGTGGCTACTATAAAAGCTATTGGCGGGACTTTGAATGCTAAGAAACTAGACATCAATGCAGGGATAGGGAATGATTACCTGGGATTGTTATTAGGAACTTTCCAATATCCATACAACCAGGCAGGAGCATTCACTACTTATGAATTGCGCGATATACCGGGTATACCGGACAGGATGTTTGGGCAGATAGACAATGCCGGCAAATACGAGCACAACTTCCTTTACCTGCCGGTACAGGCAGAAGACGGTAAAATATGGCTGAATAATAATCTTGGAGCAAATTATGCCAATCTGGATCACCCGTCATTTAACCTTACCCAGCAGGCAACAAGCACCACGGATATAAATGCTATGGGATCTCTCTTGCAGTGGGGTAGAAAAGCCGATGGGCATGAACTTATGGAAAGATCTATTAATGGAACAAGTACAGGGACTTTTAAATATGGATATGTATATGGACAAGCAGCAAGCTGGAATCCGACTCATCCTTATTCTATATTTTCAGCACCTACTTACCTTCCTGCTGAGTGGACATCGATCACCGTACCTCCCAAAGCTAACAGATGGCTGGCTTCTTCACCCAACAACCCTTGTCCTCAAGGTTTCAAAGTGCCAATAGGAGCCGAATGGCAGGCTGTGATTACTGCTTCCGGCAGTGGCGGAATATATTCATCAACCAAAAAGTTAAGGCTAACTAATGCCGGAGAAAGTGATAGAACCGGGGATACGTTTAATTCAACTGTTCCTGTCTATTCGGCAGCGGATGGTTATGTTGCCGCAAATAATGGTACAAATACTTTGATGAATAGTACCGTGAACCCAGGTAATACGGGCAATGCTGAAATAGACAGAGGTAAATCTGTACGCTGCATTCAGGAGTAATAAATATTATTTCATAAAGAGATAAGAGAATTATATAAGATACCAAACCTTGCCGGGGCTTTATGCTCCGGGAGGTTTAAAAAAAACAATATATGAAATACATAATAGTAAAAAAAATAACCACGGGTATGGCTCTTATATTGGGAATTATATCCTACAGCCAGGTGGGTGTAGATACCAATACACCCAACACCAATGCCGATCTGGATCTTGCCGCTTCCAATAAAGCACTTTATCTGAATAGAGTCGCTAATACTGGTGCGATTGCTGATCCCCAACCCGGGATGATGATCTATGATCTTACGGACCAATGTGTAAAAGGATATCAGGGATCTCCTGCGGCATGGACGGGGTGTTTCAGAAATAGTGCAAGTGCCAAAACAGCCCAACTTATAACAGTAGGATATACAAAAGACGGATGGGATTTTGTGAATAACAATAATTTACTGATCAGTCAACTGGATTCTGCGTTGAAGTATGATCTCGCGGAAAAACTAAAGAAAACGAAAAGTTTTACCCTGTCAGATATAAATGTGGACTTGTCTAATACAGATTTATCTGCGATTGACTTTAAAGGTAAATACGATGTTATTATTTCAGGCAAAGACAGGTTATCTCCCGATGATGCTGTGAAGATGAACGCCTATATAGACGCAGGAGGAATTGTTGTTAGCGCTGCGAAGGCGGATGCTAATACAAAGAGATATACTTTACAGCATGTTCAGAAAATAAGAACATTAGATAATTCTATAAAAACTAAATAGAAAACTTTCTTTAATGAATTAATAAATCAAAAGACTCAGATAATTTATAACAGTTTTTTAACAATTAAATTTTAACACTAATGAAAAAATTTACATTACTAGCAGGAGCGCTTATCTTAGTAAGTGCAACAGTTTCAGCTCAGGTCGGAGTAAATACTTCTACTCCGAAAACAACGATGGATGTAAGTGCCAAACGTGATACAGGAGGTAACATCATAGATAATACCCAGATATTTGGATTGCAGGCTCCACGTCTTACGCGTGCTGAGCTTACAACTAATACTGCAACGTATGCAGCGGACCAGAGTGGTGCTTTGATTTATATTACTGATATATCAGGAGGTAATACATCGGGGCAAAGAGTGAACATCAATGCTGTAGGATATTATTTCTTTAATGGAAACCTGTGGCAAAAAGTAGTTTCAGATAATATCTATAATGCCAACGGTTTGCTTACAAATGCACGCACATTGGACACCAACGGCTTCAACCTGACTTTTACAGGCACGAAAATGAAAACTTATTGGGACTCTGACGGAACACTAATGCAGCAAGGTTTAGCTTCTTCCCCTTCAAAATATGCCAATATGATCTTATTCGCACCCGACAATAATAGTAATGGCATCAATTCCCGTCTGGATTTTCAGATATATCCTGAAAGCTATGCTCAGATCATTGCAGGTGATGATGCTACAGGTTTGGCATTGAGCACCAATCAAACAACCATTTCTGCTCCCATAACTTTCTCAACAAATACAGGAGCCAACGCTTTGGCAACAGAAAAAATGCGTATCACTGGAGAAGGTAATGTTGGGATAACGACTACCAATCCTCAGGTAACTCTGGATGTTGCGGGAACTCCGGCAACTGCTACTATTCTGGATGGTATAAGAGCGCCAAGGTTAACGGGAAGCCAGATGAGAGCTAAAACGTATACAACCAGCCAATTGGCTGCAATAGTGTATGCAACTGCGGCTGATACGGCTCCTGCAGGGCAGACTATTAACGTTACTTCTGCAGGATATTATTATTTTGATGGAACCGCATGGCAGAGAATGAAAGTAAATGATGTGAATATTTATAATAATAATGGGGCTTTAACAAGCGGGAGAACCTTAAGTAATAATGGATTTTCCCTTACGTTTACAGGAACTAGTCAAAGTTCTATTTGGGACTCTAGCGGAGGATTTAATCAAAGAGGATTTGCAAGCGGCAAAAGATCAAGTATTATTATAGCATCGGATGATAATAATAGTGACGGAGCAAACTCTAGTCTTCAACTGTTTCAAGATCCGGAAAGTGTAAGTCAAATAATAGCAACAAGTGATTCACGTGGATTTTATTTAGGTACTAGTTATACCACAACTAGTACCCCTCTTGTATTTACGACAAGTGCTGGTTCAAGTGCTGTCGGTACTGAAAGAATGAGAATAACAGGAGAAGGAAATGTTGCTATTAATACATCTCCTCCTACTGAAAGATTGGATGTAAATGGAAATACCCGCTTAAGAGTTCTTCCTTTAAACGGAACATCCAATGCAATTTATACTCAAAGTGGTGGGACTGCTTCTGCAACTCAAAACCAGACCTTTACCGCTACGAGAACAGTGGTTGCAGATGCTAATGGTGTTTTGGGATATGTTACGGGACTTCCACAGACGGCAGGATCAGGAAGTGGTACTATAAACATCGGGGAAACCGTATCAAGAGTCTACTCTCTTCCGGCTGCGACAGCTAATACTAGTACTTTTAACCTAAAAACTTATGTTACTGCAAACAGCTTACAGGCATTGCCTCAATTGGATGGTCTGGAAATGAACTTACAGGGCGTAAACTCGACTTACTATGATCCGAGAGTATATAATATTGCAACCGGAACACAGCTGGTAAGTTATCAGACTTTTGCCACTCAGGTAAATGAAAACGAAACTTCTCTTAATAACAGTTTAACATCGGGAAGCTTTGTTCAGGTTGATGCCAACAATATTGTATTCTGGACGAATTCTAATGCAGAAGTAATAACAACAAATCTTCAGGTGCAGGTAGATGCTACAACGTACAGATGGTACGAATTCAAATGGTGGTGTATGGAAGTGGGAACCGAAAAGAAAATTTTTCTTTCTGTGACAAGAAAAGGATAATGGTAATAAATCTTAAAACATAAATAATAATTTAAAGCCTGCCGATTTGGGCAGGCTTTTTTATTGAAAAAATCTAATTTCATATTTGCAATGCTTACTTTATAATTGAAAAATTCCTGCTCTTTTCTTCGAGTGTCCTTCGACAATCCTTCGGAAAAAATCCCATTTTTCCGAAGCCGACCCGAAGAAGACCCGAACATGATCCGAAGAAATGGGTTTTAATACCGGTCAAAACCGGTCAAAAGGCGTCAAAACCAGTCATAGTTTTCACAGGTGATTGGAAATGAGAATTTCCGTTATACCTTCGTTGTAGTAACAGTTGAAAATCAATAAAAATGAGAGAAAATAGAATTAGAACTTTCAGAACAGTAGAATTCCGGAAATAATGAAAATAAATATTGATGAATTATTAAAAAATTAATCCCAATCCGAAGCAATAAATTTCATTGAATTTTCATGATCATCACTCAATGTAAGAAAATGTCCTTCAATTTTATAATTGGTCATATTTTTAAAACTTTTAGAAAAATCATCTTCCAGTTTCATATTTTGGCAAGCCATTAATGTCGATCCAATTCCTGAAATTTTTACTTTACCATCTTTTTTAAATTCAGAAGTAAAGAACATTTTATTGCATCCCATAAAAGCACCTCCTTTAATTTTTCCGTTTTCATTAGATGAGGTAAGATCAATTTTAGCATGAGTTTTAATTAAATCTTCTTTAGTATAGTTTCCAAAAGAAACCAACATCCACTCCCTTTGAATCTGAAAATTTCTAACAGGAATTGAAGAACAGTTTATCATAAAACTTACACATAAAACAGTAAAAACTGCAAGCATTATCTTTTTCATAACTCGCTATAATCCATTTTCATACCATTGGAGGACAGAATAGCATAAAATTTAGTAAATTAGCGACACAAAAATTATTTTATAAAATGAAAAGAATATTACTACTATTCACTTTCCTTTTAAGTTTTGCTCAAATGAGGGCAGATGAAGGAATGTGGCTGTTAATGCTCGTAAAAAGACTTAATGGTGTAGATATGCAAAAAGAAGGTTTGCATCTTACACCGGAAGAAATTTATTCTGTGAACAACTCAAGTTTAAAAGATGCGATCGTAAGCTTCGGAGGTTTTTGTACAGGAGAGATTGTTTCTAGTCAAGGTCTTATTTTTACAAACCACCACTGTGGTTATGGTGCTGTAGCTGCTGCTTCTACACCGGAAAAAGACTATCTGAAAAACGGATTCTGGGCAATGAAGCAAAAAGACGAATTCAATGCAAAAGATCTTTATGTAAGATTTTTGGTAAGAATGGATGATGCTACGCAAAGAATCAATTCAAAACTAAATAACAATATGTCCGCTGCAGAGAGAAAAGCTGTGATCGACGCTGAAACAAAAGCGATCCAGTCTGAAAACTCTGAAAACGGAAAATATACTGTAGTAGTAAGAGATTTCTTCAATGGAAATGAATTCTACTATTTCGTTTACCAAGATTATAAAGACATCAGATTGGTTGGAGCTCCGCCTTCAGCATTAGGAAAATTTGGTGGTGATACAGATAACTGGGAGTGGCCAAGACACACTGCAGATTTTACAGTTTTCAGAGTATATGCTGATGCTGCCGGAAATCCTGCTGAATTTGCGCCAACAAACGTTCCTTTGAAGCCTAAACATTTCTTACCTGTTTCTCTTAAAGGAGTAAAACCTGGAGATTTCTCAATGATCTTGGGATACCCTGGAAGAACAAACCGTTACCTGACTTCTTACGGAATTCAGCAAATGGTTAACAAAGATTACCCGGCTTGGGTTGAAGCTTCTAAATTAGCAATGGATGTTATGAAGAAGTACATGGATAAGGATAAAGGTACTCAGCTTAACTATGCTTCTCAGTATGCTTCTGTAGCAAACTACTGGAAAAACAGACAGGGAACAATCGATGCTGTTATCAAAAACGGAACTATTACGGAGAAACAGGCTGTTGAAGAAAAATTCAAAACTTGGGCTGTACAACCAGCAAATGTTACTGAAAATGAAACAGTTTTAGAAGATATCGGAATTTACTACAAACAAACTTCTGACAGAAATGTTGAGAGAATGTATATGACTCAGCTTTCAAGAAACTCTAAATATTTCACACTTGCATTACAGGTAGGAAGTGTTCTTAAAGCTTACGCAGAGCAGGATATGAAAGGCAGATTAGCTATGAAGCCAAAAGTAGACGCAGCTTTGAAAACAGCATATGAAAACATCAACATTAAACTTGAAGGTGAAATGATGAATTCTATGGTAAACCTTTATCAGACAAAAGTAAATAAAGACGTTGCTTCTGAAACAGTAATGGGATTAGATTCTAAAAACCTTTCTAATATTGCATATTCTTCAATTTTTGCAAACAAAACTTCTGCGACAAACTTTGTGTTGAACCCGGATCGTTTGAAATTGGATGCAGATCCGCTTTGGAAAATCGCAAACGGAATTGTTGCTGATCAAAAAGCTTCAGCAGAAAGATTCGTGAAAATCGATGATAATTTTGCTAAAAACAACAGATTATTCTTAGCTGGATTAATGAAAGCTATGCCAGAGAAAAAATTCTATCCGGATGCAAACTCTACCATGAGATTAACTTACGGAACGGTAGATAAATTGCCTATCAGAACAGACAGAAACTATTTCGGTGTTACGGATAACTATTATACAGACATGGCTGGTCTTGTAGGAAAATACAAGAAAAATGACGAAGAGTTTGATCTTCCGCAAAGAGTTATCGACCTTTATAATTTGAAAGATTTCGGTCAATATGCTGATGCAAAAGGTTATATGCCGGTAAACTTCTTATCAAACAACGATATTACAGGAGGTAATTCTGGTTCTCCGGTAATCGATGCAGACGGAAACCTTATCGGTATCGCATTCGACGGAAACAGTGAAGCATTAAGCGGTGACATCGTTTTCGAAAAAGAATGGCAAAAAACAATCAACGTAGATGTTCGTTTCGTTCTTTGGACAATCGACAAATACGCTGGAGCAAGAAGATTGATCGACGAATTGCAATTAGTAAAAGACGAAAATACTCCTGCAGATACAAAAACAAAAATGCCTAAAGCAACTCCGGCTAAAAAAGCAAAATAATCTTTATTGATATATTTTAATAACCGTGAAAGTTTTCTTTCGCGGTTTTTTTTGTTTAATTTTTATTATTTTAACAACCTTAAAACATTTCACAAAACAGTATGAAAAGTAAAATATTCCTGAGTTTTCTGACATTCTTATTATTATTAAATTGTAAAAAAGAACCTGATAATAAGGTAAAGGAGAAAAACGATTCTTTACTACAAATCGATTCAAAGAAAGATAGTTTAAACATAAATAAAATATCAAAGAAGATATATCCAAAACCTTTTACTGAAGATAGTTTAGCATTAGAAAATGTCTTAGTAAATGGAAGTGATATCCTGCTTCCTCAATCAAAATTTGAAAAGCTTTATCCGAAAATGGATTCCGTAAAAACAGAATTATGGGAATGCGGAAGCGCTTTTGAATGGCTTGATAAAGAATGGCTGGAAAAAACCTATGGAAAAGACCTGGCAAATTTTGATGGAAAAATAACGACTTTCTATGTAAACAATGCCGAATTTAATTCGGATAAACATTTTGTTCTTTTTAACGGAGCTCAATCTGACAGGAATGATTTCGAAATCAAAACACATCATATTATACTTAATAAAAATACAACGCTCGATGAATTCCAAAAGCTTTTTCCAAAACTGAAAAAAGAAGAAACCGATCGTAAAAATGTTGTAAGTTTTAGAATTCCTGTTTCAAAAAATGAGGATGATTCTTTCATATTTTATTTTAAAGACGGAAAGCTTGAGAGTTTTAATGTATGGTGGTTACTTTGTTAATTTAAAAAAAATGAAAACAGAATCTATTCAATTCAAAGCAATTATTAAACAAAACGGAGACATGAATGCCGCTTTTGTTGAATTTCCTTTTTCTACGGAAGTATTATTTAATAAAAAAGGTCAGGTAAAGATCAAGGCAACTTTTGATGATAAAGTTGAATATCGCGGAAGCTTAACTAAAATGAAATCCGAGTGTCATATTTTAGGTTTAACTCAGGAAATAAGAAAGCAGTTGGGAAAAACTTTCGGAGATGAGGTTTCGGTTTCTTTAATTGAAGATAAAGAAGAAAGAATTGTTGAAATTGCAGATGATATTAATTTAATTTTTAATGAGAATCAGGATGCAAAAATTCTATTTGACAAGATGAGTTATACTCATAGAAAGGAATATATTCGTTGGATCGAGGAGGCAAAAAAACCGGAAACCAGAGAAAACAGAAAAGTAAAAATGATCCAGATGATTTTGGACGGAAAGAAAGGAATTTAACCAAGGTCAAATCTCTAAACTTACCGTAAGAAATTGATTAACACCACCATTGATAACTGTAACTGAATCTTCATTATGATGAACAATTACCCCTAAATCATTCATAATTTCTTTAAAATAACCCGTTTCAGTATTGGTTGAAACCACATTTTTTTGCCATGAGAATTGAGCAAATTGTCCATTATTATTTTGAATCATTAATGTTCCGAAAGTATTTTCAAGATCGGATATTTTAATTTCCGCTACCGAACTTTCATTGGGCGCAAAATCTTTAGATAATAGATTAATTGAAGTTGATTTCTTTTCTATTGAACTAATTTCCATTATTTCGTCGGTTGTTTTCATTTAAATATTTTGATTTAGGTTATACTTAATTTTATTATTGCAAACATCACTCTTTGCAACGACAAAACTTGTCGTATTTTCAATAATTGGATAATAAAAATTTCGGGGCAACGAGGTTGCCCCGAAATCATGCAAAAATTAATAATTAAAAAATTATATTTAAATGAAATATTAGAAGAAGGAGATCAATGAATTTTTATTATTTGGAAAATCGGATGATGTTTTAATTTGAAATCATTATTATTAAAAACAAACTAAGCATTCCAGAATTCCCGATCCAGACTTCTATATTGTATCGCTTCAGAAACGTGATGAGAAAGAATCTTTTCAGATTCTTCGAGATCTGCAATCGTTCTTGCCACTTTTAGAATTCTGTCATAAGCTCTTGCTGAAAGATTAAGCTTCTCCATTGCTAATTTGATGAGGTTGAATGATGTAGAATCCAGTTCACAAAATTTTTCACTTTCTCTAGGTCCGATTTGAGCATTATAGCTGATTTTTAAATCTTTATATCGCTCCCGTTGAATCTCACGAGCCGTTAAAACACGTTTTCTGATATCTTCACTTTTTTCACCCTTCCGTTTTTCTGCCAGTTGTTCAAATTCAACTTTTTGAACTTCAATATGGATATCAATTCTGTCTAGAAGTGGTCCTGAAAGTTTATTCATATACCGCTGCATTTCATAAGCTGAAGAAGTATTATTAGGATCATCAGGAAAAAAACCGCTCGGACTTGGATTCATCGAAGCGACCAGCATAAAACTTGCAGGATAATTTACTGTAAATCTTGCTCTGGAAATCGTAACTTCACGATCTTCTAATGGTTGTCGCATGACCTCCAAAACTGTTCTTTTGAATTCCGGCATTTCATCCAAAAATAAAACACCATTATGAGCCAGAGAAATTTCTCCGGGTTGCGGATAACCGCCGCCGCCGACAAGCGCGACGTCAGAAATCGTGTGATGAGGTGCCCTGAAAGGCCTTACAGTCATTAATGATGTTTCTGTTCCCATCTTTCCGGCAACAGAATGAATCTTGGTTGTTTCTAATGCTTCTTTCAAACTTAAAGGTGGTAAAATACTAGGAACTCTTTTGGCCAGCATTGTTTTCCCGCTTCCGGGCGGTCCTATCAAAATAATATTGTGTCCTCCGGCTGCAGCAACTTCCATTGCCCTTTTTGCAGCTTCCTGTCCTTTAACTTCCGAAAAATCGAATGGAAAATCATTAATTTTTTCCTGAAACTCTTTTCGGGTATCAATTTCAACTTTTTGAAGTGGCTTTCCTTCATTAAAAAAGTCAATTACTTCTTTGATATTTTCAGCAGCAAACACATCAAGACTATTCACGATTGCCGCCTCACGTGTATTTTGTTTTGGTAAAATTATTCCTTTAAAACCTTCTTCACGAGCCTGAATCGCAATAGGTAGAACTCCTTTGATCGGCTGTAACGTCCCATCAAGAGAAAGCTCCCCCATAATAATATAATCCTGAATATTTTCGGCAAGGATTTGATCCGAAGCAGCAAGAATTCCTATAGCAATACTCAAATCGTAGGCGGCTCCTTCTTTTCTAAGATCTGCAGGAGCCATATTAATCGTAATTTTTTTGCCCGGGATTTTATAACCGACATTTTTCAAAGCGGCAGAAATTCTATAACTGCTTTCTTTAATAGCATTATCAGGAAGCCCTACCAAATGATAGCCAACCCCGCCTGTATCTATATTCACTTCTATTGTAATAGTCTGTGCTGCAACTCCATAAATTGCGCTGCCATAAACTTTAATCAGCATTGTTTGCGTTTTGTGGTAAATGTAGAAAAATTTTAATTAATCATCTTGTTATTAAAATTAATCAAAAAAGACAAAAATGAAAATGAAATTCATAAATCTTTCCATCAAGAATGTACATTTACATTAGAAATTAAAAATGTAAGAAAAAAATTATTTGATAATAAAAAAATCCCAATCAATAAAAATATAAAAGGCTGTCTCATTTCTGAAACAGCCCTTTTATTTACCAATTATATATTGTTAAAACTCTATATCAACTTCTAATTTCTCTGCCAAAAGCTTTGAAATTTTTTCTTTTAAAGGCTCAATATCAATATTCTGCATCGCATCGTTTGCGAATGCGTATAACAATAAAGCCTGAGCTTCTTTTTTAGAAATACCTCTTGCTCTTAAGTAGAACATGGCGTCTTCATTCAACTGTCCAACAGTACAACCGTGAGAGCACTTCACATCGTCTGCAAAAATCTCCAATTGAGGTTTAGTATCAATCTTAGCACCTTCGCTTAATAAAACGTTGTTGTTTTGCTGATAAGCATTCGTTTTCTGAGCCAATTTATCTACAAAAACTTTTCCGTTGAAAACTCCGTGAGAATTTCCGTTGAAAATACCTTTATAATTCTGATAACTTTCACAGTTCGGCTGATTGTGATGAACTGCGGTGTGGTGATCTACCAACTGATCTTTTCCGATAATTGTAATTCCGTTCATGAATGAATTGATATTCGATCCGTTTTGAATGAAATCTAAGTTATTTCTTACCAATTTACCTCCGAAAGAGAAAGTATTGACAGTCGTTAAACTGTCTTTTTCCTGTTTTGCGAAAGTATTATCAATTAAGTAAGAAGTATCATTATCATTCTGAACTTTATGCCAATCTGCTTTTGCATTTGGATATGTGAAAATTTCCGTCACAGAATTTGTCAACACATACGTGCTGTCAAAATTGTGGTGACTTTCAATGATTTCCACTTTTGCGCCTTCATCTACGATTAATAAATTTCTCGTATTGTAGAAAGTATTTTCTTCCTGGTTTTGAGAAATATAGAAAACGTGAATAGGTTTTTCAATCACAACATTTTTTGGAACTTTCAAGAAAAAACCATACTTGCAGTAAGCCTGATTTAAATTTGTGAAAGCAGATTTATCTGAAGCAATTGTATTAAAATATTTCTCAAAAATATCTCTGTGCTTCTCATCATTCAAAGCATAGTTGAACGAAAGAAACTCAACATTTTCAATCGAAACTTTTGATAATTCTTTGCGAAGTTTGCCGTTCACAAAAGTAATCCAGTCAAAATTTTCTTCACCAAGATGCAATTCATCCAACTGTTCTTTGGTGATATTGTGATTTTCTTTTGGGAAAAAGTTATATCCTTTTTCGGTAATCTCCTTTAGGTTGGTATATTTATATTCTTCGTCTTTTTTTGTCGGAAAACCAAGTTTTTCAAATCTTTGAAGAGCAGCTTTTCTATCATCATCCAGAAATCTGTGACGAAGACTCTCCAAAAACTCACCGTGATTTTCTATAATTTGTTCTTTTAATGCCATTACTGGTATATCTGTGGTTTGCACCATTTTTTTCTTTTTATTTGGCTGAAATCTGTCATTCCGAAGAATGAAATTTCAAGGTTGAAATTTAAATAATATCTAAATCTCTGAATTTCTTAATCTTTAAATTAATTAAGAAGCCAGTCGTACCCTTTTTCTTCCAGTTCCAAAGCAAGAGATTTGTCACCGGTTTTGATGATTTTTCCGTTTGCTAAAACGTGAACGAAGTCAGGTTGAATATAATTAAGCAATCTTTGATAGTGAGTAATCAAAAGAACTGCATTTCCTTCATTTTTAAAGGCATTTACACCGTCTGCAACAATTCTCAATGCATCAATGTCCAATCCTGAATCTGTTTCATCAAGAATAGCTAATTTTGGATTAAGCATCATCATTTGGAAGATCTCGTTTCTTTTCTTTTCACCTCCCGAAAAACCTTCGTTTAATGATCTTGAAAGGAAATCTTTTTTAATACCCAATTGCTCAGATTTCTCACGAATCATAGCCAACATTTCTTTTGCTGGCATTTCGGATAATCCTTTTGCTTTTCTGTTTTCGTTCATTGCAGCTTTGATGAAGTTTGTCACAGAAACTCCCGGAATTTCTACCGGATATTGGAAAGAAAGGAAAATCCCTTTGTGAGCTCTGTCTTCAGGAGCATCTTCGATGATATCTTCACCATCAAAAATAATTTCTCCTTCTGTAACTTCGTAGTCTTCTTTCCCTGCAATAACAGAAGAAAGAGTAGATTTTCCGGCTCCGTTTGGTCCCATGATGGCATGAACTTCACCAGGTTTTATTTCAAGATTGATTCCTTTTAAAATTTCTGCGCCGTCTTCAATTTTGGCGTGCAAGTTTTTTATATCTAACATAAATGTGTAAAATCTAAAATATTTCTTTCTTTTTATTAGGAAGAATTTCAACAAAATAATATACGATAGACCCAATTCCCTGTGAAAAAACAAGAATAAGAATCCAAATAAGAACTTTGTTTGTAGTATCTCCTTTATTTGATTTTGTTAAATGAATAATGTCAAAAACTAAAATACCTACACCTATAAGACAGGTAACAGCAATAAGTATAAACGCTATAAAAAAGCTTTGTGCAAATTCCGCTGGAAATGGTCCGCCTTCACCATTGTTTACACCATTTGATATACTCATAAACATGCTGAAAAATGCAATGAAATAAAAAATAATTCCCAAAAATGGAAGAAAGTGTATTATTCCTATAAGTATTTTTTGTCCTTTTGTTAAATTCATTTTAATAATTTTATCCTACAGAACCCTCTAAAGAAATCTCAAGTAACTTTTGAGCTTCAATAGCAAACTCCATTGGTAATTTATTTAAAACTTCTTTACTGAAACCGTTTACGATCAAAGCAATTGCTCTTTCTGTATCAATACCTCTTTGATTACAATAGAAAATCTGATCTTCTCCGATTTTTGATGTCGTTGCTTCGTGCTCCAGTTGAGCTGTCGGATCTTTGATTTCTATATATGGGAAAGTATGAGCTCCACATTCGTTACCCATCAACAAAGAGTCACACTGAGAGAAGTTTCTTGCTCCTTTTGCAGAAGGCATTACTTTTACCAAACCTCTGTATGAATTCTGAGATTTTCCTGCAGAAATACCTTTAGAAATAATCGTTGATCTCGTATTTTTCCCGATGTGAATCATCTTTGTTCCTGTATCTGCATATTGGTGATTGTTGGTCACCGCGATAGAGTAGAACTCACCGATTGAATTGTCACCTTTTAAGATACAAGAAGGATATTTCCAAGTTACAGCAGAACCTGTTTCAACTTGAGTCCAAGATATTTTTGCATTTCTTTCGCAAAGTCCTCTTTTCGTTACAAAATTGAAAACACCGCCTTTTCCTTCTTCATTCCCTGGATACCAGTTTTGAACGGTTGAATATTTAATTTCAGCATTATCCATTGCAATCAGCTCGACAACAGCAGCGTGGAGCTGGTTTTCGTCTCTCGACGGAGCTGTACAACCTTCAAGGTAAGAAACATAACTTCCTTCATCTGCAATCACAAGGGTTCTTTCAAACTGACCTGTTCCTGCCTGATTGATACGGAAATACGTTGATAATTCCATCGGACATCTTACGCCTTTTGGAATATAGCAGAAACTTCCGTCAGAAAATACTGCAGAATTCAATGCTGCATAAAAATTATCTCCTCTCGGAACTACTTTTCCAAGATATTTTCTTACTAAATCAGGGTGGTTTTTAATAGCTTCAGAGATAGAGCAGAAAATAATTCCTTTTTCCATCAATGTGTCCTGAAAAGTTGTCTTTACAGAAACGGAATCTATTACAATATCTACAGCAACTCCCGAAAGTCTTTTTTGCTCCTCAATATTGATTCCCAATTTTGCAAAAGTTGCCAATAATTCAGGATCTACTTCGTCTAAACTTTCTAGTTCAGGTTTTGCTTTTGGAGCAGCATAATATTTAATTGCCTGAAAATCCGGTTTTGTATATTTAATGTTTGCCCATTCCGGCTCCACCATTTTCAACCAGATTCTGAAAGACTCCAAACGCCATTCTGTCATCCATTCGGGTTCCTCTTTTTTAGCGGAAATCGCACGGACGATATCTTCATTTAAACCAGTAGGGAAGTCCTCGTAATCGATTTTCGTTTCCCAACCGAATTCATATTTTTTATTCTCTAAATCGACGCGTAAATCGTCTTCTGTATATTTGCTCATTTTATTAGATTTTAGATACTAGAATTTAGATGTTAGTTTTGCAATGCGCTAATTTTCTAACCTCTAAATTCTAATTTCTAATTATAAAGAAAAACTTTCACCACATCCACATGTTCTGGATGCGTTCGGATTGTTAAAAACAAATCCTTTTCCGTTCAAACCTCCTGAATATTCAAGAACTGTTCCCGCTAAATAAAGGATAGATTTTTTCTCAACAATAATTTTCACCTCATTATCTTCGAAAATTTGATCTGTGTCTGTCTTGTGATTGTCGAATCCCAAAACATACTCTAAACCAGAACATCCTCCACTTTTTACCCCAACTCTTATATAATCTTCAGCAGGGTTGAAACCATCCTCTGTCATAAGTTGGATGGCTTTTGCCTTTGCTTGGTCTGATACTTTTATCATTGTATTTATTTAGAATGATTTAATGATGCAAAAATACGAACTAATTTCCGCAATCTCAAATCGAAGATATCTATTTTAATGATTCTGTTCTTAATAGGATTATTTTTTGAATGAAGTTACTGTTAAAAATATATAAATTTTACGTCTTAAACCTTTATAATACGTTTTTGATTTAACTTTGACTGGTATTTTTTATCTATAAAGAAAATTAATAATGAAACAAAAATTACTTGGTTTTTTTGTGTTATTTATAGTAGCAATGTCTTACGGACAGACTACGAGATATATTTATGAAACTGCTGTAAATCCGGATTCAATCAATCTGGTGAGCATGAAAACAGAGCGTACTTTTTTGGATATTAAAGGAAGTAAGTCTTTGTTTATCAGTGAAAATAAATTAATTAAAGATTCTCTTTTTGCTTCTTTTAAACCTGAAGAAAAAGAAAATAATAAAAAAACAGAAAAAGATTTTTCAAAATCGGGAGGAAGAAAGCAAATGGAACCTACTTTTTTTGAATATTTTATCACGAAAAATATTCCTGAGCAAAAGGTTTATTATTATGACAGAGTAGGTGGAAGACAAATTTATTATCAGGAAGACCGACCTGTAAAGTGGGAAATTACTAATGACGTTGAGAAACAAAACGGTTATCAGGCTCAAAAGGCAACCGTAAACTTCGGAGGGAGAATCTGGACGGCTTGGTTTACAAAAGATATTAATATTTCCGACGGACCTTATAAATTTTCGGGTTTACCGGGATTAATTGTAAAACTAGAAGACGATAAAGGAGATTATAAATTTGATTTGGTTAAAAAAATCATCATTAAAAATTCTTTTGAAGAACCCATAAGTTCTGACGCAAAACAAAGTTCAAGAGTTAATTTTCATGGAGATAGAATCGCACTGGAAATGGAATTTATAAAAAACAGAAAATCTATGGCTGGAAGTAATGGAGCTGGAATGCAGGATTTTAACAGCGGTGGCGGAAGACATGGAGGAGGAATGAACGGCGGCGGTATGGGCGGAATGCGAGGTGGCGGCGGTCACGGTGGAGGAAGAGGAATGAATGGTGGCGGAATGGGAATGGACGGAGGAAATAATGGTTTTCCTATGCAGAGTTCGGGCAATATAAATGCTTTTAGCGGAGGAAGTTCAAATCCAATAGAATTAAAATAAAAATATAATATAAATGAAAAAATTAGGCATTATTGCTTTAGCATTATTCATGCAATCGGCTTTTGCACAGACGAATAGATTTGTGTATCAGGTTACGATGAAAGCGGACGCATCAGATAAAAATGATATTAAAACGGAAAATGCATACCTGGATATTTCTCCTGAGAAATCTGTTTTTTACTCTGAGAACAGAATTAAAAGAGATTCTATTATGCAGGCAACTTTCCAGAGTGGGGGAGCCAGAGGTTTCAACAGAGAGCAGATGGAAGGCTTAAGGTCGAACATCAATTATTCTATTGAAAAAGATAAAAAAACTCAGAAAACGACTTTCAAGGACAGAATTGGAAGAGATGTTTATACCTATGAAGAAGACAGACCAATCAACTGGAAAATTTCTTCAGAAACTACAAAAATCGGGGAATATAAAGTTCAGAAAGCCGAAACGGAGTTTGGAGGAAGAAAATGGACGGCTTGGTTTACAACAGATCTGCCTTATCAGGACGGACCATACAAATTCGGAGGACTTCCGGGGCTTATTGTAAAAGTGGAAGATGATAAAGGAGAATATTCTTTTGATTTAATGAAAAACTATAAGATAGCAGATTTTCCAACAATGAATCAATTCGGAAATATTATTAAAGTAAAAAGAGGAGATTATGTGAAGCAGCAGAAAAAATTCCAGGAAGATCCAATGTCATTCATGACTCAAGGCGGCGGTGGCGGTCCGATGAGAATTGGCGGCGGTGGCGGCGGAAACCGTGGAGGCGGTGGCGGAAATCAAAATCCTGCCGATATGAGAAAAAGAATGGAGGAGAGAATTAAGGATGAAGCAAAGAAAAATAGCAATCCGATTGAACTACAATAAAGCAAAAACCCTGAAGATTCTTCAGGGTTTTTTAATTTTTATCTTGTTTAAATTATTTCAAAAGCTGATTGAAAGTATCACCTTGTCTTATATCTCCAGTGTTATAACCTTTCATAAACCATTCTTTACGTTGCGCAGACGAGCCGTGCGTGAAGCTTTCCTGATTTACATATCCTTGTGATCTTCTCTGAATATTATCATCCCCAACTGCTTCCGCAGCTTCAATTGCCGACTGAATATCGCCTGGTTCCAGGATATGTTTGTCTGAATCTGTTCTTTTAGCCCAAACTCCGGCATAAAAATCAGCCTGAAGTTCCGTTGCAACAGAAACTCTGTTCATTTCGGCTTCGGAATATCTTCCGCTTCTTCTTAACTGATCAACTTTTTGTGTGGTTCCTAAAAGAGTCTGAACATGATGTCCAACTTCATGAGCCAAAACATAAGCTATTGTAAATTCGGTTACTTTTGCTCCGAATTTTTGCTGTAATTCATTAAAGAAACTCATATCCATGTAAACTGACTGATCTGCAGGACAATAAAATGGTCCCATTGCAGACTGTGCCGTTCCACAGCCGGATTGTGTTGTTTCTGAAAAGAGAATAATTTTCGGTGGAGTATAGGTCATTCCGTTCTCCTTAAAAACCTGATCCCATGTTATGATGTTCCATTTTCCCATCATATCAACCATTTCTCCGATTTTTTTGTCATTTTCCGTCAGTTCTCTCTGTTCTGTTCTCGGAGAGCCGGAACCTGCACCTGAGGAAAGAATCGTAGAAGGATCACCTCCAAGAAAAAATATAATTGCAGCAATAATAAGAGTTCCCAATCCGCCTCCTACAACGGCTCCACCGCCTAGTCCGCGTCTGTCTTCCACATTACCGCCTCTGTCGTCTGTCCATTTCATAGTTTGTATTTATTTGTCTGTAAATTTAAAAATTTAAAGTATACTTTCTATGAATGATGCAAATATTTTATAATTAATTAGCGGTTAAGCTGATTTTTTTTCAGCCAATAAGAAGTTGATTGATAAGCCGAAATTGTTTCATCTACCAATTTTTTGTTTTGCTCTTTGTCTTTAAGTTGATTTTCATCAAAATAAATATTGAATTCAGGTTTCAGATTATTTTTGTGTTGAGCTAAAGTATATTGTTTTACTTTTCTTATCGGGGAAATAATCGTTAAATAATTATCTTTTATAAATCCTAGATCCTGATAAGTTGCCACATAAGCTTTCGGCTGAAATTCTTTCGTGAAAACATCCTGTCCTAAAAATTTAGATTGATAATTGAAATTCAGCAAACCGAAAAGAGTAGGCATCACATCGATCTGTGACATCGTTTTTGTAAATTTTTGAGGTTCAATAAATCCTTCTGAGAAAATCATTGCCGGAATTCTGTATTTATCCATCGGAAGTTCTGTTTTTCCTGCGCTAGAAGCACAATGATCGGAAATAATAACGAAAACCGTATTTTTATACCAATCCTGTTTTTTAGCCATTTCAAAAAACTTACGCAAAGAATAATCGGTATATTTCACACCTCCTTCACGAGATTTTACATCTCCCGGAATATCTATTTTCCCGTTCGGGTAAGTAAAAGGTCTATGATTGGAAACTGTCATCCAATGATTGAAAAATGGTTTTCCGGATTTTGATTCGGCATTCATCGTCTGAATTGCTTTTTTAGCCATATCTTCATCTGCAACTCCCCAAACATTGGCAAAAGTGATTTCTTCAGGCTTAAAATTATTTCTGTCAACAATGTCATAACCATTTCCAGCATAGAAATCCTGCATATTATCGAAATAACTGTAACCACCGTATAAAAATTTCACGTCGTAACCTTTAGATTTGAAAACACTTCCTGTTGTGAATTTATTTTTATTATTTTCTCTTTTAATAATACTTTCTCCGGCAGTTGGAGGAATACAAAGTGTTAATGCTTCCAAGCCTCGAACGGTTCTGTTTCCTGTAGCGTAAAGATCTGTAAACATCAATGATTTGTCTGCCAAACTATCCAAAAAAGGAGTGATTTTTTGTGTATTTCCGTAATGTTCAAGAAAATCTGCAGATAAACTTTCAATAGAAATTAAAACAACATTTTTCTTTAATTCCGGTTGGGTTGAAACAATATTTCTTTTTAAAACAGGTTGAGCATATTGACTTAAAAAATTCTTTTCAGCCTGATTTTGATTGATTTCAGGATAAAACTGGAAATAATCTAATTCGTTGTGCGTAAATGCCCAATAAAATTTAGGTAAACCATTCGCCTGAATTTCCTCTGTGAAAACGTTATTAGATTTTAGTTTTGTAGTTAAATTTAGTCCCAATAAGCTTATTCCGACCAAAAGAATGAATGCACCCAATAAAATGAATTTCTGCTTCAAATTCGGAAGTTCTAAAAGCTCGTTTTTTGTTTTTTTATAAATAAAAATTGTAATTCCAAGAGTGATTGCAAAAATTACTAAAAACAACGGAACAACAGGATAGCTTTCCATGATGTTTCCAATAACTTCGTTCGTGTAAATAAGGTAATCTACCGCAATGAAATTATATCTCAAACCAAATTCATTATAGAAAAAGTATTCGCTTACCGCATTGAAAACAATCAATAAAACATAAAGGAAAAGCGTAATAAAATATAGTGAATTTCTTATTTTCAAACGATTTTTCGGTAAAAAAAGCATTAAGCTGAATAAAATTATTTTTAAACCGATAAATGACAATGCAATTTCTGAAATTGAACCTCCATATTGTTTGAAAATATTATTTGGAATAAGAAGGATGTATAAAAAGATCAATACTAGTCCTCCTAAAATAATATATCCGTAAGGTTTTTTATACTTAGAATTTGATAAAAATAAAAAATATAAAGCCAAAAAAGCACTGGCTAAAACGAAAACCAAAATATCATTTAAGGCTCCAACCAAAATAATTTTTAAAATTTCAAATACTCCAAAACTTGCTGTAGTAATTGGATGAAAGAAAAAAACAATCCTTAAAATCAAGGAAATGATAAGATAGAAAGCCCCTAAATACAGGAATGGTTTAATTTTTTGGGTAAACATTGAGTTTAAATTTTTTTTGCAAATATAGTTTAGTTCAGACTTGTCTAATATAAAACTAAAATGTAATATTAATTATAAATTTTGAAGACATTTAGAATTTTACCTTAAAACTGATAATTTTAAAATTATTTTAATATTTCTTCTCATAAAAAAAGAACCATTAAAAAATGATTCTTTTGTATATCTTGTGATAGTAATTAGTTAATTGAAGAATTAAGAAAGTCCGAAACCAATGTTTCCTTTTCTGCCGGATAGATTTTTTTTGAAATCGATCATCCTTAAAGCTGTTACAGCCGCTTCAACTCCTTTATTACCAAGATCTCCGCCGCTTCTTGCGATAGACTGTTCTTTTGTATCGTCCGTCAAAACGCAGAAAATTGTAGGAGTATCGGTCATAATGTTACAATCTTTAATTCCTTGAGCAACTGCTGAACAAACATAATCGAAGTGAGGTGTTTCTCCACGAATTACACATCCGATAGAAATTACCGCGTCATATGTACGCTCCTTGCAAAGCTGCATGCTCGCATAATTCAGTTCAAAAGCTCCCGGAACCGGAAAAAGAGTGATGTTTTCAGATTTCACCCCTTCTTTTTGAAGGATTTCCAGAGCTGCATCACGAAGATTGTATGTTACAAAATCATTCCACTCAGAAAAAACAATGCCGATAGAAAACTCATCGGCATTAGTTATATTAAGTGGCTTGTAATCAGAAAGATTAACTGTTGCCATTGTTTAGTAATATTTAGTCATTTCAATATAAGAATCAGACATTCCGTTGTCGTAGTCCTGATATTTTTCGTCAATTGTAGCAAAATATTTTTTAGCATCTGCATTTTTCTTTAATCCCAATGCAACGATACCTGCTTTTCTTGTGAAATAGTAGGTTGTATAAGGATCGTCAGAAGCAGAAGCTGCTTTATCTAATAACTGTAAAGCTTCATCATTTTTGTTAAGACCAGATTTTGCATCTGCCATAGCTCCGAATTTCATTGCCATCATTGTCTTATTATCAGATGAAAAGCTATCCAAAAGATCGTAAGCTTCCTGGAATTTTCCTTCTTTAAACTTTAGTAAGCCTGCGTTATAAGCAGAAAGTTTACCAATGTTTGTTGCAGAATATTCGTTATAAGTTCCTACGAAACCAGGGTTTGCCGCAGATTTTCCTCCCAAAGCTTCTTTATCTTTACCATCAGCAAGATTTTTCTGAGCTGCTAAAAAGCTTTTCATCGCTTCAGCATTTTTAGGAGCTACAACAAATTGTTTGTAACCGAAGAAACCCAGAACACCTAAAACAAGTATTCCAAAAATAATACCTAGAGGTTTTGAATATTTTTCAAGGAATCTTTCTGTGTTTAAAGCCTCTCTGTCAAGATCTTTAAAAAACTCTACTGTTTCTTTACCTTCCTGATCGTTTATAAGTTTTGCCATAAATTATTAAAAATTGAAATGCAAATTTAATTGTTTCTGAATGATTTACAAAATACTTTGTGAGTATTATTGATTTTATTTAAATAATTAAATGTTGTAATCGAATTATCTACAAAAATGATTAACACTTCAATGTATTTTTTATTTTTTTTAGCTTTATTCGGGAGTTGAATTACAGTCGATTATGTTGCTTGTAATTTTTCCTGTAAATAAAGTATAATCTTTGATTTCTTCTTTTTGTTCAGGCGTTAAAAGATCATAAATACAGTCAGTGATTTCCGTATAAAGTTCAAATGCATATTTTGTATTAGGTTTCACATCATACCTGTCAATAAAATAAAACTCACTTGAGATATTTTCCAAATCTATTACTATTCTGTAACTAAATCTTTGATTAGGTCTTAAGTAAATTAAATGATTATAGATGTAATAGTTTAAATCGGCTTTTGTCTTATCCTTGATTTTGTGTTTTACTTGCCATTCTTCTTTTTCTTCGTCTAAAGAAAAGCAACCTTTATTTTCCGTCAAATATTTTTCAAAACTTTCAAAATCAATGTTAACGTGAGTTCTTTGTGGTTTTAAAATTTCTTTTGTTTTCGGATCTGTTAATTTCAATGAAAAAGATAAACCATGTGAAGGTGCATGATATGAATGGAAATATTCGCAGACAATATCATTCTCATAATATGCCTTTAAATTTGTCAATTCAATCGGAAAGGCATAGTTTTTTGTTGAATTATTTTTAATCGTGACAACGGCACTTTTTCTATCCAACTCCATTGAAAACTTTACCTCAATCTGAGACTTAACAATTTTTGGAACTAAAAAAAGAATTAGAACAAATAAGAACTTATTGCACATTGTAAATTAAAACGGATTGTTTTAAATCTATAAAAATTTAATATTTTAAAATATGATAAACTTCTGCATTAAATTTTTTAAGCTTTTCTTCTCCATTCAGGTCTTTTAATCCAATCAGAAAACTGAACTGTGAAACTGTTGCGCCTTGTTTTTCAACTAATTTTGCTGCAGCTTCTGTAGTTCCTCCTGTAGCTAAAAGATCGTCATGAATCAAAATTTTTTGTCCGGGTTTTATTTGTCCTTCTCGGGTTTCGATGATTGCACTTCCATATTCCAGATCGTATTTTTCGGAAATTACAGGAGGCGGAAGTTTCCCCGCTTTTCTGATTAAGATAAAAGGAACTTCCAAAGCTACTGCAATCGCGATCCCAAAAAGATAACCACGGCTTTCGATTCCGCAAACGGCATCGATTTTTCCTTTGCTGAATTCTACCAAATCTGCGATAACATCTTCATACAGTTTTGGATTTAAGAAAATAGGAGAGATGTCTTTGAACTGAATTCCCGGAATAGGAAAATCAGAAATGTTTTCAATTGTCTCTTCTAAATTCTTAATTAATTCTTGCGAAGCCATTTGCTTATGGATTTATTTTATAGCTTGAAATTTTCCACTCTCCGTTTACGCTTTTAAGTCCAAAAGTTACTTTTAAAGAAGTTGTTTTTCCACTTTTATCTGTTACGTCATAAGTAGCATTTACACTTGCCGAACTTGCGTTTGAAGCATTGGTTGAAATATTTTTTACACTAACATTTTTTATAGAACCAAAACCTGAAGTCGGGTTTGAGAAAGACTCATAACTTCCCCAACTTGGATTGCTTGCCGAATTATATGCTGCTTTTAAATTTTGAGAGCTTACATTATTTAAGAATCCTGTCACTGTCGTTTTAGGATCTGCAACAGGTTGTTTTGGCGCAGCCGGAGTTGTTGCAGAGGTTGCATTAGGATCTGTAGCTGTTGGAGTAGCTGTTGGATTATTCGGATCAATTACTGCCGGATCCTGATTTACTGCTGTAGAATCTACTTTCGGAGCAACAGGAACTTTCAGTAAATCCGGATTTACATCCAAACCGATTTTGGTCATTTTGAAAGTTTTTGCCGTTGTTTTTATAGAAACGGTGATGTCAATTTTATTATCAACAACTTTAGCTGCAGGAATTGAAGAGAATTTTAAGTTAAATCCTTTGAAATTATTATCCTGCATTAAGTTTTTCGCAGTCGAAAGTTTTACTCCATTACTAAAAACTTCAAGCGTAGCTTCCAAACCAGCACCTGTAAATGAAACCGGATTTCCTGCGTTGTCAACCAATCTCGGAATGATCTGAAGAGCTGTTGGTGCTCCCGCTCCGTCATCGCCTGTTGGTCTTGTTATAATGCTTAATGAATTTGCTTTTACGTCATTCGCATCAGTTTCTTTTGCTTTTTCGTCACCGAAAATATTCATTTCACCTAATGAAGGCGGAGATGTACTTGCCCATTCGATGCCGTTTTTTTGTGCAACCTGATCGGCTAATGTCATGATCTCAGGAACTTTTTTTCCGTTAATCAATTGTCCAAGAGCTTTTAATTCTGCAACGTCTCCATCAGCTTCCACTCCAAATGTTTTCAGAATGTATAGTGCTTCATTAAACTTAATCTGTTTAATGGTAGAAAGACTTGCCGTCATATCATTGATACTAGACTGTAAAGTTTTAGTATTTGTAGCATCTACATGATCTTTCTTACAAGCTGTGAAAAGCAACAAGCTGAAAATTAGTAGAAAAGAAAACTTTTTCATTTTTTTTCGGTTTACCACAAAAATAGTAAAACCTTTATTAATAGAGGATTTTATTTTTTATTTTGTTTCTCTTTTAAATCATCCTTAAAAAATGAACTGAAAACAGTCTGCATATTCGGAAAAGAAGAATCTTCCCAGTATTTCGTTGTATAATCACTATTATCCGTTTTGAATTTTACCTTCTCGATGTCATTATCATTTTTAAAATCCAGTTCTGTAGGATAAAAATTTGTGTAAAGAATTAATTGATTGTATTCCGGTTCGCTTTTATGTTTTAATTTAATAAAACCAATTTCATTGAATTCCAATAAATCTCTTAAAGTTTTATTCGAGGCTTTTTCGTAAGAAACATTCAGAATACTTTTCATATCAAAAAATCTATATCCGAATAAAGCAAATTCTTTTTTCTGTAGTGCCTCTCCTGTGATTTCAACCTGATCTTTTTGTTCTCCTTTTAATTCTTTCATTACAGAATTTCTTTGCTTATAATCCAGAATATTTCCTACTTCTTTCAAATCCGGAACTTCCATGGTTGCATCATAATCCCACATTGCAGTTTGCTTTTTCTCAAACTTTACATCTTCCAGCCTGAAAACTCTGTACTGCTCAACATTGGTGCTTTTCAATTTTTTTGTTTTGTTATCGAAAATATAGGTAACAATTCCGTCGGCATAACAATTCAATTTACTATTTACAGTAACATAAGTATTAAAATTACCTTTTACAAAAATGTATTTTGCGGGCTTATTATTTTTGATGACTACCGCTTCGATATCTTTTACACGATCATTAATTTTAATTATATCCTTATCAAAATCCGAATAAGATAAAGTTGCAACAGAAATATTTTCATAAACCAGTTGAAATTTTTCCTGATCCGGCTTCAATAATTGTTTGTCAATTTTACCGTCAATATCCGAGAATGCCAAAATACTTCCGTCTTTTCCAAAAACCGAAACTTTAGGTAAAGGTTTATTGGTCTTTTCCGAAATAAAAGTTATGCTTTGTGCATTGACGAAATTTAAGATGACAACAAATAAGAATAAAAAGATATTTTTCTTCATGGCAGTTTTAGGGTTTAATTAATATTAAAATCAGAATCAGAATTCTAAAGATAAGACAACTAAAATTGAAAAAGGTTGCACAAAATTTTTTTATTTTTCACTTTAGAGCAAAAAAAAGACTGATCATTACAATCAGTCTTTTTCGTTTTTTATCTTGTTACAAGTTTTCCTTAGAAAGGATACTCATAAATTTCAGATTCGTGTAAGTAAGGGTTTCCTGTTGGAATCAATTTAAGTTTCGATAATGCTGAAAGCACTGTGAACATAAATAATCCTACAATGAACAGAATAGCTCCTAAGATCAGGATGAATACTTCAGGAGTTTTCCAGTATGGTCCTACCGTTCCAGGCATTACCATGTTGAAGTAATCTAAAATATGACCGCAGATAACTACGATTGCCATTACAGTAACCACTTTGTAGTTTCTTTTGATGCTGCTACTTACTAAAACCAATAATGGTAATAAGAAGTTAACGATCAACATCGGCAAGAATGTAGTACCATAGTGTTGGAATCTTCCAAAGAAGTAATTAACCTCTTCCGGAATGTTCGCATACCAATAAAGCATGAACTGAGCAAACCATGTATATGTCCAAAGCATACTTGTAGCGAAAAGGAATACACCTAAATCGTGTAAGTGATTGTCATTGAACTGAGGTAAGAATCCGTTTTTCTTTAAGTAAACACTTAAAAGAATAATTACTGCGATACCACTTGAAAGGCAACTAACCATTGAATACCAGATATACATTGTAGAATACCAGTGAGGGTCAATAGACATCAACCAATCCCAAGCCCAAGCTGCAGAAGCAAACCCGAAGAATGCGATATATCCTACTGCCCATCTGTAAAGGAATTGATATTCCACTTTAGATTTAGTTTCGTCTACTTTTTTAGACTGAGCTTTCAATTTCCAAGCGAAGAAAGAAGCACCTAATACATAGATCAAAGTTCTTACAGCGTAGAAAGGTATATTTAAGAATATTCTTTTTTCAAATAAGATCACATCAAAATGAGCAGACTCAGGGTTTGTCAATTCAGGATCCATCCAATGGAATAAGTGACCTTGGTGAGTAATATTTAAGATCATCAGGATAACCAGAATCGCTCCACCATAAGGAATATAAGAAGCAATAGCTTCCATCACTCTTGTAATGATAATCGGCCAACCTGCATGAGCAGCATGCTGAATACAGTAGAAAAACAGTACAGCACAGCTAACTCCAAAGAAAAATACAGCTACAAAATGTAATGCTGCTAAAGGCTGGTTATGAACCTGAAGTTCAGCATGCTCAAGGTGAGCAGCGTGATCCTGAGGACCAACCATTTCACTTGAATGTGTAGGAGCATTATGACCGGAAGCATGAACAGCTTCCATCATTTCGCTAATTTTCTCAGTAGTGATTCCTTTATTCATAAAGAAACCAATGCCAAACAGAACTAAACCTACAACAAGAAGTATTATAGAAGTTGATTTTAATTTTGGTGAAAAACTATACATTTCTTTTCTTATTTTTTAGTTTCGGTAGTAGTTTCAGGTTTTGCTTCCGCCGTAGCTGTAGCTGCTGCCGGTGCTGCTGCTCCTTTTTTGAAGGCGCTCATCACATACATTGCTACTCTCCATCTGTCTCCTGCGTTCAATTGTCCCGCATAAGATCCCATTGCGTTTCTACCGTTTGTTAATACATAATGAACAGATCCTACAGTAATTTCTCTATCAGCATAGTTTGGTACACCAGAGAAAGCTCCTGACTGAACGATTGGTCCCTGTCCATCTCCTCCTACACCGTGACAAGCTGCACATGTATGTTCGAACAACATTTTTCCTCTTTCGATATCTTTAGCTTGGTTAGCTGGATTTAAAGGAGAAGCTGTTGTTGTTTTTGAAGCATTATAACCTGCGTTATATTCGTCAACATTTTTTGGAAGTAATCCTTCTTCAAAAACACCGTCTTTATTTTGTGGAACTGATCCTTCTACTGGGGCAAGACCTGTTGCAAAACTATTCTTAACAAAAGCAGGGATCTCGTTTTCATGATCTGAATATGCATCCTGAGCTTTCATCAATGGATCGTAAGCTACCGGGAAGTACATATCAGGGAAATATACTAATGGTGTATTTTCTTTTGGACCGCAAGAATTAAGTAAAATCGTTGTTAAACCTAAAATTGCTGTAATTTTTAATACATTCTTTTTCATTTTAAGCGTCTTTAACAGTTATTTCTTCAACTCCAGTTTCAATAAGCAACTGTTTTACAGATTCTACATCTTCAGTTACGAATTCCATCATGAATTTATCATCGGTAGTTCTCGGATCTGGGTTCTGAGCAGGAGCTCCAGGATACATTTTGTTTCTAGCTAAGAAAGTCAATGACATCATGTGAGCAGCACAGAATACCATAAGTTCAAACATTGGAACTACGAATGCAGGCATGTTGTGTGCCCAGTCAAAAGCAGGTTTACCACCAATATTTTGAGGCCAGTCATGATTCATCACGTACCAAGTTACAGTAGCCCCTATGCTTACACCATAAAGAGCGTAGAAGAATGCAGCATCAGAAATTCTGGTTTTCTTTAATCCTAAAGCTTTATCTAGTCCGTGAACCGGAAACGGAGTATATACTTCGTTTATCGCGATTCCTTTATCGTTGAATGCTTTAACGCCGTTCATTAAATCGTCGTCATCAGCATAAAGTCCGTATACAATTTTAGTGGTGCTCATCTCCTTCTTTTGCTTTATAAGTTTCACCTGAAATTTTCAGAATCGATTTTAATTCAGCCTGTGCAATTACAGGGAATGTTCTTGCATATAATAAGAATAATACAGAGAAGAACCCGATTGTTCCTAAGTATACGCCCACATCAATGATCGTTGGTTTAAACATTGTCCAAGATCCTGGTAAGTAATCTCTAGAAAGGTTGATAACGATGATGTCAAAACGCTCAAACCACATACCGATGTTGATAATCAATGCAACGATGAAAGTCCAGATAATATTCGTTCTCATTTTCTTGAACCAGAATGAAGCAGGAACTACAAGGTTACATATAATTAGTGACCAAAAAGCCCACCAGTAAGGTCCAACAGCAGCACCCGGAGAAAGATATGTAAAATCTTCAAATCTAGATCCTGAGTACCATCCGATGAAATATTCAGTTGCGTAAGCTACAGTTACCATACCACCAGTTAATACAATTACGATGTTCATAATTTCGATATGATACATTGTAATATAATCTTCAAGGTGACAAACTTTTCTTGCGATTAACAATAGTGTTTGTACCATTGCAAATCCTGAGAAGATCGCACCCGCGACGAAGTAAGGAGGATAGATCGTAGAGTGCCATCCTTTAATTACTGAAGTCGCGAAGTCAAAAGATACGGTTGTGTGTACTGAGAATACAAGTGGAGTTGCTAAACCTGCAAGAACCAAAGACAGTTCTTCGAATCTTTGCCAGTGTTTTGCTTTACCACCCCAACCGAAAGCTAGGAATGTATAAATTTTCTTAGTCCAAGGAGTTTTTGCTCTGTCTCTGATCATTGCAAAGTCAGGGATTAATCCCATGAACCAGAATACTGTTGATACTGAGAAATACGTTGAGATCGCAAATACGTCCCAAAGTAGAGGAGAGTTGAAGTTCCCCCAAAGAGAACCGAATTGGTTTGGTAAAGGGAATACCCAATATCCTACCCAAACTCTACCCATGTGGATTACAGGGAAGATTGCCGCCTGTACAACTGCGAAGATAGTCATCGCCTCAGCTGAACGGTTTACAGACATTCTCCATCTCTGTCTAAATAATAATAATACTGCGGAGATAAGTGTTCCGGCGTGACCGATACCTACCCACCATACGAAGTTGGTAATATCCCAACCCCAGTTAATAGTTCTGTTAAGCCCCCATGCTCCAATACCTGTCCCGATAGTATAAGCGATACATCCAAAACCATATAAAAATAGAACTAAGGCTGCATATAGTGAAATCCACCATAGTTTTCCTGCTCTTTCTTCGATAGGTCGTGCAATATCTTCTGTGATATCGTGATAAGTTTTGTGACCAATAATTAGAGGTTCCCTTATCGGAGCTTCGTAATGTCCTGACATTTTTTACCTATTTATTATTTAAACTTTATTTTTCTACTCTGTTTCTTACTTTAGTATGATAGAACACGTTTGGTTTTGTTCCGATCTCTTCCAGTAAATAATATCTTCTGTTGCTAGAATATAATTCTCTCACTTCAGATTCTTTGTCATTCATGTCTCCAAACGTCATTGCTCCAGTAGAACAAGCAGCAGCACAAGCACAAGAATTTTTGAATTCGTTGTCAGTTACTTTTCTGTTTTCTCTCTTAGCAGCTAAGATTGTAGCTTGAGTTTCCTGGATACACATTGAACATTTCTCCATTACCCCTCTCGTTCTTACAACTACGTCTGGGTTTAGAACCATTCTTCCAAGGTCGTTATTCATGTTGAAATCGAACTTGTCGTTTAGGTTATAAGTAAACCAGTTGAAACGTCTTACTTTGTAAGGACAGTTGTTTGCACAATATCTAGTACCGATACATCTGTTGTAAGCCATGTGGTTTTGACCTTGCTTACCGTGTGAAGTAGCCGCAACCGGACATACAGTTTCACAAGGAGCGTGGTTACAGTGCTGACACATTACCGGTTGGAAGATCACATCTGGATTATCAGCCGGGTGGTTCAATGCACCTCCGTCTCCGAATGCAGTACCATATAATTCTGGTACAGCCATTCCTTCTTTTAATCCTTCATATACTTCCACTTTTTGTCTTGAAGAATAGTAACGGTCAATTCTTAACCAATACATATCTCTAGACATTCTGATTTCTTCTTTACCTACAACAGGAACGTTGTTTTCTGCCTGACAAGCAATGATACATGCTCCACAACCAGTACAAGAGTTCAAGTCGATTGATAAATTGAAGTGAGGTCCATCCGTATCATCGAAAGCATCCCAAAGGTCAATCTTTCTGGCAGGAAGGGCTCCACTAATCGTGTGATATTCCAAAGGCTTATTCCATCCTTTATGTTCGTCGTCAAATGCTACGTTTAAGAATTCAGCCAAAGGAACTTCTTTAGCGATTTCGTAACGTCCCATTAATGTATTTTGAAGCTGAATACCTGCAAATTCGTGATCTTCTCCTGTTTTTTCGATTTTAACATTAGAAACAACTAAGTTAGAACCATCGAATAAAGGATAAGCATTTACACCTGTATCAGCTGTTGCTCCTGAATCTTTTTTACCATAACCAAGTGCAAGACCTACAGATCCGTCAGCTTGTCCCGGTTGTACGAATACAGGAACATTTTCTATTTTTACTCCATTTACAGTAAGGTTTACAATAGAACCATCCAACTGCATTCTTGCATTAAGATCGTTATCTATTTCAAATTTTTCTGCATCTTTCGGAGAAATTGTCAAGTAGTTATCCCAAGACATTCTTGTTAATGGATCTGGTAATTCCTGCAACCAAGGGTTGTTTGCCTGAGTACCGTCTCCCATTGAAGTCTTAGTATATAATACCAATTCTAGATCAGAAGGTTTGAAGTTTCCTAATTCAGCAACAGCTTGAGCACCGTTTCCACCTGCGTAAGACAATGTCGTAGCATTATTAGAAACATTGATACCGTTATATAAAGCTTTGTTGAAAGAAGTTGCCCCTAAAATTGAAGTTGCACTACCTTTTAAATAATCATAATAATTATTAGCAGCGTTATTCTTACCATTCTTCCAAACCAATAGAGATTCTTCGATCTGTCTTGATTTGTAGATCTTCTGAATTGTAGGCTGCATTAATGAATATACTCCTGTCTGAGGCTCAATATCTCCCCAAGATTCTAGCCAGTTAGCTACAGGAATTACAGCTTTAGCTGCTTTGTACATTTCATTTTTCTTATCAGCAACAGCAATTACATAAGGAACTTTAGTTAAAGATTTTTTGAAATCTTGTCCTTTGTGGTAAGAGTAAATAGGATCTACATTGTTTGCAATTAGAACACCAACCTGACCTGCATTTACCCATCCAAGGAATTCCTCGAATTTTGCTTTATCGAAATCTTTTAGGAAGTTAGCTTTACCAGTGAAAGCAACTGATCCTAATTTTTGGTTAATTAAATGAGCTAAAACCTGAGCGCCTTTAGAACCGTCAGCGAAAACAATAGCCTTGCTACCTTTTGCTAATAATTCTTTAGCCAATTCAGAAGCAGTCTTATCAGAAGTACCACCTCCTACAATTGCATTATAAACTTCAACTAAAGTTTTGTTTACAGCACTTGGTTTTAATCTGATTCTTTCGTCAGCATTAGCACCAGTGATAGACATGTTTGATTCCACTTGTACGTGTCTCAACATACTTGCTCCCGGTTTTCTTGCTGCTGCATAAGACGTTTCTAAACTTCCTGCATTGTAATCTCCTAAGAAATCAGCGTGGAAACCTACCACCAATTCAGTTCCTTTAAGGTCGTAAACCGGTAATGCTCTTTGTCCGAAAACTTCCTGAGCTGCATCTAATGCTGCAGCATAAGGGAAAGCATCATAAGTTACTAGTTCAGCTGTAGGATATTTCTCTTTAAATTCAGCGAATAATTTTTTGAAAGTAGGTGAAGCAAAAGAATGTGATAATAACACGATTTTTTTACCTGAAGCTTTAGCTTCTTCCAATCCTTTGATAATATAGCCGTCTACTTTATCGAAAGTTTCGTCTTTACCTTCAAATTTAGGCTGTTTTACTTTATCATTATCATAAAGAGAAAGTACACTTGCCTGAGCTCTTGCGTTAGTTTTACCTAAATCACCAGCAGCTGGGTTTGGATCTATTTTGATTGGTCTACCTTCACGGGTTTTTACTAAAACACTAGCAAAGTCAAATCCATCGAAATATGTTGAAGCGTAATAGTTTGGAACCCCCGGAATGATATCATGCGGTTTTACCACATAAGGAATCGTTTTAATTACCGGAGCTTCACAAGCAGCTAATGTTACTGCTGCAGTAGAGAAACCTAATAATTTTAAGAAATCTCTTCTTGAAGTTCCGGAACCGTTCTCTTCTGCATCTGCAAGAAAATCTTCTACCGGAATTTCTTCCTGGAACTCTTTCTGAGCCAGCTTATTATTTAAAGCCGGGTCTTTAAGTTCGTGAATACTTCTAAATTGTATTTTGTTTGAAGCCATTTATACTTCTAATTTTTAGTTATTAATAATGACATTTACCACACTCAAGACCTCCAATCGCATCTACAGTAATCTTACCACCATCTTTAGGGTATTGTTTTTTCAACTTTTCGTGTAGATTTTTGAAGTATTCTTTATTATAACCGTTGTTCATGTCGACTTCTGTAGTTCTGTGACACTCGATACACCATCCCATTGTGAAGTCATTAGCCATCTGAACAACATTCATTGTGTCAATTTTTCCGTGACAAGCTTTACATACAACATCAATTTTGTTGTTAGGATTCTTTTTGTTGAAAGAATTAATAATTGCTTGTTCACCTGCTACAACGTGCTGAGAGTGGTTGAAGTATACGAAGTCCGGCATGTTGTGGATTCTTGTCCATTCAACTGGCTGGGTTTTTCCTGTGTACTGTTGTTTCGCAGGATCCCAACCTGTAGCGGCATATATTTTCTGGATTTCTCCGTCATAGAATGCTTTGTCTTTTCCTGGCTCCATGTAATCATTTGCACCGTACTCAGAAATAGTTCTGTGACAGTTCATACAAACGTTCATTGATGGAATTTCAGATACTTTACCGTATTTAGCACTTGAGTGACAAAGTTGACAGTCAATCTTCTGTTCTCCAGCGTGAATTTTGTGTGAGAAATAAATAGGCTGTTCTGGCTTGTATCCTTTGTAAACCCCGATCCACATGATCCAGTTCCAAATTCCGTAAGTTGCCAAAAGCGCAAGAATTGCGATCAATCCTTTACCTACATAATGGTATTTTTCATAGATTTCGCTGAAAGATTTTACTCTTGTTTCATTAAGTCCAGCTAAGTCTTCAGACTGACCTAATTTTACTAATTGTCTTAGTTTAATTAAGATCCAAACCAATAAAGCAGCAATTGCTAAAAGTGAAATAATAACTACGCTTGTAGTCGTATTGTTTGCCGGTGCTGCAGCTGCATCCGTTGTTGTTGCATCTTTTTTAGGGTCTGCAGCAGGCTCCGGAGCCGGCGGATTAGTTGTAAAAGCTAAGATGTCATCAATATCCTTATCTGTAAGATTTGGAAAGAGCTGCATCTCAGTCTTGTTGAATTTTTCGAAAATTTCGTTTGCGTACTTGTCTCCGGAAGCTCTCAGCTCCTTGTTGTTTTTGATCCACTTGTGAAGCCAATCCGGACCTACGCCCGCTTCTTCTTTAACTTTAGCAACAATCCCCTTCAAAGGTGGTCCTACAACTTGTTTGTCTAGTGCGTGACATGCAGTACAATTCGCTTTGAAAAGTTTCTCACCATTCTTCGGATCGCCGTCTTGCCCGTAAATTGAAGCACTGGTTGATAGCAATAAGCCTATTGCGATCAACGTTTGTCTATAATGCTTTCTCCAACTAATCATTTAAATTATCTTATGTTAGTAAATATTGAACATTCAATCAATCCCGCAAAAATAATATTTTTAACAGGAATTTAACGGCATATGGAAAGGGGAAAATGTCATTTACGTTTAATTTGTAATTATTCTAAATAACTGTGTTTGGTATAATTTTTTAATTTGTATAAATTTGCGCAAACAAGTTTAAATGAAAAATCTGATTAAAATATTTTCGATATTATCTTTGTTATCATTTTATGGTATTGATGCACAGCAGGTTGTAAAAAAAGATACTTTGGCTGGAACCGAACTTACCATTACGATGGATTCTAAGGTAAATACAGCTTTGGAAAGCATTGAAGATAAGTGCTCCAAAGTGGCTGTAACAACGACTTCCAGAGATGATGACGATGATTACACTTCTTCAAAACCTACAAAGATTTATGTTCCAAGCAGGGAATTGACGAATGCGGAAATCTGTAGAAAGAATCCTAGAATTTTAGGATACAAAATTCAGATCACGACAGTGAAAAGTAATGATGAAGCAAACGAAGTGAAATCATATTTCAGAAAAAGATTCCCAAATCTTAAAGTGGAAACGGATGCTTCGCTAAGACCAAACTATAAAATCTTGGCGGGAAGTTACTTCACAAAGCAAAGTGCTGCGGCTGATCTTTCGAGAGTAAAAGAATATTTTAAATCGGCAATTGCGGTACAATACAGGATTTTCTGTGCTGAAGCGAAGTAGTATTTAATTTAACATAAAATTTATAAAGCTGAGAAACTTTCTCAGCTTTTTGTTTTTAATAATATTGATTCAAAAACCAGAAAAATTCATTCATTCTCAAGTAATTATTTGTGAGCAAATAAGAGAATAAAATACAGAAAATTACAGCAAGAAATGATAGCATTTTCGGAGACTCTTTGTACGAGTAAAACAACCACCCCAAAAGTAAAGGATAAACGAAAGCAAAGTGCCCTCCATAAATGTAAGAAGTATGAAGTCCGAATCTCATAATGCAATGAATTCCAATGTCAAACAGGAATGAAATCATCAAAACCTGAACTAATTTATTTTTAAAATTTTTAAGATAACTCCAAAAAATTAATGCCAATAAAACAGCGATGAAATAGTATGGAACCCATGACGAATAAACGTCCATTACAATGCCTTTATATTCATAGCCTTTCATGTTGTTTTTATCGCGAAGAATGAAGTTTGAAAACAACATATTTCCTCCGAAAAAGTAGGAGAGAATCATGTCCCAAGTTGGCGTTGATTTCACATTCGAGAATTTTTCGTACTGCTCGTTGGTTTTGCTGAAAATGTTTTGATATTTAAAATCAATTCGGTTCAAGTATAATAAAATAAAGCAAATGCAAGTAAAAATTCCTCTGAAAACCGCATTTTCAAATTTTTTCCAACTTTTAAAAAGTCCTTTTTCGAAAGCAACAGGAATAAAAACTTTAATAATATTTGTTACCGTCAAACCTCCAATTGTAATTCCTGATAAAGCCAATGCCAAAGTCGGAATTTTCTCTTCTTTTTTTAGTTTTATAGCTGAATAATGATTAAAGAAAGTCAATAAAAACAACGTGTATGTAAAGTTCTCCGGAGTAAAAGAGAGTAAAATTGTCGTTGAAAAAGATCCGAAAAACAGAATCAATAAAAGACTAAGAATTAAAGGAAGTCCAATAATATTTTTCAGATATTTAAAAACCTGAAGAACGCTTAAACTTACAGCAAGATTACTAAACCAAGCCAAGGCAAAACGGAAATTTCCATCCATTTTTCCGTCTGAAAAAAGTAAAGCCAATTCGCGGATCCAGTTGAAAAAATAATAGGATAGAGGGTGTCTTTCGAAACTTCCGCCGGTCATTACGATCGATTTATTATCAAAACTAAAATAGGCATCCCAGGGAATTCTTGCATCAAAAATGATTTTATGATGGATCGCGATGTAGGAACCCAGATATCCGTAAATGACCAAAAAGAAAAGAAAAACGAGTAACTCAATTCCTGTTGACGGAAAAAGTAATTTAAAAAAATCGATGAATTTTGTTTTGAATTTTGACACCTGCAAAAACTTTCTGCAAAAGTAAAATAAAAAACTCACCAAATTTGATGAGTTTGTGTATTGATTTTTATGATTTTAAACCTAAGAACTGCAGGAAAGTGTTGAACATCCTGAAATATCGTCGTAATCTGAAGGTCTTTTTGCTGAAAATTCAGGGTAAATTGTATGGTACGGATTTTCTAAAGCATGAGATAATTTATTCAACATATCATTTTTTCCTTCATTGATTTCTTCGATGCACTGATACAAAAGATAATTTCTTAAAATAAATTTAGGATTTGTTTTATGCATAATTTCTAAAGATTTTTCTCTTGAAATGATATTTTTCTCCAATCTTGATTGGTAAGTTTTAATAAAATCTTCCAGCTTCAAAATCTTTTCATCATTTAAAAAAGTATAAGAAACATTTTCAAATTGAAGTCTTAGATCTTTTTGATCATCATATTTTTCAAGTTCATTAAAAAATAGAGTGTAGTCAAGCTGAAGATCCTGCATCAAACTTTGCCAATTGGTGAAAAACTTTTCGTCACTTGTTAATAATTGATCAAAACCAAATTTTTTGCACAGCATCCTATCATGAGATTCCCAGAAATAACTTCCATAATCATTCAAAATCTCTTCCAGGAATTTTTCATCTTTAATCAAAGGATGAAGAGCGTTTGCCAACTGCCAAAGATTCCATTGTGAAATTTGTCCCTGCTTTCCGAAAGCGTATCTTCTTCCGGGAAGATCGGTGGTGTTTGGTGTGAAATTCAGATCATATTCGTCCATCATAGAATAAGGTCCGTAATCGACTGTCAAACCTAAAATTGACATGTTGTCTGTATTCATTACGCCATGAACAAATCCCACTCGATACCATTCAACCATCAGATCGGCTGTTCTTCTGCCAACATTTTCGAAGAAATCTTTATATTTTTGAACGCCTTCCGAAGTAATTTCTTTAAAATAATTTTCAATGGTAAAGTCAACAAGTTGTTGCAAAGTGTTGTGTTCCTGTTGAGCCGACATCAATTCAAAATGCCCAAAACGAAGAAAGCTCTCTGCAGTTCTTACAACAACTGCACCTTTTTCATCTTGTGGATTTCCGCTATACATCATATCTCTTACAACATCTTCTCCTGTGAAAGCTAAGCTTAAAGCACGGGTTGTAGGAACTCCCAAATGAAACATTGCTTCGCTCATGAGATACTCACGAACAGACGATCTCAAAACGGCTCTTCCATCTGCATGTCTGGAATAAGGCGTTGCTCCGGCTCCTTTCCATTGAATTTCTTTTTTTTCTCTCAAACTGTTAGTGATTTCTCCAGCGAGAATTGCTCTTCCGTCACCCAACTGTCCCGCCCAATTTCCAAATTGGTGTCCTGCATAAGCGGTGGAATATGTTTTTATATTTTCAGGAAGATTGTTTCCGACTAAAAAACTGAGGTCTTTTTCTTCGAATTTTCCTAGTCCGATTTCTTCTGAAAGTTTTTCATTAAAAGCAATTAGTCTCGGATGATTAAAACCAACAGGCTCGACTGTGGAAAACAAAACTTTGGGAGTATTTCTCTGCATAGTGTTGCCTGAAAAATCTCCGGGAAATATTTTTATAAAGGGTTGGTTGATGTTTTCAATATTCATACTCCAAAGGTATTAATTATAAAAGAAAAGACCTTCCAAATGATTGAAAGGTCTTGTATATTTCTAAAAGAGAAATTATTTATTATTGAAGTCTATGTCGTCACCTGTATTCAGGTTCTCATTCACATTTTCTTCTTTTTTACCTGAATTTTTAGGTCCGTTTGATTCTACAGACTGAGGATTTTTAATTTCATCAATTGTTTGTAATCCTCCATCATCTCCATATCCTGAACCAAGTCCTTTAAGGTTTGAACAGCCGTCTTTCCATTCTGAAGGTTTCACAAATTTATCATCCGGAGAAATCTTCAGGCTTTTATCTGCCCAAACTTTCTTCATGAAAATTGCCCAGATTGGTAAAGCCATTTTAGCACCCTGACCTTCTCCTGTTCCGTAGAAGTGGGTTGCTCTGTCTTCCCATCCAACCCAAGCCCCGGTTGCCAGTTTTGGAACGATTCCCATAAACCAACCATCAGAGTTATTCTGAGTTGTTCCTGTTTTACCTGCAATTTCGATATCTTTTGAAATTCCTTTTCTTCCTAATTCTCCTGAAGCAGTTCCAAATTGTGCTACACCTTTCATTAATTCAATCATGGTATAAGCATACATTGGGTTCATTACTTCTTTCGGCTCTACATTTACTTCCTTAATTACTCGGCTATTTGCATCTTCAATTCTCCAGATCATTTCCGGTTTATTGTAGTTACCATAATTAGCAAAAGTACTGTAAGCTCCTACCATTTCGTAAATGGTAATATCTGATGCTCCTAAAGCCATCGGTAAACTTGTAGAAATATCTTCCGTCACTCCAAGATCTCTCGCAGTTTGGATTACACTTTGAGTTCCTGTCATTTCGGCAAGACGTAATGCTACCGGGTTTTGAGAGTGTGCCAAAGCATCTTTCAATGTAAGCATTCCGCCTCTTCCCGGAACATGATAAGTTCCTTTATTGAAACTTGCGTTTGAAACCACAGAACAAGGAGTCATACCTAGTTTCATGATTGCTGTTGCGTATACGAAAGGTTTAAATGTTGATCCAACCTGTCTTTTACCTTGTTTAATGTGATCATATTGGAAATGCTGCCAATCGATACCTCCAACCCAAGCTTTGATTTCTCCCGATCCCGGAACTACAGACATCAAACCTGCCTGAGCAACTTTTTTGTGCCATCTGATAGAATCCCAAGGTGACATTTCCACTTCTTCCTCTCCAGCCCAGGTAAAACGAGACATTTTGATTGGCTTTTTGAATTCCATCATGATAGAATCTTCAGGCATGTTATCAGCTTTCAAAAGTTTGTAACGTCCTGTTCTTCTCATTGCCTGAAGCATAAGGTCATTGACCTGTTTGTCGTTTAGGAAATAAAAAGGCCAGTTTTTTCTGCCTCTTTGCTCTGCATCAAATCTTTTCTGAAGATCTGTTAAGTGTTCTCTGATTGATTCTTCTGCATATTTTTGCATTTTAGAATCAAGCGTAACATATATTTTTAAACCGTCTTTGTAAAGGTTTAATTTTTTTCCTGTTTCCTTTTCGTAATCGTCAAGATATTTATCGATTTCTTTTCTTAAATAAAACTTATAATAAGACGAGTAGCCTTCTGTAATATTACTAATCGGATGAAAATCAACAGTAATAGGAGTTGCAGCAGCTTTGTCGAAAGTTGCCTGATCAATATATCCTGTTTTCAGCATTTGATCCAAAACAACATCTCTTCTTATTTTCGCTTTTTCAGGATTTCTGTAAGGATTGTTTTTTCTTGGATTTTCAAGCATTGCCACAAATGTTGCAGCTTCAGGTAATGTAAGTTCGGATGTTTTTTTATTGAAATAAACTTTAGAAGCCATTTCAATTCCGTTTGCATTGAATAGGAAATCAAATTTATTGAAATATAAAGTGATGATTTCTTCTTTCGTATATCTTTTTTCAAGACTTACAGCAACGACCCATTCTTTTAACTTTTGGAAAGCTCTTTCGACTCTGTTTTGAGATGCATTTCCCGTGAAAAGTAGTTTTGCCAACTGTTGGGTGATTGTAGAACCGCCACCTCGACCACCACCATAAACGATTGCTCTTGCAACTGATTGCAAATCGATTCCTGAATGTTCTTTGAAACGCTCATCTTCTTTAGCCTGTAAAGCATAAATTAAATAAGGAGGAAGATCTTTATAAATAATAGGTTGCGTCTTTTCTTTCTCAAACTTGCCCAATAAAACTCCGTCTGAAGAGTAGATCTGAGAGGCAACATAAATGTCCGGATTTTCAAGTTCTTTTACATCGGGCATTTCTCCAATAAAACCTTGAGAAACTGCAAAGAAAACTCCTGAAATTCCTAAAACTAAAGCAAAGAATCCGATCCAGATAAATTTTACCCACCTTTTCCAAGCGGTATTTTTCTTTTTGGGAGGAAGCGGGAAGGTTTTCCCTTTATTTCCTGTGTTTTGTTTGTTTACTTCCATTTATGATTACGGTTTAGCCGTTTCTATTTTTACTCCAATGTCTTCAATTCCCGGAAGGACGTCGTTTCTCATAGCCTGAGTTAAGCCGATTTCATACTTCCCTTTTGCCGGAAATTTGTAGTTCAGTTTGTACTGAAATAAAGTTTCCTTCGTGTCACCAAATCCTGTACCAAGCCATTCTCCGTTCGGTTTAGCCAATACATAATTCAATGTATCGGTTTGCTTTTTCTTACTTTGAATGTCGGTGAAATTAACAATGAATCTTACATTACTATAAGGATAATCATTGTTATTTCTTACAACAAATATAATATTTTTAGGATTTTGCGGATCCGAAATTTCAAGATTAAATTTTTGTTCACTTTTCTTATTCCATTTATTATCAATGGAATTCATAATAACTTCTCCTTCTGAAGAAGAATTACAGCTAAAGAAAAGGATAAGAGGCAATAATCCTAAAATTTTACGCATTGTTATCTTTTTTTGGAGGAAACTTCTTTTTGAATTTCTTTTTGTTTGGGTTTGGTTTTTTTTCAGCATCAGAACCCGGTGCGGCTTCTACTTTTTCCAACTGAGCTTTTGGTTGCTGCGGCTGTTGAGGCTTTTGCTGTCTCGGTTGGTTGTTGTTAGAATTTACATTTGGGTTTTGTGGCTGTCTTTCCTGTTTTTGAGGTCTTTCAGATCTTTCCGTTCTCTCATGACGTTCTTGTCTTTCAGGACGGTTGTTTGGTCTATTGTTTTTATTTTGACCTTGTTGACCCTGATTTGGATTGTTCTGATTGTTATTATTCGGTCTGTTCTGACTTCTGTTCTTATTATTACCTCTGTTTTTCTTCTCAAATCGGTCAACACTGTTTTCCTGAATCAAGTCGATGGTTGCCAAAGGAATATCCGGTTGCTTCAAATCTTCAAGAGGAAGGATTTTTTCCCCTTTTTTGTTTTTAGCAATCAGTTTTTTAACAAGGTCAATATCAAAATCATACCATGCAATAGAATTATCAATATAAGCAAACCACATTTTCTTTTTGAAAACGTCGATTTTAATACAGAAAGCTCTTCCTTTTTCAGTATCCAACGTCGTGGAAGAAGAAGGGAAGTGACTTAATGCGTCAAGGTAACTATCTAATTCATAATTAAGACAACATTTAAGTTTACCGCATTGTCCAGCCAGTTTTTGAGGATTGATACTCAATTGCTGATATCTTGCAACATTGGTATTTACAGATCTGAAATCCGTTAACCATGTCGAACAGCAAAGCTCTCTACCGCAAGATCCGATTCCGCCTACCTTTGCCGCTTCCTGTCTGAAACCGATCTGTTTCATATCGATTTTCGTTCTGAAAGCTCCCGCGTATTCTTTGATCAACATTCTGAAATCTACACGATTATCAGCGGTGTAATAAAATGTAACTTTTGATGCATCTCCTTGATACTCAACATCTGTGATCTTCATTTCAAGACCTAATCTGTGAGCAATTTTTCGTGCGTCTATCTTTACATTTTCTTCTTTTTTTCTTACTTCCTGCCAAACCTCGAGATCTTTTTGGTTGGCCTGTCTATATATTTTAAGTGCTGTTTCTTCAGAAGCTCTTTTCTTCTTCATCTGAATTTTCACTAGTTCTCCGGTGAGACTTACCACACCTACATCATGTCCGGGACTTGATTCTACTGTTACTACACTACCTATGTGTAATGGGATATTATTTACATTTTTAAAAAACGATTTTCTGTCATTTTTAAATCTAACTTCCACAAAATCACACCTGTTTGGTGCGGGATTGTTGATGTTAGAAAGCCAGTCAAAAACACTTAATTTATAACTATTACCACAGGTATTTACATTTTCACAGCCATTCGCGGTCTTCTTGGGTCCGCAAGAATGTGCAGAATCGCCGGATGTTTTACATCCACAACTCATATATTATATATTTAATTTGCAAATTTATGATTTTTATCTTTATAAGGTCTAAAATAATCAAATATTAAGAAACAGCATTGTTTAATGTTAAACAAAATATTATGTTAATAGTTTAAGTTGTATTAAAGGTTTAATAATGATTGTCTTAAGCCTATTCTATTTAAATTGTTATTTCAAACATAGTTTTCTTTGTTTATATTGTTTAAAAAATTATGATTTATTAACAGGTATAACTAAAATAATTTTATATTTGGGTTATATAATAATAGTCTATGAAAAAAATATTAGTATCAACTGCATTATTGGCAGGTGTTCTATCTTACGCAGGAGGCTTCAGGGTTTCTCTGCAAGGGGTAAAGCAATTGGCAATGGCACATACCAGTGCGCATGCTGAAGATGCGAGTGTGGCATTCTTCAATCCTGCGGGTATGTCATTCATTCCTTCGAAACTAAGTATTGTTGCAGGAGGATTTGGAGCGAGTAACAAAGTTACTTTTCAGAATTTAAACACTTTGCAAAGTACAGAAACTGATAATCCGATGGGAACGCCTATTTATGCGGCGATTACTTACAGACCAATGGAAAAATTATCAGTTGGTTTCAGTTTTTCAACTCCTTTTGGTAGTACTATTGAATGGCCAAATGATTGGGAAGGAAAAGAAATGGTTCAAAAACTTGAACTGAAAAGTTTCTACTTCCAGCCGATGGTTTCATATAAATTTAATGATTGGTTGGCTTTTGGAGCAAGCTATATCTATGCAAGAGGAAATGTAAATTGGGATAAAGCCGTTACTCAATTCGGAGGACAGCTTAATCTTGATAGCAAAGCAAGCGGACACGGATATGGATTTGGTTTCTATATGAGACCTGATCCGAAATTGGATGTAAGTATTGCCTATCGTTCACCAGTGGATATGAAAGCTAAGGACGGAACGGCTACATTTAAATTCCCGTCAGCTTCTATTTATCCGTTGTTAGGATTAGATCCTTCAACCGGAACAGACAGTTTCTCTGCAACTTTACCTTTGGTAGAAGAATATACAATAGGTTTAACATATAAGATTACTCCGAAATGGTTGGTTTCTGCCGATTTTAATTATCATGGATGGTCTAGATACAGCAAACTGACTTTGGATTTTGCGACAGCACCTGTTGGAAATCAAGCAGATCCTACAGTTTCAGTTTCACCTAAAAACTTTAGAAATTCTAAAACTGTAAGATTAGGAACTCAATATGCATTCACTAATATGATCTACGGACGTTTAGGTGCTTATTATGATGAATCTCCTTATGGCGATGATAATTTTATTGCAGAAACTCCATCGTTTAATACATATGTTGTAACAGGCGGGCTTGGATTTAAGCTAAAACAATTTGGAGTTGACATTGCAGGAGGTTATGCAATGCCACAGGCAAGAAATGTTAACAATAAAGCTCTTGGCTTTTATGGACAGGCTAAAGCTACAGCGTTCTATTTAGGTTTAGGTTTATCTTACAACCCTTTTTAATTGAAAGACTATGAAAAAAATTATAATTTCTACATTCGCTATTTCCGCACTTCTTTTTACGACGAGTTGCGAGGATGATTTTGATAAAGACGTACAGGATATTGTTGTAACTAATGGAGAAGCAAATTTTTCCAATTATATTTCCATTGGAAATTCATTGACATCGGGATATAGAGATAATGCTTTATATATTGACGGGCAGAATGAATCTTATCCAAACATTATTGCAGGGCAAATGAAGCTTGCAGGCGGAGGAAACTTCGTACAGCCTTTAATGGCTGATAATAATGGAGGTTTAGTTTTGGCAGGAAACGTAATTCAGGCTACTAAACTTTATATTAAGTCATTTACAAATGGTTCTCCGGATATTGCAAATGTTGCAGGAACTCCTACTACAAATGTTTTAACTAAAATTACGGGACCTTTGAATAATTTTGGAGTTCCGGGTGCAAAATCATTTCATTTGGTAGCTGCAAACTATGGAAATCCTGGAGGAATTTTGTTGGGAACAGCAAATCCTTATTATGCGAGATTTTCATCAAGCAATACTTCATCTGTTGTAGATGATGCAGTAGCAAAAAGTCCTACATTCTTTTCTTATTGGATTGGAAATAACGATGTTTTAAGCTATGCTACAAGTGGTGGAGCTGGTGTAAACCAGACAGGAAATATAAATCCTGCAACATATGGTTCTAATGATATCTCTGATCCAAATGTGGTTGCAGGAGCAATCAAAGCTGGATTGGATAAATTAAAAGCCGGAGGTGCTACAAAAGGTGTTATTGCAAATATCCCTTATGTGACATCTATTCCGTTTTTTACAACTGTGCCTTACAATCCATTAACTCCTACTGCGTTAGGTGCAAATCTAACTACATTGAATACAAGTTTGTATGGGCCATTAAAACAAGCTTTAACAGCTTTCGGAGCTGGAGACAGAATTAATTTACTTTCTTCTACATCTTCAAATCCGGTTTTAATAAAAGATACTTCTTTACCCAACTTATCTGCGCAACTTACTGCTGCTCTTACTCCTTCATTAGGAGTTCCTACTGCAACAGCTTTCGGACAAATTTTCGGACAGGCAAGACAAACTACAGTAGAAGATTATATTCTTCTTACTTCAAGATCTGTCATTGGAACTACTGTGACGGGAGCTCCTTCGCCGGTTAATGTATACGGAATTTCTTATCCATTGGAAAATCAGCATGTTTTATCTAAAACAGAAGCGGCGGCTGTAAAAACAGCAGTTGATGCCTACAATACAGCAATCAGAGGATTGGCAGATTCTTATGGGTTGGCATTCGTAGATGCTAACAATAAAATGATTGATCTTAATTCTCAATCAGGAATTTCTTGGGATGGAGTAAAATATTCTGCAAAATTTGTAACAGGAGGAACTTTCTCACTTGATGGAGTTCACCTTACAGGTAGAGGATATGCTATTGTTGCCAATGAATTTATTAAAGCAATTAATAAAAAATACAGATCTACGCTTCCACAAGTAGATCCTAATAAATATTCAGGCGTAAAATTCCCATAATATTTATAAAAATAAAAACTTAGAAACCACAAGACCAATTCTTGTGGTTTTTTTTTAAATTTGCAAAATCTTTAAAAAGTAAAAATGGCCGAGCAACAAAGTTATCTATTTTCGACAAGAACTAGTAAGGAGCTAGCAGAAAAAATTGCCCAACACTATGGGAGAGAATTGGGAAAAATCAACTTTCAGACGTTCAGTGATGGGGAATTTGAGCCTGTTTTGGACGAATCCGTAAGAGGAGGAAGGGTTTTCTTAATTGGATCTACATTCCCTCCGGCAGATAATCTATTAGAGCTTCTTCTAATGATTGATGCTGCGAAAAGAGCTTCTGCAAAGAGCATCACCGTTGTGCTTCCTTACTTCGGACTTGCAAGACAAGACAGAAAAGATAAGCCAAGAGCGCCAATCGGTGCCAAATTGGTTGCAAATCTTTTAACTGCAGCAGGAGCAACAAGAATCATGACAATGGATCTCCATGCGGATCAAATCCAGGGATTCTTTGAAATTCCTGTGGATCACTTGTATGCTTCTACAATTTTTGTGGATTACATAAGAGATCTAAACTTAGAAAACCTTACGATTGCTTCTCCGGATATGGGAGGTGCGAAAAGAGCTAAAAACTACGCAGGTCACCTTGGTGCAGATGTAGTTATTGCTTATAAGGAAAGAAAAAAAGCCAACGTTGTAGAAGAGATGTTCCTTATCGGAGATGTAGTAGGAAAAAATGTTATTCTTATCGATGACATGATTGATACTGCGGGAACGCTTTGTAAAGCTGCAGATATCTTGATGGAAAAAGGAGCAAAATCTGTAAGAGCAATGGCGACGCACGGAGTTCTTTCAGGAAAGGCTTATGATAATATTGAGAACTCAAAATTATTGGAAGTTATTGTAACTGACTCAATTCCTGTAAAAAATAATTTGTCAACTAAAATAAAAGTGCTATCTTGCGCCCCATTATTTGCGGACGTTATGAAGATGGTTCATGAGCATCAGTCAATTAGCAGTAAATTTGTTATTTAATTGATTTTTAGTTGTTTGCAAATTAAAATTAAAACAATTTTTTAAATTTTTATAAATGAAATCTATTACAATTCAAGGTACAAAAAGAGAAAGCGTGGGCAAAAAGTCTACAAAAGCTTTACGTGATGCTGAATTAGTTCCTTGTGTTGTTTACGGAGGTGGTGAGCCATTGAACTTTTCTGCAGAAGAGAAAGCGTTCAAAGGTTTGGTATATACTCCTGAAGCACACACGGTATCTATTGAAATCGACGGACAGGTAATTCCTGCTGTTCTTCAAGATATTCAGTTCCACCCAATTACAGACAAAATTCTTCACGCAGACTTCTACCAATTATCTGACGATAAGCCAGTAGTTATGGAAGTTCCTGTAAGAATCACTGGTCGTTCTAAAGGTGTTGTAGCTGGTGGTGTTTTACGTCAGTCTTTCAGAAAATTGAAAGTAAAAGCTATTCCTGCAAACTTACCTGATGAGGTAGTTGTAGATGTTACTCCGTTAAGAATTGGTAACAAACTTTATGTTGGAGGTCTTAAGACTGAAGGATATTCTTTTGTACACCCAGACAACGCAGTTGTAGTAGCTGTTAAGATGTCTAGAAATGCAATGAAAGGAGGAGCAGTAGTTGAAGATGATGAGGATGAAGAAGAAGTTGCAACTGAAGAAGGAGCAGCTCCGGCAGCAGAAGAAACAACTGCAGCAGAATAAGGATACTTATTTAAACAATATAGAACCTGTCAATTTTTTGACAGGTTTTTGTTTTTTTTAGATTGCATCTATAATCGATTTCATTCAATATCATTTCGGAAAAAAGCCGTAAATTTGAAGAGTTCTAAATAAGAGCGCTTTAATTTAAAAATTTAATAAATGTTTGACATTCAGGAAATCAGAAGTCAGTTTTCTATATTAGACAGGCAGGTTAACGGTAAACCTTTGGTTTATTTAGATAATGCAGCGACATCTCAAAAGCCAAATTCCGTTTTGGGGGTTTGGAATCAATATTACACAGAGCTTAACGCAAACGTACATAGAGGAATTCATACATTAAGTCAGTTGGCTACGGAAGAAATGGAGCTTTCAAGAAGAAAAATCCAGAAATTCATTAATGCTGAACATGATTTTGAAGTAATTTTTACAAAAGGAACAACAGAAGGATTAAATCTTATCGCTTATATTTTAACTCAAAAATTAAAAAAAGACGATGAGATCATTATCTCTTATCTGGAGCATCATTCGAATATTGTTCCGTGGCAAATGCTTTGTGAAAGAACCGGGGCAAAATTAAGAGTTATTCCAATTGATGAAAACGGAATTCTTCAGTTGGATAAATTCGATGAATTTTTAAGTGAAAAAACGAAAGTTGTTTCTGTAAATCAGGTTTCAAATGCTTTGGGAATTGTAAATCCTATCGAAGAAATCATTGCAAAAACCAGAAAAAATACAGATGCATATATTGTAATAGACGGAGCTCAGTCTGCACCACATTTTACAATTGATGTTCAGAAAATGGACTGTGATTTCTTTGTTTTCTCAGGACATAAAATGTATGCTCCGATGGGAACTGGAATTTTATACGGAAAACAGGCTGTACTTGAAGATTTGCCGCCATTTCATGGAGGAGGAGAGATGATTGCGGTATGTTCTTTTGACGCAACAACTTATGCAGGACTTCCTTTTAAATATGAGGCAGGAACACCAAATGTTGGTGGAAATATTGCTTTAGGAGCTGCGGTAGATTTTATTCAGAAAGTTGGGCAGGAAAATATTCAGAATCATGAAAATGCTTTGCTGGAATATGCTCAGAGACAACTTTTAGAGCTTGAAGGAATAAAAATCTATGGTGAAAAAGCCAACAGAACCGGAGTTGTTTCTTTTAACCTAGAAGGTGTCGGAATTGCTTCTGATGTCGGGATGATTCTCGATAAATTAGGAATTGCAGTAAGAACAGGGCATCACTGTACACAGCCAATTATGGATTTCTTTAATATTGCAGGAACGGTAAGAGCAAGTTTTGCAGTTTACAATACTTTCAGTGAGATTGATGTATTGGTAGAAGGTGTTAAAAAGGCGCAAAAGATGCTAAGCTAAAATAAATTTTAATTAATACAATAAAAGGCTTCTAAATTTTTAGAAGCCTTTTTTGTTTTGAAATTGTGTTAAAAATTAATTATTCGGTATAATAAAGATTTATGGATTATTAATCACTAATTTTACACCACCATTAATAAAATATTATCATGAAAAAATTATTATTACTTTTTTTGTTTGTTTGCTCCTTTAGTGATGCACAAATATTTTCGGAGAATTTCAATGCAGGAACAATACCTGCCGGATGGACAACTGATAATCCCAATACTACTTTTAACTGGGGAGTGGGAGCTCAAAGTGGTTTTGCTTCATTTCCGAATGGGGCAGCTTTTTTTGATGATGACGATGCGGGACCAAGCGGAGTTAATTCCAATGCGAGATTAGTTTCACCAATAATCAATCTTACAGGGGTTACAAATCCTAAATTATCATTTAAATATGCTAATATGATTTATAATCTTAATACGACTCTTAAAGTTGAAGCATTTAATGGAACTTCCTGGGTTCAGGTGTTCACTTTTTCCGGAGAGGCAGGAGATTGGACTATTGATTTTAGTACTCTTACCTATGTTCTTGTGACGTATGCAAATGCCACAAATATAGATTTGACACCATATGTAAATGCTAATTTCAGGCTTAGATTTGTTTATGATGATGTAGGAGATTATTCGTTTGGAGTAGTGGTTGATGATGTTTCGATTGTTGCAGGCACTGCTTTGGCAACTTCTGATATTTCACTTCAGGATAAGTTCGAAATATATCCCAATCCTGTAAAAGATAATCTTTATATTAAATCTGATCTTAGATCTGACTCAAAAATTTCAGTGACTGATATGTCCGGAAGATTGGTAAAAACTTTCACCAGAAAATCAGATTCTTATAATTTATCAGATCTTCCGAAAGGAAATTACATGATCTTAATTGAAAATGAAAAAGGAAAGGTCACTAAAAAAATCATAAAACAATAAAAATTATAATTTCGGAAATTTAAAACTTAAATTAAAATAAAACGGTCGGAAAAATACTTTCTGACCGTTTTTGTTTAAACTTATGTGTCTTTTAGTTAAGATCGGATTCGCACATTTCCATAGGAACCAGACATTTTGTTGATGTACATGGATTTCCGGTTGGAATTTGCAGACAACAGGCATGATAACCGTTGTAAGTAATGTGATAGGTATTCGCGGGACAAGTATGACCGCCTAAAATCTGTTTTAAATTTTCTCTTTGAATTTTCTTTAGATTTTTCATAATGTTTTGTTTTATAGTGATTTGTAATTATTCACTAATGTAAGAAAAAATATAACTCAATCTGATATTATGATGAGAAATTCTTTATTAATGTTAATTTTGAATTTTATAATCAAAAAAAACAAAAAAAATTTTTTAATGTGTAACCTTTTCAGTTTTTCACTGTCTTACTAGTAGAAACAAATAATTATGAAGCTTTTGTTCGGAAATAAAAAAGATGATTTGTTAAGCCGCCTGAAAAAACAGGATCCGGCTGCACAGAAAGTTTTTTATGATCAGAATGTAAAGAAATTTCTGAGTGTAAGCAGAAGTTACATCAGCGATCTGTATCAGGCGGAAGATTGTCTCATTAAAGCATTTTGCAAAATTTTTAAAAATATTGAAAGTTTTCGCAGCGAGGGAAGTTTTGAAGGCTGGGCAAGAAGAATCGTGGTGAATGAATGCCTGAACTTTATTAAAAGTCATAAAACAGTTTTTTATCTGGATGATATTAATCAATCTTATCTGGAGGAAATTCATGAAGAAGATGTCGTTTTTGATTTTAATGCGCAGGAACTTCTGGATCAGCTTCCGGACGCTTACAGAATGGTTTTTAACCTGTATGTTTTTGAAGATTATTCGCATCAGGAAATTGCGGATGCACTGCAGATTTCAACGGCTGTGAGCAAAACGCAATTATTCAGAGCGAAAGAAAAGATGAGAAAAATTTACTTTCAACAACAAAAAGCATTGAAAAATGAACACTACTAAAAATAATATAGAATATCAGATCAAAAAACAGATCGAGGAAAGAGAAATAGCTCCTTCACGAGATTTATGGACTGAAATTCAAGCCCAAACTCCGATAAGTTCTTCTAAAACGAAAGTTAATTGGTTTTTGGTGGCAGCTTGTCTTATTTTAACATTCAGTTTAGGTGCTGTTCTGTTTTTTAATAAAGAAAATAAACCAGACCTGAAATCTAAAATTGCTGTTGAGAATAAGAATCCGGAAATTCAGGAAAATAAACCTGCAGAGATAAAATCTCCCGAAGTTATAGAGCAAGATCAAAAAGAATCTGTTGCGATACAAAATATTTCTCATGACAATAAAGCTCAAACTTCCAATTCGAAAGTTGCAGTACAGGAAAAACCATTGCCTTTAACGAAAGAAAATGCTCCCGAAATTATATCAAATATTTCTAAAATCGAACCGGAAAAAGTCATTGCTCAGTCCGATTCTGCAAAAATACCGGCGAGAAAGAAAAAATATGTAGATCCGTCAACTTTACTTTTCTCAGTTGAACATAAAGATGTGATCGAAAAAACGAAAGGAGTAACCAATGTTGCGACAATCGATCTGAACGGAAAATAATCTTTTTAATAACTAAAACTTAATAATATGATCAAGAAATTTATCATGATGGGATTCGTATGTCTCGTTTCTACATCAATTTACGCACAAAGAAAGCCAATAGTAAATCTTCAGCCAAAAGAAGACACAGAAGTGAGTCCGATTGTAAAAGAAAAAGTGGACGAATACGCCAAAAAAATCGATGCCATTATTCAGGAAGAGAAAAAATTGATGGAGGCAGAATTGCTTATTCTTCAGGCAAAAAATCTCGATAAGGTAGAATTTGACAAGCAAAAATCAGTCATTGCCGATCGTTTTTCTGAAAAAATAGACCAAAGAATTGAAGAATTGGGTTTCGATCTTGATAACGTGATCCAAAAGCAGGTAAGATATTCTCTTCTTAATTCGGATGTGACATCTAATGAAGAATTGAAAGCAAAATTATTAAAGAAATTCAGACCTGTAAAGAATTTTTCCGGTTACATTTCATACGGAATCATGAACCTTACCAATGATAAGGCAGATAATATTTTAGATAAAAATTTAGGTTACGCAGGAAATTTTGAATTTGGATTAAAATTCAATTATCAGTTTGGCAGAACAAGTCCGTGGGGATTAATTTCCGGAATTGGTTTCTCATGGAGAACTTTGAATATTGATAATAATATGTTTTTCATGAAAGATATAAATGCCGATGTTTTTCTTGCAAACTTTGACAAAAATTTAAGCAAAAGTAAGCTTAGAACGGGATATATCATGGTTCCTCTAGGTTTACAGTATAATTTTTCTAAATTGAAAAATGCCGGAATGGATATTCAGTACAGAGATTACCAAAAAGGATTCAAAGTAGGAGCGAATGTTTACGGAGGGGTAAAAATGGCTACCAATAATATCATAAAAGGAGACGGAATCAGTGACAGAGGAAGAGAGAATTATCAGGTGAGTCCATTTATTTATGGAGCTCAGTTTACCGTTTCTTATGATGATTTCAGTATTTTCGTAAAAAAAGATTTCGGAAATTTCTTTAAGGATAACAAGTTTGAAAATGATAAAGCATTGGTTTTTGGTGTAGCACTTTGGTGGTAAAATCATTGAATATTTTTATCTGAAACTTACCATGAATAACTTAATATTATATAAATGATCTTTAAAAATGTATTAGCTCTGTTTTTTATTTTGGGTTTGTCAGTTCATTTCAATGCACAAAAAGCAAAGACTTCACAGGACAGCATCAATGTATTTTATGATCAGTTGTTTTCCAATCTGAAAAAAGCATATTTACATAGAAAATCTGTTGAATGGAAGTCAGTTGAATCTGAAACCAAAGAAAATCTGAAAAATTACAGCAATTTTAAAAATTCTTTAAACGAGATAAAAGTATTGTTTGAAAAAATAGGAGCAACGCATTGTACTGTATATAAAGATCAAAACAGATATTCTGTAACAACAAAGATTCCGCCAAAAGAAAGTTTCAGCGAGCAGTGGAAAAAGAAGTTTGATACAAAACCGGGCTTTGAAGTCAAAGTAATTGATGGAAAATACGGATATATTTTAATGCCAAAAATATCTTTTTCAGATATGAGTGCAGACAATATTCATAGAGTAGCGCAACCTTTATATGATCAAATTGCAGACATTAAGAGTAAAAATAAACTCGAAGGCTGGATTATCGATTTGCGTTTTAATACAGGTGGAAATTCGGAGCCAATGCTTTTGTCGTTATATGATTTTCTTGGAAGTAATGAAGTTTGGGGCTCACTTGATGTTGACAAAAAACCGGCATATAAAATAAAGCTTTCAAATGGAACATATATGTATAACTCTAAAAAATTATCTTATATAAATCCTAAAGGAGAATTATTAGACAATGCAAAAGTTGCGGTGATTACAGGTTTACTTACGGCAAGCTCAGGAGAAATAACGGCATTGGCATTTAAAGGAAGACCAAATACTGTTCTTATCGGAGAAGCTACTTTAGGCTATACCACAGGAAATATCCAGGCAAAATTACCTTTTGGTTTTGAGATGGCATTAACGACTTCTTATGACAGCGATCGAAACGGAGTTTATTACGAAAGAATTGTTCCGGATATTGCAGTTGCCAAAGGAGATAATTTTGATGATTTCCTTTTAGATAAAAATATTCAGGAATCTATAAAATTCTTTCAAAAATAGTTTTAAGCACACATTACATTCATAGATAAATTGATAAAAACGCCGAAAAAAAAATTTCCGGCGTTTTTCGTACAATATTTAACTTTTAAATCTAATTTTCTTATTTCAGGCTTCCTACCATATCTTCAGGTTTTACCCATTCGTCGAACTGTTCAGAAGTTACAAATCCAAGATTAATGGCTTCTTCCTTCAAAGTTGTTCCATTTTTGTGAGCGGTTTTTGCAATTTTTGCTGCATTTTCGTAACCGATGTGAGTATTCAAAGCGGTTACTAACATCAGAGATTTGTCAACCAGTTCTTTAATTCTTTCAATATTAGGTTCAATTCCAACTGCACAATGATCATTAAATGAAATACATGCATCTGCAATTAATTGAGCCGATTGTAGGAAATTGTAAGCCATGACAGGTTTAAAAACATTCAATTCATAATTTCCTTGAGTTCCCGCAAAAGAAATTGTTGTATCATTTCCTAAAACCTGAGCGCAAACCATTGTCATCGCTTCATTTTGTGTAGGATTTACTTTTCCCGGCATAATTGAAGAACCTGGCTCATTTTCCGGAATGTGAATTTCCCCGATTCCGGAACGAGGTCCGGAAGCCATTAATCTGATGTCCTGAGCAATTTTATATAAAGAAACCGCCAATTGTTTTAAAGCTCCATGAGATTCTACGATGGCGTCGTGAGCAGCCAAAGCTTCAAATTTATTTTCAGCCGTTACAAAAGGAAGATTGGTAAATTTTGCAATATATTCCGCCACTTTTACATCGTAACCTTGAGGTGTATTTAAACCGGTTCCAACCGCAGTTCCGCCCAAAGCAAGCTCAGAAAGATGAGGTAAAGTGTTGTTTAATGCTTTAATTCCATAATTCAACTGAGCAACATATCCTGAAAATTCCTGACCTAAGGTTAAAGGTGTTGCATCCATCAAATGCGTTCTTCCGATCTTAACAATATCTTTAAAAGCTTCTGATTTCTCTTTTAATGTATCTCTCAATTTTTCAACCGCAGGAATTGTTGTTTCAACAACCTTTTTGTAAGCCGCGATGTGCATTGCTGTCGGATAAGTATCGTTGGACGACTGTGATTTATTCACATCATCATTCGCATGAATTTCAGATTTGTCACCTAAATTTCCACCGTTGTTGACATGTGCTTTGTTGGAAATCACTTCATTCACATTCATATTAGACTGTGTTCCTGAACCGGTTTGCCAGATTACCAAAGGAAATTGATCATTCAGTTTTCCTTCAAGAATTTCTTCGCAAACTTTTGCGATCATATCTCTTTTTTCAGCCGAAAGAACTCCCAGATCTGTATTGGTAAAAGCTGCAGCTTTCTTTAAATAAGCAAAAGCTTCAATAATTTCATGAGGCATAGATCCTTCCGGACCAATTTTAAAATTGTTTCTAGAACGCTCCGTTTGTGCACCCCAAAATTTATCTGCAGGAACCTGCACTTCACCCATAGTGTCTTTTTCTATTCTGTAATTCATTGTGATTGAAATTTTTATTTAGTTTTAATTTAACCACAAAAGGAACAAAAGATTGAGTTTAAACTTTAACAATAAAAACTTTTAAAGTTCACAAAATGAAAATCATAGATTTTCAAAAACTAACGTGTTCTTCTAAAGCAGTATTTATTAAACTTAAAATACTAAAGTGTTAAAAACTTTTGTGTCTTTTGTGGTTAAAAATATGTTCGTATAAAGTTAATGAGAAATGAAAACCCCTGCAATTTATAATCATTATAAATATCAACCTAAATCACTGATTTTGCTCATGTTTTTTTGTGTAAGCCGTATTTTTGCACCGAAAAATTGAAAGTAAATGGAATTTAGATATCAGGATCCGTATCCGATTCAGAAAGATGATACGGTTTACAAGAAGCTTACATCAGATTATGTGAAAGTTGAAAAACATGGAGAAAGAGAAATTTTAACGATTGATCCAAAAGGTCTTGAACTTCTTGCAGAAGAAGCAATGGCGGATGTTTCTTTCATGCTTCGTTCGTCTCACTTAGAAAGTCTTAAAAGAATTATCGACGATCCTGAAGCGACTGATAATGACAGATTTGTTGCTTATAACTTGTTGCAAAATGCTGCAGTTGCTGCGGAAGGAGCTTTACCTTCTTGTCAGGATACAGGAACGGCGATTGTTATGGGTAAAAAAGGCGAGAATGTTTACACAGGCGTTGAAGACGGTGAATATTTAAGCAAAGGAATCTACAATACCTATCAAAAGAGAAACTTGAGATATTCTCAGGTTGTGCCTTTAACAATGTTTGATGAAAAAAATTCAGGGTCAAATCTTCCTGCGCAGATTGATATTTATGCTAAAAAAGGAGATTACTACGAGTTTTTATTTTTAACAAAAGGAGGAGGTTCAGCCAACAAAACTTTCTTATATCAAAAGACAAAATCTTTATTAAACGAAAAATCTCTAGAAGCTTTTGTAAAGGAGAGAATTTCAGATTTGGGAACAGCGGCTTGTCCGCCTTATCACTTAGCTTTGGTTATTGGTGGAACTTCTGCGGAAGCCAATTTAGCTGCGGTGAAAAAAGCATCTGCAAAGTATTACGACAATCTTCCGACTGAAGGAAACGAAGCTGGACAAGCGTTCAGAGATTTGGAATGGGAAGCAAAAGTTCAGAAAATTTGCCAGGAAAGTTCAATCGGGGCTCAGTTTGGCGGAAAATATTTAACACACGACGTGAGAGTAATCAGATTGCCTCGTCACGCCGCTTCTTGTCCTGTCGGAATGGGAGTTTCTTGTTCGGCAGACAGAAATATTAAAGGAAAAATTACCAAAGACGGTATTTTCTTAGAGCAATTGGAAGAAGATCCTAAAAGATTTTTACCGGCAACACCGCCACATTTGGAAGAAGCAGTTGAGATTGATTTGAATAAACCGATGCCTGAAATTCTGGCTGAACTTTCAAAATATCCAATCAAAACCAGATTAAAATTAAATGGAACATTGATCGTTGCAAGAGATATTGCTCACGCAAAAATCAAAGAATTATTGGATGCAGGACAGCCAATGCCTGAATATTTCAAAAACCACCCGATTTATTACGCAGGACCTGCAAAAACTCCGGAAGGAATGGCTTCAGGAAGTTTCGGACCTACAACTGCGGGAAGGATGGATGTTTATGTAGATGAATTCCAAAGTCACGGCGGAAGTATGGTGATGTTGGCAAAAGGTAACAGAACTGCAGATGTTACTAACGCTTGTCATAAGTACGGAGGTTTCTATATCGGTTCGATTGGAGGTCCGGCTGCAATTTTAGCAAAAGATAATATTTTGTCTGTTGAAGTTGTAGATTTCCCAGAATTAGGAATGGAAGCGGTAAGAAAAATCGAGGTGAAAGATTTTCCTGCATTCATCATTACGGATGATAAAGGAAATGATTTCTTTGCTAATCTTGCTCATTAATATTGATGATATTGGATTAAAATTTTAGCAGAATAATTGTAAGTCTAACTTCTAACATCTAATATCTAACCTCTCTATTTAGTTTAAAATCAAAATAAATAATAAAAATAGGACACATACTTTTGTGTACAAAAATAAAAAGTCCTATTTTTGCCTAAAATCTTTAAGAAATGATAACGATTTTATCAGCATTTTGGCCGTTTTACCAGTTCCTTTGGACAATTTTCTTCGTAACAATGTTCTTGGTGGGATTCTGGTGTATCTTCATGTTCTTCGGATTGGTAATTCCAATGTGGTTGACAGAAGGTTTGAAAGAGTATTTCGGAAAAATTAAACCTTTCGATCCTGAAGATATCAGAAGTAAGCAGGTAAACGAGCAGGAAGGTGTAGAAGTAATCTACAGCAACCCAAAAGGGAATGGTCCTTTCTTACATGACAGTCACGGACATCATCATTAATTGATATTGTCATTGTTTTCTCACCTGAATTCTGAGGAAGCAATATCAAAGCAAAACAACATATATTAAACCACTTAATTTTTTAAGTGGTTTTTTGTTTATTCAGTTCTCAGTTTTTCAGGAGATACACCGAATTTCTTCTTAAAGGCTCTCGTAAAATTCTGCACATATTCATAACCGCATTCGATAGCAATTTCTTTAATCATGATTTCTTTATTAATGATTAACTTTTTAGCTTTCAGCATTCTAAGTTCAGCAATGTAGTCACTGACGGTCATGTGATATTGAGCTTTGAATTCTTTTCGAATCTTATTTTGATTAATCCCGATTAATTTCCCGATTTCTTCAACTTTAATATTTTTATGATAATTTTCATCTACAAACTTTTTAATCATTGAAGGGGTTTTCGGAGTTTCTTCGACCGTATTTTTTTCATTGAACTGTTCAAAAATTAATATTAAAAGTTTAATAATTTTAGCTTCAACAAATAGTTTCTGCATTACCCCCTTTTTTGAATAATTTACAATTTCCCTTAAAATCATATGCATTTCAACGGTCATATCGGGTGGAGTTTGCTTGTGAAGGAAAATATAATTATTTCGTATCATACTTTCCAGAATATCAGCGCTTTCTTTGTTAGAATCAGGATTGATGAGGTTTGAAATGTAATTATAATTAATCTGAATCTGAAAGTATTTCAATAGTTCCTGGTTTTCCGTCCACAATTCTGCCATACTTTCTTCGGGAGAGTAATGAAGAATGTATTGATTTTTCTTAAACAGAAACTTTGTTCCGCAATCTTCAGCTGCGAGATTAATGTTAGGACTCAACAGAAAAAGTAAATTGAAGCTCGATTTGCTCTCAATCATATTAGATTTTGAAAATTTTTCAGGATATAGGTCTTCTTGCATTAAAATTTTAATGTTTTCGGATCTGAACAATAATCCTTTATGAGATTGATTCTTCATACGAGCGATTTTTACAGACATGGTACAAATTGAATAAAGCTGAATATAGATAACAAAAAGTTCGTTAATGATTATTTTGAATTTTTTGCAGCAGCTAATTTTGCAAAATTAAATTAAATTTAGAATAATTAAAAATAAAATTTTTATGATTAACAAATTATCTTCTGTTATCTGTAAAGTATCGTTAGCGATTTCATTTTTTACTTTTACAAATAATTTTAAATCACAGACATGCAATGATCCTGGAAATATTCCCGGAGATGTAGGATGTGTAACTTTTAATTATAAAGCGCAATCGGTTACATACAAAACGGTAAGAGGAGCGGATGGAAAAATATGGCTTCAGCAGAATTTGGGAAGTGCAAAAATAGCTTCTTCACTTACAGATTCTGATGCTTACGGTGATCTTTTTCAATGGGGAAGATGGGATGACGGACATCAGGATAGAAATTCAGTACTGAAAGCTGTTCCTCCTTCTCCCAATAATCCTTCAGGTTTGAATATGGGAGATGTTTCTTTTTATTCCGCAGGATATAATTCATCATCAAATTGGTGGTCAGCGGGCGTATCTTCTGATAAATGGACAGCTGAAAATCCGTCTTCAGCAACAGTAAATAATGGAGCAGATCCTTGTAAGGCTATCGGCTTAAGTTGGCGACTTCCCACTGTAGATGAAATTGATAATGCCATGACAGCAGAAAATATTTCAGAATATAATTCAGCACTTGCGAGTAATCTGAAATTAGTTCCTGCGGGAATGAAAGATTATTCGGGAATTTTTTCTCCGGGAACAAGATTGTATTTGTGGTCTTCTTCGGCTTCACCATATACAGGTTCAGGGCAGCATTTGTATATCAGTCAGTTTTCTACGCTTACAAATAGTGCTGGAAGAGATGCCGGAATGTCGGTGAGATGCATTAAAGATGCTTCAATAATATTGGGAGCATCCGATATTAAGAAAGTAAATGTTGGTATCTATCCGAATCCAACTAATGGTATTTTAAATATTAAAATAGACACATTGGTTGAGAATGTAAATGTTTTTAACGTTGTCGGACAAAAAATAAAAGTTGAATTCTCAAACAATCAAATCAATTTGCAGGAATTTCCAAACGGAATCTATATTGTTGAAATACAATTAAAAAACGGGAAAAGTCTATCGCAGAAAGTTATTAAAAATTAAATATTCAGCCTATGATAATCGAATGTTTGAAAATGATAATTGTCTTTTGTTGATTAGGGGTAATTTCGCGCCAAATTAATATAATTTAGAATAAATAAAAATAACATTACCTATGTTTAAAAATTTATATTATACATTACAAAAAATTGGAGTAGGCTTAGGTTTACTTACAATGGCAGCGAGTTATTCATATGCGCAGCAATGGGAAGATGTAGGAGGGGTGCAACCGATTTCTACAGGAGGGACTAGTTTTAATAACCTGACTATAAATTCTACAGGAAAATATTATATTTCTTATTATGATCTTGCAGTTTCTAAAGGTTCTGTTCAAATGTTTAACGGAACTTCATGGTCATATGTCGGGGGCAGTCCCGGAATTACAACTAGCTTTGCTACTTATAATTCTTTGTCATTAGCACCGGACGGAAATGTTTATTATACAAATCAGGGAACGGGATTGGAAGTTCGCCAGTTTAATGGGACTTCATGGACACAATTATCAAGTCCGACAACTTCTACCGTTAATTATCAGGCTTCCGCAGTTTCTCCTTCAAATGTTTTGTTTACATATTCAACACATAATTCAGGAACAGTTCAGCGTTATGTGAACGGAACTTGGGAACAGGTTGGAAATACAGGATTTTCCAGTGGAGCAGCTTTTGCCGAAATGGTGATCGGAACAAATAATAAAGTATATACCTGTAATGTATCAAGCGGAGTAAGAGTATATGAAAATACAACTACAGCAACAACTTCTGATAATTGGACATTGGTTGGAGGAAATATTGTAGATGTAGCTTCTTCCAGTGAGCAGTATAATTCTGATATTGCAATTGATGGAAATAATAATCTGTATGTAGCTTATGTTTCAAACTCTGCAAATGGTCAAAAATTAAATGTAAAAAAATTCGACGGTGCAAACTGGGTGCAAGTAGGAAATGCTAATTTCTCCAGCGGAAGAATACAACACGTTGCACTTGCTGTAACTTCTACAGGGACACCTTATATAGTAGCAAGTCGTTGGGAAAATGATGATTATTTAAGAAATACAGCTTATAAATTAGATACGGCAAGCCAAACATGGGGAACATTTGGAGGAAGTTTTGTTTCTGACGGACAGGCAACTTATAATGATCTGGCTTTCGATAAAGTAAATAATTATCTTGTTCTAGCGTATTCACAAGGCGGAACAAAAGTGAAAAGAATTTCTTTAACTCCGGACTGTAATAATACAGATCCTGGAACCAATCCGGGAGATTTGGGTTGTGTGAAATTTACATACAGAGGACAAATAGTTAGTTATACAACGGTAAGAGGAATGGATGGAAAAGTTTGGCTTCAACAGAACTTAGGAAGTTCTCAGGTTGCGACCTCTCTGGATGATGCCAATTCTTACGGAGATCTTTTCCAGTGGGGAAGATGGGACGATGGACATCAGTTGAGAACATCTGCGACAACAACAACTCCTTCTACAAATTCACCTGATGGATTAGCGGGAACAAATTCATTCATTATCGGTTCCAGTACGGCTTCGTGGTGGGCGACTAACGCAACAAGTGATGCTTGGAATGCGTCATCTTCAACATCTGTTACATCAGCAAACGGAGCAGATCCATGTAAAGCGATCGGGCAAGGTTGGAGACTTCCGACTTCAGCAGAATGGGTAACATTGGTAGGCGCAGAAAATATCAATGGTCCTGCAGCAGCTTATGCAAGTAAATTGAAATTACCGGCAGCGGGATACAGAAGTAATACTTCAGGAGCATTTACTTTTGCTGGAACGAGAGGTTATTATTGGAGTTCGGAAACGGCGAGTTCGGGAGGAAAATATTTATATGTAGGATCAACTATTGTAACTCCAACTTCAGGGGGACCAAGAGGACAGGGAGAGGCTGTAAGATGTATGAAAGATTTTACAGGATTAGCTACTTCTGATGTTAATCTTACCATTAAACCAATCGGAATTTATCCAAATCCAACGAACGGAATTTTAAATATTGAAACAGATTCGTCCATTGAAACTGTAAATGTTACCAATATCGTTGGACAAAAAATAAATGTTCAGTTTTCGGGTAACCAAATTAATATGCAAGGTCTTACAAATGGAGTGTACATTGTAGAATTAAAACTAAAGAACGGGCAGACTTTTTCTAAGAAAGTGGTTAAAAATTAATTTCCACGCATATTTGATTGATAGACAAAAGGCTTGCAAGAGCCTTTTGTTTTTAGATAATAGTTCATTTAAATTACAAGGAAATCCGGCGCGGGACAAAGTCCCGCGCCGGATTCTGTTTTATACAAAAAGCATAATACCAAAAAGCTTAAATAATATTGATTTCAACATTAATATTTCCTCTCGTCGCTTTGGAATAAGGACAGGTTTGATGGGCTTCTTCAGTTAATAATTTAGCTGTTTCGGTATCAATTCCCGGAAGACTTATGTTCAGACGGGCTTGTAAAAAGTAGGCATCATCATTCAGGCAAAGATCTACTTCTGCATCTACTGCGGTTTCAGGAGAAAGTCTGATTTTTCTTTTTCTCGCTGCCAATCCTAAAGCTCCGATAAAACAAGCCGACCAACCTGCTGCGAAAAGCTGTTCAGGATTTGTTCCTGCTTCATTTCCGCCCGGTGTTGAAAGTTTTATGTTAAGATTTTCGTCGGAACTTTTAGAAAATCCATCGCGACCGCCTGTTGTGTGAGTTTTTCCTGTGTATAATACTTTTTCTAAGTTTAAGTTTTGATTATTTTCCATTATTAAAAAATTTAGATGTTATTAATTGGCTTAAAATTATAGGTCAAAATTAGTTGGGTTTTAAATTGAATAAAATCATAAAAATAAGTGAAACAGACAATTTGAGATTTAAAACAGACATTCCCAAAAGTGAAATTATTTTGTATAACCATCAACTTCAATAATTGCATTGGCAAAAGATTGGGGATCTTCCTGTGGAACATTATGCCCTATTCCTTTTAAAATTTTATGTGAATATTTTCCTGTAAATTGATTTTCGTAAGCTTTTCCATTAATTGCAGCTCCGTCAAAATCACTACTTATTGTGATGGTGGGAACATTAATTTTAGGTCTGGCTGAAAGTTTATTCTCCAATTCATCATACTTTGCTTCTCCTTTTGCTAAAGACAATCTCCAACGGTAATTATGAATTACGATAGCTGTGTGATCAGGATTGTTAAAAGATTCTGCAGTCTGATCATATGTTTCTTTACTAAAATTCCACAATGGTGAAGCTGTTTTCCAGATAAGCTTATTGAATTCATATGTATTTTCTCTATATCCCTTTTCGCCGCGCTCTGTTGAAAAATAATATTGATACCACCAACCTAATTCTGCATTCGGAGACAGCGGTTTTTTATTTGCTTCAAGATTAGTAATTAAATATCCGCTTACTGAAACCAAGCCTTTTACTCTTTCAGGATAAAGTACGGCTATCGCATCTGCGGTTCTTGCGCCCCAATCGAATCCGCCAATTATAGCTTTTTCAATTTTTAAAGCGTCCATTAATGCAATGATATCTGTTGCTACTGCGGTTTGTTGTCCGTTTCTCATCGTTTCATCAGAAAGAAATCTCGTTGTTCCAAAACCTCTCAAATATGGAGTGATCACCCGATATCCTTTTGCTGTCAACATAGGAACTACATCCTCATAACTGTGAATATCGTAAGGCCAGCCGTGAAGTAAAATTACAGGAGTTCCGTTGGATGGGCCAGCTTCTGTATAACCAACATTCAGAACACCTGCATTGATTTGTTTTAAAATTCCTAATGAGCTTTTCGTTTGCTGAGCATTTAGTCCAATATTAAAAATTAAAAGAAGAAACGCTGCGATCCAATATTTTTTAATGAAATAAATCTTTTGATGTAATGAGTTTTGATACATAATGATTGAGTTTTTGAATTGATGGCTCAAAAGTAGAAAGCTTTCATTTGCAAAACCATTGAAAATTATCTGAAACGGACAAACTCAGCCTTGAATTAGACAAATGATGGTTTGGTATGTATAATGAAATTTATTAGTCAATGCATAGTATTTCAAGATGTTAAAACGCTTATTTTTTCAAAGAAAAATGAATAATTGACAAAAAATAAATTACATTAGTATTAAATTAACTTTAAAAAAACGAATTTTATGAAAAAGTTTTATTCCGGATTTTTATTGTTTGTCGTTGCCTGCGTATTTGGGCAGATAAGCTATACTATTACTCCGAATCCGTTCAATGAAACGGATAATATTACTTTAACCGTCCCGGGAAATCAAATAGATGAAACTGCTTGGGGAGTTGTAAACAATGCCATTTATATCTGGACATGGTCTTTGGATACAAATTATCAGAACAGTCAGGATTGTCCTACCAATGGGAGTTGGAATAGTTCTAATGAGTTGAATAGATTAAATTATAATTCCACGACGGATACTTATTCTCTGACATTTACGCCAACCACTTTTTACGGGAGAACCGGAATTGGGCGATTTGGATTTTTGTTAAAAGATAAAACTGGATCTCATCAAACTTCACCTGATATTTTTGTCAATGTCGGAGTCTTAAATTTAAACTTAACAAACCCTGCGGCAAACAGCTTGACGTCGGTTCCTACGGGAAATTCAATTAACATTACGGCAACAACAAGCGTTAATGCAACGTTTCAGTTGAAAGCAAACGGAACTGTTGTGAATTCTACTTCTACAGCTTCAACGTCTTATTCTTACAATTACACAGTAACAGGAGATGCAAGCATGGAATTAATTGCAACTGATGCAAATTCAAATTCTAAAAATTCTACGTTTATTTTGCAGGTTCCGAGGAATGTGGTTTCGGAAGCAATTCCAAGTTGGATCAGACAAGGGATCAATTATCATCCGACTGATAATACAAAAGTTGGCTTGGCTTTATATGCTCCGACTAAAAATTTCGTTCATGTGATCGGAAGTTTTAATAACTGGATCGTAAATGATGCTTATTTAATGAAAAGAGATACTGGAAATCCGGATTTATATTGGATTGAATTAAGTGGTTTAACGCCTCAGCAATTATATACTTTCCAATATAGAACGAATGATTTGAGAAAAGTTGCAGATCCTTATTCTCCGCAGATTTTGTCTTCTTATGATGATCAGTATATTTCATCGACAACTTATCCGAATTTACCTGCATTTCCGGCTGGACAGGGATTTGAAGTTTCAATGTTTAAAACAGGACAAACTCCTTACAATTGGCAAACGACCAATTTCCAGCGTCCGGCAAAAGAAAATCTTGTTGTTTATGAATTGTTATTAAGAGATTTTACACAGGAGAAAAACTGGCAGTCATTAATTAATAAAATAACGTATTTAAAAAACTTAAATATCAACGCAATTGAGCTTCTTCCTGTCATGGAGTTTGAAGGAAATCTTTCGTGGGGGTATAATACTTCTTTTCATTATGCTTTAGATAAAGCGTATGGAACGCCTGAAAAATTCAAAGAATTTATTGATCTATGTCATCAAAACGGAATTGCTGTGATTTTAGATATTGCTTTCAATCACGCTACAGGGCGTTCTCCGTTGGTAAGACTTTGGAATGTAGATCCTGATGGAGATGGTTACGGAGATGTTGCCGCAAACAATCCTTATTTTAATACAGTTCCTAAACATTCTTATAATGTTTTCAATGATTTTAACCACACAAGTGCTTCAACTAAATATTACGTTGAAAGATGTCTTCAACAATGGCTGTTGGAATATCATGTTGATGGATTCCGTTGGGATTTAACAAAAGGATTCACACAAAGCTGTTCTGAAACAGATGAAGCTTGTACAAATGCTTATCAGCAGGACAGAGTGGATATTTTGAAATATTATGCTGACAGACAATGGGCACTTGATCCTAATTCTTACATGATTTTTGAACATTTGGGAACGGATGCAGAAGAACAGCAATGGGCAAACTACAGAATTGCGGAAGGAAAAGGAGTAATGTTGTGGAATAATCAGAATGGGCCTTACAATCAAAATACAATGGGTTATAAGGAAAACAGCAATTTTGACAGAATGAATCATACGCTTCATGGTTTTACAAATATGTCTGGAGTTGGCTACGGAGAAAGTCATGACGAAGAAAGACTGATGTTTAAAAACCTTGCTTATGGTGCTGTGAATGGTGCTTATGATGTTAAAAACTTAAATACATCTTTAGATAGAATGAAAGCTTTTGGAGCAACATTCTTTACAATTCCCGGTCCGAAAATGATTTGGCAGTTTGGAGAATTGGGGTACGAATTCAGTATCAACAGATGTGCAGATGGATCGATCAATAACGGTTGTAGAACAGATGAAAAGCCAATTGCTTTCACATTGGGATATGATACAAACGCAAACAGAAAAGCAGTTTATGATACTTGGGCTAAAATCATTAATATTAGAAATACAAATCCGGTTTTCAAATCAAAAACGTATACTGTAGAATCTAATAACCTGACAAATGATCCGACTGGATTGATTACGAGGATTTTTGTTTACGATAATACGATTACAACTGGAGTGAAAAATGTTGTAGTTCTTGCAAATTATACTACTGCAGCTCAAAATGTGGTTCCTTACTTTCCTTATATTGGACAATGGCAGAATTTAATGGATAATTCTATTTCCACAGTTACTTCCACTACGGCTCCGATTTTACTTCAGCCGGGAGAATTTAGAATTTTTGGAAATTATGCTTCAACGACATTATCCACAATGAATGTGAATTCTGAAAACACGCTATCTCTTCAGATTGGGGATAACCCTGTGAAAAATGGCTCTGCAAAATTAATTTACCACAAAGCTAAGAACGGAGAGATTTTCATTTATGATATGAGTGGAAAAAAGATGGATTCGTTTAAGCTTACTAATGAAAACGGAACCTATGAATTGAAAACAAATTATCCTTCAGGTTCGTATTTGGTTCATTTGAAATCAGATACAGGAGTGGCTATTCAAAAAATGATTGTGAAATAAGCTGTGGATAAGTCTCAATCTTAATAATAAAAGAGGTCATGAAAATGATCTCTTTTTTTGTTTATTCGCACTTTATCAGTATTTAAAATTATGTTTATCCATGAGCTACTAACGGCTTTTCAATACGTTATTCACAAGGTTTTCCACATCAAAATTTAGGGTTTTCCATTTGTTGCTAATAGCTTATTAATAGATTGTCCACATTTTATCCACGATTCGAGAATATTTTATCAACGGAGATTTAGGCTTGCTAATATGTAATTCATATGTTGCTAAGAGGTAATTAATATCTTATCCACATTTTATTCACAAGCTTAAAAATGTTCTTAAAGATGAAAAATCGATAGGTTTTTGTCATTTAAAATTATTAGTCTACCTTTGCAGTAGATTATCAAGAAAGGTGGAGGGAATTGGCCCTGTGAAACCTTAGCAACCGACATTTCTTATGTAAAGGTGCTAATTCCAACCCGTTTTGGGGGAAGATAAGTGAAGTCAATATTCTGTATTATTCCATTTTCTTGAAGGTCTTTTCGTGATTTGTGATTTTTCGCAAACAAATATTAATTAGTTTAAAAATAAAAAACACTGAAGGAAAATGAAGAAACTCAGCGTAAGTGTGCTGCTTTTGGCAGTTGGAATTTTATCAGCTCAGGAACAGGAAAAAGAAAGTAAGATTGAAGATGTTGTTATTGTTGGAAATCGAAATGCTAAAAGAACAAAACTCGAAACTCCGGTTCCGGTAGATGTTATCAATATAGAAAAAATACAGAAATCTTCTCCGCAAACTACTGTTCAGGATTTGTTGAATTATGTGATTCCATCGTTCAATTCGGTTCGTCAATCGGCTTCGGATGGTACGGAACACATCGATCCCGTGACTTTGAGAGGAATGGGACCGGATCAGGTTTTGGTTTTAGTGAATGGAAAAAGAAGACACACGACATCTTTAGTTAATTATCAAAATACAGTTGGAAATGGCTCGGTCGGAACAGATCTGAGTACAATTCCCGTAATTGCTATTGATCGAATTGAAGTTCTGAGAGACGGAGCTGCAGCACAATATGGCTCTGATGCAATTGCAGGAGTTATCAACATTATTCTTAAAAAAAATATTGGCGGTTCAGCAAGTCTTAATTATGGAATTTCAGGAAGAAACGATGGTGAAACTTATCAAGCCGGAGCAAACTATGGAACTTCTCTGGGTAAAAAAGACAGCTACATCAATTTGTCTTTACAACTAAATTACAGAGGAAAAACAACGAGAACGCAAAATCATAATCTGGATATTTTCGGAGACAATTTTGCGTATGATTTTGCAAGTGATCCTGCTACGGCAAGAGCTTCGGATGATGCAATTATTCAACAGAGAGGTTTGAGTCGTGATGATTTTAATTTCCAGATTGGGGATGCACAAATCAAACAGGCGCAGTTGTTTTTTAATTCAGAATATCCGGTTAATGATCAATTCAAATTATATTCTTTCGGAGGTTTCAGCATAAAAGAAGGACAAGGTTATGGTTTCAGAAGACTTCCAAGTGAAACTTCTAATAATGTGTATTCTATTTATCCAAACGGTTTTCAGCCGACTTTAGGTTCTAAAGTATATGATTTTTCTTATGCGATCGGAGCAAAATATAATAAAAATGACTGGTTTTTGGATCTGAGCAATACTTTCGGAAGCAATACATTCGATTATGATGTAAGTAACACGGTTAATGCTTCATTGGGAGCAAAATCTCCAACAAGTTTTGATGCAGGAGCGCATAATTTCCTTCAAAATACAATCAATCTTGATGTTTCTAAAAATATTAAGAACTTCAATATTGCTTTTGGCGGAGAATTCAGATTTGAACAATATGAAATCAAATCTGGAGAAGAAGCTTCTTATTCAAGATATGATATTTACGGAAATGTTGTGACAGCTTCTACACCTTCTGCTGATATTGTTGGAGCAGGAGGATCACAGTCTTTTATTGGTTTTTCACCGACAAATGCTTTGTCAAAATCGAGACATTCGACAGCGATTTACGGAGATGTTTCTTATGATTTAGATAAAAAATTAGATGTAGACTTAGCCGGAAGATTTGAAAATTATTCAGATTTTGGAAGTACTCTGAACGGAAAATTGGCGGTGAGATATGAATTTATAAAAAACTACGCCATTCGTGCTGCTGTAGGAACGGGTTTCAGAGCGCCTTCTTTACAACAGCAATATTTCAATAATTCATATGCAGATATTTCCACCACGGGAAATTCAATCGTTACAAAAGGAATTTTTAACAATGACAGCGAAGCGGCAAAGGCTCTTGGTTTTGATAAGCTGAAACAGGAAACTTCTGTTAATGCAAGCGTTGGATTTACCTTAAAACCTTTAAATAAACTTTCGATTACATTGGATGGATATTTAATTAAAGTTAAAGACAGAATTGTGATTACAAGTAATATTACCGACGATCGATTGGCGGTTTATGGTGTAGAAAGTGGACGGTTTTTCGCCAATGCTGTTGATACGGAAACAAAGGGTGTAGATTTAGTGGTTGCTTATGATTGGAGATTAGGTGGCGGAAATTTAAATATTAATCTTGCCGGAAATTATACAGAAACAAAAATCACAGATTTTCATTTTCCAGCAAACCTTCAGACTCCGCAGAACGAATTTTTCGGACCGGATCAAATTAATATTATCGAAAGCTTATCTCCAAAAACAAAAGCAACTTTAGGTTTAAATTATGGAATTGGGAAGTTTAATTTCTTAGTAAGAAACACATATTTCGGAAAAGTGATAAGAGACGGTTATCCTTTCGGTGGCGTTCAGGAATTTGCTCCAAAAGTAGTAACAGACGTGAGCGTTGGTTATGATTTTACAAAAAATATCAATCTTACAATTGGGGCAAATAATGTTTTTGATGTCTTTCCTGATCTTCAGATTTATGAAAATTCGTATTATGGTGTTTTCAAATATGCTCCTGTTCAGATGGGAACTTTGGGGAATTATTTCTTCGGAAGGCTTAATTTTACATTTTAATTAAATGAATTCTACCTCACATCAGATTGGCTGGAAAACTGCCGTTGCTATTGTCGTTTCGAATATGATCGGAACAGGGATCTTCACAACGTTGGGTTTCCAGCTTGCTGACATTACGAATACCTACAGCATATTCCTCCTTTGGAGCATTGGAGGAATTTTGGCTTTATTCGGAGCTTTTTGTTATGCTGAATTGGGTTCACATTTCAAAGGAAACGGAGGCGATTTTATTTATCTGAAAGAAACATATCATCCGGTTTTGGGATATTTGGTGAGTTGGATTTCTTTGATCATCGGATTTTCATCACCAGTTGCTTTGGCGGCTTTAGCCATGTCGAAATATCTTTCCGCATTCAATGTTTCTTTTGGAAATAGTTTTGCGATTGGAGTGATTTTTTTAGTCGCAATATTTTTATCATTTAGTTTAAAAGCTTCGAGTCGATTTCATAATTTTTTTACTTTTATTAAAATTGCCTTCATTATTGTTTTAATTATTCTCGGAGTCGGACTTTCAGAATCTGAATCTATTGGAAATAGTTTGAAACTGGATGATTCCTGGAAGAACGAAATTATGCTTCCCGCTTTTGCTACGTCATTAGTATTCGTAACGTATTCATACACAGGATGGAATTCTGCGTCTTACATTGCGGGAGAAATTAAAGATGTACAAAAAAATCTTCCAAAATCCCTGATTATCGGAACAGTTTTCGTGACGGTTTGCTATCTTATGGTGAATTATATTATGCTGAAACATGCTCCAGTCAATCAATTAGCAGGAAAAGAAGATGTGATGGGAGAAGCAGCAAATAATATGCTCGGTCATACTTTCGGAAAAGTGGTGAATATTTTTATTGCTTTACAATTAGTGGCGACAATCAGTGGATATTTGTGGGTTGGTTCGCGATTGACACAGGCTTTTGCTAAGGAAAACAAATTGTGGAAAAGTTTGTCAATAACCAATCAGAAAGGAATTCCAGTTCGTGCTATTTTTGCTCATGCCGTAATTGCAACGTTGATTATTTTAACTGGAAGTTTTAAAGAAATCTTTGTTTACACGGCTTTTATTCTTCAATTGTTTGCGAGTCTGGCAATTTCTACGGCTTTCTTTATTACAAAAAGTGACCGGAAAATATTTAAATCCAATTTATTTTACATTTTTCCAACTGTCTTTTTGTTGTTTAGTGTGTATATTTTGTATTTCACATTTATTCATAATCCGAAGGAAAGCATTATCGGATTGGGAATTGTAGCGCTGGGAATTGTTCTTTATTTAATTGATCGAAAAATTACGAAGTCTAAAGCTTGATTCTTGATTTTTTTGAATTATTAATGTCATTTACATTAAAAGTCTTCGACTTCGCTCAGACTGACACTTGCTTAATTGGGTTTTAAATATCAAATATTTAATTAAACAGTTAGTATTAGCGATGTCATCCTGAGCGGAGTCGAAGGATCTTTAATAATACATCTTAGATTCCTTCAGAATAACAAAAATGCTGTTGAATTTTTTAATAAAAAATAATTAAGAAATCGTCTATCATTCACTGAATGAAACGCCTTTGCGAACGAGAAATATCCTCAATCATTTCAAAGAAAAATTTTGCGAACCTTGCCTTAAAATAGATTCTTCACTACGCTTTCGCTTCGTTCTGAATGACAAACTGCAATATTTTGCGAGAAAAAATAATGTAATGAGATGGGTTCTTGAGTTTTGAATTAATATTCCGTATCTTTGCACCCACAAAATTTTCATAATGTCTAAATCATTAATTCCAAAATTAGAAGCTATAAAACAAAGATATAATGAGGTTGCAGACCTTATTATACAGCCTGATGTTATTACAGATCAGAAAAGATATTCTTCTCTGAACAAAGAATATAGCGATTTGGGAAAAATTGTAAGAGTTTACGATCAATATAAAGGAGCTTTGGATACGATCGAAGAATCCGACGAAATTATTGCTGACGGATCAGACAAAGATTTTGTTGAATTGGCAAAAATCGAGAAAAACGAAGCGTTAGAAAAAATTCCGGGATTGGAGGATGAATTAAAAGTATTATTAATTCCTAAAGATCCTGCAGATGACAAAAACGTTATTGTAGAACTTCGTGCAGGAACTGGTGGTGATGAGGCTGCAATTTTTGTGGAAGACGTATACAGAATGTATTCTATGTATTTCAAAACGAAAGGATGGAGACATGAAGTGACGGATTCCAACGAAGCGGCGAAAGGGTACAAAGAATTGATCATGAAAGTGGAAGGAGAAGGCGTTTACGGAATCATGAAATTCGAGTCAGGAGTTCACCGTGTACAGCGTGTTCCTGAAACGGAATCTCAAGGTAGAGTTCACACTTCAGCCATTACAATTGCTGTTTTACCGGAAGCTGAAGAGGTTGATTTTGAACTAAATCCTGCAGATATTGAAATGCAGACTTCGCGTTCAGGTGGAGCAGGAGGTCAGAACGTAAACAAGGTTGAAACAAAAGTACAGTTGACGCACAAACCTTCAGGGATGGTGGTTGTTTGTCAGCAAGCTCGTTCTCAGTTGGCAAACCGTGAATTGGCAATGGAAATGTTGAGAACCAAATTGTATGACATCGAATTACAGAAAGTTCAGGGAGATATCGCTGCACAACGTAAATCGATGGTTTCTACAGGTGACCGTTCTGCGAAGATCAAAACATACAATTATCCTCAGGGAAGAGTTACAGATCATAGAATCAACAAATCTATGTACAACCTTGACGCTTATATGAACGGAGATATTTCCGAAATGATCGACGCCGTGATCATGGCAGAAAACGCCGAAAAAATGAAAGGCGAAGAAGAAAATTTATAAAATCTTTATCATAAAATCTTTTTAAAGTCTCTGGGTTTCCGGAGACTTTTTGTTTTATCTCGAGTCAGATTTAATATTATTGAAAAATATTTGATAAAATTAGCTATAGAAATTATTCTATATTTAATTTGTTTTGAATCAATATTTTAAATTAAAATAACTTATTTCTAGTTTAAATTTTACAATTGAAAGTTCTATGTGTGTAGTATGATTTTTGAAAATAATATTTAATTTTATATAATAACTCTTAAAGTTCAGGAGTTTATACACTAATTTGAATTAAACTATACTTATGAAAAAGCTTAAGATTACCTTCCTGGTAATGTTGATGTTCTGTGCTCAAAACTTAAAATCACAAAATATTTTACCCGCTGAAAACGTCTTTAATCTTTACTTTGATTCTTTTGTAAGATACAATGATGATTCGCTAAAAGAACTGAATAGCTATCTTATTAATTTTCTGGGAAAAGAGAGCACTCATAAAATGAATTTACGAGATACCTATACGGAAAGAGTCGATTATTTTACACAGCTTTTTCTTTCCAATCTTCCCGCTAATGTTGCTTCTGAATGTAAAGATGAAGCACGTAATTATTTCGTTGTTTTAATGGATAATTTTAAAGACGCAAAATACAATATCAAAACTATTAAGCCGGTTTTTAATGAAAATATAAAAAATCAGGCAATTTCAGAAATTAATTATGAAGTGAGTTTTAAAGTTCCCGAGAATGCTTCGGAACTAAATATTGGAGACGTTAAGAAAATTGACGCCGCTGAAATGAAAAAATACCTTGTAGATCTTACTATTCAATTCAAAAAAGCGAGTAAAACAGTTACAACGGTTCAGAAGTTTAATATGTTTCAAATAAAAGCAGGAAATGATACTTACTACTGGAACGGCGGACCCCAAGAAATGACCTGGAAACTGAATGAATTTTATTTTAAAAATATCAATTAATATTAAGCTGTCTCCTAAGACGGCTTTTTTATTTCAGTGGATTCTTTATTTTTGAAAAAAAACTTAAAACTACATTTTCCATGAAGAAAAAACTAATATTAATTTGCCTGATTTTTAGTTCAGTTATGTACTTTTCTCAAGAAGCTAACGAAGTTAAAATTGATGCATTTGGTTTATTTTTTAATAGAATAGGAGTAGGATATGAAAGAATTTTTTCTCAAAATTCTACTGTTGGAGCCAGATTTTTAATGAAAAAAACAGAAAACTATTATGCAGTTCCTTTTTACAGATATTATTTTCAGGAAGATGCTTATACATATGCTACAGATCTTTTTTTAGAGGGATTTGCTATGTATGAATCTTATATTCCGCGAGATTCTGAAGAAAACTTGCTTGATGGCGGAAAAAGGAACTCAATAATAGCAGCGGGTTTAGGAATTGGTGAAAAAGCTGATCTGTCATCAGGCTTTTTTGCTGAAGCTTTATTGAATGCAGGTGTTGGAAAAGTTTTACAACCTACAAGCGGCTCGGATTATCAGTTGGTCATTCAGATTTCCGCCTCAGTTGGATACAGATTTTAAATAACTGATTTATTTAAAACAGATTCCTTATTTTTGAGAAAATCAAATTAATATGAGACTAAGACCTATTTTATTAACCGCCGGAGTTTTGTTTTCGGCAACATTTTATTCGCAAAAAATGATTTATCCAAAAGCATTAAAAGGAAATCAAACAGATAATTATTTCGGAACTGCTGTTGCAGACCCGTACAGAGATTTAGAAAATGACTCTGAGCCAACAAAAAAATGGGTAGACGAAGAAGTTGCGCATAGCCAGAATTATCTTTCTAAAATTCCTTTCAGAGATGAGATCAAAAAACAATTGACAGACATCTGGAATTACGAAAAAATTTCAGCTCCATTCAAAGAAGGCGATTATACGTATTATTATAAAAATAACGGACTTCAGGCGCAGTCGGTTTTATACAGAACCGATAACAAAACAAAAGCAACAGAAGTTTTCTTAGATCCTAATAAATTCTCGGAGAAAGGAACAACTTCACTTTCAAGTTTGTCTTTCAATAAAAAAGGAAATTTAGCCGCTTATTCTATCTCAGAAGGTGGAAGCGACTGGAATAAAATAATTATTATTGATGCCATTACAAAGAAACAGATCGATGAAACTTTAGTTGATGTGAAATTCAGCGGAATTTCGTGGCAAGGCGATGAAGGATTCTATTATTCAAGCTATGACAAGCCGAAAGAAGGAACTGTACTTTCAGGAATGACGGATAAACACAAAGTTTTCTTTCATAAATTAGGAACTAAACAATCTGCAGACAAATTAATTTTCGGAGGCGATAAAACACCGAGAAGATATTTAGGAGCAGGAGTTTCTGAAGATCAGAGATATTTAATTATTTCTGCAGCCAATGCAACCAACGGAAATGAACTATATATTAAAGATTTAAAAAACGGTGGCGATTTTGTTCAGATCAACAAAGGTTTTGATATCAACGTAAATATTGTAGACACTCAAGGAGATGATATTTATATTTTTACGGATAAAGACGCTCCGAATATGCGTTTGGTAAAAACAACCATCAAAAATCCGGCTCCTGAAACATGGAAAGATGTAATTCCACAGACAGAAAATGTATTGGGAATCACAACCGGTGGCGGATATTTCTTCGCAACGTATATGATCGACGCTATTGATCAGGTAAAACAATATGACAGAACAGGAAAACTGATCCGTGAAATTGCTCTTCCGGGAAAAGGAAATGTTTCAGGATTTGGAGGTAAAGAAAAAGAGAAAGAATTATATTTCTCGTTCAGCAATTACATCACACCGGGAACAACATATAAATTCAATGCAGATTCGGGAACATCAGAAGTTTATCAAAAACCGAAAGTGAAATTCAATCCTGAAGATTATGTTTCCGAACAGGTTTTCTATACATCGAAAGACGGAACAAAAGTTCCGATGATGATCAATTATAAAAAAGGGACGAAGCTTGATGGCAAGAATCCCACAATTCTTTATTCTTACGGAGGTTTCAACATCAGTTTGCAGCCCGCTTTCTCTGTCGTAAACGCGATATGGATGGAAAATGGCGGAATCTACGCTGTTCCAAACATTAGAGGTGGCGGTGAATACGGAAAAAAATGGCACGATGCAGGAACAAAACAACAGAAGAAAAATGTTTTTGAAGATTTCATTGCAGCAGGAGAATATTTACAGGCAAAAGGTTATACTTCAAAAGATTATATGGCTCTTTCCGGAAGATCAAACGGAGGTTTGTTGGTGGGTGCAACCATGACAATGCGTCCTGATTTAGCGAAAGTTGCTTTTCCCGGAGTTGGAGTTTTGGATATGTTGAGGTATAATAAATTTACGGCTGGAGCAGGATGGTCTTACGACTACGGAACAGCAGAAGACAACAAGGAAATGTTTGAATATTTAAAATCATATTCTCCGGTTCACAATGTAAAAGCGGGAACTTGTTATCCATCAACCATGATTATTACAAGTGATCACGATGACAGAGTAGTTCCGGCTCATTCTTTCAAATTCGGTGCGGAATTACAGGAAAAACAGGCTTGTAACAATCCTATTTTATTAAGAATTGAAAAAAATGCAGGTCATGGAGCTGGAAGATCAACAGAACAGGTTATCGGTGAAAATGCAGATTTGCTTTCTTTTGCTTTGTATGAAATGGGAATTAAAAAACTTGGGAAATAACACAGGATATTTTAATTCAAATCTAGTGCAGTAGAGTAAAGATCTACTATACTAAGATAAAAATGGAGCGCACTGGAATAAAAATGTAGTGTACTGTATTAAAATTCTAATGAACTTAAATGAAAATGTAGTGTACTGAAGCAAAATTCTAATGTACTTTAATAAAAGTCGACATTACTAAGACATAAATGTGCTGCATTTTAACAAAAATGTAGTGCACTGAAATAAAAAGCGATTTTGCAGTTTTGCAATTTCGCTTTTTTACATAAAAATATCACAAAATTATTATCTCAAAAATGTGTAATTTTAGCCATCTAATAAATCCGAAAGTATGAGAAGGGAAGTTCAGAATAAAACTCCTCAATTTAATATAACTGAAAAAAATACGGAAATCTATCCATTCGAAAAAGATGGATTACAATTGAAATCTTCTTACAAAGCTGAAGATGTTAAAAATCTGGAATTAACGCAAACTTCTCCGGGAATTGCTCCTTATTTGAGAGGTCCGTATTCTACAATGTATGTTCAGAAACCTTGGACAGTTCGTCAGTATGCAGGTTTCTCAACGGCAGAAGAATCCAATGCTTTTTACAGAAGAAACTTGGCGGCAGGACAGAAAGGACTTTCCGTTGCTTTCGATTTGGCGACACACAGAGGATATGATTCGGATCACGCGAGAGTTGTCGGAGATGTTGGAAAAGCCGGAGTTGCTATCGATTCTGTGGAGGATATGAAGATTTTATTTAATGAAATTCCATTAGATCAGATTTCAGTTTCCATGACGATGAACGGTGCGGTTCTTCCGATTTTATCTTTTTATATTGTTGCTGCAGAAGAGCAGGGAGTTTCCCAGGAATTACTTTCAGGAACGATTCAGAATGATATTCTGAAGGAATTCATGGTGAGAAATACCTACATTTATCCACCTGCACCTTCGATGAAAATCATTGCAGATATTTTTGAATATACTTCTCAGAATATTCCGAAATTCAATTCAATTTCCATTTCAGGATATCATATGCAGGAAGCGGGAGCAACTCCGGTTCTGGAAATGGCTTATACACTTGCAGATGGTTTGGAATATGTAAGAACAGGAATAAAAGCAGGAATGAATGTTGATGATTTCGCTCCAAGATTATCCTTTTTCTGGGCAATCGGAATGAATCACTTTATGGAAATCGCAAAAATGCGGGCTGCAAGATATATTTGGGCTGAATTATTAAAACAATTCAATCCTCAAAATCCAAAATCTTTAGCATTAAGAACACATTCTCAGACTTCCGGTTGGTCTTTAACGGAACAGGAGCCTTTCAATAATATCACAAGAACTGCGATTGAAGCATTGTCTTCGGCTTTGGGAGGAACTCAGTCTCTTCACACCAACGCTTTGGATGAAGCGATCGCACTTCCGACAGATTATTCAGCAAAAATTGCTAGAAATACACAAATTATTCTTCAACAGGAAAGCGGAATCTGTGATGTTGTAGATCCGATGGGCGGAAGTAATCTGGTTGAAAGCTTAACTCAACAAATGATCGAAGAAGCGATGAAATACATCGATGAGGTAGAGCAGGAAGGCGGGATGACAAAAGCTATCGAAGCAGGAATTCCAAAGATGAGAATTGAGGAAGCTGCCGCGAGAAAGCAGGCGAAAATTGATAGTGGAGAAGAATTTATCATTGGAGTTAATTCATTCAGATCAGATTTAAAACAGGACGCCATTGAGATCTTAGATATTGACAATACGGAAGTTCGCAGAAAGCAGATCGAAAGATTGGAATCTATTAAATTAAATAGAAATTCCGAAGCAGTTGAACAGATTCTAAATGAAATAAGAGAATCTGCAAAAACAGGAAAAGGAAATCTTTTGGCATTGTGTATCGAAGCGGCTCGAAGAAGAGTAACGCTTGGAGAAATGAGCGATGCGATGGAAGAAACTTTCGGTCGTTATAAAGCAAATATCAGAACAATTTCAGGAGTTTACGCCATGAATGCAGGAAAGAACGAATATTTTAATCAGGCTCTTACTCTTACTCAGAAATTTGAAGAAGAAGAAGGTCGTCGTCCGCGATTAATGGTCGCCAAAATGGGACAGGACGGTCATGACCGAGGAGCAAAAGTTGTAGCAACGGCATTTGCAGACATGGGATTTGACGTCGATGTTGCACCATTATTCCAAACCCCGGAAGAGGTTGCAAAACAGGCTGTTGAAAATGATATTCACATTTTGGGAGTTTCATCTCTGGCTGCAGGTCACAAAACTTTGGTTCCGCAAGTTGTTGAAGAATTGAAAAAACTCGGAGCAGATGATATTACAATCGTTGTTGGAGGTGTAATTCCGCAACAAGATTACGAATTTTTATATGCCAACGGAGCCGATTTCATATTCGGTCCGGGAACAAATCTTCCGAAATGTGCTGTAGATATTCTGGAGAAATTTTTAAACTAAATTAACTTTTATAAAGTATAAATTGCACAGCTTTTGTACTGTAGACCATAACCAAAAAATAAAATGTTATGGCTTATACAGTAGTATCAGTATTTCCTACCACTGTGGATACAGAGGAAATTATAAAAGATTTAAGAGAAAACGGTTTTGATGAAGCAAATATTATTGTTTCAAAATCAAATGTAGAAGACGGGTTGTCAACGGATCATTATCAGGAAGATGAGCAGACCAAAGGTTTCTTTGAGTATACTTTTGCTCACGATGCAGAAATGTTGGATGCTTATCGTAAACACAGTATCGGAAAAAATAATGTTATTGTTTACACAAACGATCTTGAGCAGGCAACATCAGCAAAGTCTATTTTAAACAGAAATGGAGCTTTGGAAGTTTACAGAAAAACGACCGAAGATAAAACAGATATTCCGGAAGGAATGACCGAAGAAGAATATAACGGAATCATTGCAAAAGCAAAACACAATATTTATTTCCTTGGTTCTGAAAGAATTTATCATAATAATGTCGTTAAAGGAATGGATGATGCTATGGATGACCTTGGATCAAAAGAATAAAATATTTAATACGCTATAAAATAAAAAGACCATCAATTTGATGGTCTTTTTCTATATTTTCCACGACTTTATCAGCCAGCGATAAATCAATTCTTTTACAAAGAAATAAACCAGTACCGGAATTACAATAATTGCCGTCCAAAGGAGAGGATTAATATATTTTGATAATAATCCGTTTGAAACATCAGATTGTGCTAAAAAGTATTGTCCGAAAGCAATCAGACCTAGACTTAAAGTCAAGACAATCATTAAATTGATACTGAAGCGTCGACTGATGTCATTCACCATTTTCTTCGGAGAATATCCCAAACTGTTTTTGATGGAAACCTCTTCCTGTTTTTCTAAAAACTGAATTTTAATAAAACTGACAATAATATACAGACAAAGAGCAAAGATGAAAACTCCTAAGATCGCAATCACTTTTAAAACAAGAAAAAGCTTGGATTTTATTTTTGCAGAACGTAGACTTTCCTGATTCGATTCATAATTGTTTTCCTTCATCTTTGAAATCAATCCCTCATCCCCTGAATCTTTTACCTGAACCAAAACCCGATTGTAGACTTTAGGCTGATTGGCAAGTTGGGGTTTTGCAACTAAATTCAGAGAATCAAGAAACCTTTTCGGGATCAAAACAGAATGAATTCTGTCTGAAAGTCCGACCATTCTTCCTTTGTAGGTTTTATTTTCTTTATTAACGACAATATTGATATTAATTTCAATTTTCTTTGCAAAATCCTCCGAAATTTGCGGAAGTCCCTGGTTTAAAGCAAATCCGTAATTATAAAGGTTCAGATATTCCCTTGAAATAATGATCGGAATTACATCTCCTTTTACCTGAAAATCTTCATCAGCTAGTGGAACATCGATTGCTTTTAGATCCACTCCTTCAAAATATAGATCGGTATAAAAAGGAATAAAATCTCCGCCATTGGCAGAAGCTTTAAATTCGTTGGCAGAAAATGGATAGACACTTTTTACCTCTTCCCATTTTTTCAGTTTGGAAATATCATTTTCATTAAAACCAAGAAGTTCTTTTCTTCCGATATTATCGGGAGTGATTTTCTTGCTGAAAGTAAGCCAGTAATTGCTGTCACTGCTTTTATTACCAAACAGTCTGTTGGCATTTTCATACAGCTGTAAACAAGACAGCACCAAAATAAATGCTATAAATAATCCTGCATACAATATGATTGAATTAAAAAATTTCTTCATAAGCTTTATAAATGAAGAATTTGATAGTTGTGTTCGAAAGGAAATTCATTCAGCTCAAAAAATATTACACAGCTTCCGCTTTCCTGAGAAACTTCGTTGATCAATGAGAAGGCAATTTTTTTATTATTCAGATCCAAATGACTGAAACATTCGTCATAGATCAGAAAATTGGTCGGATTTATTAGACTTCTCACAATAGCACTTCTCTGTCTTTCACCATAAGAACAGTTTTCTGCCTTTTTCTGCAAAAGATTTTCAATTCCCAGTCGTGAAGCATATTCTTCCATTTTCGGGATGAATTTTTTTCTGTCTTTATTAAAAACTCGAAGTAAAATATTCTCTGAAATGGTAAGATTTTTAATTAATCGTACATCCTGAAAAAGCAGACTTACGCCGTCTTTTCTGTTTTCCACGATTTTTTCAAGGTGAAGATTTTTTACAGTTTCCTGATCGTATTTTATATTTCCTTCGTACTGAAAATGCGTACCGAGAACAGCTGTGGCAAGCGTAGATTTTCCACTCCCGGAAGGTGCGACAATCAGCAGTTTTTCTCCTTTCCGGAAAGAGATATTCTTTTTCCAGATTTCTGACTGTTCGATATTTCTGGGAGTGAAATATTTTGGTGAAATATTCTCTAAAACAATATTATCCATTCATTATTAAATAATACAATGCGTTTTCGTCTTTTTTGTCTAAAGTAAATACCGTTTTAGAAACAAGGTTTCCGCCATCTTCTTTAGATTCGTTCACCATGTCGACAACTTTTACAGTCGCTTTTTCTTTTTGATTATAATCATGTCCGTCAGACCAGGAATAAGCGGTAACTCCCGATTTTTTATCAAGCTTAGAATTTTTTCCTGCCTTTTTGTTCTGAAATTGATAGATCACATTATTATCATCAGAAAAAATCACCTGATTTTCGCTCATCATATATTTTTTACTCTGACCTAAAGGACCTTCTAGCAATGTAGTAAGATTATCTTTTTTCTTAGGATTGAAACCTAAAACCAATGCATTGTTTCTTGGTTGATAGTAATCCATTGTATCTGTAGGAACAGTTTTAAAATCAATAAAAGCATAATCTCCTGTGAAAGTAGAAGTAATGTCTTCCAACGTCTTGTTTGTTGATGCCAAATAATTATTTACAGTAGCTTCAAAACCAGCCTCTTTTATTAAATATCTCATAAAGTCTAAGCTGAAAAATCCTACTGTAAAAGATTTTGCATTATCTAACTCAACATTTTTTACAAGATCATAGTTTACATTATTTTTATCATAATACTTTTCAACGATCTTCTTCATATCCGAATTAAAGAATGTTTTCGTATCCATTTCGGATGTTCCTTTTCCAAAATTAAAATCGAATCCGATTCCGGAATCTTTTATTAATTTGTTGATAGCAAGAGTTTCGATATAACCTTTTGAAGCATAGCTTGCCAAAGCAGCAAGATTTACCCATCCGCTTACATCTTTATTGTCTACCAAAGATTGGTTTACCTGATCCTTAATTGTCGTGCTTGATGTTCCTTTTCTTGCCCAGAAATCCGTAAAATACTTTTCATTAAGTTTTGGGGCGTTGTCTGCAGACATTCCTCCGTTGTATCCTGCATAAGGATTGTATGATTTCTCGCTGGAAATAATCGCCATATCGCCTTTTATACTGCCTGATAATTTTCCGTCGATGTAGATGTAATCTTTTGAATCGACTGTTACCTTACTTTTTGTAAGATCAGACATGCTTTTCTGAAATTTGGCTTTGTCGCTAACCCAGAAAAAAGCTTTTGCATCGGGATCGGATGTAGATTTTCCTTGGTCTACAATAAAATAAAGAGGTTTATTCGTATCAATACCGGATTCTTTCGGTTTGCTTACCAATTGTAAGAAGAACTTCTGATCACCATCTATGTCTTTCTTTTCCTTTAAAATTTTATCAACAGGAATTTTCTCTGAAATTGAATTGATATTCACTCTGGAAAGCCCTAAAGTAGTATCCGTTGTGTAATTTAAAATTTCATTATTCTTGTTGGAATTACAGGAAAAAAGAATAGCAAATGCAAAAACGTAAAATAACGATTTCATTAAAGTGTTTTTCATAATTATTAAGTTAAGAAAGCAAATATAACATTTTGTCCCGAATATGTCCCATGTGTGGAGAAATAACAAAAAATGAAAAAAAGTTTTGATATTCAAAAAAAATTATATCTTTGCATCTGAAAATCAAGTTTAACCATTTAAAAACAACGAAGCAATGTTCAAATTTAATCTACATTCAACAGTAGGATTGCCTTTTGCAAAGGCGAGGCTTCGTGGTTTGGTACACTCATAGAATAACAGTATATTGAAATATCAAAACCCGAAGTCGTAAGATTTTCGGGTTTTTTATTGCGCAATATTCAAACTCAAACAAGTTTCCCCGAAATCATTTTTAATAAAATTTAGGAGCTTTTCGAAATAGCAGATAATTTTTTATTTGAAGCTGTTTCCCGCTTTCCGCTATATCTTTTTTGCCAACGCTTTTTTCAAGCCGACGCAAAAAAAGGATGTCGCTGCAATCGGGGCTAAGAAAAGTATCCGCATTGTCATTCTGACGATAGGAAGAAGCTCTCATCAAAATGACAAAATAAATTCAACTAAAATATTAGTTGGAGAAGATTTAATGTGATGTATAATAGTTTAACTATCAATACTTCACCTCTAATATCTATAATTAATGGAAAATAAGAACCTTCTGTTTTCAAGATTAAGAAGTCTGAGAAGCAGAAAAAGAATAATAAAAAAAGATGTAGAAAAACAGATTAGAAAAAAGTATAATCGTAGCAAAGAGCTTTGGAAAATTAAAAGAGATATTCCTTGGATTCCTTTAGAAGAGCCTTATTAAAGAGGGTTTGTAAGATTTTTCGCTATAACAGAAGATGTGAAGCGAACAAAAGATGCAGAATTCTTTGAGGGGATTCTTAAGAAAATAAACACATTCATGTATTCGGAAATTCGGCACTTTTTAAAAAAGAAGAAAAAATTCGGACGAAGAATATATGTAGAAAGGGAACAAAAGCTAAAATCTCTTTCGTCGTATGAATGGAATAATCCGAAGATTCAGCTCACAGAGCGAGAAAGGCAATACTTTTTAAAAAGAAGAGAATATTGTCCTTTTCGTAAAATGTATTACGATTACTATGATTTTATAGAACCATGGAGATTTACGTTAAGAATAAAACCAAATATGATTACGCATTACAAGCCTGTAAATGCAGATTTGGAAAAAGAATATGCAGAAGTAGAATTTTACATAAAACAATATAAAGTTCAGGGTATTATTCAAAAGAAAATTTATGGCAAATCCAATTCAATCTGATCTCACCGAAAGTGAAAAATACTTTCACTACAAAATGTCTGCAACAGAGATTGTAGAGAACTTAGAGGACGGCTATGTCCGAGAATTTTAAAACAAAAACAATGGGAAATTTAAAACTTAAAGGAAAAGATATATTAAAAATAGGCTATCCAAACAATCAGAGCGTTAATATCGCTTTGGAGGTCATGAAAAGAAATTTTGCAACGAAAAATATTCATCATGTGAAATCTCTTTTAAAGGAAATTCTGCAAAATCCGGAACAATTTGAAAAAGATTTAACCTTCGGACAAATCGCAGAAGCTTTGCTTTCATCCAAGAAAACAGAAAAAAGAATGTTGAATGCCAACCGTACTTCTTTTCAGATTTTCGGAAACAACATTTCAGATGAAGCAAAAAACCAATTGTACACGGCTTTGAAACTTCCAATTTCAACACAGGGAGCTTTGATGCCCGATGCACACAGCGGTTACGGACTTCCGATCGGAGGAGTTCTGGCTGTAGAAAATGCTGTGATTCCGTACGGAGTCGGGATGGATATTGGTTGCAGAATGAGCCTCAGTATTTTGGATACCCCTATTTCATATCTTGATGGAGCAAGAGATAAATACGAAAAAGCTCTTGCCGAACATACAAAATTCGGAATGTATGAAACACATAAATCTCACGTTGATCACGAAATTTTCGACAGAGATACTTTCGATATGATCCCGATTTTGAGAAGATTAAAAGGAAAAGCCATCAAACAAATGGGAAGTTCCGGCGGTGGAAATCATTTTGTAGAATTCGGGGAAGTTGAAATCAAAGAAGAAGATGAACAGATCGGGCTCCCGAAAGGAAAATATCTCGGAATCCTTTCTCACAGCGGTTCGCGTGGGTTGGGAGCTGAAATTGCTCAATATTATTCAAGAGTTGCAACGGAACAATGTCCGTTGCCAAAAGAAGCACAAAACTTCGCTTGGCTGGATTTGAGCACACATCTCGGATTAGAATATTGGACTGCGATGAATTTGGCAGGAGATTACGCTTCAGCTTGTCACGACGATATTCACAGGAGATTGGTAAAAGCTGTCGGAGGACGAGTGAAAGCCAGAATTGAAAATCATCACAACTTCGCGTGGAAAGAAATCCACAACGGAAAAGAAGTGATCGTTCACAGAAAAGGCGCAACTCCAGCCAACGAAAATGAATTGGGAATGATTCCCGGATCAATGACAGCAAAAGGCTTCATCGTGCGCGGAAAAGGAAATCCAGATTCGTTGAATTCGGCTTCTCACGGTGCGGGAAGAGCTCATTCGAGAGGTGAATGTAGAAGTCTTTTCACCCAGAATGATATCAAAAAAGAACTAAAAATGAAGAATGTCACTTTGATGGGCGGAAATACGGAAGAAGCACCGATGGCGTATAAAGATATTAACGAAGTCATGAACGCGCAAAGTGAATTGGTCGATATTCTGGGAACTTTCCAGCCTCGAATTGTGAGAATGGATAGATAATTTGTTGATAGGCTATAGTTATTGGTTGATGGATTTTGACTGATACTAAGAATAGCCAGTAAACTATTTAAGGAATGATTGTCATTCAGAATGGAACGAAGTGGAATGAAGAATTTACAAAAACAGATTTCTCACTACACTTTGTTTCGTTCGAAATGACAAAAGTAAAAAACGATGAAAAAGCAAAAAAAAAAATGGGAGCACCACATAATATAAAAAGATACGGTGAAGTCTGGCCGGAATTTAGAATTCAACACGGACTGGAAATTTTAGAAAAATTAAAAAATAAAGTCATTTTATCAGGAGGTTGGGCGTGGCATTTTATGTCTGAAATCGGACATACAGAATACAAACATGCTCACGATCATAAGGATATTGATGTTTTTGTAAATAAAGAAAATGTTGCAGAAGTTGTTATGATTCTTCAGCAGGAAGGTTTTCAGAAAGTCTGGACGCGTTATGATCATTTGCCGAGTGAAGAAAACTTCCGAAGATATGAGAAAACAATCGAATTAGACAACGAAAAGTTCCACAGAATTACAATTGATTTCTTTGAGAGAAACGATTTAAAAACTGTTGAAACTAATGGATTTACGGTTGTAAAACCTGAAGTTTTACTTTCATTTTACAGAAATATTCATTCCAGCGATAAATGTTGGGCGGTGATGGCTGCAAAAGATTTATTGGAAAAAGGAATTGATCCTGTCGGTCATCCAAGATTAAGTGAAATTCCAAAATAACAATGGACAATCATATCAAAGAAAAAGTATTTGAATTTATCAATGAAAATTTTTCAAATGACAGAAAATTATTGAGAGAAAAAGCAAATGTGTTTTTAAAAAATCCTCATGTAACCGATCTGTTTTGTAATGAATTTGAAAAAGTAAATGTTGTTGTGCATTTTCAGTCTTTATCTTCTGAAAAGGATAAATTTTCAAAAGAAGAAATGGGAGACATTTCAGATGTTTGGAATTTTTATTTGAATCAAGATATTGATGAGGTAGATACAAGCGAAGGATATAAAGACTGGGATTTTGAAAAATATCTGGAAACGGGAAAGGCTTTACATTGTTGCAAGGTTTGGATTAATTGGTTTTTAAAGATGTATTATATCCAAACTTTTGAAATAATTAAAAAAGGAAAATTTGAAACGGACAGTGTTTTAACAATTGTTGACCCTTATGAAAAAGGAAAATACAATTCAATTTTAAATATAATGAAGGAAAAAGGTTATGAAGCAATTACAGATGATTTGGCTTTAATAAAAGTAAAATCAGTTTCTACAGATTGTAATGATGATCCGACTGTTTTTGATTGCCTGTTTTCAGATATTATTTATCCTGTTCATTTTAGAATTAAGTAAAATAAAAATGGAAAAACTCATACAAATAACCTCCGGAAGAGGACCTTTAGAATGCCAATGGGTAGTTGCAAAAGTTCTGAAGGTCTTTCTTGAGGAGGCAAAAAATAATAAAATAGACTACGAAATCATTCACCGTGAAAATGGTGATGAAAACCTAACATTAAAATCTGTAACCCTACTTTTAAAATCAAAAAATATAAATGAATTTTTGAAGAACTGGTTGGGAAGCATTTGTTGGACAGGAAAAAGTACATTCCGGAAACTGCACAAAAGAAGCAACTGGTTTATCGGAGTTTTTGAATTGGAAGGTTTGGAGAAAATCGATTTTAATGAAAAAGATATTCAGTTTCAGACGACCAGAAGTCAGGGAAGTGGCGGACAAAACGTAAATAAAGTGAACACTGCGGTTCGTGCGACACATTTACCGACGCGACAAAGTGTTTTCGTACAGGATTCGCGTTCGCAATTGGAGAATAAAAAACTGTCGATTACAAGATTAAAGGAAAAAGTGTTGGAACAGAATATTATTCAGCTTCAAAAACGAATGCAGGAAACATGGAACAATCATTTGCAGGTGCAAAGAGGAAATTCGATCCGTACATTTTCCGGAACAGATTTTAAAAAGAATTATCAGGAAAAATCTTTCAAAAAAGAAAGAAATCAATTGAAAAATGAATTAAAAAACTACAAAAATGACATTAACTAAAAATAAATATTATTTTGAGGCTTTGGACAATTATCCATACAGTCTTCCAGAATGTTTGGAAGCATTGAATTATGCATTGTCCTACGATCCGGAAGATGCAGACAGCCTTTGTCTGATGGGACGAATTTACAGCGAAATGTTGAACGATTATGAAAAAGCCAAACTGTATTTCGAAGAAGCGATGCAATGTGATATCACGAATCTGAATGTTCCCCAATATTACATTAAATGTCTTTTGGATAACGAAGATTTTCATGAAGCCGAAAAACTGATTGCATATTCATTGAAAATCAAAGGAATCGATAAGTCGAATTTATGGTTTTACAGATCTTTACTTTCTGAGAAAAGAGGAAGTTTTGTCAATGCATTAAAATTTTTGGATCAAGCCGCAAAATATTGTTTTAACGAGCATAGTTTGAATGTGGTAAAAGATCGTAAGAAATTTATCAAATCTAAAATGCCGAAGAAAAGCAAAATTAAAAAGAAGAAGGGGGCGAAAAAGTCTCCTTCTTAACATAATATATTTCCTGACATGAAATGAAGAAAAAATCTTAGCTTTGTTTAAAGTCAATCCCATGAAAAAAAATCTATTTTTTATTCCGCTTTCTGTGGCGGTAATGTTTGCCTACAGTACAATGAATGGGCAAAATTCGAAAGTATTGATTCAGGATTATTACAAAAAGAACGCACAGCTTTCTCAGAAAAATAGTTTTGATAACAAACTTGGTTTTATAATTCTCAACGAAGATAATTCTAAGAGTTTGGGTGCCAATATTGTGAATATTCAGCAAACTTATGACGGTTTACGTGTTTATAATGCGCTTGGAAAAGTTATTATAAAAGATGAAAAAATTATCTCAGAAAAAAATGACTTCAAAAAAGAGATTGTAATTGGAAATCAGTCAAATCCAAAAGAAAAACTTTCTGAAGAAGCATTGAAGCAAAATCTGAATTTACAGGAAATCTCAAGAGTAGAATATCTGCCGAATGTTTATTTTGAAAAAAATAATGTGTTTGTTTTGGCTAAGGAATTATTCGTTTCAGATAAAAAATCTTCGGATGTTTGGCATGTCATTGCAGATGCTTCAACAGGTGAAATTCTTACAAAAGATAATTTAACGGTAAGTTGTGATTTTGACCATAATAATAACGGAGCAGCAGATTTAAATTATTCAGAACCAGTAAAATTTACCACCGAAAGTTTAGATTCTCAGAAAACGACTTCGTTATTGGTTCCGTCTAATGCATCTTATAATGTTTTTCCTCTTCCGGTTGAAGCGCCAAGTTTCGGATCACGTTCTATTTTAAATAATCCTTGGGATATTACGGCATCTCCGGAAGGATGGCATTCAACAGGCACAGCAAGTTATACGAATACAAGAGGAAATAATGTGTATGCTTACTCGGATCAGGCAAATGCAAATGTAGCAGGATATTCTCCGGATGGAGGAGCTTCAAGAAATTTTGATTTCACGTATGCTGAAGGAAGATATATCAATCCTTTTTCTCAGAAAGATGCGGCAATTACGAATCTTTTTTACATGAATAATAAAGTTCATGACGTATTTTACAAGTTCGGATTTACAGAAGCAGCTAGAAATTTTCAGACTAATAATTTCGCAAACGGAGGAATTGGAGGAGATGCTGTAAATGCAGAAGCTTTTGACGGAAGCGGATTGAATAATGCCAACTTCAGCTCAGGATATGAAACGGTAATAAGCGGGACAACTTATCTTCTCGCGCCAAGAATGCAGATGTATATTTGGTCGAGAAGCCAGACAACGGCAGATCCTATTTCAAGATATCAGTACAATTCTCCGTCAACTGTTGCAAGCCGACCTAAAGTTTTAACAGGAACAGCTTCTTTCGGACCATTATTGTTTGAAGGACAATCTGTAACAGGAGACATTGCTGTTTCCACACCTGCAGATGCATGTACACAGCCGACTGCGGGAAGTCTTACAGGCAAAATTGCTATCGTAACAAGTACAACTTGTGAATACAGCCTTAAAGTTTTAAATGCTCAAAATGCAGGAGCTGTCGGAGTAATTGTTTATAGACCAAGTACAGATACTCCTGTGACTATGGGAGCGGGAACTTACGGAAGTCAGGTAACTATTCCTTCTATTAATATGGGAAAAACGGAAGGTGAGTTTTTGGTAGCTCAGGTTACGGGTGGAAATCCTATCAATGCAACTTTAATAAATGATTATAACGGATTTAAACATTCAAGTTTAGATAATGGAGTTATAGCTCACGAATACGGTCATGGAATTTCGAATAGATTAACGGGACAGGGATATAGCTGTCTTTCATCAACCAATTCTACAGAACAGATGGGAGAAGGCTGGTCAGATTTTTTTGCTTTAATGCTTACTGCAAGACCGGGAGATACATCAGCTTTGGCAAGAGGAATGGCAACGTATGTAGCAGAACAGCCAACTACAGGAAACGGAATACGACCGGCAAAATATTCTCCTGATTTTACAGTGAATGGATTTACCTATGCCAATACAAACACAATGGTTGGAGATTCTCACTCTATTGGTTTTGTCTGGGCATCAACACTTTGGGATCTTACATGGAAATATGTAGAAAAATATGGCTATAATAATGATGTTTTAGCCAATCCAAATTCAGGAAATGCAAGAATTCTACAATTGGTAGTAGATGGTTTGAAACTTCAGGTTTGCAGTCCCACTTTTATTGATGGAAGAGATGCGATTCTTCAGGCAGATCAGGTGAAAACAGGAGGTGCTGATAAATGTATGATATGGAAAGCTTTCGCAAAAAGAGGTATAGGAGTGAACGCTTCAGCTGGAAGCAAAACTGTTGGAACAGATCAGGTAGAAAACTTTACTTATCCTGCAGAATGTAATGTCGTGTTGGCAACTCAGGAAGCTGGAACTACAGAAACAAAATATGTTGTTTTCCCGAATCCGACGTATGACGAATTCTTCGTGGGAAATATAGATAAATCCAAAGAAGATGTTAAAGTAAAACTTTTCGACATGTCAGGAAAATTAGTGCTTTCTGATACAAGAGAAAATACCTCTAAAAAAGCTTTTTCAACAAAAGAATTACAAAAAGGAGTTTATATGGTGAATATAAAGCAGGGAGAAAAAACTCAGACTGAAAAATTGATCGTAAAATAATATATTCAAACAATAATTTTAAGAAAGGAAGTCAGTTTGGCTTCCTTTTTTTGTAGCTTTATTTATGGAATTAAGATTTAAATTAAAACAACTTCATTTAAAAGAAACATTCTCAATTGCTTACGGGAACTATGACAAAAGAGACGCATTACTCGTAGAATTATCTCATCAAAATTGCAAAGGCTATGGAGAATGTGTAGCGATTGATTATTATAAAATTGATCTTCAACGTTTTGTTTTAAAATTAAAGGAAATTCAGACAAAGATTGAAGCTCAGAAAATCATTCCTCCAAAAGAATTTTTCCAATTTTTATTACACTTAAATCTTCATCCATTTTTGCTTTCTGCGCTAGATTGTGCTTATTGGGATCTTTTCGGAAAGCTGGAAAACAAAAGTTTTATTGAATTAAATAATCTTCCGTCAGGAAATTTAGTAGAAAGTTCCATCACGATTTCCATTGGAGAAATAGAACATCAGATTGAAAAAATTGAAAAAAGCTCTTGGAACAAATTCAAAGTAAAATGCAAAGGATTAGATAAAAATAATGTTGAAAAACTTTTGAAATTAAATCAAAATATCGCTTTAGATTCCAACGCAAGTTTTACTGATGAAGATTGTATCTGGTTTCAGGAAAATGATGAGGTTCAGAAATTTTCCTATTTGGAGCAACCAAGACCGATTGATAATTATGAAATTTTGAAAAAAGAAAGTTTCGCCAATTGGATGGCAGATGAAGATTGTCAAAATCTGGATTCCTTAGATGAATTAATTTCTTATTATAAAAGCATCAACATCAAATTAATGAAATGTGGAGGATTGACTCCTGCTTTAGAAATGATCGAAAAAGCAAGAGAATTAAACTACAAAATCATGATTGGATGTATGACAGAATCTTCCGTAGGAATTTCTGCTGGCTGTGTTTTAACAGGACTTGTCGATTATGTTGATCTTGACGGCGCGAATCTTATTTCCAATGATTATGCCACAGGAAATTTCGTAGAAAACGGTAAAATAATTCTGTCCCAAAAACCAGGTTTGGGAATTACTTTAAAATAAAAAGCCCTCAAAAGAGGACTTTATTGATATATTTTTAAAATTACTTTACAGAAACAATATAATCATAAACCCATTGGTGCTGCTCATCAGTCAATTTTGCTTTTGGCGCCATAGAATTCATAATTCCTACCCACTGTACAGAAGTATGAGATGTCGGATTAGGTAATTTGTGGCATCTTCCACATGAGTTTTCGAAGATTGTTTTTCCTTGTGCAATCTGTTCAGCCGTAGAAGTTGAAGCTACTGGAGCTGTTGCTGTAGAAGCTTTTGGCGTACAAGATGCTAACAAAACAGCAGTGAATGATGCTACAGCGATTATTTTTTTCATGTTTAAACTATTTGATTGAGACAAATGTAGGAAATTCCCTTTTCCATTGATGATATGGAACTTAATTTAGAAGAAATACAAATTACAGAAAATATAATAAAGTGATTTAACCTTTCACAATTGATGATTGAGACTTCAATTTCTCACATTTAATTATTATTTTTGAATCAATGAAATTTTCTACAGAAGAGCTAATAGAAGGAATAAGATCGGGAAACAAACGCCTGATCGGAAAAGCGATTACATTAGTTGAAAGTAAAAAAGCCGAGCACAGACAACAATCCGAAGAACTGTTAAAACAAATCATGCCTTTCACGGGAAACTCGATCCGAGTGGGAGTGACGGGAGTTCCGGGTGCAGGAAAATCAACTTTTATAGAAAATTTCGGAAGATTGGTCATTTCTAATGGGAAAAAAGTAGCCGTTTTAGCCATCGATCCGAGTTCGGCAATCAATAAAGGAAGTATTTTGGGTGATAAAACCAGGATGGAAGAACTTTCCAAAGAAGAGAATGCTTTCATTCGCCCTTCTCCGAGTTCCGGATTTTTGGGCGGTGTTGCGAATACGACATTCGAAACAATGATGATCTGTGAAGCTGCAGGTTATGATTATATTTTAATTGAAACCGTTGGAGTAGGACAGTCTGAAGTTTTGGTTGCAGATATTACCGATGTTTTTTTATTTTTAAAAATAATTGGCGGGGGCGACGAACTTCAGGGAATCAAACGAGGAATCATGGAAATGGTTGATGTTATTTTCATTAATAAAGTTGAAAAAGATAATCTTCAGAAAGCAAAAAATACCAAATTAGAATTAAAAAGAGCTTTAGATTTTATTCCGCCAAAAGAAAAAGACTGGAAAGTTCCGGTTTTGCTGGGATCGGCTTTAAGTAATGAAGGTTTAGGCGATGTTTTTGATAAAATTAATGATTTTATTGATCTTAAAAAGAAAACCAACAGATTCGAAGAAGTAAGAACTCAACAAGGAGAAAAACGTTTTGAATACTGGGTTCAGGAATATATTTTATCGATGATGAAGAAAAATAATTCTGTAGAAGAAGCTTATATTCAGCACAAAAAAAATGCTTCGACAATGATTTCAAATCCAAGTACCGAAGCAAAGTTATTTGTTGAGAAATTTTTATCTAAAGAGTAAATTAATTCATTAAAGTTTTTCTTTTTCCACTTCATTTTTCGAAATAAATCCGTCATAAGAAATCGGCTGTCTGTCGTTACTTCTTATCGATGTGTATGCTTTTCCGTTTTTGAAAACTTCAATAATGATTTCATCTACAGTACTTTGATCGTTCACTTTAATTTTTACGATCCATTTTCCTTTTTTACCTTGAGATTTGGTTACTGCAAAATCCTTTGAGGTAAATCTGTAGCTGTTTTGGCTTGTATTTCCGTAAGTTGGATTAAAAACCCTTCCAAAATAAGGTAAAGTAACCTCAAGTTTGTCTTTTCTTAAATCAACCGAATAATTACTTCCCGAAAGATCAAGAATTCTTGTTGAAGTAGAATTCGGCATTGAGTTCATTACATTAATGACATCATAATTTGTGGGCGTTGCTCTTTCCGCGCGAAATGAAAAATCATCTGTGTTGATAAGTTCAGTAATGGTCTGAGAATTGGCTTTGGTTTGAGAAAAACCATTTTGGAAGATCATTAAAAATCCAAAAATGAATATGATTGAAATATACTTTTTCATGATAGTAAAATAATTATTAAATTTAAATAGCAAATTATATGCAAATATATCGCTTAGAAATTATTTTGGAATAAAAATTGTAAAGGTTGAATTAATACACTCGAAATTATGAAAATAAAACACATTTTAGGACTTGGAGCAACGGCTCTTGCTATTGCTGCATGTACTACAAACCCAATTACAGGGAGATCTTCTCTGCAATTGGCAAATAACTCGGAAATAATGACAATGTCTGCGCAGGAATACAAAACGACATTATCAAAAGGAAAAGTAATCTCTGGAACGGCAGATGCGAAAAGAGTGACAAGTGTAGGATCCAGAATAAAATCTGCTGCTGAAAGATATTATCAGCAAATAGGACGTTCTGCAGATCTTGCAAACTACAACTGGGAATTCAATTTGTTACAAAGTAGTGAACTGAACGCTTGGTGTATGCCTGGAGGAAAAGTTGCTGTTTATACAGGAATTTTACCAGTTACAAAAAATGACAACGGATTAGCTGTTGTTTTAGGACATGAAGTTTCTCACGCTTTGGCGGGACACGGAAATGAAAGAATTTCTCAGGCAATGGTTGCTCAATATGGAGGACAAATTTTAGGAGGAACAATTTCTAACGGTCAATGGGCAAGTGTTTTTGAGAAAGTTTATCCGATCGGTTCTCAGGTTGCTTTGTTGAAATATGGCAGAAATCAGGAATCTGAGGCAGATCAAATGGGACTGTATTTAATGGGAATGGCTGGTTATGATCCAAGAGAGGCAATTCCTTTCTGGAATAGAATGGAAGCAGCTTCTACAGGTGCAAGACAACCTGAATTCCTTTCGACTCACCCGAATCCTGAGACAAGAATTTCGGACATCAATAAAAACTTACCCAAAGCTCTTGAATATTACAAAGCTGCAGGCGGAAAAGTATAATTAATAAAGAATTTTAATCTTGAGTAAAAGCCTTATTATATTTTCACTAAATTGGTAAGGCTTTTTAATTTTAACCACTAAACACAACACTATGAAAAATTTAACGATTATCGGACTTGTACTTTTGGCATTATCGGTACTTTTATTTTATCTGACATCATCCAATTTTACTATTAATGATTTGGGAATGCCTCATATCATGGGAATTTTGGGAGGAATCGGAATCGGTTTAATTATCGGCGGAATGGTAGGCTATGTAAGTAAAGGAAGTGCGATAAAAGAAGAACAAAAAAGAAAAGAATTCAAGCAACTGCAAAAAGATAAAGAAGATCTGGAAAAACAGGCTGCAGAAATAGCAAGACGTGAAGCCGAACTTCGAAATCATGAAAATCAAAATCCTCAAATCTAAGAGTTGAGGATTTCTTTATAATTGTTATTTTCGCTGAATTTAGAATTTGTAACCGACACCTACCATAAATAAATTAGGTCTGTTGTCGTATCTTATTTCATCTCCTGAAACTTTATTAATGAAGTTTCTGGAATCTTTACTGAACGCCCCTTCATATCTTGCATTCAAAAGTAATTTTTTGATTTCCAATTGAGCTCCGAATTGATAACCTACTGTGAAATTGTCTCTCGCATTTTCTTTAAAGTCGTTGTAAGTATCTTCTTTGCTTAAATTATAGCTCGCAACCGGACCTACAAAAACGCCTAAGAAATCTCCTAAAACTTTGTGACCAATAAGAACCGGCAAATCTATACGATTGTTCTTAATATCAAAAGTTGTATTGGTTGTAGGGTCTGTAAAGTCACTTTTAAAAGAAGTATAATACAATTCCGGCATTACGAAAAATGATGCAGGAAGATTGGCTTTTAATGACAAACCAACGTTGAAACCTACATTGTTTTTTCCTTTTCCGTCAATTGCTTGATTTACTGTTCCTTTAATATTTTGCCATGATGGCGATCCTGTCGGGAAAATTAAGTTTGCTTTTCCTGCCAGAGAAATCTGTGCAGACGCAAACAGAGAAAATCCTATTAATGCTATACTAAGTACCTTTTTCATTATCGTCAATTTTTGTGATTGTATTCTCAATAGTTTTATTATTCTCGAGTAAATATTCTCTTAATTCTTTAAATAATTCTGATGAATAAACGAAATCGATCAGATTTTTATTGCCCGCCGTGATCAGAACGTCTTTATTTCCTTCCCATTCTTTGATTCCTAATCTCAGATATACAATTTTTTCACCAATTGTCATTACAGAGTTCATATCGTGGGTATTGATAATCGTTGTCGTGTTGTATTCTTTCGTGATTTCAAGCAAAAGATCATCAATTACATTGGAAGTATATGGATCTAGTCCTGAGTTGGGTTCATCACAGAAAAGATATTTCGGGTGGTTTACAATCGCTCTTGCAATCGCCACACGTTTCTGCATACCTCCGGAAATTTCTGATGGGAATTTTCTGTTGGCTTTATCTAGATGTACTCTTCCGATTACTTCAAAAACTCTTCTTTTCTTTTCTCTGAAAGTTAAGTTGGTAAACATATCCAGAGGAAACATAATATTTTCTTCCACCGTTAAAGAGTCAAACAACGCACTTCCCTGAAACAGGGTTCCGATTTCAGATCGTAAATGCTGTTTTTCTTCTCTGTTCATGATATTGATATCTCTGCCGTCAAAAAGAATTTCTCCGGATGAAGGTTGATAAACATTCAGTAAACTTTTAAGGAAAACAGTTTTTCCCGAACCACTCTGCCCAATAATCAGGTTTACTTTTCCTTTTTCAAAGGTTGTTGAAATTCCTTTAAGTACTTCAACTTCATCAAAACTTTTCTTTAAATTTTTTACCTCAATCATTAGCTTAATATTAATTGGGTTAACAGTAATTCTGAAAGGATAATGAATACCATCGTCCAAACCACCGCTTGTGTACTCGCTCTACCTACTTCCAGTGAACCACCTTTTACATTATATCCGAAATAAGAAGGAACTGTTGCAATAATGAAGGCAAAAACCAAAGTTTTAGCAAATGCATAATATATAAAAAGATTAGGCATATACATCTGGATTCCGGTCATATAATCGTTTGTCGTCCAGTTTCCTGTAAGAATTCCGGCAATATAGCCTCCACCGATACCAAAAACGATACTGATGGCAATTAATAAAGGATTAAAAATAACACAGGCAAGTATTTTTGGTAAAATCAGAAAGTTAGGTGAATTTACACCCATAATATCTAATGCATCTATCTGCTCAGAAACTCTCATTGTTCCGATACTTGAAGCGATATAAGAACCCACTTTTCCCGCTAAGATCAGACTGATAATCGTAGGAGCAAATTCCAGGATCAAAACCGCTTTTGTAGCATATCCTACAAATGAAGGTGGAATAGGAAAATCGGAAGCATCAAAGTTGTTGAACATTTGAATCGCAACAACGGCTCCGACGAATATAGATGTAAAGATCACCAACCCGAAAGAGTTGACTCCCAAATCATTGATTTCTCGCATGAACAGCTTCCAGAACACTCTCATTTTCTGAGGCTTCTGCATGGATTTACCCATAAGGATAATATATTCTCCTACTGCTGTAAAAAACTTTTTTAACATTCTGCTAAATTAGACTTTTTTTATTGAATTAAATTAAAGTTGAGATGAAGACTGAGCCTCTGTTTTACTCTTAAAACTATTATATCATAATGTAGACCAAAATCTTTATTTTGCGTTTTTATCTCCACCGACAACTAATAAAACTGTTTTTAAAATGATAACCAGATCAAGTACGAAACTCCAGTTTCTTACATAAAAAGCATCTGCCAAAACTCTTTTATTCATTTCAACTTCTACGTCTCCTGCGTCACCACGAAGCCCGTTTACCTGCGCAAGACCTGTAATTCCGGGACTTACCATGCTTCGTAAACTGTATCGCCCGATTTTAGGTTTGTAATAATTATCTACAGCCAACATATGTGGTCTTGGACCGACGATTGACATTTGTCCTTTTAAAACATTTAAAAATTGTGGCATTTCGTCAAGACTGGTTTTTCTTAAGAATTTACCGATCTTCGTTATTCTTGCATCGTTTTCCTCTGTTGTTTTTGTTGAAGATTCATCATTCACGATCATTGTCCGGAATTTAATACAATCAAAAACCTCTTCATGGAAACCATATCTTTTTTGTATGAAAAAAGCAGGCCCCTTTGATGAAGATTTAATTAAAATTGTAATAATCGGGAATAACCACGAACAAATAAATACCAAAACAAAGGCTGAAAAAACAATGTCGAAAGTTCTTTTTAACAAAAAATTTGAATAATAATCTAATGGATATCTTGCCTGATTAAGAACGGGTTGCGTTTGAATGTAGCCCATATCATACAAAAAGAAATTACTTTGTGTAATGCTGGGAATCAGTGAAATATGAACTTTGTTGGCTTCTGCTAATCTGAAAATATCCTTTTCCTGTTTTTCGTCGTAAGAATTTTCTGTTGGAATAAATAAAGTATGAATTCCGTTTGTTTTCCAGAATTCTATTAATTCATTGGCTTCAATTTCAGGATTTTCATAATCGAAAATTTTGTAACCGTAATCTTTTCTTTCTTTTAAAATATTCTTTAAAACTTCCGTAGAGCTGTTTTCATGTAAAAACATAATGTTTCTGTGATTGATACCCAAGCTTCGGAAATATTTTATCCCAAAGAATATCAATGATTTAGCTAAGAAAATAAAGAAAAATAAATAAAACGAAAGCCAATATATATCCGAATTGAAAAATACATTGTAACTTACTTTTCCTATCAGCAAAACGCCCAAAATAAACAACAAAAAATGAACGAGAAGCCGTTCCAGAAACAAAGTATATGTTAAGTTTCTCGGAATATTATAGATTCTTGTTCTACCGCTCAGAAGCATCCAGAACAAGAACAATAACGCCAAAGAAAATAAGTTCTGATACCATGTTTCCTGGTTATACTTTAAGTCTTGATTTCGGCTCAGGAAAAAGAATATAAAAATAGATGCAATAACCAAAAGGTCAAGCAAAATGATGATCGATTTCAAGTATCTAGAGTATCGAATTCTCTGCATCTATCAGTATTTTCGGATACGAAGGGCTAAGTTACATATTTTTATGGGATATTCAGATATTTATGAGTCTGAACTGATGCTCTCCATTCAGGATGTTCCAAAATGAAGTCTGTGATCTTTGGATACATTTCATCACGTTTGCTCCATTCACTCTGAAGATATAAAGTACAATTTTCTGAAACTTTTGAAGCCTGCTCCTGAGCAAATTTAAAATCATTATTATTAAAAACAATCATTTTAAGTTCATGAGCTTTTTGATAAATTTCCTCTTTTGGAAGTCCCGTTTTCTTTGGTGAAAGGGTAATCCAGTCGATTTGCCCGCTCATCGGATAAGCTCCTGAAGTTTCAATATGAACTGTACATCCCAATTCTTTTAATTTGGATGTTAAAATTTCAAGATTCCACATTAATGGTTCACCGCCTGTTAAAACAATTGTTTTACAGTGCTTTGCGGCTGTTTCTGCAATTTCTTCTGCATTCATTAATGGATGTAAAGTCGGATCCCAGCTTTCCTTCACATCACACCAGTGACACCCGACGTCGCAACCGCCCAATCTGATGAAATAGGCTGCTTTTCCCGTGTGTGCTCCTTCTCCCTGAAGAGTGTAAAAATGCTCCATTACAGGGAGCATTTTACCTTCTTTTAATAAAATATCTTCTTCTTTATTCATTTTAAAATTAGTCGTTATAGACTGAAGTCTTATAAGCAATGATGGTGTTTTTCATCAACATCGCTCTGGTCATAGGTCCAACTCCTCCCGGAACCGGCGTGATCCAGCTTGCTTTTGCTGCACAACTGTCGAAATCTACGTCACCTGCCAAATAATATCCTTTTGGAGAATCGTCGTCTACTCTTGTAATTCCTACGTCAACAATCACTGCACCGTCTTTAATCATTTCACCTTTTAAAAAGTGAGGATCACCTAAAGCTGTAATTACGATGTCTGCTTTTTTAGTATATTCTTCAATGTCTTTTGTGTAAGAGTGTGTCAACGTAACCGTTGAGTTTCCGGGAAAATCTTTTCTTCCCATCAAAATACTCATTGGTCTTCCTACGATTTTACTTCTTCCGATGATGACACAGTCTTTACCTTTTGTTTCAATATTATATCTTTCCAATAATGTTAAAATTCCGAATGGGGTCGCAGGAAGAAAAGTGTCCATTTCCAAAGCCATTTTCCCAAAATTTGTAGGGTGGAAACCATCAACATCTTTTCTTGGATCAATAGCATTAATGATTTTCTCCTGATCAACCTGATCTGGCAAAGGCAACTGAACGATAAATCCGTCTACAGATTTATCCTTATTAAGTTCTTCAATTTTTTCCAATAATTCAGATTCAGAAACCGTGCTTGGAAATTTAACTAAGCTCGACTGGAAACCTACTTCTTCACAATCTTTCACTTTAGCATTTACATAAGCCTTGCTCGCTCCGTTGTTTCCAACAAGAATTGCTGCCAAATGGGGTGCTCTTCTTTTTGAAGCAACGATTTTTTCAACTTCAACCTTGATTTCTGCTTTTATTTCTTTGGATACTTTTAATCCGTCAAGAATTTCTGCCATTTTTTACTTTTATTACTTTTTATTAGATTTTTTAAGGATATTTTTCTGGATTCTGATGGGTGCAGAAAACGGAAAGTACAAAAACTTTCTTTGCTATTTCATCAATCCGAAATAAAACAATATAAGGATACTTCGGAAATGGTAAGAATCTTACATTATTATATCTTTTTTCAAAAAAAGGATTCAGTCGAATCTTTCTATAGGAGTCTGAAAGTTGTTTCTTAAAAGATTTTGCTGCTGATTTAGAAAATTGATTATAATATTGAATAGCATCATCAATTTCTATTTCTGCTTTTGTAGATAAAACAATTTTATATACCATATTTTTCAGAAATCTTTTTTAAAGACTCTTCGGCATCTACATATGTACTTTCATCTTCAGCTAATCTTTCATCAATCACTCTTTTCATTTCATCTGTCAACGCAAAACCATCCTCATTTTTTTCAAAGCTGATTTTCATTCTTTTCAAAAAAGTTTCCACAAAGGTCTCTTCTTCCTTGTTATTTAGGTTAATGATAATCTGTGTCATATCTTTTATTTTTAATCAAAATTAATGAAAATCAACAATAATTTATTTGTTTGATTTATAATAATTAATCAACCCGTTCGTCGAAGAATCATGAGAACTAATTGCCTCATTCTTTTCAAGTTCCGGAAGGATTTTATTAGCTAAAACTTTTCCTAATTCCACACCAAACTGATCGAAACTGAAAATATTCCAAATCACTCCCTGAACGAAAATTTTATGTTCATATAAAGCAATTAATTGTCCTAATGAAAAAGGAGTTAATTCATTGAACAAGAATGAATTGGTTGGCGTGTTTCCGTGGAAGACTTTGTAATTCAATAAGAAATCAATTTCTTCATCGGTTTTTCCTGAAGCTTTTAGTTCTGCTTCAACTTCTTCTTCTGTTTTCCCAAAGGCAAGTGCCTCAGTCTGAGCGAAAAAGTTTGCTAATAATTTATCTTGGTGATCTGAAACTTTGTTCGGACTTTTTGCATAGGCAATAAAATCTGCAGGAACCAATTCCGTTCCTTGGTGAATCAATTGGTAGAAAGCGTGTTGCCCGTTTGTTCCCGGTTCTCCCCAAATGATTGGTCCTGTTTCGTATTCTACGAATTCACCGTTTCTGTCAACACATTTTCCATTACTTTCCATATCTCCTTGTTGGAAATAGGCAGGGAATCTATCTAAATACTGTGAATAAGGAAGAATTGCAACCGTTGTAGCGGCATAAAAATTACGATACCAAATTCCAATTAATCCCATTAAAACAGGAATGTTTTCAGAAAAATCTGCTGTCTGGAAATGTTGATCCGTGTCGTAAGCTCCTCTTAATAGTTGTTCAAAATTTTCATATCCAACTGAAAGAACGATACTTAAGCCAATTGCGCTCCAAAGTGAATATCTTCCACCAACCCAATCCCAGAATTCAAAAATATTTTCTTCTGCGATTCCGAAGTCTTTAACTGCTTGAACATTAGTAGATAAAGCTACAAAGTGTTTGGCTACATCTTCTTGTTTTCCAGCTTTTAAGAACCAGTCTTTCGCTGAATTTGCGTTCGTCATTGTTTCCTGAGTTGTAAACGTTTTAGAAGCAATGATAAATAAAGTTGTTTCAGGATTTAAGTTCTTTACAACTTCCGCCATATGATTTCCGTCCACGTTAGAAACAAAATGAACATTTAACCTAGTTTTAAAATGTTTCAAAGCCGAAACCACCATCACAGGTCCCAAATCTGAACCTCCGATTCCGATATTGACAACATCTGTAATTTCTTTTCCTGTGAAACCTTTATGATCTCCTGAAATAATGCTTTCAGAAAAAGATTTCATGTGATCCAACACTCTTTTAATTTGAGGTTTGATGTTTTCTCCGTCTACCAAAATTTCTTTATCGGAAAAATCTCTCAAAGCTGTATGTAAAACTGCTCTTCCTTCCGTCTCATTAATCTTATCTCCAGAAAACATTTTAGAAATTGCATCTTTCAATTCACATTCTTCAGCAAGATTTAATAAAAGATTTTTCGTTTTAGAATCGATCAGATTTTTAGAATAATCGAACAAAAAGTTAGGTCTTTTGATAGAAAATTCATTAAAACGATTCGGATTATATGCAAAAAGGCTTCTTAAATCGAAATCATTATTTGCAAATTGTTCGTCAAGCGCTTTCCAGCTATTGGTTTGAGTAGGATTTATTTTTGATAGCATATATTTAGAAATTAGGGTTTTAAGGCTTTGGATCTAGGATTGTTGAATGCCAAATCCTCATGCAAAATTATTGATTTGCAAATTTACGGAATTTTACTTCAATGATGTTAATTGATGATTAAAAATCGATTCTAAGTTTATTATTAAATGAAGATTTTAATCTTTAAAATTATTACTTTTAGGGTTAAATATTTTTTATTAAGATCATGCTTGACAGAAGAAATTTCATTAAAAAATCTTCATTAGGATTAGGGTTTTTCGCTTTACCAACCTCCGCAAAATTTTTATTTATAAATGATTTTATTTCTAAAAGACCAAATTTGGATCAAAGAAAATTCGTTTCCGAAGCTGTTGAAAAAACAATAAAAACCATCAAAAAATCTATTGCTGATGAAGAATTGGCTTGGATGTTTGAAAATTGTTTCCCAAACACATTGGATACAACGGTGAAATTTTATGTGAAAGATAGCAAACCTTTTACATATGTAATCACAGGAGATATTGACGCGATGTGGCTTCGTGATTCTTCGGCGCAGGTTTATCCTTACTTAAGTCTTGCCAATGCAGATGAAAAATTAAAAGATCTTTTGAAAGGTGTTATCAATAAACAGGTCGAATGTGTTCTTCTTGATCCTTATGCGAATGCATTTTTCGATAATGCAAGTAAAATAAGCGAATGGAAAAACGATTCTACGCAGATGAAACCCGGAATTCACGAACGAAAATGGGAAATCGATTCTTTATGTTATGTAATGCGTTTGTCTTACAATTATTGGAAAATAACTGGCGATTCTTCAGTTTTTGATGCCGATTGGAAAAAAGCAATGCTTTTAATTTTACAGACATTTCAAGAACAGCAACGAAAAGATTCAAAAGGTCCGTATAAATTTCAAAGATCAAATGGAAATCCTTTAGACACACAATTTGGTGGCGGTTACGGAAATCCGACAAAAAAGATCGGCTTGATTCATTCGATGTTCCGACCTTCTGATGATTCTACTTTTTATCCGTTTTTGATTTCTTCCAATATGTTTGCAGTGGTTTCTTTGAGAGAAACAGCAGAGATTTTTTCTGAAATTTTAAAAGATGAAAATTCTTCAGATCAATTTAAAAAATTAGCGAAAGAAGTGGATGAAGCCATTCAGAAATATGCTATTTTAAATCATCCTGAAGCCGGAAAAATCTATGCTCTGGAAATCGACGGTTTCGGAAATGCTTTATTTATGGATGATGCCAATGTTCCGAATTTGTTGTCGATTCCCTATTTGGGATATGCTTCAAAAGATGATGAAATTTACAAAAACACGAGAAAATTTTCTTTAAATAAGTCAAATCCATGGTTCAGCGAAGGGAAATTTGCCAAAGGAATTGGCGGACCGCACATCGGAGAACATAAAATCTGGCCTCTCGGATTAATTATGCAGGCTTTGACAACCGATAATGAAGAGGAAATTATCTATTGCTTGAAAACGATAAAGGCAACTCACGCTGGAACAGGATTTATTCATGAATCTTTTGATGTTGATAATCCGAAAGATTTTACAAGATCGTGGTTTGCTTGGGCAAATACACTTTTTGGCGAAGTGATTCTTCACCTTCATAAAACAAAACCTGAAATTCTGAAAAGAAAGTTCTAAATATAAAAACCTCCTGAAAATCTGGAGGTTTCTTGTAAAATTTAAATATATGTTGATAACCAAAGGTTAGAAAAGCTTATATTTCTGTAGTTGTCTGTTCTTTTTTAGGCGATTTTCTTTTTCTTAAGAAATAGACAATTGCAGCTCCAATCAATACAAGTGGCCAAATTGTAATTAATCCAACAATAATTTTTTGAATTAAATAATATCCTTCCACGAAAGCCGATTTTGCACTGTAAATGAAATCGAATTTATATTTATCATCTATACTTTTTGTGTTGGTAATGGCAATTTCTGCAATTCTGATTTTAGGTTCTTTAATATAAATATCGACAGTGCTGTACTTCAGATTATCGGTTACATCCATATTTGCCAGTTGTTGCTGGTTGTTTTCAGACATATTTTCGTCGTCGAGTTTTACTTTGTCTTTATTGGTTTTTAGCTGAGAAATATTTTCACCCGTTTTTTTGATTCTTTTTCCTTCTAATTCAGCATATTTTATACTTGAAGTCACATCTTCTGCATTAATTGATCTTGAATTCAGGAATAGTTTTTTATCATTAATTATAGTCAGTAATTCACCTAATCTTGTTGTCGGAACCCTTACCTGCATTGTATTTTCCGATTGATATTTTTTTACCAACATAGCTTCTTCGTTTGAAGTATTGTAAGTGTCTTCTGAAACGACATTTCTTTTTAAATCACTGTGCGTAACGAATCCTCCCAATTCCTGAACAGATTTTTCAATGGAAATTGTTGCATCATAAACATCTTTCACCTCCATATTCACATCTGCGGTTTTAATGAATTGTTTGTCTTTTACTTTCATTGTTGCAACTGAAGAAACACTGTCTGATACTGCAACAGCTGCAGAATCTAGGCTCGTTGTTTTTTCGTAATCTGCAGTTGCTTCTCCTTTTTTACATGAATAAATTCCTAATAAAAGTGCTGTTGCGATTGATAATCTGATGTAAGTGGTTTTCATGATATTTATTTTTTAATGTTTTGCTTATCCCAAAGTTCAGACGGAATCATTTGTAAAGTTTGAAAATCGCGGGTAAAAAATTTGTAAAGAGAGATTCTATTTTAAATATTTCATAATCAACGTTTTGTAAAATGAAGTCAGTAAAAGGTGCTTGTTTTCGGATTAATTTTTGCTTAACTTTTACAAATCAACACACAAACAATTACTATGTCAAATACTTTTTCCAAAATCAGAAACGCGATAGATTTATTCAGATCAATAGATTTTGATCAGTTAAGTGTCATTTCTCAAAAAGTTGACCTGCCAAAACTGATGCAAAGCTTCTCAAAACTTGATGATAAACAACTCGGAGGTCTAATAAAAATGCTCGATCCGAATAAGAAAAAGAAAGAACTACCGCCAATTGATGGTGATTTCTACGATATTTATCACACATTAAGTCCTGAACAGCGCGAAATTCAGTTGAAAGTAAGAGCTTTCATGGAAAAAGAAGTGAAACCCTTGGTAAACCATTATTGGCTAAGAGACGAATTTCCTTTTGAATTAATTCCAAAATTCCAAAAACTTGATATTTGTGGCGTAACATATGAAGGTTACGGCTGTCCTGGAATGCCTTTTTTAATGGAAGGTGTCATTGCGATGGAAATGGCGAGAATTGATGCTTCGATTGCTACTTTCTTTGGCGTACAGTCGGGTTTATCAATGGGTTCAATTTATATTTGCGGTTCGGAAGAACAAAAACAAAAATGGCTTCCTCAAATGCAGAAGTTTGAAAAAATAGGAGCATTCGGTTTAACAGAACCGGAAGTCGGTTCCGGAGCTGCAGGTGGTTTAACAGTGACCTGTAAAAAAACTCCTGAAGGCTGGATTTTAAATGGTCAGAAAAAATGGATCGGAAATGCAACATTTGCAGATTTAATTATTATTTGGGCAAGAGATTTAGATGATGGTGAAGTAAAAGGTTTTATTGTTGAAAAAGATAATCCGGGTTATTCTGTTGAGAAAATCAAAGGAAAAATGGCATTAAGAATCGTTCAGAACGGATTGATAACTTTGAAGGATTGTTTAGTCACCGAAGAAAACAGATTACAAAATGCCAATTCATTCAAAGACACTGCAAAAGTACTAAGAATGACAAGAGCCGGAGTGGCTTGGATGGCAACAGGTTGCGCGAGAGGTGCGTATGAAAGTGCTTTGGCGTACACAAGAACGCGTGAACAATTTGGAAAACCGATTGCGTCTTTTCAAATGATTCAGGGACATTTGGTAGAAATGCTGTCAAATCTTACGGCGATGCAGACAATGGTTTTCAGACTTTCCGAAATGCAGGATGAAGGAATTCTTAAAGATGAACACGCTTCTTTAGCGAAAGTTTTCTGTACCTTAAGAACAAGAGATATTGTTTCCAGAGCACGTGAAGTGATGGGCGGAAACGGAATTCTGCTTGAATATGATGTCGCAAGATTTGTAGCCGATTCAGAAGCAATTTATTCTTACGAAGGAACGAAAGAAATCAATTCACTGATTGTCGGAAGATCGATTACAGGCTTCAGTGCATTTGTATAATATTAAATGGTCAATTGTGAATTTTGTCAGCAAGTGAATTAGAAATTAACAGACAAAGCGAATTCACAATTGACCATTATCTTTTTTAGCTTACTAAGGCTTTATATTTTTCTTTGTTATCGACAATCATCCAAAGGTTAACCAAAAACAGGACAACTGAAATTATAATTCCCATTTGAGACTGATCTTTGCAAACGTTATGTAATACAATTCCGACCATAACCGGAAGAATAATGATTGCGCCCAATGCTCTGGTTTTAGGAAAGATAAATAATAACCCGCCGATTACTTCAACTGTTCCGACCAATGGCATCAACCAACCGATTTCATTGAAGGCGGCAAAAACTTTAATTTGCGCATCAGTCAATTTTGGCATTGGAGTGTAATGGAAGAATTTGTCGAGTCCCGCATTCATAAACATAAGTCCGAAAAGAAGGGACAGAATAAATTTTACGATTTTCATAATATGATTTTTTATTAAAATTAAATAAAAATCTAATTCGTTGTTAGAAAAGGAAATAATTTTAAAAATATTCTCTTTTTAGGGAAATAATAGACGGTTGTATCTTTTGATTTTATATATTTGTCTGACAGACAAATTAAAACGAAATAGTATGTTGAAAAATCTTAAAAAATTGAATCGTACAGATTTAAAAGAAATTCAAGGAGGAGGAGGTCCCGGAAAATGTGATATTGGACCAATTGGTTGTCCATGCAAGATTCCACCAGGAGATCCATGTTTAGGTGGAGGAGGTGGACCAACGGATCCACCAGGAGATCCAATCGGATATTGTCCGGATAACGGAACGTATATCTATTGTACTGAAACATGTCCGAACGGAATGAGCCCACTTTGCGCAGCGTAAAAAATAAAAAGCCTTCAATTTGAAGGCTTTCTTTTATATTAAATATTGATTAGCTGAAAAATTATTCATTACCAATTACTTATTATTCATGAATCAATCCATTTCTTTTAAAGTAATATTTTTCGAAATTTTGTAACTTTTTTTCTTTTTGTGAGGTTTTTCTTCCTCGCCTAATAATTTTCCCCAAGGCTTTAAACCATCAACTCTTTCAAAAATAATTTTAATGATTGCGATTGCCGGAATACACAAAAACATTCCCGCAATTCCCCAAAGATGTTCTCCGATGATGATTCCGAGAAAAGAAAACAGGGCATTGATTTTTACTTTTGAACCTACAACGAACGGCAGGACAATATTTCCGTCAACAATATGAATACCAATATAGCCGATCGCCACATAAATACAAGTGGATGGAGTCGTAGTTGCAAAGGCAATAAAACAAGAAATTAAAAGTGAAATACATATTCCCAGATAAGGAATCACATTTAATAAACCTGTCAAAATTCCCAAAAGAATAGCGTATTTTACTCCGAAAATAGTTAAAACTGTTGATGTAAGGATAGAGACTATCAGAACCTGCAGGCAAAGTCCGGTAATATACTTCTTCGTCATGATCCTTACTTCATTCACGATTTCCTGAACATTTGCTTTATGTTTTTCATTAAAAACCGTTACAATAAAATTATTTAAAACTCTTCTGTAATTTAAGATGAAAATAAAAAATAAGATAAAGAAAACAATAAAACCAAGTCCTGTGGAAAAAATACCGAAAGTAAAGCCCAAAATCACACCTGTAGAAGAGAGAAGTTTACTCAACCCCTGATCGAGATAAGTGAACTGTTCATCAACTTTTACATTAAAAGTATGCGATATCCAAGTCTGTAAATTATGAAAAACCTGATTAAACTGTTTAGAAAGATGCGGAACATCCTTACTAAAATCTGATAATTGAGATCCAAAGAAATAAATTAATCCCGTTAAAATAGTTAACATAATTAGAACAGATGTAATCGTAGACAAAGATCTCGAAAATCTTAACCTTCTTTCCATAAAATTGGCAATCGGCAAAAAAAGCATTGCCATCAAAAATGCCAGAAAGAAAGGTGCTAAAATGCTTTCGCCTAACGCTAAAAGATAGCCAAGACCAATAATGGAAATGACAACAAGCGTAAGTTTGACTAAAAAAGGGAGTCGAAGTAAATTCATAATTTCAAAATCGTCACTATAAAAATAAGAAAACCCTTTCGAATTGAAGGGTTTATTTGGTTAATTAACTTTAATTCTTTTCATAAGCTCTAGAAAATTTTATGCCATTGAGAAAAGATATCCGGACTTTGAAAGAATCAAATCATCTTTATAAAATCAAAAACACGTCCCAAAAATCTGAGACGTGTTTTCTTTTATTGAGAATGTTAATATTTATATTTATTTTTCGATCGCGATATCAACTACTTCTTCCATTCTGTTGACATAATGAACTTTAAGGTTTTTAAGATAATCTTTTTTGATTTCCTCAACATCTTTTCTGTTTGCTTCACAAAGAATTACTTCCTGAATTCCTGCTCTTGTTGCAGCCAGCAATTTTTCTTTAATTCCACCTACTGGAAGTACTTTTCCTCTTAGCGTAATTTCACCAGTCATTGCAAGGTGAGGTTTTACTTTTTTATTCTTAAATGAAGAAACCATCGAAGTCAGCATAGCGATTCCCGCAGAAGGCCCGTCTTTCGGAGTTGCTCCTTCCGGAACGTGAACGTGAATATTATGTTTTTCGATATCTTCCTGAGAAATTCCAAGCTCATCGTGTTTTGCTTTGATGTATTCTAAAGCAATTGTTGCAGATTCTTTCATGACAGTCCCTAAGTTTCCGGTCATGGTTAAAGCACCTTTTCCGTTGCTTAAAATGCTTTCAATGAATAAGATATCTCCTCCGACGCTTGTCCATGCAAGACCTGTAACAACTCCCGGAACTCCAGTGATTTCCGATAAGCTTTTCGGTCTCGGAACTCCAAGAATTTCATCTACTTTTTCAAGCGAAATCTTAGGATCATATTCTTTTACTAAAGCCGTTTGCAATGCAACCCAACGTGCGATTCCTGCAATTCTTTTTTCTAAAGATCTTACACCGCTTTCCGAAGTATGAGCTTCAATGATATGTTTTAATTCAGGATTTCCAAGTTTGAATGATTTTGAATCCAAACCGTTTTCTTCCTGTTGTTTTTTAATTAAATGTCTTTTTGCAATTTCAATTTTTTCCTCTAAAGTATAACCCGCAATCTGGATGATTTCAGTTCTGTCCAAAAGCGGACTTTGGATCGTTGACAATGAGTTTGCCGTTGCAATGAACATTACCTTAGACAAATCATAACCCATTTCCAGAAAATTGTCATAAAAAGACTTATTTTGTTCAGGATCAAGAACTTCAAGAAGTGCAGAACTTGGATCACCGTGTAATCCTTGGGCGATTTTATCCATCTCGTCTAAAACAATTACAGGATTGGAAGTTCCTGATTTCTTGATAGATTGAAGAATTCTACCCGCCATCGCACCAATGTAAGTTTTTCTGTGTCCGCGGATTTCGCTTTCGTCGTGAAGTCCACCTAAAGAAAGTCTTACATATTTTCTTCCCAACGCATCTGCAATTGATTTTCCTAATGAAGTTTTACCAACTCCCGGAGGTCCGACTAATAGTAGAATAGGAGATTTCATGTTGTTTTTTAATTTCAAAACAGCCATGTGCTCCAAAATTCTTTTCTTGATATCTTCCAATCCGAAATGAGCTTTATCTAAAACTTTTTCAGCTTTTGCAATGTCAAAAACGTCTTTTGTGTAAGTTTCCCAAGGTAAATCTGTGAAGAAATCCAAATAATTTCTCTGAACATTATAATCAGGCGAGTTTGGATTTTGACGTTGTAATCTGTTGATTTCCTTTTGAAAATGTTCCTCAACTTCACCGCTCCATTTTTTCTTTCTTGCTTTTGCAATCAGATCATCAATATCACCTTCAGTACCTCCTCCCAATTCTTCTTGGATAGTTCTAATCTGTTGATTCAGAAAATATTCCTTCTGTTGCTTATCAAGATCCTTTGATGTTTTCTGATGAATCTGATTTCTTAATTCCAGCTTTCTGAAATCTTCATGCATCATTTCATAACACTTATTAGCTCTTTCCATTAAATTTTTCTCTTCAAGCAGTTTTTGCTTTTCAGAAGATGGAAAATTGGCGTTTGTGCAAATGAAATTTAATAGATCATCATTATTATTAATATTCTTTATCGCAAAATTGGCTGCATTTGGAATATTTGGATCAAGCTCAATTATTTTTAAAGCTAAATCTTTAACATTTTCCAGTAATGCTTCGTATTCTTCTTTATTTTTTGCTTTTCCGTCTTTCAATTTGGTAATTTCAGCTTTGAAATAAGGCTGGTTTTCAACCATTTTCTTGATCTTAAACCTGTGAAAACCTTTTGTAATGGCTGTAATATTACCTTCAGGAAGCTTTATAATTTTAATAATCTTTGCCAACGTACCGATCTGGAATATGTCTTTTTCCGCCGGCTGCTCCAAATCTGAGTTTTTCTGACTTACAATTCCAATAAAATCTCCATTTTTCTGAGCTTCTTCGAGAAGTTGTATTGAGGTTTTTCTTCCGGCTGTGATAGGGATGACAACGTTCGGGAACATTACCATATTTCTTACGGGAAGGATCGGGAATATTTTTTGCTCAGAATTTCTTTCTGTCTCCGCAAGATCTGAAAGGTTGATCTCTTCGGCTACAATATCAAATCCGTCGCTTATCATTTCTTCTAAACTAATATCTTCAAATTCTGTCATAATAAATCGAATGACAAATTGTCATTGTCGTTTTAATTCGTTAACGTGAAATTTTATAATATGCTTTTATATAGGGCAGCATATTATGTGTGCTTAAATTGCACAAGACCCATGCCATTCATTTTTTGCTAAAAAATATGGTCAAAATTTCCTTTTTTTATAAAATTTGAATTTTAAAAATTAAAAAAAGCACTTGGAGTTCCGTAATTTCTTAAAAATGTGTATTTTCGCAAACTGATAAAAAACTATAATTTATATAATGGCAATTTTAGGATCAATTAGGAGTAGACCTTGGCTTTTGATGGGAGTAATTGCATTGGCGCTTTTGGCGTTCCTTGTAAACCCAGATAGTATTGATAAGGTTTTTGGAAAAAATCCTGATGTTTTAGGAAAAGTAAATGGTGAGAAAATTACCCGTGGAGAGTTTGATGATCAACTTTTCGTGTTGCAGCAACAGGCTGAACAACAGGGTCAGCCGAAGACTGGTCTTGAAGAGCAGGCTTGGCAATTGCTTGTACAGTCGAAACTGATCAAGCAGCAATTCGAAAAAATGGGCTTCGAAATGACGGAAGATTATTTCTGGAATCAACTTCAGTTTGATCAGATGTTTGCTCAGCAGAAACAGTTTTTTGACGAAAAAGGTAATTTCAAAACCCAAGAGCTTAAAAAACAAATAGAAGACATGAAGGCAGCTTCGCCGGAAGGTTACAACCAGTGGTTGAAATCCAGAAAGTCAATCGAATACAGATTGATGGCAAGACAGGTCTTTGCTAATGTTTCTGCAGGTATCACAACAGGTAAAAAGGAGGCTGAAGAGTTGATGAAAGAAAGAGATCAGTTAGCTGATATCGATTTTGTAAAAGTAGATTATGCTACTTATCTTCAAAAAAATAACATCAAAGTTACAACTGAAGATTTGGCTAATTATATCAATCAGCATCCTGTAATGTTTAAAGCTGATGCGAGCAGAAATTTAGGAATTGTTTATTTTCCTTCTAAACCGAGCGCAGCAGATGATGCAGTAGCTCAGAAAGAAATCAATAAATTATTCTCAGCAGGAACTGATGCGAGCGGAGGTACTGAAAACTTCCAGAATACAAAGAATGATTCTATGTTCGTAATGGCTAATTCTGATATGCCTTACAATAATCAATATGTGACGCCAAACCAGTTGCCGCAAACTATTCAGGCTCAAATTCCATCTGCGGCTATTGGACAGACTTTTGGACCTTATAAGGAGCAAAATTTCTATGTGGTTTCTAAACTTTTAGATAAAAAAGCTTCAGATTCTACATTATCTAAACATATTTTGATTTCTTATAAAGGAGCAGAAAGATCGACAGCTACAAGAACTAAAGAGCAGGCAAAAAAGATTGCTGATAGCCTTTTAGCTGTAATTAAAGCTAATCCGGCTGCTTTTGCAAATGGTCTTAAGCTTTCTGATGAGCCGAATGCAGTTGAAAGAAACGGTAGTGTTGGCTGGACGACTCCTCAAAGTCAATTTGCTCCAGGTTATCTTAACTTTTTGGCAAGCAATGCAAAAGGTTCTACTGGTCTAGCTGAAACAGAATTTGGTTACCATATTATTAATGTAGAAGATAAAAAAGCAGGAACAATGAGCTATAAAGTTGCTCATTTAGTAAAAGCTGTTAAGCCTTCTGATGCTACAGAAGCTGCTACAGATAAAAATGCTAGAAGATTCATTCAGCAGGTTCAAGGGAAATCTTTCAACGATTTCGTGAATATTGCTAAAAAAGGAAACTATCAGTTCTCAAATCCTAAACAGGCGAAAAGATTCGACGGTCAGCTTCAAGGTTTAGGAACAGAAAAGGATGGAGATATCTTAGCTTGGGCTTTCGATAAAAAGAGAGAAAAAGGAGATACAGAATTCTTTACTGTAGACGGAACAGGAGATAAAATCGTGGTTTACTTAAACGGTAAACAAGATAAAGGAACTGCAGATCCTGAATCTGTAAGAGATCAGATTGAAACTGTTGTTAAAAATAAATTGGCTGCAAAACAAATTGTTGAGAAAATTGGAAAGTCAGGTTTAGACCAGATTGCAAAACAATTCGGAACAACAAAACAATCTGCACAGGTTAACTTATTAAGCCCATCAGTTGCAGGTTCTATGGAACCAAAAGTTGCTGGTGCTGCATTCGGAGTTGCGAAAGGAAAACTTTCTAACCCGGTTGAAGGTGGAACAGGAGTTTATGTTTTAATCAAAAAGAACGAAACAGTAAACAAACAACCTGGAGATCTTAAACAATTTACAGAATCTGTTACTCAGAGAAACGGAGGAATGTTCGGACAGGCTTGGTTAAAGAGCTTACAGGACAATGCTAAGATCGATGATTACAGAATTGAGATCTACAACAAGTTAGGTTCTCAACAACAATAAGAAAATATTTTTCAGATAGATGAAAAGCGGCAAAGTTTTTGCCGCTTTTTTTGTGTGTAACGCAGAGCAATAAAGAAAAACATTAATTTAAATGTAGTATATTTGCTCATTAGAAAAAATTTAGCAAGTGAAGTTCAGTAAAGAATTAAAAGCTGGTGTAATTGCACTTCTGGCCATTATTGGTTTCGTGGTGCTGTTTCAATTTATGAAAGGCAGAAGCCTTTTTACTACCGACAATATATTTTACGCACAATATGAAAATGTAGAAGGTTTAGCACAGTCTTCTCCTGTATCCATCAATGGATTAAAGGTAGGACAGGTTGATAAAATCATTCCTCGTACTGCAAAAGACGGGAAAATCGATTTTCTTGTAAAAATCACTGTTGATAATAATTTTGAGTTTTCAAAAAATTCAACGTTAGAGATTTTTGAACCGAGTTTAATGGGCGGTAAAGAGATGAGAATCAATTTGATGTACGGCGGACAAACCGCAAAAGATGGTGATACTTTAAAAGGTGCTTTCAAATTAGGAACTTTGGGAAGTCTTTCTTCTCAGGTAGGTCCTGTGAAAGATCAGCTACAGGTCGTTTTGCATAGAGTAGATTCGTTAATGACAAACGCAAATCAGCTTGTAGATGCTCAAAATAGACAGGAAATTAAAGCATTGTTGTCTAATCTTAATAAAACAGTTGCAGCTTTACAGACAACTGCAGGAAGTGTAAATTCTTTAGTTGGTCACAATGATCCTAAGCTTCAGAAAGTTCTTGATGATGCAAGTGTAACAATGCAAACTGGTAAAGTTACTTTAGATAAATACGGAAATTTAGCAGAAAGTATTGATACTAAAAAACTGAACGCAACTATTGCAAACTTAGATGCTACAGTTGGACAGTTGAACAATGTAGTTTCAGGAATTGACAGAGGCGAAGGAAGCTTGGGTAAAATAATGAAAGACGATCAGCTTTATAATAATCTTAATGCAGCATCAAATAATTTGAATGCTTTGATTGAAGATTTGAAGGCTCATCCTAAGAAATACGTTAATTTCTCGGTTTTCGGTAAGAACAGTAAAGACTAATATATAGACCATGCAATATATCGATAATGTTATTTTTCTGATTTTATTGGTTGCAGGTTTTGGGCTGTTTGCAAAAAGTCTGCAGAAAATATACAGAAACATCAGGCTAGGAAGAGAAATCAACCGAAGCGATAGAAAAAAAGAACGTTGGGAAACCATGGCAACTGTTGCGATGGGACAGAGTAAAATGAGCAAACGTCCTGTTGCGGGAATTTTACACCTTTTTGTTTACGTTGGTTTTGTCATTATTAATATTGAACTTGTTGAAATCATCGTTGATGGAATTTTTGGAACGCATAGATTTTTAGCAACAATTTTCGGACATACTTTTTACAATTTCTTTACGGCAACATTAGAAGTTCTGGCTCTTTTGGTTGTAATCGGAGTTGTCACTTTCTTCATTCGTAGAAATTTTTACGGAGTGAAAAGATTAACAATGAAAGAACTTTTCGGATGGCCAAAAAATGATGCCAATTGGATTCTAATCATTGAATTTGCATTAATGATGGCTTTCTTTACTATGAATAGCTCTGATTTTATTCTTCAGATGAGAGGATTTGAAGGATTTCATCATATCGGATCATTTCCGATCAGTGAAATGACTTTTGTCCCGTTTTTTGAAGTTTTCAGTTTTGATAATCTGTTTTTATTCATTATTGAAAGAGGAGCTTGGTGGTTCCACTTTGTGGGGATCTTGTTCTTTATGAATTATCTTTATTATTCTAAACATTTACATATCATTTTGGCTTTTCCAAGTACATGGTACGCAAATCTTGAAAAGAAAGGAAAATTCAATAACCTTGAATCTGTAACAAAAGAGATCAAGTTAATGATGGATCCGAATGCAGATCCTTATGCTGCTTCGGCAGAAGGGAGTGAGGCAGATGTTCCTTCAAAATTTGGTGCAGAAGATATTTTTGATTTAAATCAGGTTCAATTGCTAAATGCTTATTCTTGTACAGAATGTGGTCGTTGTACTTCAGTTTGTCCTGCAAATATTACAGGTAAGAAATTGTCTCCAAGATTAATTTTAATGAAAACCAGAGATCGTCTGGAAGAAGTTGGAAGAAATATCGACAAGAATGGCAAATTCGAAGATGATGGTAAAAAACTTTTGAACGATTATATCACAAAAGAAGAACTTTGGGCTTGTACGACATGTAATGCATGTACGGAAGCTTGTCCCGTTTTGCTTGATCCGCTTTCTATTATTTTCGAAATGAGAAGATTTCTGGTGATGGAACAGTCAGCTGCGCCACAGGAATTGAATTTGATGATGACCAATGTAGAAAACAATGCTGCACCTTGGCAATATAATCAGGCAGATCGTCTGAATTGGGCAAATGATTAATCATTAAGATGGAATTTCATATCAATTTTGATTGAACTTGAAAATTTAAATATCCTTTATATTAATATAAAATACATTTTACAATAAATGGATTTCAATATAAAAACAATGGCAGAATATGCTGCCGAAGGAAAATCGCCTGAAGTTTTATTTTGGGTTGGTTGTGCGGGAAGTTTTGACGACCGTGCTAAAAAAATTACAAAAGCATTCTGCAAGATATTAAATAAAATCGGCGTTGAATTTGCTGTTTTGGGACAGGAAGAAAGCTGTACTGGAGATCCTGCAAAACGTGCGGGAAATGAATTTGTTTTCCAGATGATGGCTTTAACGAATATTGAAATTCTTAATGCTTATGAAGTAAAAAGAATCGTTACGGCTTGTCCGCACTGTTTCAATACGCTTAAAAATGAATATCCTAGTTTAGGAGGGAATTTTGAAGTTATTCACCACACTCAGTTTCTTAGAAAATTAATGGAAGAAGGTCGTTTGAAGATTGAAGGTGGTGCTTTCAAAGGAAAAAAGATCACTTTCCACGATCCTTGCTATTTAGGAAGAGCAAATGACGAATATGAAGCTCCGAGAGTTTTATTGGAAAAATTGGATGCCGAGCTTGTAGAAATGAAGCGTTGCAAAACAAACGGTCTATGTTGTGGAGCAGGAGGTGCACAAATGTTTAAAGAGCCCGAAAAAGGTAAAAAAGACATCAATATAGAAAGAACAGAGGAAGCTTTGTCTTTTGAACCTAAAGTAATTGCAACAGGTTGTCCATTCTGTAACACGATGATGACGGATGGTGTGAAACACTTCAACAAAAATGAAGAAGTTGCCGTAAAAGATATCGTAGAGCTTTTGGCAGAAGCAGAAGATCTGTAATATTTTGATCTAAAAGTTATAAACGAACCGATATTTTCATGAAATCAAAATGGAATATTTCCTTTTTTTTCATTGTAATCATCATCACATTTCTTAGTTTCTGGAATTATAAAAACAGGATCTATGATTGGGATATGCCTGGTTATGTAGGTTGTTTATATACTTTAAAATTTCCTGATTCACCGGATAAAGTTCGCATACTTACTTACACGGAAATACAGAAAAAAGCTCCGGAATTGGAGTATAAAGATATTTTAGGAACGTTAAAGCCTGCCGACAAAGCGCGACAGGCTTTTGCTAATAATACAAAGGCTTTTACCGAACAATTGCCTTATTATCATATTAAAGTCGGATACAATCTTGCGATTTTAATTTTATACGAATTAGGATTTTCTTCACCCGATACTGTTACATTTTTAAGTATTTTTTCTTATTTTATTTCAGGATTATTACTTTTTTTAATTCTAAAAAATATTTTTCCAGAAAATTATTTCCTGGCAATTATTTTGACTGTCGGAATAATGCTTTTGCCACCAATAACGGATATGTCGAGAGGAGCAACGCCTGATATGTTTGTTTTTCAGATTTTACTGGTTTTCATGCTCGGTTTTATTAAAAAATGGAACAAATGGATTATGTTTTCGATTCTTTTTGCCATTACTTTTACTAGACCGGATTATATTCCTTTCACGCTAAGTTATTTAGCAACATTTGCAGTTTACGGATACATTACAAATAAAAAGCTGGATTTTAATCTTGCAATTCAAGGGATAGTTCTCTTACTTTTATATTTCACGATCATTAAGATTTGTCATTATCCTGGCTGGAAACATCTTTTTTATGATACTTTTATTCACAGGCGTGCTTTTATTTCCGCCTCTTCACCGGATTTTAGCCTTGAAGAATATCTTACTATTGTTTTTAACAAATTTTTGACTTTCAAAAAAGTTACCGCAACATCTGTAGGACTTTTAGGTTTGATATTTTACTTTTCAAAAGATTCTTGGATAAGAACTTTTTCTGTTCTTGTTTTCGTAAATATTTATATTAAATTTTTATTTTTTCCTCATTCCTCAATTTTTAGATTTTTTATTGGATTAATCATATTACTCTTGATCACATTTTTATATGCAGTAAGTAAAAAGTATAATGGTTTCAAACTCAGGAAAATTGCGTAATTTTGAACTTTAAATGTATCAGAAATGAAGATTGAAGAATCAAACATCGTAGAAGCTAACGACTATAGAGTGATCATATATCCTGCATCAAGACCTTTGGAAACGAAGGAAGCAAAAACAATAACTGAAAAATTGTTCGATTTCTTGGCAACTTGGGCGGCACACGGAAAACCACTTTCATCATCTTTTAAAATTGAAAAAAATCAATTCATCGTAATTTGCGTGGATGAAGAAAAGGAAATGGCTTCCGGATGCAGCATTGATGCACTTGGAAAAATCATGAGAGAGATTGATGAAGAATATCAATTGGGACTTTTCGACAGAATGAAAGCAAGTTTCGTAGAAAATGGCGAGGTAAAAACGTTGAAGCTTATCGATTTTAAATCAAAAGTAAGAAGCGGCGAAATTTCTAAAGATATTGAGGTTTTTGACTTTTCGAAAAATACTTATATGGAATTTATAGGAAATTTCCTTTTGCCTTTCGAAAGAAGCTGGGCAGCCGGAATTAAATAAATTTTATATTTAAATCAATACAATAAAAAGTGGAGTAGTTCCACTTTTTTGCTTTAAAGTATATTTGCAAAATCCATGAATAAAAAGGATTCTAATTGAAAATAATGTCTAAAATTCTCTTTTTAACGACCGCTCACCGATATGATGATGACAGAATTTTTTATCATCAGGCTAAAGCATTGCAAAAAGAGGGAAATAAAGTTAAAATCTGTAGTCTTTCATCAGAATTTCAGGGAAATATTGAGGGAATTGAAATTGAATCTTATTCGGTTTTAGAGAAAAGCACAGAAGAGAAAACGAAAGTTTTCGAAAGAGTTTGCGATTCTTTTCAGCCGGATTCTATTATTTGTTCGGAACCTTTGGCGGTAATTGCGGCTAAAAAATTCAAAAAGAAGAAAAAAATCAGCATTGTTTATGACATCACCGAATGGTATCCATCAATGAGAATGGTGGAAAATTTTTCTTTTCCTTTAAACATTATTCATGCTTTTAAATTTTTCCTGATTCAATTGTATGTAGGTTTTATCAGCACACATTACATTTTTGGAGAAAACACGAAAAAATTTCCTTTAGCTTACTTTTTTCCGTTTAAAAAATCCATTGTTTTGCCTTATTATCCGGATAATATTTATATTCATCAAAATATTAAAATATTAGAACCGAATAAAATCACACTTTGCTATACTGGACAATTTTCCGAAGAAAAAGGAATAGGAAATTTTTTCGCTGCGATTGACAGTTTAAGAAAAAAGAAACCTGAACTTGAGATTTCAATTCTTTTGATTGGTGGTGCAAGAAAAGAAAAAGACGAAAAATATTTTTCCGAATTAATTAAGAAATATCAATTTGAAAATATTAAAATAGGAAGATCAACTTCATTTGAAACTTTTACAGAAGCTTATGCGGATGCAGATATTTGCTTTGATTTGAGGGCTTTGAATTATGAAAATCATCATTGCTTACCGATCAAGATATTTTATTACGCCGCTTCAGGAAAACCCGTTATTTATACAGATTTGAAAGCAACCCGAGAACATGTTGATGTTTCAAAATTTGGCTTCCTGGTGGATCCTGAAAATTCGGATTTAATTGCGAATAATATTCTACAATATATCGAAAATCCTGAATTATATTCAGGTCATGCGAAAAATGCAAGATTGGAATATGAACAAAAATATAACTGGAATGTTATCAAAGACTCTTTTGTAAACTTCATCAAAAAATCAATACAATAAGATGAAGCAAAATACTATTTTGAAAACCTTCGTTTCCCGCTTTCTGATTCTGATATTGAATTTCGGGTTGGTCATTTACTCTACAAATATGTGGGGAAGTGAAGGAAAAGGAACGATTTCGATAGTAATTGCGGATCTTACAATTGTCAGTTTTTTTGCGAATGTTTTTGTGGGAAGTAGCATGAGTTATTTCGCTTCAAAGTTCAAAACGGAGGAAATTTTACCGTTTGCTTATCTCTGGTCGATTTTGATCGGAATTTTAATTCCTGTTCTTTTCAGTTTTAACCATACTTTAGAATATTCGAATTATTTAATTGCACTTTCGGTTTTGTCATCGCTTCTCGCAGCAAATGTGAATTTGTTTGTTGGGCAGCAGAATATCAAATTGTTCAATTTATACACTGTTTTACAGCAAATTGTTCATATTGTATTTATCATCATTGTTGTTTATTTAATTAAAATTACTTCTGTTAATTCCTATTTTTTGGCTCAGATAAGCTGTTTCGGAGCTTTATTTTTAGTGAGTACATTTCAGGTTTTAAAGCATTGTGATTTTAAAAGAATTTCGTTTTCTAAAGAAATTGGGAATAAATTATTCGATTATGGATGGAAAACCCAATTGAGCGCTTTTTTACAGTTTTTAAACAACAGATTATCATTTTATTTCCTTGAATATTTTAAAGGAATCGTAAGTGTCGGGGTTTTTTCCGTAGGAATTGCCTTTTCCGAAGCAATCTGGACGGTAAGCCGAAGTCTTTCTGTAGTGCTTTATGCAGATATTATCAATAATAAAAATTCTAATGAAGCCATTGAAAAAACAAAGATTTCTTTGCGTGTGAGCTTTTTAATTACATTATTATTTATTGTCGTGATGCTGATAATTCCCGCTCAACTATATTCCATGATTTTCGGGAAAGATTTTAGCCAGACCAAAGAAATTGTTTTATTTCTTTCACCCGGAATTTTAGCAATTGCAGTAAGTAATATTATCGGATATTATTTTGCAGGAATCAATAAGCTGAGAATTTTGAATGTTAAAGCAATGATCGGGCTTATTTTCACAGCGATTTCTTCGTTTTATATTATTCCGAGGTGGGGAATTCGAGGAGCCTGTGTTATTACCTCTATTTCGTATTGTCTTTCGTCCGGATTATTATTTTGGAGATTTTATCAGATCACAGAATTTCGTGTTCAGGATTTTATTCTTTCAAAAACTGAAATTAATTTACTTTTAAATAAAGTCTTAAAGAAAAAATAAGAGGACAAAATAAAAATAAGTTTTTATCTTTGTTGGAAATGAGGAATATTGTTTTTGGATTTTTGGTGATTTTTTGTGCCTTTCTGAGCTGCAGAACGGATGATGATGATTTACAGCAAATCGACCAGATCTTGAATATTTATATGAAAAACGGAGCAGGAAGAGATCTCTTTCACAAAAAGAAAAATAACACCTATTTTACCTACTCCTTAAATGACGTGAATGGTGTAAAAGATCTTGCTCCAGTAAGCAGTACTCTAAAAGCTACTGCCGATTCCACGCTTTTTATTGAATATATTGCAGGTGCGAAAAGAGTAGGGCTCGATACGCTTGATCCAAACAATAAAACTTATCAGTCTGTAATTACAGTATCATTAATAAAGCATTTGAATGATGCCATTCTTGATACTATTAATGAACGTCTGAGAATTGAATATCATATGACGCCTTCTGTTTTTGAAGTCTCGAAAGTATATTATAATGATACATTGAGATTTACAAAACAACCAGGTTCTCCGAACGTAGTTACTATCGTAAAATAATTTTATACATTTGCAAAACTGTTGACATTCCGATGCTCAACATTCTAATAACTAACATCTAAATAAAATGTTACAAGTCAATTTTTTGCGCGACAATAAAGAGCGCGTTTTAGAAGGTCTTAAGAAAAGACAATTCAAGAATCTTGAGTTGGTAGACGAGGCTATTGCTACTGACGAACAAAGGAAAAAAGTTCAGTTTGAGCTGGATTCCCAACTTTCCGAAATCAATAAGATCTCCAAAGAAATCGGGATTTTAATGAAAGAAGGAAAAAAAGAAGAAGCAGAATTATCAAAATCTAAAACGGCACAGTACAAATCGTCCAGCAAAGAATTGGAGACTCAATTGGGTAGTTTAGAAAAAGATTTAATTAATATTCTGTATCAAATTCCCAATATCCCGAATGAATTGGTGAAAAGTGGCGCATCCGCAGATGATAACGAAATTATTTATCAATCTCATGACGTAGAAGGTCTTGGTGAAGGAGCAATTCCTCACTGGGAACTTGCCAAAAAATACAACCTTATCGATTTTGAATTGGGAGTAAAAATTGCCGGAGCCGGTTTTCCTGTTTATTTGAATAAAGGAGCAAGACTACAGAGAGCTTTGGTTCAGTATTTTCTGGATAAAAATGTTGAAAAAGGATATATGGAAGTAAATCCTCCTCACGTTATTAATGAAGCATCAGGATATGGAACAGGACAATTGCCTGATAAAGAAGGACAAATGTATTATATCGGGGAAGACGATTTATATCTGATTCCTACGGCAGAAGTTCCAGTGACGAATTTATATCGTGATGTTCTTTTTAATGAGAAAGATTTGCCGATTAAAAATACTGCATTTTCTCAGTGCTATAGAAGAGAAGCGGGAAGTTACGGAGCTCATGTAAGAGGACTGAACCGTCTTCACCAGTTCGAAAAAGTAGAAATCGTAAGAATTGAAAAACCTGAAAATTCTTATGCTGTTTTGGAGGAAATGGTAGAACATATCAAAGAAATTCTTACAGATCTTGAATTGCCTTACAGAGTTTTGAGACTTTGTGGTGGCGATACAGGTTTTGCTTCTGCAATGACGTATGATTTCGAAGTTTGGAGCGCGGCTCAGGAAATGTGGCTGGAAGTAAGTTCTGTTTCAAATTTTGAAACGTTTCAGGCAAACAGACTGAAATGTCGTTATAAAACAGACGGAAAATCTCAGCTTGTTCATACATTGAACGGTTCTGCAATGGCATTGCCAAGAATTATGGCAGCTTTGCTTGAAAATAATCAGACTGAAGACGGAATTAAACTTCCGAAGAAAATCGCTGAATATGCGAGATTTGATGTGATTAATTAAGATTTTAATTATACTTAAATACAAAAACCACTGGATGATGATTTCCAGTGGTTTTATTTTATTCTGTTGTAATAATTATTTGTTTATCCGAATTTACTAAAGGTTTTCTACCTTTTTCTTCACTAAATAAATAACTGAGATCATAATTTATCCTTACCGAATAATCATCTACTTTCGTAATCCAATCATGTTTTCCGGAGATAGATTTTATTTTTTTGTCAAACTTTAATGTTGTACCTATTTTTTTATAAATCATTTTCGCATATTCCAGCGAGGTTTTGGCTTGCAAGGAAGTAAGTTCATGATTGCTTAAAATATCTTTAAGTCCATTTAAACTTAGATTTTCCGTATCTATTGTTAATGTTTTTCCATCCCATGAATTCATTGCTAATTGATCGATCGGAAGCTGATTATTTTTTAATATTTTTTTTGTTGAAAAATAGTCATCTTTTGAAAAACGATCCATTTTCAAAGAAAACCCAGACATTTCTGTATTATCAAAATTAGACTTAACAAAGATTTTTTTCAGGATTTTAATAGAATCCGGATCTTTTATTTTCCACTCTTTTTTCTTCAGATAGCCATAAGCACTTGTCCAATTTTTTGGAAGTGTTCCGATATCTTCAATTCCTGATTTTTTTGTTTTGGAAGTGTCTGCAAGTCTGGCTTTTAAAATCGTCATGGCATCTTTCATATCAATGTTGATCATTGTGCTTGATGCTTTGTCTTTGTGAAAAATAACTTCAGACTCTACTGAACATGACTGAATGACGAAAAGAATGACGAATAAAAAAAATAAAATCTTTTTCATACGTTTTTATTTAATGGCAATTAACTTTGCTATGATCGTGAGTACTGTGATCTCCCGGTAAATGACAGTCGCCTTGATTATCTTTAGAAATCGTCATTGCTTCTGCTCGTGGAGAAATATAAGGAATTCCTAATTCCAGACCTCTCACAATAAATAATCCTCCTAAAATAATCATTACTACAGGAATGACTTTTAAAACTTTAATTCTGAAAGTCTGATTCATAAGATTTCCGACTAAAACTACGGCAAACATAAAAGGAAGTGTTCCCAAACCAAATAAAGCCATATATGAAGCTCCCTGCCATATTCCACCGCTTGCCAAGCTTGCCGTTAAAGCCATGTAAACCATTCCACATGGTAAAAATCCATTTAATATTCCTGTGGTGAATCTTGAACGGTAATCTGCTTTTTGAAGTAATCTTCCTAAATTTGATTTTACTTTAAATAAAAACTTAGAAAAGAAAGGGACTTTTGAAGCAAAATCTTTTCCTCCAAAAGAGAAAACAGCCATTATGATCAATAAAATCCCAACGGCAATCGTTAAATATTTCTGAAAACCAGCCATCTCAAAGCCTTCTCCTATAATTCCCAAAATTGCACCTAATAGAGAATAAGTGAAAATTCTTCCGAATTGATAGGTTAGATTCTGAAGGTAAAAATTAGTAGCTTGTTTTTTTGTTAATCCCATCGACAAAGCAATAGGTCCGCACATTCCGATACAGTGAAATCCGGAAGCAAAACCCAAACCGATTGCCGATAAAATAAGTGCTATTTCCATATCACATCATAATCCATTCTATAGTCTGTCTTGTCTTTTGTGAAGGTAAGACGTAAAGTATAATTTCCCATTTTTAAAACCTGTCCCGGAATTAAAAATGATTGATTGGCATCTAACTGTACAGATTTGTGTACATCAAGATTTTGGTCGTCGGTTCTGTTCAAAACAAATTTTACCGTAGTATTGGAATTGTTATAATCTTTTGGAAAAGTTATTTTAATTCCGTTTTTATCCTGACTGTAAACAGGCTTTTCCTGTAAATCGTCGGCTCTTTTCTTAGCGTCGATTACATCCTGATATTTTAATTCTTCCTCATAGTAATTGTCCGTTACCATTTCAGAGTTTTTCTGCCCGTTCGGGAAAAGAAACATCATCGATAATATAAAAACTATGAACGCAACTAATGCGATTACAACACCGTGTCCCCAACTAAAGTTTTTCATTCTTCAAAAATTAAAATTGTAATTTAAATGGTCCTTCGAAATATGTTTTATAAGAATCCACAAGTTTTCCTTTCATATCGTAAACCCCGATCGTAATATTCTGTTTAGAAAGATTCATTTCACTTTCCGGGAAACTGATATTGATAGTTCCTTTTGTAATTTTATCTCTTTCTACAGAAATCTTGCTTGAAGCACTGTAAATAATTTCTCCGTGTTTTGGCTCAATTACTTTTATTGTTACAATTTTTTTCTCGTTGGTTTTGTTTAAGAAAGTATAATTGTAAGTATTTGTAATTTTTCCGTCTCTTACGAAGAAAGTACTTCCTGCAGGTTTAATGAATTTGGCTTCCATTTCAGCTCTGCTTGATAAAAGATAGCCTAAAAATCCGGTTAAAAGTACAAGAACGACAGCAAAACCTTTCATTCTTCCTGTAAATTTAAATGGAATCTCTTTTTCGATCTCGTTTTCTGTAGCATATCTTATCAGTCCTTTTGGAAGACCAACTTTTTCCATTACTTCATCACAAGCATCAATACAAGCGGTACAATTTACACATTCCAGCTGTTGTCCGTCTCTGATGTCGATTCCTGTAGGACAAACTACAACACATTGATGGCAGTCAATACAATCACCTTTTCCTGCGGCTTTTCTATCTTCGCCTTTTCTCCATTTTGATCTGTTTTCTCCTCTTTTAAAATCATAGAAAACATTTACCGTGTCTTTATCAATTAAAACACCCTGTAATCTTCCGTATGGACAAACCAAAGTACAAACCTGCTCTCTGAACCATGCAAACACAAAGTAAAATGCTGCCGTCAAAAGAATCATTACGATAAAGTTTGTAGGATTGGCAAATGGTCCTTCGGAAACTATTCTGAAAACTTCTTCATATCCTACAATATACATGAACATGAAGTGAGTGATAATTAAGGAAATAATGATGAAAATTGTCCATTTCAAGCTTCTTTTCCAGATCTTTTCGGTATTCCATTCCTGTCTGTCGAGCTTCATTTGTCTATTTCGATCTCCTTCAATAAGGTAATCAATCTTACGGAAAATAGATTCCATAAAAATTGTCTGAGGACAAATCCACCCGCAGAAAATTCTTCCGAACGCAATCGTAAAAATGATGATAAATATTAAAGAAGTAATCGCTCCAAGAGTAAGGATAAAGAAATCCTGTGGATAGAAAGGCTGTCCGAAAATGAAGAACTGTCTATCGATTACATTAAATAAAATAAGAGGATTACCATTAATCTTGATAAATGGTACCGCAAAGTATATTAACAATAAAATATAACTTACAATATTCCTATAGTTGGTGTATTTTCCTTTTGGCTTTCTTGGAAATACCCACCTTCTTTTACCGGATTGTTCCATTGTCCCGATAGAATCTCTGTAAGTCTCAGGGTCCAGAACTTGTCCCTGTCCGCCGCGTACTTCTATTTCTTCTATATCTGACATTTTGTAAAGTATTTAAAAAAAGAAAAACATAATTCGTTACTATTTTTTATCTAATAACAAATTATGTTTTTCATATGTTTTAATTTATTTAAGTTAAATTATTCTTTTTCCCAATGAGCTTCAGTTCCCTGAGGAGCTGCCCCGCCTTGAGCCTGTGTCACTGGAGCTTGCTCTTGGTTGATGTGGTAAACGTATGCTGCAATCTTCTCAATTTCAGCACCTGAAACTTCTCCGTTTTTACCGAATGGTCTCATCGTTGGGTTATTTGGAGAACCATTCCAGTCCATATGGAATACGTTTTTGAATAACGTTTTCTCCGGCTGATTGATCCAATAGTTATCAGTCAGGTTTGGACCGATACCACCACCACCATCTTCTCTGTGGCAAGATGCACAGTTTGTTTTGAACAATTCTTTACCTTCGGCAATATTATCAGCTGAATATTTCGCTGTTTCAATTGTTACAGGAGGCTGTTCTTCATTATATTTTGCAATTGCTGCTAATTGTTCCTTATATTCTTTTTCATATTCGCTTAACGGGTGAGCGAAATCTGTAAAAGAGAATGCGCAGATATACACAATACAAAAAGCAGTCCCAAAATAGAATAAACCTACCCACCATTTTGGTAATTGGTTATCCAATTCCATGATCCCGTCGAAACCATGATCGATAAGGATATCATTTTCTTCAGCTGCAGATTGTTTTTTGAAAGCTGCATCATACATTCTTTTTAAGAAAGGAACTTTCTTCTCTGCTAAATATGCTGCTTTCTCTTCAGGAGATAATTTTTTGAATTTATTGTTCTCAATCAAATCTCCGATCGCACTGTGAATGTAAGCCAAAATACCGCCAATCACTACAGTTCCCCAGAAATATGGTGAACCTAAGAAGGCATAACTTTGTACAAACAGATAATAAAAAACTATTAAAAGTCCAATTATTATTAAAATGTTTACAACAACCGGTGTTCTTTGTTTCATAATAAGTAGTTTAATTTTTTAAATTAAAATCGTCATCTTGATCATCCTGCAGAGGTGCTTCTTCTTCTTCTCTGTAATATTTTTTAGGTCTGCTAAAAACATAAATTACTAATGCGACGAAGAACAGCAAAAAGAAAATCAGAGCCAACGTCTGGTAAAAACCAGCATTTTCTGTATTGGATAATATGTCTTTAAAATTCTGAGGTATCATGATGTGAACCTTTTAATATTTAGTTATTACTTGCTGTTTTTATTTCAGTTGTCTTAATATCTGTTCCTAATCTTTGTAGGTAAGAAATAAGAGCCACTACTTCTTTTTTCTCTAATTCACCTTGAGGTTTCTTAGAATAAGCTTCTTTCAAATCAGGTGCTTCAGACATAATTTCTTTTACAATTTTCTTAGCTTGGTTATCTGCCCAAGTGTTTGCAGAGTCAATTCCTGCTTTTGTATAAGGTACGTCAAATGCATTCTTCATTAGCTTCATTTTGTCAACCATTTTAGATCTGTCTAAGTTGGTAGCAATTAACCAAGGATAACGAGGCATGATAGAACCTGCAGATGTAGATCTTGGGTTGTACATGTGTTTGTAATGCCATGCACTTGGGTTTTTACCACCTTCTCTATGCAAATCCGGCCCTGTTCTTTTTGATCCCCATAAGAATGGTCTGTCATATATGAATTCTCCTGCTTTAGAATACTGTCCGTTTTTACCGTTGAATCTCGTAATCTCATCTCTGAATGGTCTTACCATCTGTGAGTGACAAGCGTTACATCCTTCTCTGATATAAATATCTCTACCTTCTAATTCCAGTGGAGAATATGGTTTTACAGCTGAAATGGTAGGTACACTTTTCTTAAGAGATAGAGTAGGGATGATTTCCACCATACTACCAATTGAGATTGTTAATAAAGATAAAATACCTAATAATACAGGAGTTCTTTCTAACCAAAGGTGAGTTCCTTCTCCTTCTTTACGTTTAGGACTAACATTTGCTAATGCCGGAGCTTCTGCAGGTACATCTTTTTGGAACGATCCTTTTCTTACAGTAGCGATTAAGTTAACTACCATTAATAGACCTCCTGAAAGATAGAATAAACCTCCTACGAATCTCATTTTAAAATAAGGAATAATCGCAGTTACAGTATCCAACCAGTTTTTCCAAACTAAAGTTCCGTCCGGGTTGAATTGTTTCCACATTAATCCCTGAGTGAAACCTGAAATATACATTGGTACTGCATAGAAAATGATACCTAATGTTCCTAACCAGAAATGCCAGTTAGCTAATTTTGTTGAATATAATTTCGTTCTCCACAAGATTGGGATCAAGTAATAAATAACACCGAATGCCATGAAACCATTCCATCCAAGTGCACCTAAATGTACGTGACCAATTACCCAGTCTGTAAAGTGACCGATTTTATTAATGTTTTTAGTTGCCAAAAGCGGACCTTCGAATGTTGCCATACCATAACAAGTAACTGCAACTACGAAGAACTTCAAAATAGGATTTTCTCTTACTTTATCCCAAGCTCCTCTTAATGTAAGAAGTCCGTTTAGCATTCCTCCCCAAGATGGTGCAATAAGCATGATGGAGAAACCTGTTCCCACTGCTTGAGCCCAAGCTGGCAAAGCTGTATACTGAAGGTGGTGAGGACCAGCCCAGATATATACGAAAATTAATGACCAGAAGTGAATAATAGACAGTTTGTATGAGAATACCGGTCTGTCTGCAGCTTTTGGTAAGAAATAATACATCAAACCAAGAACCGGAGTTGTCAATACGAATGCAACCGCATTGTGACCGTACCACCATTGTACGATGGCATCTTTTACCCCTGCGTAAGCTGAATAAGATTTCCAGCCTGTGAAAGATAATGGAACTTCTAAGTTGTTAAAAATGTGTAGCATTGCTACTGCGATCCAAGTTCCGATGTAAAACCAGATTGCTACATATAAGTGTCTTACTCTTCTTTTTGCAATAGTTAAGAACATATTTGCCCCAAAAATGATCCATGAGAATGCGATCAAAATATCAATTGGCCATTCGTGTTCTGCGTATTCTTTAGAAGTGTTAATTCCCATAAAGAATGTAACGTAAGTCACCAAAATCATGATCTGCCATGTCCAGAAGTGGATCCAAGACAATGTATCACTGTACATTCTTGTTTTTAACAATCTCTGTAAAGAGTAATAAACTCCTACATAAACGATGTTCATTACGAATGCAAAGATTACAGTGGTTGTGTGCAACATTCTGATTCTTCCGAATCCAAATGCACCATGAGTTTTTATTAAGCCCTGTATACCACCACCTATACTGTTAATGGTAGTATCATCCGTTCCAAAAAAGAATTCTGGAAGTTCCGGATAGAAAAGCATTAATGCCGCCGTAAGTCCAAACAAAAACCCTATGATCCCGAAACCTACGGTCGCATAAAGGAATGCCCGGACAATACTGTTGTCATAACTAAACTTTTGTGTTTCCATATCAACTATTCACTTTTTTCTTCAATTTTATTATTTTCTCCTTTTTCATTATCGCCTTTATTGTTGCCTAGCTCTTCTTTTTCCTTTATTTCATCGGAATCGAAGAGTATTCTCACAGCCGGAGATTCATCATCTTCAAACTGTCCTTTTCGGGCATACACTATAAACACGACCAGGAAAACAGCAGCCAAAGAAACACTGCATAGGATCATTAAATATAGAATATCCATTTGACAACAAAATTAACCTATTTTCGGGGTTCAAATTTAGTGAAAAATAATGACATTCATCACGAAATACGGGTTTTGGCTAATTTAAAATCAGTCTAAATAAGGGCTTTTGAGAGCGTTATTTGAAGTATTTCCTACCCAAAATCCAAGTTGAAAGTGTGGTGAATGAAACTACTGTGATAGAACTTGCAGGCATAATTAAAGCTGCGAAAAGAGGATGCATATGTCCTGTAACTGCGTAACTTAAACCAACAATATTGTAAAGGAAACTGATTATAAATGTCATTTTCACAATTGTTATTGAGCCTTTACAGACATTTAGGTATTTGTCTAATCCTACTACTTTTTCACCATTCATAATGACGTCTGAAGAGGGTGTGAAGCTGTTTGAATCATCGGAAATTGCTATGCCTACGTTGCTTTGTTTTAAAGCTCCGGCGTCATTTAACCCATCTCCAAGCATCGCAACTTTCATATTTTGATTCTGAAGATTTTGAATATAATTCAGTTTGTCTTCAGGATTTTGGTTGAAAGCCATTCCTTTGTAATTCGGAATTAATTCCTTCAATTGATTTTCTTCAGACGAATTATCACCACTTAAAATGAAAACTTTATAATTGGTAAGTTTTTTGAATAAGTCTTTCAGGTTTTCGCGGTATTCATTCTTAAAGATAAATTTCCCTAAATATTCATCATTTTTGCTGATATAAACCGCTGTTTCAAGATTTTTTGATTCCTGATTATTGTATTTTGCGGAGCCAATTTTATAAACATTTCCTCTTACACTGGCTTCGTAACCTTTTCCTGAAATTTCCTGAAATTTTTCAACAGGAAAATATTCATCCTTTACTTCGATAAATTCATATAAAGATTTCGAAAGCGGATGGTTTGAATTCTTTAATAACGTTTTGAAATTCAATAAATCAAATTCATTGATCTCAGAGCCTTCAAATTTAATATTTGATTTTTTTCTGTGAGTAATTGTCCCTGTTTTGTCGAAAACAATCGTGTCAAGTTTTGCAATTTTTTCGATCGTAATTGTATCTTTTACGTAGAACTTATTTCGACCTAAAATCCTCATAATGTGTCCGAAAGTGAACGGTGCAGACAATGCGAGAGCACAAGGACAGGCAATAATCAAAATGGCAGAAATTACTTGGAACATTTTGTTTAAGTCAATAAAATACCAATAAGTTCCGGCAATTAAAGCAATGCCTAAAATAATGAATGTGAAGTATTTGCTGACGTTATTTGTTAATGTGTCAAGTCCTGTTTCGTGCTTTTTAAACGCTTCTTTATTCCAAAGCTGTGTCAGGTAACTTTGATCAACATTTTTAATAACTTCAAGTTCCAAGGAAGAACCAATTTGTTTTCCTCCTGCAAAAATTTTATCTCCGGGTTGTTTGCTGATACTTTCACTTTCTCCGGTAATGAAACTGTTGTCGATATTTCCTTCTCCATTAATTAAAATCGCATCAACCGGAATAATTTCCTGATTTCTAACCAAGATTCTGTCTCCAACTTTTACTTCAGAAAGCAAAATATTGTCCTGTTTTCCTTCAAAATCAACTTTTGTAACCGCAATCGGATAAAAAGATTTGTAATCTCTATCGTATGAAAGTGCGTTGTAGGTTCTTTTTTGGAAAATTTTACCTAAAAGCATGAAAAATAAAAGACCACAAAGTGTATCGAAATATCCTGATCCATAGTTTGTTGCAACCTCATATAAACTTCGTCCAAAAAGAACGATAATTCCTAAAACAATCGGAACATCAATATTAACTATCTTGTTTTTTAAACCATACCAAGCTGATTTGTAATAGTCTGAAGCTGAATAAACAACAACAGGAATTGCCAAAAAGCACATTAAAGCTCTGAAAAGTCCTTTGTAGTGCTCCATCCAGTAATCTTCACCGCCGATATATTCAGGGAAAGCGAGGAACATTCCGTTTCCGAAAGCAAATGCAGCAATCGCAAATTTTACAAGTAAAGATTTATCTAAATGCTCTACGTTTTTGTCAGCTGTTTCAAGACTAACGACAGGTTTGTATCCTAGATTCGTTAAGAAAACAGCTAATTCGCTTAATTTTAAATCATTATGATTGAAGGATATCTGTAGAGTTTTTCTGGTAAAATTAACCTGAGAATATTTAATATTTTTATTTAAAGTATGAAGGCTTTCTAGTAACCAAATACATGAAGAACAATGTATTACAGGAATTTTAAATGTAACTAAACTTGTGCTGCCTTCAGAAAAATCTGTTACCTTCTCGAAGATTTCAGGAGTGTCCAGATATTCAAACTGTGAAGAACTTTCATCGGGACGAATTCCTGCTCTTTTATTAAGCTCGTAAAAATTGCTTAAATTATTGGTATTCAGAATTTCGTAGACCGATTTGCAACCGTTGCAACAGAAAATCCTTTCATCGAATAAAATTCTTTCCTTTTCGATACCTTGACCACAATGAAAACAGTTCTCGCTCACCTTCATAAATTATTGAACTACAAAATTATAACAATTTTTTTTGTTTATCGAGTTAAAAAGTTCTATTTTTGTGATAAATGTCATATAAAATGTCGCAGGAACAACAGATTGCAATCGAAGAGAGGTTCGCAAGAGTTTTTAATGATAAATCATTCAAGGAAAGACTTTCCAGCGCTGATTTTGAGAAATATATTAACGCAAAAAAGAAACTGAGTTTTCAGAAGCACGATACTATTTTTGAGGACGGAGAAACTCCAAAAGGAGTGTTCGTTTTAGAAAAAGGTGCAGCTAAATTATCAAAATCGGGAGCTTTCGGAAAAGATCAGATTCTTAGATTTATCAAAGAAGGTGATATCATCGGTTATCGTTCTTTGCTTTGCGGGGAAAATTTCCAGGCAAAGGCTGAAGCGATGACGGATATCGAAGCAACATTTTTACCGGCAGATATTTTTATGTCTCTTTTAGAGGTTGATCCTCAGTTATCATTTGTAATGCTTCAAAAGATCTCTTACGAATTGGGAGAATCTTCCAATACGATTACTTTCCTTGCTCAAAAAACGGTAAGAGAAAGATTAGCAGAGATTTTATTGCTTTTAGAACAAAAATTGGGAGTTGATCCGGAAGGTTTTATTAAAATTTCTTTAACAAGAGAAGAAATCGCCAATATCATCGGAACAGCTACAGAAAGTGCTATCCGCTTGATTTCGGAATTTAAAGGAGATAATCTCATCGAAGTAGACGGAAGAAATATCAAAATTCTCAACCACGACAAATTAATGAAACTAGGACACGTAGTTTTATAAAAATCATAGAAAACTTTAAGTCGGCTCAGTGCCGACTTTTTAACTTTTAAAAATAGATACATTATGTCTGTTCATTCTGAAATTAAAAAAGTTACGACTGAAACCTTGCGTAAAATGAAATTCGACAAGGAAAAAATAACAATGCTTACAGCATACGATTATACTACTGCAAAAATGGTAGATGCGGGAGGAATTGATGCGGTTTTGATCGGAGATTCTGCAGCAAATGTAATGGCGGGTTTTGAAACGACGTTGCCTATTACTTTGGATCAGATGATTTACCATTCTCAAAGTGTGGTAAGAGGAACTGACAGAGCTTTGGTTGTGGCAGATTTACCTTTCGGAACATATCAGAGTAATCCTGAAAAAGCGTTGGAATCTGCAGTAAGAATGATGAAAGAAGGCGGTGCTCATGCTGTGAAAATTGAGGGTGGAAAGGAAATTTCAAAATCTATTAAAAAAATTATCAACGCCGGAATTCCCGTAATGGGACATTTGGGATTGACACCTCAGTCGATCTACAAATTCGGAACATATAAAGTAAGAGCAAAAGAAGAAGCTGAAGCTGAAAAATTAATTGCTGATGCTCAAATTTTAGAAGAATTAGGCTGTTTTGCAGTTGTTTTAGAGAAAATTCCTGCGGATTTGGCTAAGAAAGTTACCGAAGCTATTTCAATTCCTACAATCGGAATCGGAGCCGGAGCGCATTGTGACGGACAGGTTTTGGTTTATCACGATATGGTGGGAATGAACCAAGGTTTCAGCCCAAAATTTTTAAGAAGATATCTTGATCTTTATACAGAAATCACAGGAGCGGTTGCGCAATACGTGAAAGATGTAAAAAGTGTAGATTTCCCGAACGAAAAAGAAAGTTATTAATGAATCAAAATCTTCAGACTATTCAGGGTGTTGTTTCAATTTTAGCTATCGTTTGCCTTGCAGTGGGATGGTTCAATTTGTTTTCTCCTGATGTAAATGACATGCTTTCCAAAAGAATATTTTATATCGTTGTTGGGATAAGTTTTATTTTGCAGGCTCCATTATTGGCGAACAGAAAATTTGTTTATCCGATGTATGCAGCAGCTGCACTTTGCATTGTTGGTGCTTTTTTACCTTATGATTCAAAACTTACGGGAATGAAGACCATTGGACTTTTAGGCGGAGTTATTATTTCATTTTCCAACAGACCAAATTTTCGCCGATAAAAAATGGAGGAGCAGATTGTATATGAAGACAACCATCTTTTGGTTATCAATAAAAAAGTCGGACAGCTTGTACAGGGCGACAAAACCGGCGATGAATCTTTATTAGACTCAATCAAGAATTTTATAAAAATAAGAGATGACAAACCCGGAAATGTTTTTCTGGGTTTGGTTCATCGCATCGATAGACCAACTTCGGGTTTGGTGATTTATGCTAAAACTTCCAAAGCATTGTCCCGTTTGACTCAAATGGTTAAAAACCGCGAGATCAAAAAAACATATTGGGCAGTTGTAGCGAAAGATATGATTCCAAAAAATCAAAGATTGGTTCATTATTTACAGAAAAACGAAAAAAATAATAAAGCCATCGTCTTTACAAAAGCTACAGATGGCGCAAAAGAAGCAATTCTTACATATAATGTCATTAAAAGTTTAGATAATTATCTTTTGTTGGAAATCGATCTTGAAACAGGAAGACATCACCAAATCAGGGCTCAATTATCCAAAACCGGAGTTCCGATTAAAGGAGATTTAAAATACGGTGCACCTCGTTCAAATCCGGATGGTGGAATTAATCTTCACGCCAGAAAGCTGGAATTTATTCATCCTGTTACCAAAGAAAATATTGAAATCATTGCTCCGGTTCCGCAAAATGATGCCATTTGGAGAGCTTGTGAAGAGTAAAATTCCGTAAAAATACTTATTTCAAAATAGTGGTTTCCCTGTATCTGTATTTGTTTTTTAAAAATAGCTTTACACTATCAATTTTAAAGAACAATAATCATGCTTACACTTGGACAACTTAAAGAAGCGACATGCTCTAAATCGATGTATGCTTCGAAATTTTTACCATATGTTGTAGCAACATGTGATAAGTTTTCTATTAATACACCTTCAAGAATGCTTAATTTTTTGGCACAGGTCGGTCACGAAAGTGGCGGGTTGTTCTATACCGAAGAATTGGCAAGCGGAAGTGCTTATGAAGGAAGAGCGGATTTGGGAAATACCCAAAAAGGAGACGGCGTAAAATTCAAAGGAAGAGGATTGATTCAGATCACCGGAAGAGCAAACTATAAGTCAGTTTCTCTCGCATTAGGAACTGATTTTATCGTAAATCCCACGTTTTTAGGAGGGAAAAATGTTACAAAATGTAATGATATACAACTGAAAAATGCAGCAGAAAGTGCAGGCTGGTTCTGGAATAGCAGAAAGCTAAATGCATTAGCAGATCAAATTGATATTACTAAAAGTATCGATACCGGAAATAATCTTGTTGTTTTTAAGAAAATCACAAAAGCTATTAACGGAGGTTACAATGGTTTGCCGGACAGATTGAATCGTTATAAAGCAGGATTACATTATTTTCTATAATTAAAATAATCTTGCCATGAAACATTTATTATTCTTACTTATATTTTTCTTTTCAAATAGTTTCTTCGCACAAAAACCTATTCTTCACGATTTGAAAGATCCTAAAATGCATGCAGGTTGTTATATTGATGGAAAGAAAAATGCGGTTGCTAATTTATCTGAAGATGAAGGAGCTTTGTTTAATTTTACAGGAAAAGATGAAATTTTTCCTCCAATAAAAGCAACAAAAGAATATCCTGAAGCCTTTGGAAATAAAGTGTATAAGATTTATATTAAAGAAACAAAATCAATAAAAGATAAAAATTCATGTATTGAAAACAAGATATATGAAATAAAAATTATCTACAAGAAAAAAGCCTATTTCTATTCTAAAAAAGGAATGTGCGGCTGTTAATTTCTTTAAAAATACTTGACTGAAAACTTTAAAGATTATCTCAACATTGGGATAGTCTTTTTTATTTTAGAAAAATTAAAAATTTTGTGCATTTCAAAAAAATGTATAACTTCGCTTCAAACTTTAGGGGTGTCTGTTTACAAAACAGGCTGAGATTTTACCCTTTGAACCTGATTTCTAGATCATACTAGCGTAGGGAAAAGTGAGATGACTTTTGCTGTACATTCTATTGTACAATGATGGGCATTCCTAAAGTGTTTAAAAAATTTAGGAATGGAACTCACAATCAATCACACACGAAAAACGTTTGATGTACTTCCCGAAACTCTGGAAGCATTAATGGCTATTGAGGTACCTTACAAACAAAAAGGTATTGCAGTTGCCCTTAACAATCGCATTATTCCGCAGTCATTCTGGGCGGAAACTATTCTCAACAACAACGATTCAATTTTAATTATCACTGCTACTCAAGGCGGTTAAAAAATATTTTTATGGCTCATAAAATCACACGTTCGCCGTTTCCGAACTCAAAAAAAATCTATGTTGAAGGGAAAATTCATCCGATCAATGTAGCGATGCGCGAAATACACCTAAGTCCGACAAAGCTTACCAACGGAAAAATTGAAGAAAATCCGCCCGTCACAATTTACGATACATCAGGACCTTACACCGACGAGAATTCAGAAATCGATATTGAAAAAGGACTACCAAGAATCAGAGAACAATGGATTTTGGATAGAAATGATGTAGAAATTCTTGATGGAATTACTTCTGAATACGGAAAAGCCCGTCTTTCCAATTCAAAATTGGATGAATTGCGTTTTTCTTACAATCACAAACCAAAAGTTGCGAAGGAAGGACAACAAGTTACCCAATTATACTACGCAAGACAGGGCATCATCACTCCCGAAATGGAATACATTGCCATCAGAGAAAATCAAAAAATTGAGCAATTGGATTCTGTTTCAAAGGATATGGCTTTTCAACATCCTGGAAACAGCTTTGGAGCAAGAACTCCGAAAAGCAAAATCACTCCAGAATTTGTAAGAGACGAAATCGCAGCCGGAAGAGCAATCATTCCCAACAATATCAATCACCCTGAAAGCGAGCCGATGATTATCGGACGAAATTTCTTGGTTAAAATTAATGCCAACATTGGAAACAGTGCCGTTTCATCAAGCATTGAAGAAGAAGTTGAAAAAGCAGTTTGGGCTTGCAGATGGGGAGCAGATACGATTATGGATTTATCTACCGGAAAAAACATCCACGAAACCAGAGAATGGATCATCAGAAACAGTCCGGTTCCGATTGGTACCGTTCCGATTTATCAGGCATTGGAAAAAGTGAAAGGAGTTGCAGAAGATTTAACATGGGAAATTTTTAAAGATACTTTGATCGAACAAGCGGAGCAGGGAGTTTCTTACTTCACAATCCACGCCGGAGTTTTGTTGAGATATATTCATTTAACAGCAAAACGTGTCACTGGAATTGTTTCCAGAGGGGGTTCTATCATGGCAAAATGGTGCTTGTTTCATCATAAAGAAAACTTTTTATACACCCATTTCGAGGAGATCTGTGAGATCATGAAAAAATATGACGTTGCTTTCTCTTTGGGAGACGGTCTTCGTCCGGGTTCGATTGCCGATGCGAATGATGAAGCACAATTTGCAGAATTAGAAACTTTAGGTGAATTAACAAAAATCGCATGGAAACACAATGTTCAGGTGATGATTGAAGGTCCCGGTCATGTTCCGATGCACATGATCAAAGAAAATATGGAAAAGCAATTGGAAGTCTGTGATGAAGCTCCGTTTTACACTTTAGGTCCTTTGACGACAGACATTGCTCCAGGTTACGATCATATCACTTCGGGAATCGGAGCGGCAATGATTGGCTGGTTCGGGTGTGCAATGCTTTGCTACGTGACCCCTAAAGAACATTTAGGACTTCCGAATAAAGAAGATGTAAAAGTTGGAGTTATTACCTATAAACTGGCTGCTCACGCTGCAGATTTAGCTAAAGGTCATCCCGGTTCGCAATACAGAGATAATGCTTTGAGTAAAGCCAGATTTGAGTTCCGTTGGGAAGATCAATTTAATTTGTCGTTAGATCCTGATACAGCGAGATCTTATCACGATGAAACACTTCCGGCAGACGGAGCGAAGATTGCCCATTTCTGCTCAATGTGCGGACCAAAATTCTGTTCGATGAAAATCACACAGGAAATCCGTGAGTCTGCAGAGAAAGGAATGTTCGACAAATCGCAGGAATTCATTGAAAAAGGAAAAGAAATTTATATATGATCCTTGTAATCACTCCCGAAGAAACTATTCAAAACGAAACTGAATTGATTAATGAATTATTTCAAGAAGGATTGGATTTGCTTCATATCAGAAAACCTTTCATTAATTCAGAAGGAATGACGGATTTTATTCAAAAGATAGATTCTGAATTTCATCATCGATTGGTTTTATATAGTCATTATGATTTAGTGAAAAATTTTAAGATCTCAAGATTTCATTTCAGAGAAATTGACAGACAAAATGGATTGTTTAAAACTTTTACAGATAAAATAATTTCAACGTCTGTTCATGATATTGAAATTTTTAATGAATTAAATGAAGATTGGGAATATTCGTTTATCAGTCCGGTTTTTCCGAGTATTTCTAAAAAAGGATATGGTAAAAACTCAACGATTTTGAATGAAATTAAAAAACGAGAGAATCCAAATGTAAAATTAATTGCTTTGGGAGGAATTAATGAAAAAAATATCAATAAAGTTTTTGAAAGTGGAGCAGACGGAGTGGCTTTATTAGGAGCAATCTGGGAAAGTGATAAACCTTTAAATGTTTTCAGAAAATGCAGACAGAACGTCCTTTCGTAATGAGCATTGCCGGCTACGATCCAAGTGGAGGTGCAGGTTTATTGGCAGATATTAAAACATTTGAACAATTGAAAGTTCAGGGATTGGGAGTTTGTACAGTAATGACTTTACAGACAGAATCTCAATGTTTGAGCTTGAATTGGCAGCCTTTAGATGAAATTTTATCTGCAATTGATTTTTTGATGAAAAATTATCATGTTGAAGCCTTGAAAATTGGAGTTGTAAAAGATGCTCAATTTTTAAATGAAATCATTAAAACTATTAAAATCAATAATTCCGAAGCCAAAATTGTCTGGGATCCTGTTTTGAAAAGTACTTCTGAATTTTCTTTTTTTGATTTAAATACAATTTATGAGTTGGAAAATGTTTTAAAACAAATAGATTTAATTACACCAAACTATAATGAATATAAGGTTTTAAAAGAAAATCATCTTTTTGAAGAATCAAAAAATTCATGTTCAGTTTTAATGAAAGGCGGTCATCGGGAAGATAAGCTAGGAACAGATATTTTAATTCAAAACGGTAAAGAAATATTCATTAATCCAATTGATACAACTTCTGATTTTTATCCAAAACACGGTTCAGGTTGCGTACTTTCTTCCGCAATTGCAAGTCATTTAGCTTTTGGAAAAAATTTAGAGGAAGCTTGTCGAAACGGAAAATTATACATCGAAAAATTTTTAACAAGCAATCCGACTTTATTAGGATTTCACTATTAAAACTTTAAAAACTTTATGGTCTTTGTTAAGTGGAACGCCTTTGCGAACTTAAAAGCATTTAGTAGTTAAAAAAAATCTTTGCGCACTTTGCGTTTAAAAAATAAAAATGGAAAAATTACAATACATATCTCAAGGATTCACCATAGAAGATCAGGAGCTAAATATTCGAAAAGCCCTTGATAATGGGGTAAAATGGATACAAGTTCGCTGGAAAAATGCTCCTGAAAGTGAATTTATCAAACTTTGTGAAATTTCAAAAAAATTATGCTCCGATAATCACACGGTTTGTATCATTAATGATCATGTTTATATTGCAAAAGACATCGATGCAGACGGCGTTCATTTAGGATTAAAAGATACTTCCATAGAAATTGCAAGACATATTTTAGGGAAAAATAAAATCATCGGAGGAACGGCAAATACAATTTCAGATGTTCTTCAAAGATTGAACGAACCTTGCGATTATATCGGTTTGGGACCGTTGAGATTTACTTCAACCAAAGAACAGTTAAGTCCGATTTTGGATTTTGAAGGATACAAAGAAATTGTCCAAAATTTAAAAGAAAGATCACTAGAAATTCCAAAAATATTCGCCATCGGCGGAGTCGTTCTGAGTGACATCGAACTCTTACAGCAAATCGGAATTTACGGAATGGCAGTTTCAGGACAAATCACCAATCAGCCTTCCATTATCAACGAATTTAAAACCGTTTTACAATGAAAAATCAACCATTAATAATAGCAGACAGAGTTTTTGAATCAAGATTGTTTTTAGGAACAGGAAAATTCGGAAATCTTTCAGAAATGACCGATTCCATCATCGCTTCAGGAAGTGAAATGGTAACAATGGCGTTGAAAAGAATCGATTCTCAATCTTCAGAAGATGATTTATTGAGTGCCTTAAAACCAACAAAATCTCATCTTTTGCCCAATACTTCAGGAGCAAGAACAGCCAAAGAAGCGGTTTTGGCAGCACAATTGGCAAGAGAAGCTTTGGAAACAAACTGGGTAAAATTGGAAATCCATCCGGATCCGAAATATTTATTACCCGATCCGATTGAAACACTGTATGCAACGGAAGAATTGGCAAAATTAGGATTTATCGTGATGCCTTACATTCATGCTGATCCGGTTTTGTGTAAGCGTTTGGAAGATGCGGGGACGGCTGTTGTGATGCCTTTGGGAGCGCCGATTGGAACCAATAAAGGCTTGAGAACGTTGGATTTTTTAGAAATAATTATCAGTCAGAGCAACGTTCCTGTTGTGGTGGATGCGGGAATTGGAGCGCCTTCCGATGCTGCAAAAGCAATGGAAATGGGCGCTGATGCAGTTTTGGTGAATACAGCAATCGCGGTTGCAAGAAATCCTGTGAATATGGCATTGGCTTTTAAAGAAGGCGTCATTGCGGGAAGAAGAGCTTTTGAATCCGGTTTGGGCGCGATTGCACAGCACGCAGAAGCATCAAGCCCGCTGACTTCTTTTTTGTTTGATTAAAGCCAAGAAAATAAGAGTCCCAAAGGGACGATTCAGCAAAGGGTAGGATAAAATCCTATCTGTCAATTATTTTAAACAAAATTGTATGAAAAGTTTTAAAGATTTTTTTGAAAAATATGAATGGGATGAGGTCAAATCTAAGCTTGAAAAAGTGACCTTGTCCGATGTAGAAAATAGTCTTCAAAAAAAGAATAAGACAATAGAAGATTTCCTGAATTTTCTTTCGCCTGTTGCTGCTCAGAAATTAGAGTTAATGGCAAAAATGACGCAGCAACTTACTCAAAAACGATTCGGGAAAACCATTCAGTTGTATGCGCCGTTGTACTTGAGCAATGAATGTCAGAATATCTGTACTTATTGCGGTTTTAGTTTAGATAATTCCATTAAAAGGAAAACACTTTCTGATACTGAATTGATGATTGAAGCAACTGTTTTAAAATCAATGGGAGTCAATCACGTGTTGCTGGTAAGCGGAGAAGCGAATAAAACGGTCGGAATTGATTATTTTCTGAAGGCTGTTCGTTTGTTGAAGCCGCATTTTGCTAATATTTCGATTGAAGTTCAGCCTTTGTCGGAAGAAGAATATCAGCAGCTTCATGATGCAGGAGTAAATGCAGTTTTGGTATATCAGGAAACCTATCATCAGGAAGTTTACAAAGAATACCATCCGAAAGGCAAGAAGTCAAACTTTAATTTTCGTTTGGAAACACCCGACAGGATTGGAAAAGCTGGAATTCATAAAATGGGATTGGGCGTTTTGCTCGGTCTGGAAGATTGGAGAGTTGACAGTTTTTTTAATGCTCTTCACATCGATTATCTTCAAAAGCAATATTGGAAAAGTAAATTTTCCGTTTCGTTTCCGAGACTTCGACCAGCAGAAGGAATTATTGAGCCGAATTTTATTATGTCTGATAAAGATTTATTACAATTAATCTGTGCTTACCGAATTTGGAATGAAGATTTGGAGATTTCGATTTCCACCAGAGAAAATGAAAAATTTAGGAATAATATCATTTCATTAGGAGCAACAGCGATGAGTGCTGCTTCAAAAACAAATCCCGGTGGTTATGCGGTTGATAAAGAATCTTTAGAACAATTTGAAACCAGTGATGAAAGAAGCATGAATGAAATTAAGGATATCATTAAGAAATCCGGTTACGATCCTGTGATGAAAGATTGGGATTCTGTGTATAATGGAATTTAAAAAGAATTTTGAACCATTAAGATTTTATTAAGGAGTTAAGTTTAATTAAGGAAATATTTAAAAATATTTTTTTAGCATCCAGCTTATTTTATTCGCTTGCGAATACTTAATTTTTCTTAACTCTTTAATAAAATCTTAATGGTTCAAATTAAAATAGTATAATGAAAAGCGAAGACATTTTTGCACGATACAGCCGACAGATTTTCATTGAAGAAATTGGTTTGGAAGGTCAAAGGAAAATAATGAATGCTAAAGTTCTGGTTATTGGAGCGGGCGGATTGGGAAGTCCTGTGATTCAATATTTGGCTGCGGCGGGAGTCGGAACTTTAAGTGTTGCAGATTTTGATGAGGTTGAACTTCATAATTTAAACCGACAAATCATTCATAACGAAAATTCTGTTGGAAAATCAAAAGTAAAAAGCGCGGAGCAATTTGTGAAAAATCTTAATCATCAAGTCAATTTTATTGGAATTGAAAGTAAGATCGATGAGTCAAACGCAGAAGAAATTATATCTCAGTTTGATATAGTTGTTGATGGTTCCGATAATTTTAAAACGAGATATTTAGTTAATGATATTTGTGTACAATTAAAAAAGCCTTTAGTTTACGGAAGTATTCTGGGCTTTTCGGGACAGGCTGCCATTTTTAATTATAATGGAAGCAAAAACTTAAGAGATATTTTCCCTGAACCTCCTTTTGATGAAAATCTTTCAGATTGCGACAGTCTCGGAGTTTTGGGAGCTTTGTCCGGAATTGTAGGAAGCATGATGGCAAATTTAGCTTTAAAAATAATGACGGATTTGCCTTTACAATTAAATCAAATCACGCTGATTGATACCTTACACTGGCGATTTCAGACGATTGATTTCTAAATTATATTTGTTTAAAAAAGAACGAGTCAGTAAATATTTGCTGACTCGTTTTTGATTTATTGACGTTTTATCATTGTCCTTGTTGCTGCATCACACCACCATTATCTTCTTTTTTAGTGCTGTTTAAAATATTAGCATCTTCTTTCGCCAATTTATTTTTCGTCGGGATTTTATAATTAATTGATAATCCGAAGTTTCTGGTGTCATATTTATTTCTCAGAACAACAATTTCACCTCCTCCAGGCGGATTCGAACGTACCTGCATTACCTGTCCATTGAAAATATCATTCGCAAAAACAGAAACCGTCAAACGATTGTCCATGAATTTTTTCGTTAACGTAATATCAACATTATTATTAAATGGTTTTTCTGCAGTGAAGTAAAAATATCCGGCTTTTGGTGTTAGATAACTATAATTTGCAGTTAATTTAATGTCTTTCGGTAAAATTACCTGCGCCATAACATTGAAAATCCAGAAACCTTTATTGTTTAAATTATCAATGTCATGTTTCTGATAACCAGCATACAAATACATGAAATTAATTTTATCAGGATTAAAATTGAACTTCATGATCTCGCTTAAAGGTTTGCTGAAAATCATAAACGGAACGGGCAATCCAAGATTAAAATTATGAATTTTCATATTTGAAATATTCACCTGTTCATTATAAAGATTTTTTCCGTCTTTTCTAATAATCTGCGCTACCTGATTTTTTGCAGAACTTACACTATATCCGATAAAGGCATAGTCAAACGCTGAAATTTTCAATTCATAATTATCAAAAATTGTAGGCTGTAGATTCGGGTTTCCGGTAACCTGTGTATTTGGTCCCTGGAAAGTCGTGTTATTCGGATTTAAGGCTGAAATACTTGGTAAACTGATCTTTTTATTATAATTCGCAGCAACATAAACCTGATTCATCAAATTATACTGAACACTTGCGTTCGGGAATAATTTAAACTTATTAAAAGGAATTAAATCTTTCTGAACAACAGCATTTGTACTGTCAAGAGCTCTCGTAACACCCGAAATATCATAATTTTCAGCACGTGTTCCTACAATGAAATCAAACTTTTTCAGTTTTGCCTGAAATTCTAAATATGTTGCAGTTGTCTGCCTTTTATATTCTAAATTGGTTAAACCTTTACTTTCAGTATCAAAATTCTGATTTTCATACAAACCTCCTAAACTCACTTTTCCACCGTCAAGAATTTTCAAAGGCTGAGAATAATCGACTTTAAAGTTGGCAATTTTCATATCAGATTTGTTACTTAATTGATTTCCATCTGAAAAAGTTGGAATTTTTTCATTCGGAAGGTAAGTTACATCTCTGAAAATATTATCCTGATCAAATTTACTGTCAGATTTTGTATAACCAAACTGAAAATCTAATTTTTGAGCTTTGTCTGTAAAACGTTTTTGATACGTTACAACAGCTTCCTGTCTTACATTAAATGTATGTGCCGCATCAAAAGCTGTAAACTCTGCAGCTTTGATAATATTTTTATCTAAATAATAAGGCAGATCTGCAGAGCCGTCACTCGAAGTGTAATTATCATTATTGTTATGATAAATATCGTAGTTCAATAATAATCTGTCCTGTCCAAGATCAAAAGTAAGTCCTGATTTTGCAAAATATCCGCGACCAACTCTGTCTGTATTGCTTAATAATAAATCATTTTGATTTGTATTAAGCATACTTTCGCGATAGTTCTGTCCGAAATTTAATTGCCATCCAAAGATTTTATTCCTTGCATTCAAATTCATAGAATTACTCGTTCTGCTTCTGAATTTATCATAATTCGTGAAAGAATAATTTCCGGAATATGTTGCTGTTAAATATTTATTAGCATTTTTATTCGTGATAATATTCATGATCGCACCTCCGGAAGTTGCAGGAAATTCTGCGCCGGGTTGCGTAATTACTTCGATTCTGTCAACAGAATTTGCAGGCATTCCTTCAAGAAAAGAATTCAGCTCGTTTGAAGTAATATTTAAAGGTCTTCCATTTAAATATACATCAAGGATTTTTCCCTGATACATCATTCCGGCGATGTCTGTAGAAACCAGTCCCGCAAGTTTTTTGATACCTTCTAAAACGTTTCCGTTGTTAAGCTGCGGCTGTTCCGAAAAATCGAAAATCGTACGATCGGCTTTTTGCTCAACAGCTTTTTTCGTTTTGGTAATGGTAATACCTTCAATTTGTTTTTCTTTGGTCGGCTGGTTATTCGTTTTTTCCTGAGCAAAAGTAAATATCGTACCCAAAAGAGATAGCGCAATAATTGCTTTCTTCATAATGTTTTTTCTTATCAGGTTAGACGCAGAAAAAAGAATTTTGTTACAAAGACGACTTTACATCTTTATTTTAATGAATCAAATTCTGTATACTCGAATTCAGGAGATGAGGTAAATAATTGTCTTAAAACCGATGCGTGACCATTTCCAGCAACCACCAGAATTCTGTCTTCTGAAGTATGTGTAATATTTTGGATATTTCTGAATATTCTCAGATTTCTGTCATACCAGTACAAAGCCAACATGTCTGCGCCGTCGAGTTCCCTTAACTTAAAATCTCCACTTAAATAAGCACCGTATTCATATTTGTGATACTCTTTGCTGTTCATGAATTTAAAAAGATCTAAAATTGATTTGAAATTTTTCGGTTCTGAACTTTTAAAGAAAGCATTATACTGTTTTGATATTGGATCTTCGCTTACAAAATCATAATCTTGGCTTAAATTTTTAAAGTACAAAGAATCTTTCTTGCCAAATTTTTCCTGCAAATCATCCAAGACCGAGTTTGCATCTATGCTGTATAATTCATTTAGATTAAGCTCCTTTGCAAGACGCATAGCAATTTGGAATCTTTCATCTCTTTCATTGGCGTGTTTGCCTTCTTTGTATTCTTTTAATTTTTGATTGGCGTTCCAATTCGGCCAGGCTTCGATTGCAATTTTTGTTGGCTTGAATTTTTTGATATAATTAATAAGTTCCGTCACTTCCTTGGATGTTTTAGGCGATAAAACATCTACCTGATCTCCTTTCTCAGTTTTATGAGCATCAAGATTGGGATAATCAAAATGGAAAGATCCGACAACTAAAACTTTCGTTTTTGGATTTTGAAAATATTCTGAAGGTTGTTTCTGCGCAGAAATTAATACAGATAAGCAAAGTAAAAATGTGTATAATATTGTTTTCATGAGATTGATTTTTGACAAAATTAGCATACATGGAAATATCATAAAACAGCATTTCGACAAACGGAATGTGAAGCGGTATAAAATATTTTTCATCGGAAAAAATGAACGGTTTGTCGAAAAAATGACCCGAAATTTCGTAGAAAATCTATTTTTGTTGTATGAAAATCAATAAGCTTCTTTATCTGCATATTTTCTTTTGGACGATTTATGTTACGGGATCGGTTCTGATTCCTTATTTTGTTTTTCATTCAAGGAATACGATCTTTAATATCACGTTTTTTATTACGAGTATTGTTTGTTTTTATACAAATTATTTTGTCGTGGTTCCGAAGTTTTTTGATGCCAATAAAATATATAAATCGGTTATTGTATTTTTCTTAAGTGCTTGTTGTTTCGTTGGTGTAAGATATTGTGCAGAAGAATGGTTTTTACCGACTTTTTTCGGGGTTAGAAATTATGCGAAAGAAACACCATTTATTTTTTACTTTTTCGATAATATTTTTTACAGCAGCACAACGATTTTCATCAGTACAACGTTTTGGTTTTTCAGGCATTTTATGAATGCTGAAGTCGAAAAAACGGAATTGGTAAAAGCAAAAAAAAATGCTGAATTACAGGCTTTAAAAACACAAATCAACCCTCATTTCATTTTTAATTCTTTGAATAATATTTATTCTTTAGTTTATCAGAATTCTGATAAAGCTTTGCCGGCAATCGAAGAATTAAGCCGATTATTAAGATATAGCACGAAAGACCTTGGAGAAGATACGATTACCTTGGATAAAGAAATTGGCTATATCGACAGTTTGACAGCTCTGGAAAAGTTAAGAATTAAAAATCCCGAATTATTAATGATCGAAAAGAATATTAATCATCCAAAACTGAATATTTCTCCGATGATTTTAGTTCCGTTTGTGGAAAATGCTTTTAAACACGGTGATTTTAGAAATAAAGGTTTTGAAATGAAACTTTCTGATGAAAAACAGATTTTACATTTTTATCTTTTAAACTATAAAAAAGAACGAATGAAAGACTCGCTTTCAGGAATCGGCATCGAAAATGTAAAAAAAAGGTTGGAAATTCTGTATCCTAAAAAATATGAATTAAATATCAAAAACTCAGAAACAGAATTTATCGTAGATTTAAAAATTGATTTGCGAAATGAATAAAATTAAATGTATTGTTGTGGATGACGAACCATTGGCGATTTCGCTTCTGGAAAGTTATGTACAGAAAGTTCCTTTTCTCGAATTGGTTTTCTCCACCGAAAATCCGATTGATGCATTAGAATTTATTCAAAATAATGAATCTGATTTAGTTTTTCTTGATATTCAGATGCCGGAACTTACGGGAATTAATTTCATGAAAATTCTCGGGGATAAGCAAAAATATATTTTGACAACGGCTTATTCCGAGTATGCATTGGAAGGTTACGAACACAATATTGTGGATTATCTTTTAAAACCTATTTCGTTTGAACGTTTTTATAAAAGTGCTTTAAAAGCTCAGGAACGTTTTTCGACTAATGAAAGTAAGGAAGATTCTCATTTCTTTGTAAAATCTTCAGGACAACAACATCGAATCAATTTTGAAGATATTCTATATGTGGAAAGTATAAAAGATTATGTGAATATTAAAACTTCAGAACAGGAATATATTGTTTTAGATACCTTAAAATCTATGGAACAGCAACTTCCGGAAAGTTCTTTTGTTAGAATTCATAAATCGTTTATTATTAATTTAAATCAGATTAAAAGCTTTGATTCTAAAAAAGTAATTCTGTTTTCAGATCAGGAAATTCCGATCGGGGAAAGTTACAGAAACAGCTTTTTGACGAAAATAAAATAAAAAGCAACTCCAATTTGAAGTTGCTTTTTCTATTATTAATTAAAATCTAACAATTAATTTTCTTGTTGCTTAATCAAATTAAGAGCAGAACCAGCCTTAAACCAATCAATTTGCTGATCGTTATACGTATGGTTTGCCATAATGATATCTTTAGTTCCATCATTATGAATGAATTCTAAAGTCAATTGCTTTCCAGGAGCGAATTGATCAAGATCCAAGAAGTTGATAACATCGTCTTCTAAGATTTTATCGTAATCCGCTTCATTAGCGAAAGTAATTCCCAACATTCCTTGTTTTTTAAGGTTTGTTTCGTGGATTCTCGCGAATGACTTCACAAGAACAGCTTTTACGCCAAGATGTCTCGGTTCCATTGCAGCGTGCTCTCTTGAAGAACCTTCACCGTAGTTTTGATCTCCAACAACAATTGAAGGAACACCAGCAGCTTTGTAGGCTCTCTGTACAGCGGGAACTTCTCCGTATTCTGCAGTCAGTACATTTTTCACCTTGTTGGTTTCCATGTTGAAAGCATTTACAGCGCCGATCAACATATTGTTTGAAATATTATCAAGGTGACCTCTGTATTTCAACCATGGCCCAGCCATAGAAATGTGGTCGGTTGTACATTTTCCGAAAGCTTTAATTAAAAGTCTTGCTCCCGTAATATTTTTACCATCCCAAGCCGGGAATTCTTCCAATAACTGAAGTCTGTCAGAAGTCGGGCTTACATTCACAACAACACCTGATCCGTCTGCTGATGGAGCTTGGTATCCGTTGTCATCTACTGCGAAACCTTTTGCTGGTAATTCGAAACCTTGAGGTTCGTTTAATTTTATTTGCTCGCCAGCTTCGTTCGTTAAAGTATCTGTAATTGGATTAAAATCTAATCTTCCTGAAATTGCGATGGCAGCAACCATTTCCGGCGATGCTACGAAAGCGTGAGTATTTGGGTTACCATCCGCTCTTTTCGCAAAGTTTCTGTTGAAAGAATGAATAATCGAGTTTTTCTCCCCTTTTTCAGCACCTTCTCTGTCCCATTGTCCGATACAAGGTCCGCAAGCATTGGTAAAGATTCTAGCATTCTCAAATTTTCTGAATGAATCTAAGAAACCGTCTCTTTCCGCTGTGAATTTCACCTGTTCAGAACCTGGGTTGATTCCCAAGATAGCTTTAGGTTTAACGCCTTTAGCAACCGCATCTTCAACAATCGATGCCGCTCTTGATAAATCTTCATAAGACGAATTCGTACAAGAACCGATCAATGCCCATTCTACTTCAAGAGGCCATCCGTTTGCTTCAGCTTTAGCTTTAAATTCAGAAACCGGAGTCGCCAAATCTGGGGTGAAAGGTCCGTTTAAGTGTGGAGCCAATTCAGAAAGGTTGATTTCAATTACTTGGTCGAAATATTGTTCCGGATTTGCATAAACTTCTGCATCTCCAGTTAAATGTTCAGCAACTTTGTCAGCAGCATCTACAACATCCTGTCTTCCTGTAGAAGCCAAATATCTTCTCATAGAATCATCGTACCCGAAAGTTGAAGTGGTAGCTCCAATTTCAGCACCCATGTTACAGATTGTCCCTTTTCCTGTTGCAGATAAAGATTGAGCTCCTTCTCCGAAATATTCTACGATGCATCCTGTTCCTCCTTTTACGGTAAGAATTCCTGCAACTTTTAAGATAACATCTTTTGCGGAAGTCCAGCCAGACATTTTACCTGTTAACTTTACACCAATTAATTTTGGCATTTTAAGTTCCCAAGCCATTCCAGCCATTACATCTACTGCATCTGCACCTCCAACTCCGATAGCAACCATTCCTAATCCTCCTGCGTTTACCGTGTGAGAGTCAGTTCCGATCATCATACCTCCCGGGAAAGCATAATTTTCTAATACAACCTGGTGGATAATTCCGGCTCCCGGTTTCCAGAAACCGATTCCATATTTGTCACAAACAGAACCCAGAAAATTGAAAACTTCTGAATTCTTATTAAGACCTTCCTGTAAATCTGCCTGTGCACCTACTCTTGCCTGAATCAAGTGATCGGCGTGGGCGGTTGAAGGGACAGCTACTTTTGCTTTTCCAGCCTGCATGAACTGTAAAAGTGCCATTTGCGCTGTTGCATCCTGCATTGCTACTCTGTCTGGTGCGAAGTCTACATAAGAGTTTCCTCTTTCATGTGCTTGTGTAGCATTCCCTTCCCACAAGTGAGTGTAAAGAATTTTTTCTGAAAGGGTAAGAGGTTTTCCCACAATCTGTCTTGCCGCAGCAATTCTTTCCGGGTAACGCTCGTACACTTTTTTGATCATGTCGATGTCGAAAGTCATATCTATTTTAATTTTTCTTTTTTAATAAGTTTTTTCCCGGATTTTAAGTTAAACTTTAAAGCGGAAATTTCCTCAATTACCCATTCATCAAATTCTATTCCTACCATCTTAAAACAGTATAAATAAGATGAATGATTACTATTTTTAATACCTATCAAGTTAAGGAAAAAATAAATTTTGATTCATTGACATAAGTTAAAATAATTATAATTACTCTTAAATAGAAAGATTCTAAACAAAAGTAATTTAATTTGTAAAAAGAAACTTTAGATGGGAGTACAGTTTGTTTCAAGCACATTTTACTTATCTTCGTAAGTATAGTTTATTATAACGAAATGTCAAATTCAGATTATGAAATCGAAGAGCAACTAAAAATTTTTGTTAAAAAAAGGTTTGGAAAGCCACTAAATTCCATAAAAAGTTTTGAAGAATTATCTGAAAATACAAATCTCAGTGTTCAGACTTTAAGACGGTTTTTTGGAAAAATAGATAAAAACAAAAAAATTGGATTAACGTCACTTTCATTGCTTTGCAAATATGTTGGTTTTGCTGACTGGCAAGATTTTTCTCTAAATTTTGAAAATCAACAAAATATCTCAGATAAAGACAAAATTTACATAGAAAATATGCTTGTTTTTTTTGAGAATGGAGAACGCTACAACATCGACTATCATCAAAATACTATGACTGTAGATACTCTGAATGATTATGCTAAAGTTATTTACTATAAAAAAGAAAATTTACAATTCTTTTACTCGCTTTATCAAAAAAATAATTGGTGCTCAGATTATTTTCTTGCATGGTTACCCAATTATAATTTTTTTGGTCAAGATTGGTTTAGAAACATTTTAATGAATAGAATTTCCCAAACGAAAAATATTCTTGTAAAATTGGCTCTCAACAATTTCTTATTATTAGGTTTTTTTCTTTCGAATGGCGATTGCGAGTTGGCTAAAGAAATGGTTTTACTCGATAAAATATATAAAGATTATCGTGAAAATCATCAATACATGCCATATCACGAAATGCGCTATCATACGGTTAAGTTGATTTTTGCAAAAAGAAATGATGATGAGGAAAGTTTTCAAAAGATATTTAAAGTTTATATTGATGGTTTGGAGAACTCTAAATTAGAAGAAATTCATCAACAGGAAATGCTTATTTTCTTTTGCAATACCCTTTTGTGGTTGGAAGAATATGATATAGCTTATTACTATTTAAAAAAAGCAAAACCCTTTTTGAAATCTTTTCCAATTATGAAAGATAAGCAAAAGACTATGCATTTTTTCGGAATCAATATGGCTTTTGTGAAAACAACTTTTGCATTGGCTTGGGTTGCAAATCAAGATTCAAAAATAGATGATCTTGAATTAACAGATTCTGATTTTAATGATATTACAGGTTTGCTTTATAATGATTATATCAAAATAATGTATCTAGTAAAATGTATTATTTATGAAAAAGGTTTGGCTAAAAAAAAGCTTATGTTTCAAGAATTAAAACAATTGGTAGAAAAGACAAATTATTCTAAAATATATAATCTTCTAGAGGATTTAGATTCTGATTTCTCCAAGTATTTTGCTTGATTCTCTTTTCTGAAATTGGACACATTTGGACTTTTTTATTTTTATTAATCAAAGTAGATTAGCCAAAAATTAATACTATGATAGAAGTTATCTTATCAAAAACCTATTTTAATCAAGGATTTTTTAATGTTAGAGTTGAGTATTCCGAAAGTTTGGGAGATCATAATGAACCTATTATTTTTCAAAAAAATGATGAAAAGTTAATTTTAGGTTACATAAACAGAATTGCAAATTCTAATTCCACCCCAAGAATAATGTTGGGGAAGGAATTTACTAAATGGATTCAGACAAATTATTCTGCTGGAGATATTTTGAAAATAGAAATTAAGTCGAAACATTATTTAAAAGAAAATTTGTAATGAAAAAGTGTTTCGTAATAATTATTGTATTTGGAGTGTTTTTTTCTTGTGAAAAAAGGATGCCAGAAGATTTAGAATCGTTGAAGATTGAACTTAATCAAAGATTAAAGCATGTTGATAATATGAATGTTGATGAATTAAATAAATTTAAGAATGATTTAATTCAATACACACAGGATGCTAACCGACGTGGATTTTCTAAAGATAATTCCGAGTTAGTTAATGAAATAATCTCTCGTATTAATAGATTGGAGAAGCAAAATATTTCAGCTTCATCTTCATCTCATGTTACGGATAATGAAGCAAAATCAATTGAGGCATATATTAATGGATACAATGATGGTGAAAATGGATATGGGTTGTCTTCAGCTGAAACTGTAACTGCAGATGAGTCATATATGGCACATGGATACAATTATTCTCGTCCAGATATTATGGTTTACAAAATGGGGTATCATGATGGAATTACCGGTAGTCCTAAGAAATATTAGTAATTATATAGATCATCTTTAAGCAAAAAAAATGGAAGACTTCAAAAAGAAATCTTCCATTTTATATTTAAAAAGCCTCTCGACTTTCTTTTAAAATCAATTAATGACCAACTGTAACCAATTCTTTGATTGAAGGTATAAAAGTTGTAAGATCAATACCTTCTACAGCCGTTTTATACTCGTCGATATTAGGAATTCTACCCATAATCGCAGATAATACAACAACCGGCGTTGAAGCTAATAAAGATTCACCTTTTTTACGTTCAGAATCTTCCACAACTCTTCCCTGGAAAAGACGAGTAGAAGTTGCTAAAACAGTGTCTCCTTTTTCAGCTTTTTCCTGGTTACCCATACAAAGGTTACATCCAGGACGCTCAAGGTACATCATGTTTTCGTATTGTGTACGAGCTTCTCCTTTTGGAGCATTATCGTTGAATTCGAAACCTGAGTATTTTTCTAAAAATTCCCAGTCACCTTCAGCTTTTAATTCATCAATGATATTATAAGTAGGAGCAGCCACAACTAATGGTGCCTGGAATTCTACTTTACCATTTCTTTTTTCAAGATTTTTAAGCATCTGAGAAACGATTTTTAAATCACCTTTGTGAACCATACAAGATCCTACAAAACCAAGATCAACTTTTTTCTCACCTCCGTAATAAGTAAGGTCTCTGATCGTGTCGTGAGTATATCTCTTAGAAACATCGTCGTTGTTTACATCCGGGTCAGCAATCATTGGTTCAACGATTACATCAAGATCTACAACAACTTCAGCGTAATATTTGGCATTAGCATCAGGAGTTAAAGCAGGCTTGTCACCACATTTAATTTCCTCGATTCTCTTGTTTGCTTTATTAATTAATCCCTGAAGAACATGGTTGTGATTATCCATTCCTTTATCGATCATGATCTGGATTCTGCTTTTAGCAATTTCCAACGATTCGATCAAAGTATCATCTTCTGAAATACAGATAGAAGCTTTGGCTTTCATTTCTGCTGTCCAGTCTGTGAATGTAAACGCCTGGTCAGCTGGAAGAGTTCCGATGTGAACTTCGATAATTCTACCTTGGAAAACATTCTCTCCATCAAATTGTTTCAACATCTGAGCCTGAGTTGCATGAACCACATCACGGAAATCCATATGCTCTTTCATATTTCCTTTGAAAGTCACTTTCACAGATTCAGGAATCGGCATAGAAGCTTCACCTGTTGCTAAAGCTAAAGCTACAGTTCCGGAATCGGCTCCAAAAGCAACACCTTTAGACATTCTTGTGTGAGAGTCACCTCCGATGATGATTGCCCATTCGTCAACCGTAATATCGTTAAGAACTTTGTGGATAACGTCTGTCATTGCGTGATATTCACCTTTCGGGTCACGAGCTGTGATCACTCCGAAATCGTTCATAAATTTCATTAGTTTTGGAATATTAGCCTGCGCTTTTTTATCCCAAACTGAAGCAGTGTGACATCCTGACTGGTAAGCTCCATCTACGATTGGAGAAATCACGGTTGCAGCCATAGATTCCAATTCCTGAGAAGTCATCAAACCTGTTGTGTCCTGAGAACCAACAATGTTTACTTCTACACGAACGTCTGAACCTGCGTGTAATAATTTACCTTCAGTAACACCAACTGCATTTCTGTTGAAGATTTTTTCAACTGCAGTCAAACCTTGTCCTTCGATAGAAATTTCTTTGGAAGGAGCGAAAACTGTCGGAGGAGTAATTCCTAAAGTTTTTGCAGCAAAAGTTTGAATCTTCTTACCGAAAACGATAGCGTAAGAACCACCAGCTTTGATAAATTCTAATTTTTGAGGAGTAAATGATTTTGAAATATCTTTCAGTTCTTTATCTCCGTTGTATAATTTTTTAGTTTTTGTATTAATAGTAAGAACAGTTCCTGTAGCGATAGAATAAACTTCTTCTAAAACGATGTCTCCATTTTCGTTACGAATAGGATTTCCGTTTTCATCTACTTTTTTCACCCAGTTCTGAAGGTCGATTCCGATACCTCCTGTTACGTCAACTGTAGTAAGGAAAATCGGAGAAATACCGTTTGTTCCCCCAACAATCGGAGCAATATTTACAAATGGAATATACGGACTTGCCTGTTTTCCTGTCCAAAGAGCTACGTTGTTTACTCCCGACATTCTTGATGAACCAACTCCCATTGTTCCTTTTTCAGCAATAAGCATTACGCTTGCATCAGGATGTTGTGCCTGTAAAGCTTTGATTTCTTCCTGTGCTTGAGGAGTAATCATACATTTTCCGTGAAGTTCTCTATCTGATCTTGAGTGAGCCTGATTACCAGGAGAAAGTAAATCTGTTGAAATATCACCTTCACCTGCGATGAAAGTCACTACTTTGATTTCTTCTGCAACTTCAGGAAGTTTAGTGAAAAACTCTGCTTTTGCGTAGCTTTCCAAAATATCTTTTGCGATTCCGTTACCAGATTCGTAAGCTTCTTTCAAGCGTGCTGTATCTGCATCATATAAGTAAACCTGAGTTTTAAGAACTTCAGCTGCTTGTTTTGCTATTGCTTCATCGTTTCCTAAAGCCAAATCAAGTAAAACCCCAATTGAAGGTCCGCCTTTCATGTGAGACAATAATTCAAAGGCGAAAGCAGGTGTTATTTCTTCTACTACGGATTCTCCAAGAATGATTTCTTTTAAAAACTTAGCTTTTGCACCTGCAGCACTTGTCGTTCCCGGCAAAGTGTTATAAATAAAAAATTTAAGAGAGTCAGCCCTGTATTCATTAGCTGTATCTTTAATCTGTGCAATGATTTCACTTAATAAGTCTGCACTGTCAATTGGCTTTGGATGAAGCCCCTGGTTTTTTCTTTCTTCAATCTCTTGGATGTAATCCTGATAAATATTCATAATAATAGAAGTCTTTTCAATCTTAAAGTAGATTACGACAAATTGCAAAACTATTATCCTTTACGGATTTGAAAATGAATTAGTTGTAATCTTTAATTTTTTATAAAAGTATTAAAATAATATGGTTTGTTAAATTTATGAAAAAGACATTTTTACGAAATTAATGTCAAAAATCATTTCATTAAGACGTTTTATATTATTAAACACCTGAAAAATGTTCCCAAATTTACGGATTTTTAATATTTTTTATAGTCGAAATTATTTAGATTCTTTATAAATATGAATTTTATATTTTCTATTTTTGGTTGTATTTTTGCAAACAAATGATGATTATGAAAAATGTAGTTCAGTTTTTTTGTGTATTTATTTCGATTTTTGTTTTTTCTCAGACCAAATCTGTGAAGAAACCGATTGTTAAAACTATTTCTAAAACCACTGTTAAAAAAACTTTAACTTCTACAAAGAAAAATAACGATTTGCCTGTTCTTAATGAAGAGCTTCCTGTTTTAATTCCAAAAAAGAAAGACGGAAATTTTGGATATGTCAACCAGAAAGGAAAATTCATCATTCAGCCTGAATATCATATTGCTTTGTTTTTTTATGAAGACTGTAATCTTTTGAATTCACCAAATTTAAAATTAAGAAAATTCGGAAGTGCAGATTATGCGACAGTGGAAAAAGATGAGATATCTTACAGGGTAGATCAAAAAGGAAAACGAGTTTATCAGTTTAAGCAATCTGAGCTTGGGAAATGTGTTCATAAAGAATATGTTCAGCAATTGTTTCAGGCATATACGATGAATGGTTTTTACGGAATTATAGAAAAAGCTACATTTCAGAATCCTCAGGATTACAGGCAATTTAAAATCTATCCTCAATACGATTATTTATATATTTTAGAAGGAGATGATGTTTCAAATCCGATGATCATTGCCTCAAAAAATAATGTATTTGGAATTATAGATGTTAATAATAATGTGATCGTTCCTTTTGAATATGCGGATATCAAGAGAAATTTCAGTTGGAAAATGGGGAAAATGTTTGATGTTTCCAAAGACGGGAAGAACTATTACTATATTGATTCTAAGAACAAAACATATTAAATTGTTCGGCGTGTATATTTTTTGTAATTTCGCGGCTGAAATAAAGGGGTGCTGTAACAAGCTGAGATTATACCCAATGAACCTGGAACAGATAATGCTGTTTAGGGAAATTAAAAATGAGCAATAGGTAATGAGTAATGAGCAATTCTCAAATATTACTTATTACCGATTACTAATTACTCATCATAATCCGCCCCTTTTATTCATTAAATTTTAAAGATTTATAGAATGAAAGGATTATTTTTTTTAGGGCTTACCGTAGGCTCATTTGCTTTTTTGCAGGCACAAAATACCGATTCCTTAAAAATAAGGGAAATTGAAGCCGTTAATTTTACCAAAAGACTTCCTGTTGCTAAAGAAATCATTAATGTTGCCAAAGATCTTGACAGCAAAAATCTAGGACAGGATCTGCCTATTTTACTTAAAAACCAAACTTCTATTATCTCTACTTCTGATGCTGGAAATGGAGTTGGATATACAGGTTTTAGAATTCGTGGAGTTGCAGGAAGCGCAATCAATGTGATGATGAACGGAGTTCCGTATAATGATTCCGAAAGTCAGGGAACGTTTTTCGTGAATGTGCCGGATTTGACGAGTTCTGCATCACAAATCCTGATCCAAAGAGGTGTCGGAACTTCTAATAATGGATCTGCAGCATTCGGAGCGAGTATCAATGTACTTTCCAAAGATCCTGATGAGAAGTTTTATTTCAAAACGGATGACAGTTATGGTTCATTCGATACTTACAAATATTCTGCGGAAATCGGTTCGGGAAAATTCTGGGGAAACAGGCTTTCTGTGATGGGAAGATATACACACATCAATTCGGATGGATATATTGACAGAGCCTCATCCAGATTAGATTCTTACAATTTTACGGCTTTGTATGAAGAAGGGAATACGAGAATTCGTCTGATGGCTTTTGGCGGAAAAGAAAAAACCTACCAAGCTTGGAACGGAATCGACAAAGAAACTTGGGAAACCAATCCGAAATTTAATTATTCGGGAGCGATTTATGACGATGGCGGAAATATTTCAGGGTTTTATAACAATGAAACAGACAATTACAGACAAAACCATTATCAATTGCTTTGGGAACAGAAGTTCAGTGATAAATGGAATCTGGAAACAACTTTACATTATACAAAAGGAAAAGGATATTACGAAAATTATAAACAGGGAGATCCTTTTGCTAGATATAATCTGGCGGATGTAAATGGTGAAGAATATTCAGATTTTATCAGAAAAAAATGGCTGAATAACGATTTCTATGGCGTTGTTTCTACGCTTTACGGAAAATTTAATAATTTAGATTTAAATTTCGGAGCCGTTGCCAATCAATATTACGGAAGACATTACGGAAATGTAACCGGAGTTTTCTTCCCTGAAATTGATGAACACGAATATTACAGAAGCCGTTCTGTAAAAAATGAGGTTTCTGGATTTGCAAAAGCTTTGGTAAGAGTTCAAAACTTTGAATTCTTTGGAGATTTGCAATTGAGAAATGTAGATTACAACACAAAAATTATTACAGCAGGAGATGATGAAGGCGCAAACTTAGATAAAAACTGGTTGTTCTTCAATCCAAAAGTCGGAGCAAATTATAAAATCGGAAACGGGAAAGTTTTCGTTTCTTATGCACATGCACACCGTGAACCAAACAGAGATGATTTATTGGCGAATAATGATGTGAAAGCTGAAAAACTTCATGATTTTGAAGCGGGAATAGAAAAACAATTCGGAATTGTATCATTTACAGCGAATTTATATTATATGTATTACGTCAACCAATTGGTTTTAAATGGCGAACTGAACAATGTCGGAGCCTTTATCAGAACCAATTCCGGGAAAAGTTACAGAAGCGGAATTGAATTGGGAGCTTTGGCAAAACTTTCAAAACAATTTGAACTGACAGGAAATGTAAGTTTCAGTAACAACAGAAATTTAGATTTTAAAATCGAAAATGAAACGTCAACGAAAGATTTAGGTAATACGCAGATTTCTTTCTCGCCAAACATAATTGCAAACTTAGGTTTAAGATTCAATCCAACCAAAAATTTCCAGTTTGTAATACAGAATCAATATGTTGGGAAACAATATCTGGATAATACAGAAACTCAGGATTTGCAACTGAAAGATTATTTTTTAACGGATTTTAATGCTCAATATCAATTTAAAATCAAAAATAACGACATCGCTTTGAAATTATTAGTGAATAATATTTTCAACAAAAAGTATGTCAACAATGGAGCTGTTTATGACGGTTCGCCATACTATTTTTCTCAGGCTGGAACCAATTTTATGTTCGGAATCAGCTGGAAAATTCAATAATCAGACTATATTTCAACAAATTATAGTAAAAAGTAAAAGTTAGATTTTCAAGGTTGCTTCGGCAGCCTTTTTTTGTGTGATTTAATTTTTTGAAAATAATAATCAATATTCATCTTTTTATAGCAAAAATCTAAATTTTAAGAAATGAAAATAGCATTTTTAGCTTTCAAAATAAAGAAGTTCAAGCAATAACCAACTTGTACTGTTAATTTGAAAATCAATAAAATATAAAACTGTTTTAAACTCTTATTCATAAAAATAAATCTCTCAAAAAGTCATGAAAAAGTCATAAATTTGCCACCATAATGAATATTTCAGCTTACATTTTAGAATATTTGAAACAGTTTGGTACTGTCACAGTTCCGAATTTTGGGGTATTTTCTCTTGAGAATTCCAAGGCAATTATCAATTCCGAAAATGGGAGTATTCTTCCTCCTGCAAGCAAAATTGTTTATACGCCGGATTATGAAGTGCAATCTGAGGAATTGGCGACTTTCGTAGCGGGTCAGAAACAAATGACTTTGGAAGCTTCAAAAACAGATATGCAGATCCAGACAGATTTTTGGAAGAAAAAGTTGCAGGCAGATCAGACTTTGGAAATTCAGGGATTAGGAACTATTTTTATTGAAGATGGAGTGACTCATTTCAGAGGAAACAGGCTTCAGTCGGATCATCCTGATTTTTATGGATTGGAAGAGATCAGAATTTCAGACATCAACAACAAAGACCTGAAATCAAATGTTGCTGTAAATACGGAAAAAGATTATAAATTCAATAAATCTATTCTTTGGGCTTTCCTGATTATTATTCCTGTTTTGGGAATTCTATACGTTGCTTATACGCAACAGGAACTTCTTTTTGGTAAAAAATCCTTTGATAAAACAAATATTTCTGTTCAGACAAAAACGCACAGAATCGAAAAAGATACTGTGAAAGTACACAGCTACACTCCGGTTGCAGATTCTTTGAAGAAAGATTCAGTAGTACAGCAACCTATTCAACAACCTGTAGTACAAAAGGGAGTTAAAACGCCTGCAAAAACAAACAACACTAAGACTAAATGGCAAAAGTAAAAAAAGCTTCAGAATCTCTGACGGTGATGACTAATATTGTACTTCCAAATGATACCAATCAATTGAGAAACCTTTTTGGGGGCGAATTGTTGGCGAGAATGGACAGATGTGCTTCAATTTCTGCAACAAGACACTGTGAAAGAAGGGTAGTTACAGCTTCTGTAAATCATGTTTCATTTGATCATCCGATTCCTGAAGGTGGAATTGTAGTTATGGAATCTAAAGTTTCCAGAGCTTTCTCTACATCAATGGAAATTTATGTAGATGTTTGGTTGGATGATCCCATCAACCGCAAAAAAATTCAGACCAATAAAGGAATTTATACTTTTGTTGCGGTAGATGAATTCAACAGACCGATTCCAATTCCTGAAATGGAACCAGAAACCGAACTTGAAAAAGAAAGATTCGATGCAGCTTTGAGAAGAAAAGAATTATCATTAATCCTTTCGGGAAGAATGAAGCCTTCAGAATCAATCGAACTTAAAAAACTTTTTCAGGAAGAACCTAAATAATCTCTTTTAAAGAAAGTCCACAAAAAATTAATGTTATAATTAAAGATAGAACCGACAAAAATATTTGTCGGTTTTTTGTTGCGGTTTCAAATGATGATTCAAGATAGTTGTCGTCTTTTCTAAACATTTTTTGAGGGTAAAATGATATTAATCCAATAAAAATCAGGATAATTATGTTGACTCCGACATTCAGCCACAAAAATATCTTATTTCCAAATCCATCTGCTCCTTCTGCGGAATAGTGAATCGGAATGGTTTCCTGAACTGATGGAAATTTTATCATTAATAAAATGATGTAAGCAAAAAGTAATAAAACAGAAAAGCTAAAAATGATCTGATGCAATTTCATTTGAATCAAAAATTGAAAAATTCTATCCCGCAAAAGCTGTTTCTAAATCTTCGAATCTTACCTTTGCATAGCAAATATAAAGAATTATGTCTTCCATGAGAATATTATTACTCGATAAAAATCATCCTTTAATTACCGAACAGCTTTTAGCAAAAAACTTTATTCTAGAAGAAGATTTTACGTCTTCATATGATGAGGTTTGCGACAAAATTGAAAATTATGACGGAGTTATTATCAGAAGTAGAATTCCTTTGGATAAAAACTTTTTAGAGAAAGCAAAAAACCTGAAATTCATTGCAAGAGTAGGAGCGGGAATGGAAAATATTGATATTCCTGTTGCTGAAAAATTGGGAATTCAATTAATCAATTCTCCCGAAGGAAACAGAGATTCTGTAGCAGAACACGTTGTCGGAATGTTATTGATTTTAATGAACCGACTTTTCATCGCTTCTCAAGAGGTGAAGAACGGAATCTGGCTTCGCGAGGAAAACAGAGGTGACGAATTGCTTGGAAAAACAGTAGGGTTGATTGGTTACGGAAATATGGGAAAAGCCACAGCGAAAAGACTTTCAGGTTTTGGATGTAAAGTGATTTTTTATGATATTTTACCTGATCTTTCGGATGAAAATGCAACACAGGTTTCTTTGCAGGAATTAAAAGAAAAAGCTGAAGTTTTGAGTTTACATATTCCTTTGACAGATCTTACTTATTATTTGGTTGATGGACCTTTCATTTCTGATATGAAGAATGATTTCTACTTTGTAAATACAGCAAGAGGAAAAAACATTGAAACCAAGAGTTTAGTTGAAGCTTTAAAAGCCGGAAAAGTAAAAGGTGCCTGCCTTGATGTTTTAGAATATGAAAAGTCGTCTTTTGAAAATTTAGAAGTTGAGAATGAAGATTTAAAATATCTTTTAGAATCGGAAAAAGTAATTGTTACGCCACACATTGCCGGTTGGACTGTTCAAAGTAAGGAAAAACTGGCGCAAGTTATTGTTGATAAAATTGTAGCTCATTTTGCTTAATGAAATAAGATGCTTCGGTAAATTCAGCATGACAACACTATAATTAGCTGCTAAATTAAATGAGTTAGTATTAAAGATATCATGCTGAATTAGTCGAAACATCTATCTAAAAAGATTTCCATTTTCTTTTTTATGTTAAATAATTCATAATTTACCATCAATATTTACTATTTATTTTGAGTTTTATTAAATTGCCGCTCATTTCGAAACTCATGAAGATGCGTAATTTTGTACTTATTTTATCTGCCTTTTTATTCCTTTTTTCCTGCAAAAAAAAATCTGAAAATCAAGAAACTGTCGCTGAGAATACGACTAATCTTCCCAATTACGGAAATGTTGATTTAAGCAAAGTTTTCACAAAAGGAGATAGTCAGATTCCTGACAAAGCTTCGTTGACAAGATATATCGATCAGTATTACAAAAAAGTCTGGGAAGGAAGTGATCTGAGTGGAGGGATTCTAGTGGCAAAAGGTGACGATATTATTTACGAAAATTATCGAGGTTTTGCGAGAGAAGGAAATCAAAATAAAATTGATAAAAATACTCCGCTTCATGTAGCCTCAGTTTCAAAAACTTTGACGGCAATGGCAATGTTGAAATTGATTGAGACAGGAAAAGTTAAAATGGACGATCATTTAACACAGTATTTTCCGGGTTTTCCTTATCCGAATGTTACTGTCAAGACATTATTATCTCAAAGGAGCGGTCTTCCGAAATATGAATATTTCATCACGAAAATTCAACCGGCTCCTGCGGAACTTTCAAAAACTTTCATCACGAATCAGGATGTTTTAAATATGATCATTAAATATAAACCTGATCTGGCGAGAGATACCGATACAGGTTTCATGTATTGCAATACAAATTTTGCCATGTTGGCTTTGATTATCGAGAAAGTGACAAAAATACCTTTTCCTCAAGCGATGAAAGAAATGGTTTTTGATCCTTTAAAAATGAAAAATACCTACATTTTTCAGGAAAAAGATATTCCTACGGCTTCACAGTCTTTTTATTACGGAGGAAACAAATTGTATCCTTTAGATAGATTGGATTTGATCTACGGAGATAAAAATGTTTATACGACACCGAGAGATCTTTATAATTTTTCAAAGGCAATGTTTTCGAAAAATTTCTTGAAGCCTGAATTAATGGAGCAGGTTTTCACGCCTTACAGCAACGAAAAATTCGGGATGAATAATTACGGTCTTGGCTTTAGAATGAAAATCTTTGATAATGGTGAGAAATTAACGTATCACAACGGTTGGTGGCATGGAACAAACTCTGTTTTTGCCCATTTATTAAAGTCAAAAGTTACAATTATCGCGATAGGAAACAAATATTCAAACAGGGTTTATACAGCTTTGGCCTTGTCGGGATTATTTGAAGATTTTCCACCTCAGAAAGACAAACTTCACAGTATCATGAGCGATGATAAAGATACATTGAAAGGACATAGTGAAGTTTATGGAGAATAATGTTTATTTTTGCGTAAACATGTTCATGAAAAGACTTCTTTTATTATTCGTCATTGGTTTTCTTTTGCATTCTTGTGCAAGGGTTGGTTCGCCTATTGGTGGGACGAAAGATACATTGGCTCCGAAATTTTTAAGTTCAAATATTGATACAACAAGAATAAATGTTCCGAGGAATATCAAAGAATTGCGACTGGATTTTGACGAATATGTCACGTTGAAAGACATCAATAAAAATTTAAATATTTCTCCTCCGATTAAAAATATCAAGAGAATTATTCCTTCTACGATTGCTAATAAATTTGTTTTGATCCAGTGGACGGATACTTTGCAGGCAAATACTACGTATAATTTCAATTTCGGAAACGCAATTGCAGATAATAATGAATCTAATATTTTAAGATACTATAATTTTGCATTTTCTACGGGCGAAAAATTGGATGATCTTTATATCAGTGGAGATATCAGAGATGCATTATCAATTAAGAAAGCGAGCGAAAATAAATTTGTTGTCGGATTGTATCAGGTAAAAGATACCATCAATTATAAGCAAAAACCTTATTACATTACGAAAGTTGATGACGACGGTTATTATGAACTGAATTATTTGGCGCCCGGAAAATATAAAATCATTGCTTTTGAAGACGAAAACGGAAATTCAATATACGATCCAGGGAAAGAAAAAGTAGGTTTTCAAAAAGATCCTGTTGTTGTTGAAAAGTCTGTTTCGGGGTTAAATTTAAAATTATATCCTTCCAAAAAACCTGTGAAGTATCTTGAAATGAAGGAAACTCCGGGCGGTGTTTTGATGGCTTTTGAAGGAAAACCAATCGATGTAAAAGTTCAGCCGTTAAGTGAGAAAATTAAAGATTATAAAGTTACTCATGCTGTAAAATCTGATACGGTAAAAATTTGGTTCGATGCTGTAAAAAGTGATGTTGGACAAACGGCAACAGAGAATCTTAAATTCGGATATAATGCAGGTATTGGTAAAAAGGATTCATTGTATAATGCTTCACTTTTCTACAAGTATAATACGAAAAATGCGATGGATCTCAACAGTGATAATGGTGGCGGAATGCTTCCTCCAAAAGAAGATTTTAAAATCAGCTCGAATTATTATTTAGATAAAATTAATACGGATAAATGGCTTTTCAGAGTTGCGGGAGATACGATTAATACGATTCCTTTCACTGCAAAAATTTCTGAAACGAATCCTTATCAGATTATAGTGAAGTCTGATCTCGTGTCCGGGAAAAAATACCAGTTGACGGTTCCGAAAGAGACTGTGTCTTCTTTTTATGCTAAAAACTTTCAGTCAAAACGTTTTGATTTTGAGGTTGATAAAATTGAGAACTTCGGAAGTCTGAAATTTATTTTACAAAATGCTCCGACTACAAAGTATTGGATTCAATTATTAGATGCTTCAGATAAAGTTTTATTCCAAAAATATACTAAAGGAAGTGAAGTGAAATTTGATATTCTGAAACCTGCCGAATATATTGTAAGAATTTTGGTTGATAATAACGAAAATGGATATTGGGATGAAGCAGATTTCCAAAATGATATCTTTGCAGAAGATTCTTATATTTATTATAAAACTGCCGTTGTAAGACCTTTATGGGATAGCAATGAAAACTGGGATCTAAAAGACACAAGAGTTTTAGATACTTCAAAATTAAGTACTCCGAAACCAGATGCGAATGCTCAGCCGAAAGATGCTAAGAAAATGGATTTAAAAGGTAACAACTCATTGTTGACACCAACAACAAGGTAATAAAATGAAGACGTTTAAAAAAATACTTTTCTGGAGCTTACTGGGGTTTGCTTTAATACAGTTTATCGCGACAGATAAAGTGAATAAACCGATTGATCACAAAGTCAATTTTATTGAGGCTAAAAAGACGCCTGAAAAGATTGCCGGATTATTGAAAGGAGCGTGCTACGATTGCCATTCAAACGAAACGGTTTACCCGAAATACGCTTATATAGCTCCAATTTCATGGTCGGTGAAAAGTCATGTCAATGAAGGCAGAGAACATCTGAATTTCTCTATTTGGGATACTTACAACAAAGATCTGAAAGAAAGTATGCTGAGTGAAGTCATTGAAACCGTTCACAATAAAACGATGCCAATGCCTGGATATATTGTTTACCATAAAGAAGCAAATTTGTCTGATGCAGAAAGAACATTACTGACAAAATACTTCGAAGAAATGCTAAAATCAAAAACTTATTAGTTTAAATAAAAAATTCCCACAGATTTCATGAATTATACAGATTTAATTATCTGTCTTCCGTGAAATCTGTGGGAAAATATTTTTTTAGTCAGAAATTAAATATTCCTCAAATACTCTTCAAAAAACTTTTTCTGAGAATCAAAAGCGATATCTTCAAGATCCAGTTCCTTTAAAGGAATCCAGACTGCTTCTGAGATTTCAGACAGTTCCAGATTCACTTCAAATTTTTCCTGAACATTATATTCATAAAAAAGATCAATCGTATTATAATCAATCTCTTTGTATTGATAAACATTCGGAAGGCTTGTTAAGTATTTTAAATTTGAAATATCAACATCAAGCTGCAGTTCCTCAAAAAGTTCTCTTTTGCATGTTTCTTCCGCGCTTTCCTTCGGATCAACAAATCCTCCGGCAAGATCGAGTTTTCCTTTTTTTGGATCTCTGTTTCTCCTTGTAAGGTAAATTTCATCATTATGTCTGATAACTACGGCTACAGCTCCTGCAACGTTGTTGTATAATGTGAAATTACAGTTTGGGCAGCTCCATTTCTTTTCGCCGTCCCAGTTCAGAGATTCTTTGCCGCAGCTTGGGCAATATTTCAATATTTTCATTGAACAATATTAATATTTCTCGGGTGATAATTCAAGATTACATCTCGAAGTTCCTCCGTTTTCAGATGGGTATAGATTTCCGTTGTGGTAATGCTCGAATGACCAAGCATTTCCTGAATATAACGAAGATCTGCACCATTTTGCAACAAATGCGTAGCAAAAGAATGTCTGAAAGTGTGAGGAGAGATTTTCTTGCTTACTCCCGCTTTATCTGTTAATTCTTTTATAATTAAAAATACGATTACTCTGGACATCGATGTTCCTCGGCTATTTAAGAAAAGCGTATCCTCATATTTCTTATTAATTTTATTTTTAGCACGTGTTTCCTGAATATATCCTTCCAGCAATTCTGCGGTATAATCAGCCAAAGGAACGAATCGGGTTTTATTTCCTTTTCCGTTTACTTTGATGTACTGTTCTTTAAAATTAATGTTAGAAATTTTTAGATCGATAAGTTCCGAAACGCGGAGACCGCATCCGTAAAGTACTTCGATAATACATTGGTTTCTCTTTCCAAGATCAGAATTAATTTCGATTGCACTGATGATTTTATTAATATCAAGCAAGCTTAATGTGTCTGGTAAATACAGACCAAGTTTAGGACCTTCAAGCAAAGAAGCCGGATTATCTTCACGATATTCATCCTCCAATAAGAATTTGAAAAATGCTTTGATCGAAGATATCCATCTCGCCTGAGATCTCTCACTGAATTTTTGTTTGGAAAGATTGAAGATGTATTCCTGCAGGTTTTCATAGCCTATAATATCCGGACCGACGTTTTCCAGATCTTCTACTGCGTATTCTTTTAGTTTTTTAATGTCTCGAATATAGGCGTCGAGAGTGTTTTCTGAAAAGTTTCTTTCGAATCGAAGAAAGATTTCAAAATCCTTAATTTTTTCATCCCAAGTCATGTTGTTGTGTTATTTTTTTAGTTCACAGTCCGAAATTTGTTCTATTTCAATTTGATGGTTTCTTAAAAATGATATCCCGTCATCGTCCGAATATTCATTGATATACACTAGTCTTGAAATTCCCGCCTGCAGAATGAGCTTGCTGCATTCTTTGCACGGAGAAAGCGTTAAATATAACGTTGCGCCTTTTGCAGATTGCGTGGAAGCAGCTAATTTTAATATAGCATTCGCTTCTGCATGAAGCACATACCAGTGTGTTTTGCCTTCATTATCCTCGCAGCAGTTTTCAAACCCTGAAGGAGTACCATTATAACCATCTGAAATAATCATCCTATCTTTTACGATAAGAGCTCCTACTTGTTTTCGTTTACAGTAGGATAGTTTTGCCCATTCCTGAGCCATTTTTAGATAAGCTTTGTCAAACTTATTCATACAGCAGCATTGGTTTTTTCGAAATAATTTGTATTAAGGGTAAAAGGCTAGAAGTTCGGTTTTCTTTTTTCTAAAAAAGCTGAAACTCCTTCCTTTTTATCGTCTAGTTCAAAAAGCTCTCCGAAATATTTAATTTCAGTTTCAAAACCTTTATCCGTATCTGATAGGTTCACAGCATGAATTGCCTTAGAAATTGCCATTGGTGAATTGTGGGCAATAACGTTTGCTAATTCTTTTGTTTTGGTTAATAATTCTTCAATAGGAAATACCTCATTTACCAAGCCGATTTCCTTTGCTCTCTGAGCGGGAACCATTTTGGCAGAAAAGATGATTTCGTTGGCAATGCCTTTTCCTACAAGCTTCGGTAATCTCTGAGTTCCTCCATAACCTGGAATTAATCCTAAAGTTACTTCCGGAAGACCTAATCTGGCATTCTCCGATGCGTATCTGATATGGCATGCCATAGCAAGCTCAAGACCTCCACCCAATGCAAAACCGTTTACGGCTGCAATCACGGGTTTGGTCATGTTTTCAATTTTGTTGAATAAAGAGTTTTGTCCGTTTCTGGCAAGTTCTTCTGCCTTTTCCTGTCCAAAATCACTAAATTCTTTTATGTCCGCTCCTGCAACGAAAGATTTTTCTCCGCTACCCGTAAGAATAATTACTCTACAGGTTGCATCAGAATTCAATTCGTCCAAAGCTGAACTTATTTCGCTGATTGTTTTAGCATTTAATGCATTTAAACTTTCAGGTCTATTTATTGTAATAATAGAGATTTTATCTTCTTTATTTAATAATATATTTTCGTAACCCATTTTTCACTTTAAAATATTATTCCGTGCAAATTATGAATTTTTTACAAAAAAAAGGAAAAAATATTATTTTTTTTTCCTTCTGATTGAAATTATTGTTCAATATAATTATTTGGAATGGTTCATCATATTGGCATCAATAATTACATTAAGTTGAGTAGCCACTTTCATGCCAAGCTCAATATTAGCCCTGAAGAAATGGCAAAGCTGACGATTAATGATTTCATCTTTTTTCGGACCGGTAATTCCCTGCATGCTTACAATGATATTATTGACAAGGTTTTGTCTGTCTTCCACATTCATTGCTTTTGAATATAATAAGCCAGGCTGAGTATAATGATCGTCGTCGCTTTCATTTCTGTTATAGCTTGCAACATGAGCACTGTCTAATTCATATTCAAAGTTTTTATATGAAGAATCTGGTTTAATTTCATCGAAACTGTTCGGGTGATAATTCGGTTTATCCTGGTAATGACTTGAATCTGCCATAAATCCATCTCTCTGATAATTATTAACTTCAAAAGGACATCTGTTGACTTCCAATTGATGAGAATTTACGCCAACTCTATATCTGTGAGCGTCGGGATAAGAAAATAATCTTCCCTGAAGCATTTTGTCGGGTGAAAAACTGATTCCGTTGATTAAGTTACTTGGAGAAAAAGTCGATTGCTCAACATGTGCAAAATAATTGATGGGAACTTCATTCAGTTCCATTTCACCAACTTCAATGAGTGGAAAATCTCCTTGAAACCAGACTTTAGTAATATCAAAAGGATTCCATCTGAAATCTCTTGCCTGTTCTTCGGTCATTACCTGAATATACATTGTCCATTTCGGGAAATCTCCATTTTCAATAGCTTTACAAAGGTCTTCCTGCGCAAAATCAGGATTTTCACCCGCCATTTTTACAGCATCATCGTTCGTGAAATTTTTGATTCCTTGTTTTGTTTTAAAATGGAATTTTACCCAGACTCTTTCATTATTTTCATTAATCATTGAAAAAGTATGAGATCCGAAACCATGCATATGTCTGTAACCGTGAGGAGTTCCTCTGTCTGACATTAAAATTAAAACCTGATGTAAAGATTCAGGATTTAAGCTCCAAAAATCCCACATCATGGTGGCGCTTTTCAGATTTGTTTTCGGAACTCTTTTTTGTGTATGAATAAAATCGGGGAATTTTTTAGCATCCTTAATAAAGAAAACAGGCGTGTTGTTTCCTACTAAATCCCAATTTCCGTCTTCTGTATAAAATTTTAAAGCAAAACCTCTTGGGTCTCTTGCTGTATCTGCGCTTCCTTTTTCGCCTCCGACAGTAGAAAAGCGGGCAAACATTTTACATGAATTGCCAACTTTTGAAAATAATTTTGCTTTTGTATATTGACTGATGTCGTGTGTAACCGTAAAAGTTCCATAAGCTCCGCTTCCTTTAGCGTGAACAATTCTTTCTGGGATTCTTTCTCTTACAAAATGGGCAAGATTTTCCTGTAAAATGAAGTCCTGCAGCAAAACCGGACCTCTCGGACCTACTGTTTGTGAATCCTGATGTTCAAAATAGGGTGAGCCGTTACTTAATGTTAATTTTTTAGAATCCATAGACTTATGATTTGAATAGATGGTTTTAATGACAAACCAAGTTATATTGACGTATTAAAAATCAAATTTACTTCAATTTTTAATTATGGATAGCAAAAACATTTTATCTTTGTAATAGATAATATTAATCAAATGAACATTCAGCAACTGGAGTATCTTATCGCTGTAGATAAGTACAAACATTTTGGTAAGGCAGCTCAAGCGTGCTTCATTACGCAACCTACGTTAAGTGCAATGATACAAAAATTTGAGGATGAACTGGATGTAAAGGTTTTCGACAGAACAACTCACCCTATTCGTACTACAGATGTAGGACTTCAGATCATCGATCAGGCGAAGGTTATTATAGAATCTGTCAATGAACTAAAGAATAAAGCGAATCTTTTAAATAATATTTTAGGAGGAACTATTAATTTAGGAATCATTCCTACGGTTTCTTCTTTCATTCTCCCGACTGAGATCTTTAAATTTTTGGAAGACAATCCGAAAATCCAGATGAATGTAAAGGAAATGACAACCGATAATATTATCAAAGCTCTGAAAGCGGGAGAATTGGATGCCGGAATTATTTCCACACCTTATGATGCTGCGGATGAATTTTATCAGGATTTCTTGTTTAATGAGGAATTAATGATTTATAGTTCTAATACAGAGACTAATAAGAAAAATTCTTACGTAGTTCCTGAAGATCTTAATGTAGAAAAAGTTTGGTTGCTTGAAGAAGGAAACTGCCTGAGAAATCAATTTGAAAATATCTGCCATTTAAAGGAAAATACTTTGAAACCGAAGAACTTAGATTTCTTAGCTTCAAATATTCAGACTCTGGTTCATATGGTAGATAAAGTAGGAGGGATCAGTATTTTACCTGAACTTGCATTAAGTCAGCTTTCTGATGTGCAAAAGGACAATGTTTTCAGATTCAAAAAGCCTTTCCCTTACCGAGAGATCAGTATTATTTATTACAAACCGACATTTAAACAGAAAATTATTGATGAATTATCACATTCTATAAGAGCTTCATTAGAGCAAAAGCTTAATTATCATGAAAATCCGAAAGAATTCGTAAGCATAAAACCACAATAGTATTTTATGTTAAATGGTGATAAATCATTAATTTAAAGAAATTTATAATTAGTAAACAAAAGTTTTGAGTATTAAAAAAATAGTACTTAAATTTGCCAAAGTTTACGAACGAGGAAAAATTTGACCTGATTGCAACCTCTATAAAAATATGCTAAAACAGTATTCTTTTTTAGACCATAGACAATTATTCCTATTTTTCTTCGTATATTTTTAATCTAAAAAAACAAATAGAATAATATGTCTTATTTATTTACATCTGAATCAGTTTCAGAAGGACATCCGGATAAAATCGCCGATCAAATTTCCGATGCATTAATCGATCACTTTTTAGCATACGACAAAACTTCGAAAGTTGCTTGTGAAACCCTTGTTACAACAGGACAGGTTGTTTTGGCGGGTGAGGTGAAGTCTGATGCTTATCTTGATGTTCAGACGATTGCAAGAGAAGTAATCAACGGGATTGGATATACAAAAGGAGAGTATATGTTTAATGGTGATTCTTGTGGAGTTATTTCTGCAATTCATGAGCAGTCTCCGGATATCAATCAGGGTGTTGACAGAGCTGTAAATGATGAGTCTTTCGAAGCTAAAGCAAATGCACAGGGAGCTGGAGATCAAGGTATGATGTTTGGTTATGCAACCAACGAAACAGCGAATTATATGCCTCTTGCATTAGATTTGGCACATACTATTCTTAAAGAACTTTCTGCGCTTAGAAGAGAAGATTCTGAAATCAAATATCTTCGTCCAGATGCAAAATCTCAGGTTACAATCGAATATTCTGATGATCACAAACCAGTAAGAATCGATTCTATCGTAGTTTCTACTCAGCACGATGATTTCGGATCTGAAGAAGAAATGCTGAACAAAATCAGAGAAGATATCAAAAGTATTTTGATTCCTAGAGTTGTTGCTTTACAGTCTGAAGAGATTAAAGCGTTGTTTAATGATCAGATCAAATATCACATCAACCCTACCGGAAAATTTGTAATCGGTGGTCCTCACGGAGATACAGGTCTTACAGGAAGAAAGATCATTGTTGATACATACGGTGGAAAAGGAGCTCACGGTGGTGGTGCTTTCTCTGGAAAAGATCCTTCAAAAGTAGACAGAAGTGCAGCTTATGCAACAAGACATATCGCTAAAAACTTAGTAGCTGCAGGTGTTGCTGATGAAGTTTTGGTACAGGTTTCTTATGCAATTGGTGTTGCTGAGCCTTGTGGATTATATATCAATACTTACGGAACTGCAAAAGTTGATCTTCATGATGGAGATATTGCTAAAAAAGTTTCTACAATTTTCGATTTAAGACCTTATGCTATTGAGCAAAACTTAAAATTGAGAAACCCTATTTATCAGGATACAGCTTCTTACGGACATATGGGAAGAGAGCATTATGTTGCTGATAAGACTTTCAATAAAGGTCACAAGAATGAATTAACTCTTACGGGATTAGAATTCTTTACTTGGGAAAAACTAGACAAAGTAGACGAAATTAAAGCTTCTTTCGGAATTTAATTTTAGCCTTAACATAATAAATGACTGCTTTATCTTTCAGGTAAGGCAGTTTTTTTTAATTTTACATTTAAATACATAGAAAATGAAGCACGCCAGATTTGCAATTACAATCCTTTCCATATTTTTCCTTAGTACATTTGCGAAAGCACAATATACGATGCATAAAATGATAACCATTGGTTACACTTATCAAAACCAGAGTTTCGGAGAATTGGGAGGTAAATTGCTTTTCCTTAAAAATGATGATGTTATTTACAGATTGGGAGCTACAGCAATGATGGGTTCTGCGAATTCTAAATTTGCTATTATGCCGAAAGTTTCAGCTGATGTTTTGTTAAATTTTGAAAAAAATGTAGACTTTACACACTCTTATTATTTCCTAGTCGGAGCAGAAGGAACGAACAAATATGTAGCCCCAAAAGTTGGAGTTACGATTTTTGGGATCCTTGATGTAACCGGAGGATATGCTTTTCCTATAGGAAATAGCGGAATAAACGGCAAAGAGTTGAAGGGTGTAAATGTAAATTTTACACTAAATATCCCTACTGTGTTCATTCACGACATGTTTAAATGATTTTTTTTAAATTTTTCTTGTAAAAAATTAATAATTGCTTAACAGTTATTAAAAATTTATTATATTTACATCATAGAAAAATTGTATCCGCCTATAGATTATACTTTACTCTGAAGAATTGTTTTGTATTTACAGCTGAACCCAGATAAAATATCTGGAAAAAAGAATGTCAGCAAAAATATTTATTGAGAAGAAGTTATGAAATCAAAATCGGATAGTTTACTAATTTCCCTTTACCAGAAAGGAGACGAAGAGGCGTTGTCAACCCTTATTCATCGCCATCAGAGAGAACTGTTTACATTTATTTTTTACAAAATTAATGACGAAGATTTAGCAAATGATGTATTTCAGGATACATTCGTGAAAATCATTGTGATGCTAAAAGAAGGACGCTATAACGAAGAAGGAAAGTTCATTCTTTGGGCAAAAAGAATTGCTTATAATCTTATTATCGACCATTTCAGAGCAAAATCAAAAAATATTAAAGTTTCGGAAACTACTTTTGAAACCGACGAATATTCTATTTTTGATTTGTTGAGAGAACCTTCTGAAAATATTGAAGATCAGTTGGTGACCAACCAGATTCAGGAAGACCTTTTAAGAATGCTTCAATTTTTGCCAGAAAATCAGCAGGAAGTGATTAAATTGCGGTTTTTTGATGGTCTAAGCTTCAAAGAAATAGCCGATCATACCGAAATGAGTATCAATACAACATTGGGAAGAGTGCGTTATGCTTTGATCAACCTGAGAAAAATCATGGAAGAAAATAATATTGTCTTAACGAGATAGATAATAATTTCGGAAAATTCTCGTTTTAAGGAAAAACATTTAATCGCCTATGAGAAAAAATGATTCCTTAAAAGTGAAAGCTTTGAAACCTAAGAAACAAACAATTGAGTTTTTGCTCAATTTTTCGAAGAGTCTTGAGATTGTTAAAACCAAGAACAAGAATTATCCGATTTCCAAAAATTAAAATTATTAATTTTGTGCTGTATGAAAATTCAGCACATTTTTTTTGACCTCGACAATACGCTTTGGGATCACCGTAAGAACGCTTATCTTACCATTAAAAGTCTTTTTGAAAAAGAGGAAATTAATTTAAAATATAATATCGATTTTGAAGAATTCCATTCTGTTTATCATGAAATCAATGAAAGACTTTGGGAAGATATCCGCGACGGAATCATCGATAAGGAATATTTGAGGAAGCATCGTTTCTATGATACTTTTAATAATTTCGGAGTTGATGACGAAGAACTTTCGATGTATTTTGAAGAACATTTCTTAGATAAAATCCTTAATCATAATGAATTGGTGGAAGGCGCAGAATATATTTTGGAATATCTTAAAGCTAAAAATTATACTTTGCATATCATTTCCAACGGCTTCAAAGAAGTAACGGAAAGAAAATGTATTTTATCCGGAATCGACAAGTATTTTCAAACTATTACAAGCGCAGATTCTGTAGGCGTAAGAAAACCTCGTCCTGAGATTTTTGAGTATTCATTAAGTCTTTCTGATGCTATAAAAGAAAACAGCATTTTGATCGGTGACGATTGGATTGCAGATGTTATCGGAGCTAAGAATTTCGGAATGGATGTTATTTTCTTTGATGTTTTAAATGAAAATAGGGAAGAGGAAGGATTGAAAGTAATCAAACATCTTTTGCAGATTAAAGAATATCTGTAATTTGTTTTTTATAAACTAAAATATTAGGCGATGATGCGGGATGATCTCTAAAGATATATTGGTATTTAGAGTCTTCATAAACATCTTCAATAAAACGGTCTTTATAATTGTTTTTGACTTTATGAAATGATTGTACATCAATAAATTCTTTTAAGCTAAAAACTTTATCCTTGTACAAAACATCCTTAAAATAACGACTTACTTTGTCTGCATTTTTTAGATTTCTATTGATGAGAATTATAGTGTGTTTTAAAAATAATTCATTTTTATTCTTAAAAATTAAATCGTCCTTTACACTGACATATTGATTTTGCTGATTATATGAAATCAGAAAAAGAAAAATTATCAAAAAACTACTTTTCATTAAGGTAAAAATACAAAAATAAAAGCCTTTCAAATCGAAAGGCTTTCTTATGTTTAAAATTTAGAATTAAATTCCCAAACTCTCTCTCACTCTTTTAATTGTCTCTGTAGCGATTACTCTCGTTTTTCCAGCCCCTTCCTGAAGTTTTGCTTCCAGTTCATCAAGGTTGTTCATGTAATAAGAAAAAAGCTCTCTTTCTTTCTCGAATCTTACTAAAATCAAATCCAAAAGCTCTTTTTTAGCGTGACCGTAACCGAAGTTTCCAGCTAAATACTTTGCTCTCAATTCTTCTGTTTGTTCTGGAGTTGCAATTAATTGATAAATCGCAAACGTCTTATCTGTTTCCGGATCTTTTGGTTCTTCCAAAGATTTTGAGTCCGATTCAATGCTCATTACTTGTTTTTTCAATTCCTTTTCAGGTAAGAAAATATTGATGATGTTTCCTCTCGATTTAGACATTTTGTGTCCGTCAACTCCGGGAACATATTTTGTATTTTCCTGAAGTTCAGATTGAGGTAAAACAAAAACTTCACCCATCTGATTATTAAATCTTGAAGCTACATCACGGGCAATTTCCAAATGCTGAAGCTGGTCTTTTCCCACAGGAACGATTTCCGCATCATACAATAAAATATCTGCCGCCATCAAAATAGGATAAGTAAATAGACCTGCATTTACGTCCTGCAATCTGTCCGCTTTATCTTTAAAAGAATGCGCTAAAGTCAATCTCTGATAAGGAAAAAAACATGATAAATGCCAAGAAAGTTCACAGGTTTCAGGGATGTCGCTCTGTCTGTAAAAAAATGTTTTTTCGGTATCCAATCCACAAGCAAGCCAAGCCGCAGCAATCTCGTAGGTATTCTGTTTAAGTTCTTTCGCATCTTTTATCTGAGTAAGAGAATGAAGATTCGCGATGAATAAAAATGACTCATTTCCTTCCTGTTTCGATAATTCTATCGCAGGAATAATTGCACCCAACAAGTTTCCCAAGTGTGGTGTTCCGGTGGCTTGAATGCCGGTAAGAATTCTTGACATTGTTTAAAATTTATATTTAAAAATTAATGAATTGCAAATTTACGAGAATCAATTTAAAGTATAATAAAAGTTATACGATTGATTTTAAAGATTTAAATAATTATAATTGAAGCTAAGGAATCAAAACTTTATCCCCTCCAAATTTAGGTTTAACTCCTAAAATCAAATCCAGATATGCTTTTGCTTTAGCCAGATATTCTCTCATATTCGTTTTAAAACCTGCATATTTATTCACATCTTCTGCGTTGAAACCGTATGCTTCAATTCCGTTTTGTTTGGCTAAAAAGACGGCTCTTTCATTATGAAACTTTTGTGAAATAATAACCAGTTTGTTTTGTCCGAAAATTTCTTTAGCTCTTACAACGGAATCCAAAGTTCTGAATCCGGCAAAATCAAGGAAAATTTTGTCTTTAGGAATTCCGTGTTCCATTAATGCAAGCTGCATGTCTTCCGGTTCGTTATAATTTTTCTGACTGTTATCGCCGCTTACAATAATGTATTGAATTCTTCCGCTTTTATACAAATCTACCGTTGCCTGAATTCTGTTATAGAAATAAGCGTTGGGTTGTCCGTTACTTAAATTTTTACCTGTTCCAAGCAATAATGCAGTTTTTGTTTTGGGAACATCACCAATATTATAAGAAACATTGGTTTCGCTGTCTTTTTTAATACTGTAATTCGCCCAAGCGATAAAAATAATTCCTGCAACGAGAAGAAGCAGGAAAATTTTAAAAATGTTTTTAATTAATTTTTTCATCGTGTGTAATATTCTTTAAAATTCCAGACCGTTCGGGAAAGCTTTTTTTCTGAAAATCAATAATAAAGCTGCACCTACTGTAATCGCCGAATCTGCAACATTGAAAATATATTTAAAAAATTCAATATGTTTTCCTCCAATAATTGGAAAATCTTTAGGAACATTCCAGTCTACTAACGGAAAATGAAGCATATCAACTACGCAGCCTCTCATGAAAGTAGAATAACCGTGACCAAAAGATGTTATTTTTGAAATTCCGCCATATCCAATCCATCGATCGATACTTGGATCATAAACTGTTCCGCTGTCGAAAATCAAGCCATAAAACATTCCGTCGATCAAATTACCGATTGCTCCTGCAAAAATCATTGCCATTGGAATCAGAAGATAATTGGATTCGCCTTTTTGTAACCATTTTTTGAAAAGATAGATCATTCCTCCGATTAAAATTACTCTTACGATCACCAGAAAATATTTACCGATAACTCCACCAAAATGAAGTCCATAAGCCATTCCCGGATTTTCTACAAAAGTTAATTTAAACCCTGGAAGAACAGAAATACTGTCATCCAGATTGAAATGCGTTTTTACGTAAATTTTTGAAGCCTGATCAATTAATAAAATAAGAAAGGTTACAAATAATATCTTTTTCATTACAGGTTCGTCTTTGGTTTGTCTTTAAAGTTTTTCCCGGTATTTTCTTTTTTAGCAGGAGTTCGTGGCTCGAAAGTTTGAGTTTTTGCTCCTCTTGTATGAAATTTTTCGTAACGAATTCCCATATCTTTCATCACACTTTTCAGTGCGTTCAGCTCCATTTGATTCTTTGGGTGTACAATTAATGCCTCCATCTTTATTTTAATTTATTTTTTATTTTTTGGACAATTCGTCCAATCTTTTTCGGTCCCGCGCAGATAAATCATTGATACCGTTCTTGCCCATTTTACTTAAAAGCTCGTCAATCTCTTTTTCCCTGTCACGTTTATCAGAATTAAATTTATCATCCATCGTGTAATTTCGCTGGTTATCCGGAAAGAATCTGTTTTTGATCCAATCTCTGTTGAAAAATGCTAAAACAGCAATAACGATAATTCCTAAAATTAATAATTCGGTCATGGGTATACATTAAAAATTAGGTTTATAAAGTATTTCATGAAATACGATATAAACCCAAATTTATTTTTAACTAACCTTAGTGGTTATTTCTGCATATTTTTCGCTTCGATGCTTAATGTAGCATGAGGAACAGCCAACAATCTTTCCTTAGGAATCAGTTTTCCTGTCACTCTGCAAACTCCGTAAGTTTTATTTTCAATTCTTATAAGAGCATTTTTAAGATCACGTACGAATTTTTCCTGTCTTCCTGCTAAAATAGAATTCTGCTCTTTACTTAACGTTTCGGCACCTTCTTCAAATGCTTTGAAGGTAGGTGAAGTATCATCGGTTCCGTTATTCTGGTCATTGATAAAACTCTCTCTAATCAGCTGCAAATCCTTTTCAGCTTTTTCTATTTTGTCTTTAATGATAGCCTTAAACTCTTGTAAATCAGCATCACTGTATCTTACTCTTTCGTCTGACATTGTCTTTTCTCTTTTTTAATAAAATTATGAAATGGAATTTGAAAAACAATAACTATATGTTAATTTTTTTCAACATTTATCTTAAAATTAACCTCATCTATTTCGATTTCGTTAAAATTTGAGAGTGAAGATACAATTTCTATTTTATTTGACAAGACCTCCGATGAAATATATTCTTCATTTTTCTGAATATCATTCAGGAAAGGAGAGTTTTCTTCAAGGAAAATAGTAATCCTGTCTGTCAAATCGAAATCCTTCTCTTTTCGCAGGTTCTGAACTCTGTTGATGAATTCTCTTGCGATACCTTCAGATTTTAATTCCTCTGTTAGCGTCAAATCTAATGCCACAGTTGTTTTTCCATCAGAAGTTACTGTCCATCCCGGAATGTCTTTTGTAGAAATCTCCACATCATCAAGTGTAATTTCATATCCTTGGATATCTATTTTTCCTTCTTTTTCAAGTTGTGAAATCTGTGCTGCGTTAAAATTTGTAATCTCTCCTCCGACCGTTTTCATGTCTTTTCCTAATTTAGAACCAAGTGCTTTGAAATTCGGTTTTATCTGTTTTACAATTAAATGCGAAGCTTCTTCCGCGTTGATTAATTGAATTTCTTTAACGTTTACCTCTTGTTTAATTAATTCTGCAACCGACGAAATTTGCTCTTCAGTTTTCTTGTCTAAAACAGGAATTAATACTCTTTGAAGTGGTTGTCTTACTTTTAAACTTTCTGCACGTCTGATTGATAATACCAAACTTGTGATTGTTTGTGCCAAGTGCGTTTTTTCCACCAGATCCTGATCTATCAAACTTTCATCAGCAACAGGGAAGTCCGTCAAGTGGATAGATTCAGCATTTTCTTTTCCTGTCACTTTATTTAAATCTTGATACAACTGATCCATAAAGAACGGAGCGATTGGAGCGGATAATTTGGCAACAGTTTCAAGACATGTATATAAAGTCTGATAAGCAGAAATTTTATCATCTGAATAATCTCCTTTCCAGAAACGTCTTCTGCATAATCTTACGTACCAGTTACTTAAGTTATCGTTTACGAACCTATTGATCGCTCTTGCAACTCTTGTCGGTTCGTAATCTTCGTAAAATGCTTTTACTTCTTTAATTAATAAATTTAATTCAGATAAAATCCATCTGTCGATTTCCGGACGGTTTTCAACTTCTTTTTCAGAATAATTGAATCCATCAACATTCGCATATAAGGAGAAGAATGAATAGGTATTGTAAAGTGTTCCGAAGAACTTTCTTCTTACTTCGTCAATTCCTTCGATATCAAATTTCAGATTTTCCCAAGGATTTGCATTTGAAATCATGTACCAACGTGTTGCATCCGGTCCGTAAACCGCTAAAGTTTCAAACGGATCAACTGCATTTCCTTTGGATTTTGACATTTTCACACCGTTTTTGTCCAAAACAAGTCCGTTACTCATTACATTTTTATAAGCAACTGAATCAAAAACCGATGTCCCGATCGCATGAAGTGTGTAAAACCAACCGCGAGTCTGGTCAACTCCTTCCGCAATGAAGTCTGCAGGGAATGCTTTATTATTGTCGATTAATTCTTTATTCTCAAAAGGATAATGCAACTGTGCATAAGGCATCGAACCTGAATCGAACCAAACGTCTATCAAGTCGCTCTCACGGTTCATCGCTTTTCCTGATTCTGAAACCAAAACAATTTTGTCAACGATGTTTTTATGTAGATCAACCAAAGAATAATTCTGCTCAGACATATTTCCGATCACAAAACCTTTGAAAGGATTTTCTTTCATGAATCCTGCTGCAACAGATTTTTCGATTTCATTATACAATTCCTCAACAGAACCGATGATGATTTCTTCCTTCAAATCTTCTGTTCTCCAGATCGGCAACGGAATTCCCCAATATCTTGAACGGGAAAGATTCCAGTCGTTTACATTTTCAATCCAGTTGGCAAAACGTCCTTCTCCTGTTGATTTTGGTTTCCAATTGATTTCTTTGTTTAAATCTACCAATCGGTCCTTTACAGCAGTCATTTTTACAAACCATGAATCCAGAGGATAATATAGTACAGGCTTATCCGTTCTCCAACAGTGTGGATAACTGTGAACATATTTCTCTACTTTGAAGGCTTTATTTTCTGTTTTTAATAAAATTGCCAGTTCTACATCCCAAGATTTTTCAGGTGCAGTGCCTTCATCATAATATTCGTTCTTGATATATTTTCCCGAGAATAATTCCGGAACATTTTCGCCTGTGATGAATTTCCCCTGAAGATCTACCAGTGGAACCAAATTGTCACTTTCATCCTTTACTAACATTGGCGGGATCTCAGGCTGAGCCATTTTAGCCACTCTCGCATCATCAGCACCAAATGTAGGAGCTGTATGTACGATACCTGTACCATCTTCTGTCGTAACGAAATCACCTAAGATTACTCTGAAAGCGTTTTCAGGATTGTCATTTGGTGTAAACCAAGGGACTAATTGTTCGTATCTTGTATCAACAAGTTTTTCTCCTGTAAATTCTTTTATAATTCTGAATGGAATTACTTTGGCTTCCGGAGTATAGTTGGCAAAATCTTCATCTGTACCTTCGGTATATTTCTTGCCGAATACTTTAGGTAAAAGAACACGGGATAATACAACAGCTATCGGTTCAAATGTATATTGGTTGAATGTTTTAACCAAAACATATTCAATATCTCTACCTACTGTAAGAGCCGTGTTGGATGGCAAAGTCCATGGAGTCGTCGTCCATGCAAGGATGTGTACATCTCCATCAACATCATTGAATAAAGCAGATGAATCTTTTTTAACTTTAAACTGAGCTACAACCGTTGTGTCAGAAACATCGTGATAAGTTCCGGGCATATTTAATTCAGCAGAAGAAAGTCCTGTTCCTGCTTTTGGAGAATATGGCTGAATGGTGTAACCTTTGTACAGCAAATCTTTGTTGTACAGTTGCTTCAATAACCACCAAACCGTCTCCATGTATTTTGACTTATACGTGATGTACGGATCTTCAAGGTCAACCCAATATCCGATTTTCTCGGTAAGGTTATTCCAAACATCTGTATAACGCATTACCGCTTCACGACACGCTTTGTTGTAATCTTCAATAGAAATTTTTTTGCCAATATCTTCTTTAGTGATTCCTAATTCTTTTTCTACGCCTAGCTCCACAGGAAGTCCGTGTGTATCCCAACCCGCTTTACGGAAAACTTGTTTCCCGTTTTGGGTTTGATAACGACAGAAAATATCCTTTAATGCTCTAGCCATAACGTGGTGAATTCCAGGCATACCGTTTGCTGAAGGCGGACCTTCATAAAAAACAAACTCAGGTTGCCCCTCACGAATCTCAACACTCTTATTGAAAGTTTTGTTCTGTTTCCAGAATTCCGCTACATTCTCTGCTACGTCAATAAGGTTGAGGTTTTTGTATTCTTTAAATTGGCTCATTGTAATATATCAATATCGATGATTAATTAAGTTGGCAAATTTACTAAAATTTGTCGGTTTATAATATATGTTTTATTTTGATATTTCCAATTAAAAAGTTCTGTTTCAGAAATATAAATGTTGGGATTAATTTTTTGTGAATTGTGGATGATGAAATGTGAGATTTTTGAATCATTTTCTTTCCACAGATTTGCACAAATTTTCACAGATGATTGCGCATATTTTAAACATGGATACAATTAATTTTATAAGAATATTTATCAATAGGAGTGGACTTTAGTCCGCTTTCAAATTGATGACTTTGAATTTGGTTTTAACCAAAACTTAAAATAATCTCTAGCAGATTTGAACAGATTACGCAGATTTTTTAACGTAATCATCTGTGAAAATCTGTGGTAAATAAAACAAAATTTTCGTAATTTTAAAATAACACTTAAAACCATTTGTATGAAAGCCTTTTCCCGATTGATAATTCTTTTTTGTTTTGTCAACTATATTGCAATTTTTGCCCAAAATAATTATCCGCAAGGCTATTTTCGCAACCCTTTAAATATTCCCATTAATCTGGCTGCCAATTTCGGAGCGGTTCGTTCCAATCATTTCCACATGGGTTTGGATATCCGAACCAACAGTCAGGAAAATTTACCTGTCGTTGCTGCTGCGGATGGATATGTTAGTCGAATAAAAATAGAACGATACGGTTTTGGAAATGCAGTTTATGTTACTCATCCAAATGGTTACACGACAGTTTATGCACATTTGAATAAATATTTTGATAAACTTGATGAATTCGTAAAAGAAAAACAATACAAAGACGAAAAGTGGGAACAGGATATTTCTTTTTCACCAAAACAATTTCCTGTGACGAAAGGACAGTTGATTGCTTTGAGCGGAAATACAGGAGGTTCGGCAGGTCCGCATTTGCATTTTGAAATCAGGGATACAAAGACAGAAGAATGTATCAATCCTTTGCTTTTCGGTTTTAATATTCCGGATAATATTGCTCCAATTATTAGTGGCTTGTATTGGTACGACCGACGTTTCAGTACTTATGAGCCGGGAGCGAATGGAATTGCTGTCAAAAAAGTTGGGAATGCTTATACCTCAAAAGTTATTCAGGTAAATTCTCCTCAAATAAGCTTTGCGGTAAAAGCTGTAGATAAAGCCAATCAAGGTTTTAATCTTGGAATTTATGATGCAGAATTATTGATGGATGGAAAATCAGTTTACAGTTTTAAAATCGACAAAATACATTACAATGACACTCGATATATCAATGGTTGTGTTGATTATACAAAGTTCGTCAAAGATAAAATGAGCATTCAGCATTTATCAAATTTGCCGGGAATGAAACTTCAAAATTACAGTTCCGGCTCGGATGGAATGATCAATCTTCCGGATAATGAAATTCACAATATTGAAATTATTTTAAAAGATGTCAACGGAAATACAAGCCGATTGACCACAAAAGTTCAGCTTAATAATTCATCGGAAAAAATTTCATCAAACAATAAAACAGTTTCTCCAAACGAATCAAAAACAATTAAAACAGAAAATGCAGAAATCAATTTAAGCAAAAATGCAGTTTATGATGCTGTAAATTTCATTATGTATGAAAAACCTGATGCAGAAGCGGTTTCAAATTCAATTGTTTTAAATAGTCCATGCATTCCGATTCATGATTATTATAGTTTAAAGATTAAAACAAATAGAAAATTATCGAACGAAGAAAAAGATAATACAGTCATAGAACTCAATTACGGAAGCGATAAAAATATCATCAAAGCAAAATGGGATGGTGATTGGGCGGAAGGACAATTCAATAGATTAGGAACGGCAAGATTGTTAGTAGATAATTCTTTACCTTCAGTTTCTCCAAGTTGGAAAGAAGGGGCAATTGTCACAGTTGCTTCTTTACGATTAAAAGGAACAACAAAAATAGGTGATATTGAATCTTTCCGTGCAGAGCTAGATGGAAAATGGCTTCTTTTTTCTCGTGTCAAAGATGATTTTGTTTACATTTTTGACGAAAAATGCCCGAAAGGTTCTGGTTCTTATACATTGAAAGTGACAACCATCAATACGGCTGGAAATGCAAATACGCAGACTTTTAGTTTTTCAAGATAATTTTATTAAACACAAATGACACAAATGTTTTCACGAATAAACACAAATTATAACACAATCATCTGTGAAAATTTGTGTAAATCTGTGGGAGAAAAATTTAATAATCCGATCTTTTAATTTTAATTAAATAAATTTGTCCTTTAAAAATAAAAACCATTGGAATTCTATCCATCAATCGAAAAATCAGATATTCAGGAAATAAAAAAGTTTCAGGAGCAAAAACTTCAGGAGCTTCTGACTTATCTTGAAAACAATTCACCTTTTTATCAAAGATTATTCAAAGAAAATAATATCAATATTGCTGATATTCAGACGCTAGAAGATTTACCGAAAATCCCGACAACGGCAAAAAATGATATTCAGCAGAATAATGATGACTTTTTCTGTATTACTCTCGATAAAATTGTGGATTACAGTACAACTTCAGGAACGTTGGGTGATCCCGTAACTTTCGGGTTATCAGACAACGATTTAGAAAGACTTGCTTATAACGAAGCGATTTCTTTTGTGTGTGCTGGAATCCAAAAAGGCGATGTTGTACAGATGATCACAACGATTGATAAAAGATTCATGGCTGGACTTGCCTATTTTTTAGGTTTAAGAAAAATGGGAGCAAGCGTTGTCAGAATGGGGCCCGGAATTCCTGAACTTCAATGGGACTCAATTTTCAGATACAAACCAAAATATTTGATTACCGTTCCATCGTTTTTGTTAAAAATGATCGATTATGCAGAAAAACATGGAATAGATTATAAAAATTCCAGTGTTTATGGAGCGGTTTGTATCGGAGAAAGCATCAAAAATCAGGATTTTACAGATAATATTTTATCTCAAAAGATTAAAGAAAAGTGGGATATTAAATTATTTTCAACCTACGCTTCCACAGAAATGAGCACGGCATTTACAGAATGTGAGCATCAAATCGGAGGGCATCAGCATCCTGAATTAATCATCACAGAAATTCTCAATGATGATGGAAATGTGGTTAAAGAAGGTGAAAGTGGAGAATTAACGATCACAACTTTAGGAGTAGAAGCTCTTCCTTTATTGAGATTCAAAACCGGAGATATTGTAAAAGCACATTACGAACCTTGTGAATGTGGACGAAATACGATGAGGTTAGGTCCTGTGATCGGACGAAAACAGCAGATGATTAAATACAAGGGAACAACCTTGTATCCACCGGCGATGAATGATATTTTAAATGATTTCAATAATATTTTATGCTATCAGATCGTTATTCAGTCGAATGAAATTGGTTTGGATGAAATTATCATTAAAATAAGCACAAACAGCGACTCCGAAAACTTTGTAAACGAAGTGAGAGATCATTTTCGTGCAAAATTGAGGGTAAGTCCGAAAATTGAATTGATTGAATTTGATATTTTGTCTAAAGTTGTATTTAATCCCAACAGCAGAAAGCCGATTACATTTACAGATTTAAGGTAAAAAACTAATAAAAAAACATGAAAAAAACATTATTTCTATTTTTAATAGCTCTTTCATCATGCTTGATGGCGCAAAGAGTGAGGGTTGTTTCCGGAGATTATAATTTTTTGAAAGATCAAAAATTCATTAAAGTTGTTTTCAAATTTGAGGGAGTGACTTTTGCTAAAAAGAAAATTACCGAAGAGCAATATATCGCTGAAAGAATGGCAGATATTGAAAAAACAGGTGGAAAAGAGGAAGCAGAAAAATGGAAAAATGATTGGGAATATTCGAAATCTAAAACTTTTCAGGATAAATTCCTAGCTTCATGGAACAAAAATACCAAAATTGAAGCATCTATCAATTTCGAAAAAACAAAATATACATTAATTGTTGAGCCAACCTGGATTTATCAAGGATGGTTTGGCGGAATAATGAATGATCCTGCGCAATTAAATACTCGAATGACTTTTGTAGAAACCGATAATCCTAACAATATTTTAATGGTTGTTGAAGGAATCAAAGCAACGGGTGACAACGTCATCGGAATTCCAAATAATAACGACAGGATTGCGGAGTGTTATGCGAAAACTTCAAAAATGCTTGCTCAAAAAGTAGATCATTATACTAAAAAATAAAAATCTTTTAAACATTTAAAATAAAATTATAAAACATGAAAAAATTATTTTTGTTGATGCTTTTTGCTGTATCAGCGGTTGCAATGGCTCAGAAGTTTAAGATTCAAAGCGGGGATCTCAAATTCTTAAAAGGAACCGAAATCGTAAACGTTGTGTTTGATTATTCAGATATGAAATTGCTGAAAGAAAACTATACGGAAGCGCAATATATTCCCAAAAGAATGGAAGAACTGAATAAAAAAACAGAAGGAAGCGGTGATATCTGGAAAAAACAGTGGGAGCGAAGTAAAGAAGAACTTTGGAATCCTAAATTCATTACGATATTTAATAAAGTTCTTTCAAAAGAAGAAATTAACACCAAATTACAGGAAAATGCTAAAAGTCCATATACTTTGATTGTTAAAGTTAAATGGGTTTACCCGGGTTGGGACGCCGGAATTATGAAGCAGCCTGCAAAAGTGAATACTCAGCTTACTTTTGTAGAATCAGGTTCTAAAAAAGTATTGTGTGATATTGAAAGTCTGGAAGCTCCCGGAGATCAGTGGGGAAGTAATTTTAATAATGAAACCAGAGTAGGAGAGGGTTTTGCTAAAACAGGAAAAACACTTGCTCAGAAAATTGAAAAAGTGGTAAAATAATATTTGTATAAAATAAAAACAAAAACGGTCTGAAAATCTCAGACCGTTTTTTATTGTTGCTCTTGCTGTTTCTCCATTTTGATGAGGTTCGCAAGATTTTTAATTACTGTATCATGCTTTTTCACGAAAGGATTTTCTTTATTCCAGACATATCCCGCCAAAACCGCACAGATTTTTCTTTTTACATCAGGATTTTCAGGTTGATGGAAAAATAATTCCTGTAGATTTCCGGTGTACCATTCTTTTACGTATGTTGTAAAAACATCAACACCATAAAGAATATAATCAGCGAATTCTGTTTGCCAGTCGATTGTTTCGCCATTTAATTGTCTTAAAGCCAATTTCGCTGCAGTCATTCCACCTTCTGTTGCAAAAGCCATTCCTGACGAAAAAACAGGATCAAGGAATTCCGAAGCATTTCCTGTCAGCGCAAATCCGTCTCCGTATAATTTTTTTACTGAACAAGAATAATCTTTCAAATGTCTCGGTTCAAAAAGAAAATCTACATCTCCGAAACGCTTTACATAATAATCCGAAAGAGAAATCGCCTTTCTCAATGCTTCCGCAGGATCTCCGTTTTCAGAAAGTTTATCAATATATTCAGTTGGACCAACAATTCCTACACTCGTATTTCCATTCGAAAAAGGAATTACCCAAAGCCAGACTTCAGTTTCAATAATATCAAAAGAAATCAATGTTCCTTCCGTTCCTTCTTCTCTGTTGATGTCTTCTACGTGAGCAAAAATGGCAGAATGCGGAGATAATTTTGAAGGTTTTTCCAAATCTAAAAGTCTCGGTAAAACTCTTCCGTAACCGCTGGAATCGATCACAAATTTTGCATGAATTTCCTTCGTTTCGCCGTCTTTATTTTTTACCGTTGTGATAGAATCTGTTCCGTTGAACTCAATTCCGATCACTTCCGTTTCAAATTCCAGGTCGATACCTTTATTAATCACTTCCTGAGCCAAAGTATTATCAAAATCAGCTCTCGGAACCTGCCAAGTCCAGTCCCAGCCTTCCCCGAATTTATCGCTGAAATCAAAAATGCAGACCTCATCGCCTCGTAAAAAACGCGCGCCCAGTTTCTTTTCAAAGCCCATTTTATCTAAAGCCGGAAACAATCCCGCTTCGTCGAAATGATCCATCACTCTAGGAATAAGGCTTTCGCCCACAACCAATCTTGGAAATTTTGTTTTTTCGACAACTTTTACGTTGATATTGTTGTTCTTTAAGTATGAAGAAGATACGCATCCGGAAGGTCCAGCTCCGATTACGAGCACGTCAACAAATTCTTTGCTCATCTTTGATTTTTTATTTTATATAATAACTTCTATCTTTGCCGCAAAATTAATGACAATTAATTAATAATTACAATATTATCTACTATTACTTTTAATTAATGAAAATAAATAACTTTTTAGAACTGAACGACTTTAAAAAAATCATCATTGAGAATGAAAAAATAGAACTGGATGATACACTTTTAGCCAGAGTGGATGAAAGTTTTCAGTTTTTAAAGGATTTTTCGAAAAATAAAGTAATCTATGGTGTGAATACCGGTTTTGGCCCGATGGCGCAGTTCAAAATCAGTGATGAAGACACACATCAGCTTCAATATAATCTTATTAGAAGTCACTCTTCAGGTATTGGAAATCCTCTTCCTGCAGATGAGGTTAAAGCTTGTATGTTGGCAAGATTGAATACTTTGTCTCTTGGAAATTCAGGAGTTCACAATTCTGTCATTAATTTACTTAAAGAATTAATCAACAGAGATATTACGCCATTGATTTTCGAACATGGTGGTGTTGGAGCGAGTGGAGATTTGGTTCAATTGGCTCATTTGGCTTTGGTTTTAATCGGAGAAGGCGAAGTTTTCTATAAAGGCGAAAGAAAATCTACAAAAGAAGTTTTCGAAATTGAAAATTTACAGCCAATTCAGGTTGAAATTCGTGAAGGTCTGGCTTTAATGAACGGAACTTCCGTGATGTCAGGAATTGGTATTGTGAACGCTCACAAAGCGAATCAGTTAACTAATATTTCCATTAAATTATCTTGTGCGATTAACGAAATTGTTCAGGCTTACGACGATCATTTATCAGAAGCTTTAAATGGAACAAAATTACACGCAGGTCAGCAAAAAATTGCAGCAAGAATGCGTGAGCATTTATCAGACAGTCAATTGATCAGAAAAAGAGCTGATCATTTATATACTCACTTTGAAGAACAGGAAAAAGTCTTCAAAGAAAAAGTTCAGGAATATTATTCTTTGAGATGTGTTCCGCAGATTTTAGGACCTGTTTTAGATACTTTGGAATACACTGAAAAGGTTTTGGAAAACGAGATCAATTCAGCAAATGATAATCCGATTATTGATGTTGAAGGGCAACATGTTTACCACGGCGGAAATTTCCACGGAGATTATATTTCTTTGGAAATGGACAAGCTGAAAATCGTTGTTACGAAACTGACGATGTTGGCAGAAAGACAATTAAATTATCTTTTAAATGCTAAAATCAACGAAATTTTGCCTCCTTTTGTAAATTTAGGTAAATTAGGTTTCAATTTCGGGATGCAGGGTGTTCAGTTTACGGCAACTTCCACAACGGCGGAAAGCCAGATGTTGTCGAATCCGATGTATGTTCACAGTATTCCGAATAATAATGATAATCAGGATATTGTAAGCATGGGAACAAATGCGGCGGTAATTTGCAGAAAAGTGATCGAAAATGCTTTCGAAGTTTTGGCGATTGAAGCCATCACAATTGTTCAGGCAATCGAATATCTTGAGTTTAAAGATAAAGTTTCAACATCAACAAAAGAGTTGTACGATGAAATAAGAAAGATCATTCCTGCGTTCTCAAATGATATGGTAATGTATCCGTATTTGGAGGAAGTAAAGCAATATTTAAAGACAATGTAATTTTTAACTAAAATTAGTTGTCATTAAAACAAGGAAAGAAAAAATTACACTTAAAAAAACTAACATAAATAACACATGAAATGTGCAATCGTAACAGGCGGCTCTAGAGGAATTGGAAGAGCGATCTGTATAAAACTGGCAGAAGAAAAAAGCTATCATATTTTAATTAATTATACTTCAAACGAAGCTGCAGCAAAGGAAACTTTAGCTAAAGTTGAAGAATTGGGCTCTACCGGAGAAATCTTAAAATTCGATGTTGGAAATGCTGAAGAAACTCAGAAAATTTTAACAGAATGGCAGGAAAATAACCCAAAAGCAATCGTTGAAGTTATTGTAAATAATGCCGGAATCACAAGAGACGGATTGTTTATGTGGATGCCAAGTGAAGATTGGAACGCTGTGATTAACACGAGTTTAAATGGTTTTTTCAATGTAACAAATTTCTTTATTCAGAAATTGTTGCGTAATAAATATGGTAGAATTATCAATATGGTTTCCGTTTCTGGAGTGAAGGGAACAGCGGGTCAGACAAATTATTCTGCGGCAAAAGGCGCTTTGGTTGGGGCTACAAAAGCTTTGGCTCAGGAAGTTGCAAAAAGAAATATCACTGTAAATGCAGTTGCACCGGGATTCATTAGAACAGACATGACGCAGGAATTCAACGAAGATGAATTAAAAGCGATGATTCCAGCCAACCGATTTGGTGAAGCGGAAGAAGTGGCAGATTTGGTTGCGTTTTTAGCTTCTAAAAAGTCATCATACATTACAGGTGAAATCATTAACATTAACGGAGGAATTTATTCTTAATTAATGTAATAGTCTAACAATTTACCAATATACCAATTATTGTTACATTGTTAGATTGATACATTGTTAAATTTGAAAAACATGGAAAATAGGGTTGTAATTACCGGAATGGGAATTTATTCCTGCATCGGAACTTCTTTGGAAGAGGTGAAAGAATCTTTATTTCAGGGAAAATCCGGAATTGTTTTGGTGGACGAAAGAAAAGAATTTGGTTTCAGATCAGGATTAACGGGCGTTGTTCCAAAACCTGATTTGAAGAATCTTTTGAACCGAAGACAGCGCGTAAGCATGGGCGAAGAAAGCGAATATGCTTATATCGCAACTTTGGATGCTTTAAAACAGGCAAATATCGATCAGGACTTCTTAGATAATAACGAAGTCGGAATTTTATACGGAAACGACAGTGTTTCTCAGGCGGTTGTAGAATCTATCGACATTGCAAGAGAGAAAAAAGATACGACTTTAATGGGTTCAGGAGCTATTTTCAAATCGATGAACTCTACGGTTACCATGAACCTTTCCACAATTTTTAAATTAAGAGGAATCAATTTGACCATCAGTGCAGCTTGTGCAAGCGGTTCTCATTCTTTGGGACTGGCTTATATGATGATTAAAAACGGTTTTCAGGACATGATTGTTTGCGGAGGAGCGCAGGAAACCAACAAATATTCGATGGCGAGTTTCGATGGATTGGGTGTTTTTTCTGTGAGAGAAGATGAACCGACAAAAGCATCAAGACCTTTTGATAAAGACAGAGATGGTTTAATTCCCAGTGGTGGAGCGGCGTCTTTGATTGTTGAAAGCTTAGAATCTGCTCAAAAAAGAGGAGCAAATATTTTAGCCGAAATCGTTGGTTACGGTTTTTCTTCAAATGGTGGACATATTTCTACACCAAATGTTGACGGACCTGCTTTAGCAATGAATAGGGCTTTGCAACAATCGGGTTTACAGGTAAAAGATATTGATTATATTAATGCTCATGCGACTTCCACGCCAATTGGTGATACGAATGAAGCTAAAGCGATTTATGAAATTTTCGGAAGTGAAGTTCCGGTAAGTTCTACAAAATCCATGACCGGTCACGAATGTTGGATGGCAGGTGCAAGTGAAGTTATTTACTCGATTTTGATGATGCAAAATGATTTCGTTGCTCCGAATATTAATCTGGAAAATCCTGATGATGAGGCGAAAAGGATAAATTTGATTGCTGAAACAAAAAGTCAAAAAATTGACGTATTTTTGTCGAATTCTTTCGGATTTGGGGGAACCAATTCCGCATTAATCGTTAAAAAATTTAATTAAAAACATGGAAAGGGAGAAAATTATTGCGATTGTCAACGACTTTTTAGTAAATGAGTTCGAGGTAGACGGCGATGAAATCAGCAATGAAGCAAACTTAAAAACAACTTTAGGCTTAGACAGCTTAGATTATATTGATATGGTTGTGGTGATCGAATCTAATTTTGGTGTGAAATTGGGTGAGGCAGACTTCAAGAAAATGGTCACGTTCGATGACTTCTATTCGACTATTCAAAACAAAATCGCTGAGAAAAACGCATAATTATCGATTAAAAATTTACTCTAAACAATTTAACAATGTATCAGTTTACCAATGTTTAAGTATTGTTACATTGTTAGACTGATACATTGCTAAATTAATACTATGAATAAGTGGAAAGGTAAATCTAAAGGGACGATTCTGGGCTACAGAATTTTCGTCTGGTGTATTAGAAATATCGGAATCCGAAGTTCATATTTCGTGCTTTATTTTGTTGCGTTGTACTACTTTTTGTTCGAAAAAAACAGCAACAAATATTACAGATATTATTTCCAGAAAAGACTGAATTACGGTTATTGGAAAACAAAAATTTCTTTGTTTAAAAGCTATTTCACATTCGGAACAGTTTTGATTGATAAAACTGCAATTTCTGCCGGATTACGAGAAAAATATACCTACGAATTCGACGGTGTTGAAAACCTTAAAAATCTTTTAGCAGAAAAAAAAGGTGGTGTTTTAATCAGCGCTCACATTGGAAATTTTGAAATTGCTGAACATTTTTTTGCTGATATCGATTTTGATTGTCAGATTAATTTAGTTACAACAGATCAGGAAGTTACAGTGATTAAGGAATATCTGGAAAGCGTTTCTGTAAAAGCAAGCAGCATCAAATTTATCTATGTTAAAGATGATATGTCGCATATTTTCGACATCAATGAAGCGTTGTCAAAAAACGAATTGATCTGTTTTACAGGCGACCGTTATTTTGAAGGTTCTAAATTTTTGGAAGGCGATTTACTCGGAAAATCTGCAAAATTTCCTGCCGGACCTTTCCTGATTGCTTCAAGATTGGGAGTTCCGGTCGTTTATGTGTACGTAATGAAGGAGAAAAACCTTCATTATCATTTGTATGCAAGAGTTGCACAACAAATAAAAAAACGCGATGCACAGGGACTTTTGAATTCTTATACTCAAAATTTGGAGTCAATGATCAAAAAATATCCTCTTCAATGGTTCAATTACTTCGATTTTTGGGATGATATTGATTAAATTTCCTACTTTTACTCCCGAAAAAACTAATATTTAAACTCAAACCATTAAGATTAATTTAGAATTTATTATTAAGTCTTAATTTGTACCGAATTGATATCCGCAAATGTTGTTGTAATACTTTCAACAGGACAAAATAGCTTTTAAGATCTAAATTTCTTACCTTTAAAGAAAACCATTTTCTCCTTTGAAAAAAGAATATGACATACTTGTAATCGGCAGCGGATTGGGAGGTCTTGTTTCGGCTTTAATTTTGGCGAAAGAAGGCTTGAAAGTCTGTGTCTTGGAGAAAAATAATCAATACGGTGGAAATTTACAGACATTTTCCCGCGACAAACTTATTTTCGATACCGGAGTTCATTATCTCGGAGGACTTTCAGAAGGGCAGAATCTTCATCAGTTTTTTTCCTATTTGGGAATTATGGATGAGCTTCAGCTTGAGAAAATGGATGAAAACGGATACGATAAAATCACTTTCGGATACGATGAAATCGAATATCCTCATGCTCAAGGCTATGAAAATTTTGTTGAACAGTTATCTAAATATTTTCCTGAAGAAAAAGAGAATTTAGATGATTATTGTGAAGAAATTCAGAGAGTTTGCAACCAATTTCCTAGATATAATGTGGTTGGAAAAGACAACTATAACGAAGAAATTCTCCACTTAAATACCAAAAGATTCATCGAATCAATTACCCAGAATAAAAAACTACAATCTGTTTTATTAGGTTCAAATTTTTTATATGGTGGAGATTCGGAAAATATTCCGTTTTACGTTCATGCTTTGACGGTGAATTCTTACATTCAAAGTGCTTATAAATGTGTGAAAGGAGGAAGCCAGATCTCAAAATTATTAATTAAAAAATTGAGAGAAAACGGAGCGGAAGTTCACAAACATTCTGAGGTTTCTCAAATGACTTTTAATGAAAATGGTGTTTTAAATGGTGTAAAAACGACATCAGGAAAAGAATATCACGCGAAACAAATTATCTCAAATATAGAAATTCGTTCAATGATTAATTTGATCGGGGAAGATCGATTAAAAAAATCCTTTTTAAATAGAGTCTTGAGTTGGGAACCTGTTCCTTCATGTTTCAGTGTTTATTTTGTGTTGAAACCGAATTCTATTCCGAATTTTAATTATAATGTATACCATTATTCGAACGAAGAAATGGTTTGGAATGCTTACCAATATCAGGAAAAAGCCTGGCCGGAAACGTACATGCTTTCTTCCACAAAATCAAAACATCATCCTGAATTTGCAGAAAGCTTAACAGCAATTTCCTATATGAGTTTTGATGAAGTTAAACAATGGGAAAAGACTTTTAATACGGTTGCAGACGAACATGAACGAGGAGAATTGTATGAAAAATTCAAGATGGAAAAAGCAGAAAAAATGATTGATGCTTTGGAAAATAAATTTCCCAATTTAAGAGATTCAATTAAAAATATTTACACTTCGTCTCCGCTTTCGTATCGTGACTACATTGGGAGTTTCGACGGAAATATGTACGGATACATCAAAAGTTCAGAAAACCCTTTAAAAACGATGGTTTCTCCACGAACGAAGATCAATAATCTCTTTTTGACAGGGCAGTCTGTCAATATGCACGGAATTTTGGGCTGTACGATCGGAGCTTTCAATACCTGCGCTGAAATTTTAGGAAAAGAACTGATCGATGAAAGATTAACACAAATGATTAATAAAAATAAAAGTGAAGAAAATTAACTGGCAGTTTGTCATTCAGAACGCAACGAAGTGGAGTGAAGAATCTAAAATAGGTAGAATAGATTTCTCCTTGCGTCGAGATGGCATTAGAAAATATCTGGCTATTATTTTAATTCTCAATCTCACATCATGCGGCGTAAGAAAATCTATAAAACACGTTCCTGATGTAAAACAATATTCACTGGAAATTCCAAAAGTCAATAAAATAAACGACTCAACTTTTAGTTTTAATCAAAATTATTTAACCAAAAATAAGCAGCAGCTTTGGGAATTGTATATTAAAGGAAATCCTTTGCAGTTGGGCTATAACAATGGAGCTTTAACCCAAAATTTGATGCAGAAACAGGAAGAAATTTTCTTTTCAAAAGTGGAAGGCTTTGTTCCATCAAAGTTTAAGCAAAATTTACTGAGAGGTTTTCTGAAATGGTACAACCGAAAAATGTACCTGAATGTTCGTGAAGATTATCAGGCGGAATTGTACGGATTATCTCAGTATTCATCGGATAAATATGATTTTATTGCTCCAAAATTTCTAAGAAGTATGTATTTGCACGGAGCGCACGATATTGGTCATGCGATGCAGGATTTGATGGTGGTTGGCTGTACTTCTCTCGCGGTTTGGAATGAAAATACGGACGACGGAGATTTGCTGATCGGAAGAAATTTTGATTTCTATGTCGGTGATGATTTTGCTAAAAATAAATTAGTAGAATTTGTAGAACCGGAAAACGGAATTTCTTATCTGTCTGTGAGTTGGCCGGGAATGATTGGCGTTGTTTCCGGGATGAATAAAGAAGGAATTACGGTAACAATTAATGCAGGGAAATCTAAGATTCCGTTGACTGCAAAAACACCGATTTCTTTGGTGACAAGGGAAATTCTTCAATATGCCAAAAATATTAATGAAGCGATTGCGATTGCAAAAAAGCGAAAAGTTTTCGTTTCCGAATCTATTCTTGTTGGAAGTGCAAATGATAAAAATGCAGTGATTATCGAAGTTTCTCCTGACAATTTCGGAGTTTATAAAGTTGAAAATTCAAGCCGTTTTTTTTGTACTAATCATTTTCAATCCGATGCTTACAAAGATGATAAGCGAAATCAAAAACATATTCTGGAAAGTCATTCTGAGTATCGTTACGAAAAATTACAGGAGCTTTTAGAAGAAAAGAAAAAGTTGAATCCCGAAAAAATGGCTTCGATTTTACGAGATAAATCCGGTTTAAAAGGAGAGAAAATAGGATATGGAAATGAAAAGGCAATTAATCAGTTGTTGGCGCATCATGCGGTGATTTTTTCGCCTCAGAAAAAACTGGTTTGGGTTTCCGCAAATCCTTATCAGTTGGGTGAATTTGTCTGTTATGATTTGAACGAAATTTTCTCGGATAAAAGATTAAAAAGCGGAAAATTTGCAAAATCTGAATTGAATATTGCAAAAGATTCTTTTGTGGATTCTCAGGATTTTAAAAATTACGAAGAATATAAAAAATTAAGTTCTCAAATAGAGGGTGCAATTGATGATAAAGAAAAAACTCTTTCTGAAGAATTTATCAATCATTATAAAGACTTAAATCCTGAATTTTGGCTGGTTTATTATCAGTCGGGAAAATATTATTTTAATAAAAAAGAATATGCTAAGGCAAAAATAGAATTCGAAAAAGCTTTATCTAAAGAAATTACAACGGTTCCAGATAAAGAAAATGTTGAAAAATATTTAAAGAAAACAAATAAGAAACTAAAGAAATAATATGAAGAAATTTTTACATCTAATTTTGATTTTTGTATCATTATTGTCATTTGCCCAAAATAGAAATGAGATTGGTTCTCAATTCATCAAAACATTATTTACGGATAAGAACATGGAAAAAGCTCATGCTTTTTTTGATCCATCAATGGGCGGACAGGTTTCTCCTGAAGATTTAAAATCTTTAGAAGAGCAGCTTGAAGGACAATTGGGAGAGCTTAAAAACATTCTTGAAGTTAATAACGAAAAAGACACATATTATTTCTATTCCGACTTTTCTAAAACAAAATTAGACATTCAGATCACTTTTAATGAAAGTAATAAGATCGTTGGTTTTTACTTCGTTCCTCATAAATTTTTTGATAAAACTGATGATAAAACTGTTTTAAAAATAAAAAGTGAGGGTATTGATTTAAACGGAATTCTTCTGCAGCCTGAGCAAAACAACAAGAAAAAACTGGTTATTCTAGTTCATGGTTCAGGACCACAAGATCGAGATGAAACGATAGGAGAGAACAAACCCTTCAAAGACATTGCAGAATATCTTTTAAAAAACGGAATTTCTTCGTACAGATATGACAAAAGAACGTATTCCAATCCTGAGACATTTAATGATCAGTCTACGGTTGAGCAAGAGACAATCAACGATGCGGTAAATATTTCGAATTATTTTAAAAATAACGAAAATTTTAAAGGATATCAGATTATTGTTTTGGGACACAGTCAAGGTGCTTATCTGATGCCGAAAATTGCTGAAAAGGCAAATGCTTCAAAATATATTTTCATGGCTGGAAATGCAAGACCTTTACAGAATTTATTGGTTGAACAATTTGAATATCTTCATAAAATTGATCCTTCAAAAGTTTCGGATCAAGATGTTCAGAATATTAAAAAACAGGTGGATTTTTTGAATTCTAATAAATTTAATCTTAATACTCCAAAATCCGAACTACCTTTGGAGCAATCTGCAGCGTATTGGAAGTATTTGGTTGATTATAAACCTCTTGAAGCTATAAAATCCATCAAAGCTCCGATGTTCTTTGCACAGGGCGGAAGAGATTATCAGGTTACGGAAAAAGATTTTGAACTTTGGAAAAATCAGTTGAAAAATAATAAATCGACGGAATTTAAATTTTATCCGAGTTTAAGTCATTTATTTATCAAAGGTTCCGGAACACCTTCTCCAAAGGATTATGAAATCAAAGGAAATGTGGATGAGGAGTTTTTAAAGGATTTGACGCAATTTATTTTAAAGTAAACACCTAGTTTGTCATTCCGTAGGAATCTAAACACGAATTTTTGCAATTCGATCTCTTAAAATGGGTTTGGCTTCCTACGGAAGGGCTAAAGTTATGGTTTCTTGAAAAATGGAGAGAAATGACTGCAATCTAGCCCGATAGAAACGGTTACCCCGCAACAAGAGCAAGGCAAAAGCAGTTGGAGTGAGGAGTATGAGTGGATAGCGGGAAATAGCTCCTAAAAAAATCAATTATTTTCGGGACTTACTTTATTCAAAAATAAAAAAGTAGCAATTCCTGAAATCGCAGACATCGTAGTTGCTAAAATAAAACTTCCAATAATATATTGGAGAAGGTTGTTTTTTATCAATTCAAAATTCCATTCCTGACTTAGAATATTACTCTCTCCATGTACAAACGGAGATCCCAAGAACAACGCCGCAGCAATAATAAAAGGAATAAAAGGAGGCAAACTTACGTTGGAAGCCACAAATGCTAAAACCTTATTTAACTTAAATAAAACAGCTAATGAAATCGTAAGAAGCGTGTGAAATCCCCAAAAAGGAGAAAACCCGATAAAAACGCCCAAAGCAATCGAAAATGCCTTTGTACGGTTGCTTCCGTCGCTTTCCAACACATCTTCTTTTATAAACCTCTTAAAGCTTTTTTTTTTGAAATTATTTATGAAATTTCTCGGAATAATGTAAAGTAAAGTGATCGTCACCAAAATCGTATTCAGAATACTGATTCTTGTAAAATCTTTGAAAGGTCTAAAATGTGAAACCCTTTCCGCAGGATCATACAAAACTTTTATAGGAACATTTTTTACAGAAACGTGTCTCCATGCTGTTCTTACAATAATTTCAATCTCAAACTCGAATTTTGGAGTAAAATATTTCTTTGGAATTTTATGTAAAGGATATAACCGATAACCTGATTGTGTGTCTTCCAATTTAATTCCGGTTTCAAACCAAAACCAAAAATTAGAAAAACGATTTCCAAAACTGCTTTTCTTTGGGATGCCGTCCTGCGACATATTCCGGTTTCCGATTAATAAAATATCTTCGTTTTCTTCAAGCAGAGCTTCAACAAACACAGGAATGTCATCGGGATAATGTTGACCATCTGAATCTATCGTAATTGCATAGTTGTAGGCTAATTCTTTTGCCTTTCTGAAGCCGAGTTTAAGTCCGTTTCCTTTTCCTTTATTCTCAGGTAAATTAATGACACTGATTTGAGGATATTCATTTAAAATTTTCGGTGTGGAATCGGTAGATCCGTCATTAACAACAATAATGTTTTGCGTATAATCCAAAACACCGTCGATCACTCTTTTCAGTGTCTTTTCATTGTTGTAAGTAGGTATTAAAACGCATATTTTCTTTTCAGAAATTGCATTTTGTACTTCAGGAAGGGTCATTGTTTTATTTTAATGTTGCTCTTTCTGCGTCGGTCATGGTTTTAGACTGTGCTGCAAATCTTTTAATATAATTTTTCAATGCAGTATTTTGCTTTGTGTAATTATTTAATAAAAATGCTTTGTCATCTTTTAAACTTCCTCTATATCCTACAATTTTAGGAATATTTTCCTGAACGCTCATTCTTATCACTCTTAGCTCGGCATTGTTCGGATTACTTTTAATAATTGCTTCAAGATCTGTTGCACCGGCTTTTACCAATGCCTTTCTGTTTGATTTTGCAATTTTAGCTTCCATGATCTTTGCTGCAGCTTTGTAACCAGTCGTTACAGCATCAGAACCAGATTGTTTTTCAGCGATATTAATGAAAGCTTCGGTATTTTCATTGGAAGAGTTTGCCTTTGCATAGCTGTTTCTCAATGATTCCAGATCAGATTGAAAAAATAAAATAAAAGCTGTTATGAATGAGAAGATAAGTTTCATGAAGTCAATTTTTGATAGTTTACTGACATTTTTAATGCAATAGTCTCGCCAAAAGAAGTGGTATTCTTTACTTTAATATCTTCTTCTGTCTGAGTGATATCTAATTGTAATTTCAAATCAGGCGTTTCAAAAGGATTGATGATCGCCATAAATTTTACATTGGAAGCCGTTTTTAAGAATAATTTTGACCCAGTAAATTCTTCCGTCAGTTCCTTTACGATCTGCATCATACAAACTCCTGGTGTTACAGGATTTCCAGGAAAATGACCCTTAAATATTTCGTGATCTTTGTTCAAAGAAATATTGGCAATATAACTTCCGTTTTCTGTTTTTTCGTATGATTCTAATGTGTAAAAGTCTGTAAGAATGGTCTGCATAAAATTATTTTTTCATGTTAAATGTATAATAAACTCCCGCCTGGAAAGTTACATTTGAGTGATCTCCGTTAAAATAGTAAACTGGAACAAATCCTTTTTTTACTCTGGCTTCAACCCCAAAGTTTTTAGTAATATCAAATCCTAAACCTGCTGTTATTCCCAAATCGACCTCATTTTCAGCATCGAAGTTTTTCTGTTCTACCAAAAAATCCAAAGTTGGTCCGAAATGAACATTGAATTTGTTGAAATAAAATTTATTTACCAACTGAACACCCACATAAGTCGCTGTAAGAGTTTGCCCGTTCCAGTTATTGATATTGGTATCAAGTTTAGTTCCCTGTCTTGAATAATTAATTTCCGGCTGCAAAGCATAAAATTTAGCAAAACGAATATTTCCGAATAAGCCTATATAAAAGTCAGTTTTTGTTTTGAAATCCATAGTAGGATTTGTTCCGGAAGGATAATAATCATAATCCCAATAGTAATAACTTTGACTGCTGTTATTGGTAAAGTGTGAAAAATTAGCTCCCGCTCTGATTCCCGGATTAAAAGTCACCTGTGCAAAAGACAATCCTGAAATAATGATCGTGAGTAAAGAAATGATTTTTTTCATGTGTAATTTATTCATTTTCGGTTATTTGAAATAGTTTTATATTTATTTTGAAGTCTTTGTGTTGAAGATTCAAACTATCCGCGAAGATATGTTTTTTTGCATCAAAAGTAAAATCGATTTTTTCCTTATTATTTTTCGTATAAACAATCTGTTTCAGTAAATTATTTTCTTTGTTGAAGAATAAATAGTAGGATTTTTTATCAATTTTTGAGAGATAAATATTAGAATTCCCATTTTCAAAGCTTTCATTAACAGGATATTTTTGTCTTAAAAGATGTTGAAAATCGTTCTTTAAAAAGTTGATGACGATCTTTTTATCCAAATCTGGCAAAACATAATTAAGCTTAAAATCATTCTCGGAAATCTCAAAATCAATTAATTTATTTCCGAAATCTGAAGTTAATACGACACGATGTGTCGTTCCGTTGATCTTTTTAATAATTAAAATTCCGCTTACATGATTTTTATAAATATCCATCTGACATTTATAAACATAGTCTTCATTGGAAGAAAAATATAAATTTTCAACTGTTTTTTCAGAATTTGAAATCGATTTTACGTCTGTAAGCTTATATGTTTTACACGAAGCTAATGATAAGAAAATCAGACTATAAACTAAATTCTGATGCAGAAATCGGCGCATTGATTTTTGTGTTTTTGAAAACAATATTCGTTGTATCTCCCGAAGCTTCCGTCATATTTACCTGTGAAACCGTTGATTGCCCTTTTGGAAAGCTCAATTCGATTTGCTTAATATATTTCAGTAATTGAGCAGATTTCGGAGTAAATTTTGCAATGTTGAAATTGGCGTTTTTCAGATAAGTCACTGAAAATTCAGGATCATTAAACATCTGTCCGTTTGAACTTCCAACGATTAACTTATTGATTTTCTCAAACGTTTTGCTCTTTGCATCAACGGAAGATTTTTTTCCCTGATCGTTGATGAAAATTTTATTATCCTTAAAAACAATGCTGTACTGATAAGGTTTTAAATATTTCCAGCTCAGCATATTCGGAGTTTTTAAAGACATTCTTCCATAAGTGACAATACTTTTATCCAAAAAATCCATCTTTTTGGTTTGAGTAAAATCAGCCTGTAAAGATTTTATTTCCTTCGTTTCCGATGAAACTTTGGCTACAAATGCTTTTGCTTCCGCTCCCGACATTGTCGTATTTTGAGCAAAAAAGAAGCTGGAAACTAATAAAAATGCTCCGAAAGCAATATTTTTAATCATTTTTTTAACGTTTTAATTTAACCACAAAAGTCACAAAAGATTATTTATATTTTAATTTAAACATCAGAAATCAAAAGCTAGCAAAAGATGAAAATCAAAGATTTTCAAAACTTAGGTGTTCTTTAAATACAATTATTTGAACTTAAAATTCTAATGTGTTAAAAAACTTTTGTCTCTTTTGTGGTTAAAATATTATCAATTGTAAAAGTTGAATAATTTTTCGCCTTCAAAAATACTAATAAATCTACCAAAACATTGTACGTTTTTTCCGAAGTGTCATGAAGAAGAATGATACTTCCTTTTTTTAATCCTTTTGTAACTTTTCGGTAAATTTTTTTCTCATCTTCTGTAATTGTGTCCAAAGAACGAACATTCCAGCCAATGCATTTTTTGTGAGTTTTTTTGATGGCTTTAGCAATATTCGGATTGGTTACACCAAAAGGAGGACGGTATAAATTGGTTTTAATATTTCCAACTTTCAACATCACTTTATCACATTTTTCAATTTCCTCAAACATTTTTGAAGTGGATAAAAATCCTGTAGTATTCGAATGCGAAAGCGTATGATTTCCAATCGTATGACCTTCTGCAATAATTCTCTGAAAAGTTTCCGGATATTTTTCGATCTGTTTTCCGATACAGAAAAAGGTTGCTTTTGTATTGTTTTCTTTTAATACATCTAAAAACTTCGGAGTAAATTCAGTCGGGCCATCGTCAAAAGTCAAAGCAACTTCCTTGATTTTCGTTCTCTTGTGAATAATACTGTTGACAAAATAACTCAATCCAATATCAAAAGATCCCCAAGCTAAAACCGCTGTAAATCCTAGAAAACAAAAGAAATACACCAAAAATCCTCCATGAAACGCGTAAATAAAAACGTTACAGAAAAGATAAAATAGGATAAATGGATAATGTTTCATCTTTAATTGTTTTTGAATTTTTTAGGTCATTGCGAGGAATGAAATGACGAAGTAATCTTTAATAATAGATTTGTCCTTCGTTAGAATGACAATTGTATTGTTTTTAATATACTATAAACTAAGCTTTCCCCAACAAAACCAAACTATGGTCATTTCTACTCAAATGATTATAAAGTAGAATATTTTTAATCTCCTCTTTTTTCAAGTCATTAATCATCATCACTTCCGGAATTTCCTGATTTTTCAGAATATGACAAGCCATAAACGTTGAAAAACCACTTGCCGTATTGAATTCTCCGCTCAAATGCTTGTAATACAACAATGCGGAATTTTCAAATAAATCCATTGCTTTTGTGTAATAAATATCAGATTTTAAATCTCCGCTGAAACCTAAAATTACAGCATCAATTTCATCATTTTTCAAATTATTTTTAGCTAAAAAACCTTCAATAAATTGTTGAGTTTCTTCTAAATCTAATCTGCTACTGATTTGAATATCTTTTAATTGAGCATAAGAGCTTTCCGTTTTATCTTTTCCTAAGACAAAAAAACTGGCTCCTTCTCCCCAAATCGCACCATCCGTTGTTGAATTCAAATAATCAACGGGAAGATTTTCTTCTTTTTTAATGGTTTTGTTTAATTTATACAATTCCATTGTTCGGTCGGTTTGTTCGTCTGTTGAACCGACCAAGACATTTTCTGCTTCTTCATCATTGATCTGCAATTTTGCATCCAAAAATGAAAATTCCAGCGACGAAGAAGTATTTACATACGTGAAATTGTACGCGTGACATTGCAAACCTAAAGCAATTTGTCCCGCAACAGTATTGTGTGTAGATTGAATAAAAAACGTTGGAGTCAGAAACTCTTCATTATTGTCAATCACATTTTTTAGAAATTTTTCAGAATCTTGAGAACAACCCATTCCTGTTCCGACGATAATCGCGTCAGGATTTTCAATTCCGGCTTCTTGTAAAGCATATTTTGATACTACAGAACTCATTTTTACCGTTTTAGACATTCTTCTGCTTGCTGCAGGCGGAATGAATTCTTTGTAATTGGGTTCGATAGCTTTTAAAACCTGAGGTGAATTTACAGGCTGTAAATTTTGGAAAAAATTTTCATTTAACGTGTCCTGAACCGAGATACAGGCTGCACTGTTGATGTAAACTGCACTCATGATTTTGAGAAAATTAATGTTGAACAATTTCCTCCAAAGCCGAACGAATTGGAAAGAACGTGGTTAATATTTTTCTCTTTGAGTTCCGTCACAGGTGTCAAATCAAATTCTTCCATCTTTGTTTTAAAATTGAGATTTGGGAAAATGATATTATTTTGAATGGCTAATAATGAATAAACTGCTTCAATTCCCGCTGCTGCTGCCAGAGTATGACCTGTAAATGCTTTTGTAGAACTGAATTCCGGAACATTATTTTCTCCAAAAATCCGGATCATTGCAATTCCTTCCGATAAATCATTATTTGGTGTTGCCGTCCCATGAACGTTGATATAATCGATATTTTCTTTATTTAAACCTGAAACTTTCAATGCTTTTTCCATTGCTAAATAAGCTCCCTGTCCATTCTCCGAAGAAGCAGTTTGGTGATGAGCATCGTTCGCATTTCCATATCCAGAAAGATAGCCGAGAACTTTTTTGTTTTCTTTTTTCACAACTTCATCAGATTCCAAAACAATGAAAGCGGCTGCTTCACCCAGATTCAGACCTTTTCTGTCATTGTCAAAAGGAGTGTTGTAAGAATCGGTTAAAATCATTAGCGTACTGAAACCGTTCAGCGTAAATTTTGAAAGAGAATCTGTTCCGCCAACAATTACTCGGTCCAAAACTCCATTTTTGATGAGTTTTGCGCCCATCATAATTGCATTTGCGGCAGATGAACAAGCTGTACTGATGGTCGAAACCATACCTTTTAAGCCCAAATAATCTGCAATCAGCAATGATGAATTTCCCGCATCGTGAGAGTCGATATATTTTTGCTTTTCAGGGAAGTCTTCGTAGGTGTAGAAATATTTTTCGGTGATATCCATTCCGCCAACGCTTGTTGAGGAAATCAAACCTGTTTTATATTCATTAATATCGGAAATTCCGGCACTTTCTACGGCTTCTTTTGCAGCAACTATACCTAATAAAGCAGTTCTTGTTGCATTATTATCTTCACTTAACTGAAGTTTCTGCACCAATTTTTCATTAGACAATTTTATCTCGCCCGTTTTAATATTTCCAGCATGACGAGTTTCAAACAATTGAATATCTGAAATTCCATGTTTTCCGGTTTTTAACGAACTCAAATTTTCCTCCACATTGTTTCCAATGGCGGAAATGATGCCCATTCCTGTTATGGCAATTTTTTGACTCATTTTTCCAAAATGTAGCAATGTATCAATATAACAGTTTACCAATTGCTAGACTGCTATATTGATATATTAATTTATTTCGTTCTGTTTTCTTCAATGAATTTCGCCATTGTGTCGATTGATTCGAAAATTTCCTTTCCTTTTTTAGGATCGGCTAATTTTATTCCGTATTCTTTATCAAGAAGAACGATTAACTCCAAAGCGTCGATAGAATCCAATCCAAGACCACCTCCGAATAACGGATCTGTATCTTTGATTTCTTCTACTGCAACGTCTTCAAGGTTAAGAACTTCGATGATTTTGTGCTTTAATTCTTCTCTTAAGTTTTCCATAAATAAATTTCATTTATAATGTACCAATGTATAAGTTTAACAATGTAGCAATAGTTATTAGCGTTTTAAAAATTGGTAAACTGGTACATTTTTATATTGTTAAATTACAAAGTAAGCAAATATACGAAAGCATTATAACTTTCCTGATAGAGTTCTACCCAGCCACACAACACTTTATCAGCCTTTCCTGACTGTAAAATCTGTTCTGAGTAATCGTTTAAAAATTTTTCATCAAATTCATCCAAAACAAAAAAAGCATTCTCTGTCTGCATTTTATGTTTGATACTTATCTCGCCTACACAAATATTGGGTAAAGTATATACAAAAACCGCAGGACTCGGGAAATAATTTTCCTGAGAATTGATGCTTTCCTGATATTTAAAGTCGGTGTCTAAACTTGATGATTTATTAGCAAAAACTAATGCTGTTCTGCTGTGGTCTTCGTCTTTTAAAATCATTTCAGAAGCAAGAAAAGCAAGTTTGCTTAAGCTATCCATTTTATGAAATTTAGGATAATTTAATTCTAAACTTTTGTAAGCCTCTTTCGCGAAGTCTGAAAAAATTTCAGTTGGGGTTTCAAAAATAATTTCGTTGTTGAGAACGATTTTTGATTTTTCTATGGTGCAAATGTCTGTTTTCTTCATGGTTTTCATTTTAACATTTTTCCAAAACAATTGCTGCATTACACCCACCAAAACCTGAAGCCGTTTTCAAAATATATTTGATTTCTGCAGGTTGGTTTTCTTTTATAATATTCAACGGTTGGGAAGTTCCCGTTTCTTCAAAGTTTTTAGATGGAATTAATGTATTATTCAATGCAGATTCTATTGAAATAATACTTTCTAATAATCCAGAAGCTCCCAAACAATGTCCGTAATAACCTTTCATGCTGTTTAGAGGAACATCTTGTAATTCCATTCTGTTGAAAGCGATGGCTTCCATTTCGTCGTTGTATATTGTTGCCGTTCCGTGTGCAGAAATAAAATCGATTTTTTCTGCTGAAACATTGGCTTCTGTCATTGCATTTTTGATACTCGCATACAATCCGTCACCCATTCTTGAAGGTCCGGAAATGTGATTGGCATCGTTGATGGCTGAATCTCCTAAGACTTTAAAACTAAATTTTTCGTTTGAGATTGCTTCGTCACTTCGTTCCTCGCAATGACCTGTGATATAAACCGCTGCTGTTCCTTCACCAATATTGATTCCGTCACGGTTTTTGTCGTAAGGTTTACAAATTTCCGTTCCGATTGCTTGAAATGAATTGAAACCAGAAATTACAAACTCTGAAATTTCGTCTCCGGCAATGACGAAAGCATTTTTATATTTTCCAGCCTGAATCATATTTTTAGCAACAGCAATTGCCATTACTCCTGAAACGCAGGCATTGGAAACAACAATCGGTTTTGTTTTAAATCCAAAAAAATCAGCAATCTTTTGAGCTAAGTTTGAAAGAAAAACACCTTCTGGTAAAGTATTTTGATTTTTTAATAAGCTGATATTTCCTTTCGTTGTTGATAAAATAAAAGCTGTATCGTCTGAAATTGGATTTTTTTCAACCAAAGGTTTTAGACTTAGCAAAAACATTTTTTCCAGTCTTGTAAAATCCTGATTGTCGAAGAATTTACTAAATTCTTCATTCAATTTTTCAGAATCAATCATTGAAGCATAAAAAGGTTCCTGATTTTCTATGATTTTATGCAAAGCTACGCCTGATTTTCCTTCTAAAAGAGCATTCCAATTGGATGAAACGTCAAAACCTAAAGGCGTGACGCAGTTGTAATCTGTAATGTAAATTTCCTTCCTCATTATAATCCCATTTTATCTTTCCAAGCCTGAAAAAATTCAGGATTATATAAACATAAATTGTTGTCCGAATCCAAAAAAACCTGAATGGTTTCTCCTGAACAGACTAGTTTATTTTCTTCGTTAAAAAGCTCGTATCTGTAAATTAATTTCGCTGAAGTTGAATTCACGAAAGTCGTTACAATATTGAAAGTTTCTCCATATTTTAATGGAAGAAAATGTTCACAAGTACTTTTCACAATTGGAGTTACATATCCAGCTTTTTGAATATCGAGATAAGTTAATCCATGTTCACGTCCGAAAGCTTCTCTACCATCTTCGAAATAAACGATATAATGTCCATGCCAAACAATTCCCAATGGATCTGTTTCGTTGAACCTTACGCGTACTTTTTCAGTAAAAGCTAATATGATTTCTTCTTTAGACTGCATTTTGTTTTCTTTCGTAAATTAATGATATTCCGACCATTGCAATATAAAATAAAAATAAGAAAGTCAGTTCTTTTGCAATTCCTCCGATTCCGCTGTTTCTTAAAATAATGTCATAGTAAGCATTCAATCCCCAATTCATAGGTGAAAATTTAGCAATAGTCTGCATAAATTCAGGCATTAAAAATACCGGAACCCAGATTCCTCCGACAGCCGCCAAAACGACAACAGAAGTCGCTCCAAACGGTGCAGATTGTTCCTGTGTGTCGGCAATCGTCCCCAATAAAACTCCGAAACCGATTGCCGCCAATCCTGAAAATAAAGTCACAACAATCAGCTGGAACATTTTTCCGGTGACATCAAACTGAGGCAAATCCATGTAAGGAAATAGGTAGATTCCTACTGCAACCATCAGCAAAAACTGAATCATGCAGATGATCAAATAAGTAAATGTTTTTCCTAAAATATGGATAAAATAAGGAGTCGGACTGATTCTGGCTCTCACGCTCGTTCCCTGACTTTTTTCTTTAACTAAATTAATAGACAAAGGCACGACAATAAAGAAAATTGCAAACAATGCCCAGGCTGGAACGTTGTGTTGAACCGAATTCGGCATCACGTCCATTTTTCCTTTTTTAGGAGTGATTTCTTTAAAGCTGATCAGATTTTTATTTTCTTCAAGATTTTCGGTTGTTCCCAACTGATCCTGAAAAGCTTTGTAAATCTTTTTATTCTCAATTTCAAAAACCATTTTGTTCACGGCATTCATCACATTGTTTTTGAAGCCGATATTAGTAGCAGGATCAAAATACAAATGAATGTCCTTGGCTTTGATAGCTTTTACTTGAGCTTTACCTGAATTTTCTTCTAAACCAAACGAACTTACAATAGTCTGAACTTTGGAATCAATATTTGAATTTAAATCTTTTGTTAAATTTTCAGGAATAACGATTGCCATCTGATAATCTCCTCCAAAAACAGCTTCTTGAGCAGATTTTTCAGTATAATTCGTCATTAACTCGAAAGTTTTACTTCCTTCAAGCTCGTGTTTTATATTTTTTGAAATCTCAGATTTATCATTATCAATAAAAATGATCGGGATTTTAGAACCTTCCAGATTTTTAAAAGTCGAATCCTGAATCAAAGTAATCGTGATAATTAATAATAAAGGCATCACGAAAATGATGACGATTCCTCCAATATCTCTTTTCAGCAAAAGGATTTCCTTAATGAAACTTCTCCACAATTTATACAACAACATCTCTTAATTCTTTTCCGGTTAATGAAATGAAAACATCTTCTAAATTCTCAGCACTTGCCACTCTGTTCACCAATTCTTCAGGTGTTCCCACAGCATGGATTTTCCCATGATCGATGATGGCAATTTTTGTACAGAATTCCTCTGCTTCCGAAAGGTGATGCGATGTATAAATGATACAGGTTCCTTTTTTGTTTAAATCTAAAAGATAATCTATAATTGCTTTTTTAGACTGAACATCAACGCCAACGGTCGGTTCATCCAAAAATAAAACTTTAGGATTGTGAAGAGTTCCTGCAATCAAATTGCAACGGCGCTTCATTCCTCCTGAAAACTGTTCAACTTTTTTATCTGCGAATTTTGACAAGCCCATGATTTCCAGAGATTCATCAATCGCATTTCTTAATTTTTTGTGGCTTAAACCATACAGACTTCCGAAGAACATTAAATTTTCTTTGGCTGTCAATGTTGGATATAAAGCATATTCCTGCGGAACGATTCCTATGATTTGTCTTAATTTAAAACCATCTTTCTGAGGTGACAATCCGTTGATTTTAAACGTTCCCGAAGTTGGTTTAATTAAACCTGAAAGCATTGAAATCAACGTTGTTTTTCCGGCTCCGTTTGGTCCGAGAATTCCGTAGATTTCGTCTTTCTCAATATTCAACGAGATATCATTTACAGAAAAATCTTCTGCATTTTTATATTTTTTATATAAATTTTTAATCTCAATAAAGTTCTCCATTTAGATCGCTTTTCTCAGTTTTTTATAGAAAGCTTCTTCCAGATCTGCAATATGAAGCATCGTTTTTGAAAGTTGATTGTAAATATCGCTTTTTGAGTTCCTGTTTTTGTAAACTCTCGCAATATCCACAGCAAAATCTCTCCAAAGATCACCAATTTCGGTAATTTCTTTTGAAAGTTCTTTCAACTGGTCATTTTTAAGAATCACTGCAGCTTCCTGTAAAAATGCACCATAAATAAACCTGAATCCGCCACCACCAGTCCCGATTTCTTCCTGCATTCTGATCAGCTGTCCTAAATAATGATTGGTTGTTTTTATTCCTTTTTTTGCAGCCCATTTCGGGATGCTTCTGGCTACCCATCTCATTGCTTTTACACCAATGATCGGAACGGGAGCCAACATATTTTTACAAGTATCTTTAATTCCTTTTTTGATGGCTTCTTCCAGATTTACATTTTCAGGAATATAAGTAGGGTAATACATGTGACCTTTTGGCGGAAGTGCGCCTTTTGCATATCTTACTTTTTCCAGTTCAGCCTCGGTAAGAGTTGTTGTATAATCCATTACGGGATCACTGATCAGAAATTTTCCGTCTTCTTTTCCGTAAACGACCAAATTGTGGGCATTAAAATGGAATTTATATTCTTCAGGGAAATAGGTGAGATTGAAAACTCCAACCTGTAAACCTGTCGGAACATTGTTTTCCAAATTTCTTTCTAAAGCCTTTTGAGCTTCTGCAGGATTTGAAAATTTTTCTCTTTTAATTTTAATTCCCAATCTTTTTGCTGCTTTGCTGAAAATAGCGCCGGGCATTGGGCGATAACTAAAACCAGGGGCGAAATTTACTTTTAAAAAAGGTAAATACACAAAGAATAATCCGGAACCGATTCCGAAAATCATGGGTTCGCTGAGTTTTAACCCTTTGTTGAGTAATAAATTGGAGGCAACACCGTTTTCGCAATGTGCTGTTTGGTGATGTTCAAAATTGAGTTCCATTTGGCTTTTATCTTTTATCGGGAAATTAAAATGCTTTATTTTCCGTCGAAGTTTCTTAATTCATCCACTGAAATTCCGAATGCATCGGCATATTTTTTCAGAGCGGATTGGCTTAGTGTTTTAAAAATTTTTGGTTTTGCGTGTCTTTTCACTCGCCATTGCCACATTCCGACATAGGCTGCAAGAACTTGTAGATCCATTTTATTTAATTCCATGAAATAGATAATCGGACTTACAATATTATTAGCTACATTTTGTTTTGCTTCTTCAATTCTTTCGTTAATCAAAGCCAGCGATTCATCCAAAGCGGCTTTTTTAATATCCCAACCGATACTGTTTGCTGTTGTATAGTTGTTGTTTTCATCAGTCACATACAAAACTTCCGTCATGTTTGCGGACTTTAGATTGCTTTCGTCTTGAGGAAGATCTTGTTTTTTCATTGGTTATTAGTGTTTTACTTCTTGAATAAACAAATTAATTTCTGCTCTTATCAATAATTCATCATTAAGAAAGGTCTCACAAAAGATATTGCAGATGTTTTCAAACTGAGAAATCAATGAAGCTTTCGAAATGATTTTGTCACCAACTTTCGGTAAAGCGAAAACTTCAATTTTCTTGATATTGGTAATAAAACCAATCACTTTTGTATCTGCTTCAGGATTTTCAAAGAAACTTTGTCCGAGAATTGATGAACACGTTTGAGCTAAATTTTCGATCAAACCGGCTTCAACAAAATGATTATTATGAACAAAAACATTATCTTCTAAAATTTCAAAGGAAGTCACAACTTTTTCTTTGGTCAGTTCCAGGATATAATCTGCCATTAACATCGGTTCGCGATGAGGGAGAAAATTGTGTATATTGATGATGTTTTCTTCCTTGATTTCCATTACATTATCTATTGTTTCTGAATTTTTTAAGACAAATATTAAATTCAGTTATTAATATTTTACATTACAACAGTTTTCATCTGAGATTTTGCAATAACCTCATCGTTGATCTTTGTTACGATATCGACCAAAGTTACGCCCATCATTTCATTAATAATGGAAACTTCGGAAGTTAGCAGATCTCCCAATTTCGGTAATTTTGTTGCCTCAAAAGTTTTGATAGCACCAATATAACCTGTCGGAGCTTCTTTTCCTAACAAATAGAACTTGTAGCCGGTGTGTAAAGCTACACTTTGAGCTTGGTGTTCTACTAATCCGGAAGCCTGAAAAATGCCGTCCTGAACAAAAATATTTTCCTCCTTTATTTCAAATCCTGAAACCAATTGGGTTTCGGAATAATCTGCAATACTGTTTACCATTACAAAAGGAAATCGTTGTGGAATTAGACTTTCCACAAAATTCTGATCAGATGTCGGTAATTTGTTTTCCATTAGCAAACCGTTAATAAAGCACAAGAATAGGCAAATCTTCCACTTTCAGGAACGCAAAGAAGAACTCTTTCTCCTTTTTTCAGCTTTCCTGAGTTCATTAATTCTTCCAAAGCCACAAAAATAGAACCTGCACCAATATTTCCGATGTCTGAAAGATTATAGAACCATTTTTCCCAAGGGAAATCCAGTCCTACGTTGGCAAATTCTTCTTTTAAGCCTTCTTTAAAATAGCCTGAAGAAATATGAGCTAAAACGTGATCGATAGATTCAGGATCTAAATCATGTTTATCAAAAGATGATCTCAAACTTTCGGCACCTTTTACCAAAATATATTTATCTAAAATTTTAGTATCTTGTTTGATAGCGAAAATAGATTGCTTCAACCATTCATCCGATGGATAATCTGCCCAAGATTTTAAACTTCCGTCTTCCTGTTTTTCGCAACCTGCATACATACAAGCTTCGATTTCGTGAGCGTAAGAATAAAAATCGATCCATTCTACTCTTAAATTTGTTTCGTTTTCTCTTGGTTTGTTTTCCAATAAGAAAGCTCCGGCTCCGTCAGAAAGCATCCATCTCAAAAACTCTCTTTTGAAAGCGATGATTGGTCTTTCTTCCAGTAAAATTAAATTTTCAGCTTCGTGGTTGAATTTATCAGCTGTCATCCAAGCCGACATTCTTTCAGAACCCGCACAAACGGCCTGTTCCTGAACTCCGGCTTTAATGGAAAGAAAACCATAGTTCAAAGCATTCATTCCTGAATTACAAAGTCCTGTTGCTGTATTAATTTCAATAGATTTTCCGATATTTAATTCACCATGAACCATTGAAGCGTGCGAAGGCTGAATCTGATCCGGAGAAGTTGTTCCCACAGACAATAATTTCATGTCTTCTTTTTTGAATTTATCATCAAAAAGACCTTCAATTGCTTTTGCCGTCAACTGCGCATTCGTGTGAGTTGGGTTTCCTTCTTTGTCTAAAGCGTAATATCTTGTCGTGATCTTGTTATTTCTTAAAATAATTCCTTTTGCCTTAGATTTCGCGCCATTTATATAACCAAGATACGTTTCCATTTCGTCATTTGAAACCGGCTCATTGGGTAAGTATTTTGATGCTTTTGTTATAAATACGTCGTACATTCTATTTTAAATTAATTCCTTGTAAATATTCTCTTTGTCTTTTTCTTTTAAACCAAAAGATAGGTGTTGTAAGTAGGTGTAAAACCAATACGATGGGTGAAATAATCCATATCGCAGCCATCAAATATACCTTAAAGAATTTGATCAGCAATGGTCGCTTCTCTTTTTTCTTGATAATGAGGTTGGACCAAATAGTGAAAATTTTGTTGCCCACTTTCTCTACTCTTACCAAAAACGCCCTGATTTCCACGGCTCCGTTTTTTACCAAATCCGGCTGAAGCGTATCTAAATCATTATTTTTTAAATGTCTTTCGATAATTTCGCCATATTTTCCTGCGCCATTAATTTCCTCGTCCGAAACTCCTGCTGCAGGAAGAAGTCCCGATTTCTCTTTTTTTCCGCCAATCATCCAGCGAACTACCGTCAATACACTTGTATAGTTGTCGTGTCTGTCTACCAATGCAATGTTTCCGACAAGTTTGGCTTTCATGTCTTTTAAATATACCTTCAGTTTTTCCTGAGAAAACATCCACATATTTCTTGTTCCCGAAATGGTAACAACGGGTGTGTCTTTTAGGATCTGTTCCGCATAACCGCTTTTCAGAAATGAAATGATCGGAATAGACGGCGTTAAATACCAAACCTGATATCCAAAAATGATAAGATCGTATTTTTTGTTCAATACTTCTTCCGATGGTGGAAGAATTTCACTCGGAATCTGCAAATAAGATTCCGGAAATGCATTGAAAAATACATCACTAGACCACGGAAAAGGAAAGTCCTTTTTCATTTGGATGTTGTAATACGTCACGTTGTACTCGTCCTTTTTTGCTTCAAAAGGTTGGGCAACATTCTTTACAATATCCGTCAGCTGACCGGTTTGTGAATAATATATAACGAGTATATTTTTTTGCATTAGTTTTTTTTATCGGTTACAAAAATATGCTTTTCAGATTTATTATTTAGTCTTGAATACTTTTAATGATTCAGAACTGAATTGTAATGTATAATTATTATTTTCAAACGAAGTGTTTTTTATGTTCACAAAAATGACAGTTTCAGGAAGTTCTGCAATATCATTTAGATTAAAATTTTCATCCGAAACCAAAAGAACATCAATTTTTTTATTGATTTCTGTGGTATCTTTTATATAATTTATTTTTCTTCTTTTTACTAAATAAGTCTGTTCGGCAGTTTCTCTTTTTTCATCATTTTTAATTAAAGTGAAAATTCTTCGGCTTGCCTGTTGAAGTGTTAATAAAACATCTTTTTGCCCAAAATCATTAGCAAAATGTAAAATATTTGTTTCTTTTGGAATATGTTTGTTCAGTTCAAAGTAAACAGATTTGTTGGCGTTGAAATCTCGTTTTACTTCTTTTACAACTTCATTGTCTTTATATAAATAGCTTAGAAATAGTTTTTTCTTAAAATAATTTTCATCTTCAAGTTCGTTTCTCAGTTTTGCAAACTCGTTTCTGAAATAAGAATTAATCTTTTTTGATCTTTCAGAATAATTTTTTCCAAAATTCAAATCGTCTTTATCAATTCTTTCACCAACTTTCACAGTGATTGCTCCGTCGTAGATAATGAAATCACCTTTTGGTAAAACTTCAGAGTTTCCATGAATATAAACAGGAACCACATCCAGTTGGAATTGTTCCGCAATATAAAAAGCACCTTTGTGAAATCTCTTCACATCATTTGTATAAGAACGTTCCGCTTCCGGAAATACCATTAATGAATAACCCTGGTCGATTTTTTCTCTTAATTTTTCCATTCCGTTTTCGATGCCTTGAGAAACAGGGAAAAATCCTAAAGCTTTCACCAATTTCCCGAAAACCGGAGAATCATAAACCCAGTCATTGACCAGATAAATAATTTTATGAGTTGCCATCGCCAAAGCCAAAGTATCCAGAAACGAAGTGTGATTGGCAATGATCACAGAAGGTTTGCTGAAATCTTCATTAGGATTTTTAATGACCGTTTTCTTTACAAACGGTGTAAGATGTAAAACTGATTTTAAAAATAAGGCAATTGCTTTTTTGATATTGTCTAACGTTTTTCCTTTTGCTTTTTTTACGAAGAAATGTCCGAAGAAAGAAAAGAAAAGTCCGCCCAATCCGTAATATATAAATGATAAAACAGAACGAAGAAACAATCTAAATGTAATTGGAGATAATCCTTTTTTTGCTCTGTTTGTAATTAATAATCTAAACCAAAACGGATATAAAGTTGAAGTAATGATGATTACAGAAAACATTCCGATTAAAGCAACTAAAGCTAATGAATGTAAAGCAGGATGTTTCGCGAAAATCAAAGAACCGATGGACAAAATTGTTGTAAAAACTGCCAGAATAATAGAAGTTCTATAAGTCGGAAGTTCATTTTTTCCATTCGTATGTTCTTTCTGCATTGCCTGTGTAAGGAAAATACTGAAATCGTCTCCAACTCCAAAAACCAAAGTACAAACAACGGTGCTGAAAATATTTAATTCCAATCCTAAGAAATAGAGAATTCCCGCGGTTACAATTCCCGTTAAAACAATTGGGAACATCGTAAGAATCGTCAATTCAAAGTTTCTAAAGAATACGATGATCGTTAAAACAATTGCGAGAAGAGAATAATTAATCAAAGTATTAAAATCTCTTTTTAATAGACCTAAAAAGTTTTCATTCATCTGCTGACGGTCGATCGCCAAAGCTTCATGTTTTTTCTCAACATCTTTGATGAAAGCATCTCTTTTCTGTTCGTCGACTTTCACAACATTTGAAACCGTGTAAAAACCATTTTCCTGACTTAAAAATTCGGAAATCTGTAATGCTTTTACTTTTTCGTAGTCTTTTAATGTTAAAGTAGAGTAGTTCTTATTTAAATTTTCATTGAACTGATCAAATGCAGAACTGTTGAACCCAAATTGATTTCCGTTTTTAATTAATTCAGAAATCGTCTGATTCTTTTTATTGTCGTTCCAGAATTTTTGCCATAATTCGATCTTTTTTTGCTGATCTTTTTCAGAGAGAACAACATTTCCAAGAGAATTGTAACTTAAAATCTTTCCGTCTTTCTTTTCTTTTTCTAAAAACTGACTCAATTGAGAATTTCTTGTTAAAGCCTGTTCTTCAGAATCTCCATAAGAAATTGTATAAATGGATTTTGAAGTGATGTCTGAAAGTTTTTCCAGTTTCGCTTCACTTATTTTCAAATCTTTCGGAATATAATTTAAATCTCCAATATCTTCATTAAAACCAACATGTCTGAAACCAAAAAGGCAGGCAACAATAATGATCGAACAAACAATAATCAAAGGTTTGTTTTTTTCATAAGGATAAGAACCGATTTTGTCAATGAAATTTGCATTCACCTCTTTTTCTTTCGCCTTTGGTTTATACAATTGAGGAACAATAATTAATGCAGTAATTGAAGATAAAATAACCGTTATCGCTGCAAAAAGACCGAGATCTTTCAACGCTTCCGAGCGTACAAAAATCAAACACAGGAAGGAAACCGCTGTTGTCGCACTACTTAAAATAATAGGCTGCGTGATTTCTTTGTAAAGTTCTTCAATATTGTTGTTGTGTTTGTAATGCGTCAAAATATGCAAGGCATAATCGATCGTAATTCCTATCAAAATTGCTCCAACACTCAATGAAATGGCTGAAATTTTATCTTTAATAAAGTATAAAATCAACAAAGCCAACAAAACTGAGAAAACCGTCGGAAGAAAAACAATAATCGGTGTAAAGAAATTCCTGAAATAATAAATCAGCAAAATCAAAAGCACCGTCATAGAAATCATGACTGTATTCTGGATGTCTTTTTTAATCTGTTGAGCATTTGCAACCGCAATTACAGGCGAACCAAAATAGCTGATTTCTGTTTTTCCTTTGAATTGTTTGTTGAGGTTGTCTTTTATTTCATTTAATTGATTAACAAATGTTTCGTTGTTTTTGGTATCGTTGCTTTTATTTTTCGGATCGATGAAAAGAAGAAGGTTTTTCCCGTCTTTGGTGACGATATAATTGTCTTCCAGCTTAAAATCTTTACTGATATTTAAAGCATTCAGTTTTTTAATTCCAAGAAAAGTAATTCCAAGAGGGTCTTTTTTAATGAATTCTTTTGTGACTAAGCTTGTCGGCGAAACCAAAGAAACGTAATTATTTTCAACCTGTTTTGTAATACTGTCTTTCTGTAGCTTCCTTTCGATTTCTTTGTAATCGTTTTCATTTAAGAATAAAGGAAGATTTTGGTTTACAAAATCAAAGGTTTCCGAGATTTCATTGTCATTTATTTTCCCCTGAACCGAACCGATGTATTTTTGTAAAGGCTCAATTTTGGTTAAAAAAGTATCGGCAGTTTCCGAAAGCTGAAAATTTTCTTCTTTGGATTTGTTTTCGATAATGACAATGACTTTATCCGAAAAGTTCAGTTGCTTCAGAACTTTTGCCGTAAGATCAGATTTTTCATTTTTTGGAATGATCTGATTAATGTCTTCCTCAAAATTAATTTTTGAAGCAAAAAATCCGCATACAACAGCAATTCCGACTGCAAAAAATACAGACAGAAGCTTGTTTTTGGAAATCAGATAATATAAAAATATAAAAAACCGATGCATTACATTAGAAAATCAAGTTTGCAAATTTAAATTTTTCATTATTAGTTCAAAACGTTTTAACATAAGTTTTATCTGAAAATCAATAAAATATTTAGCCGAAATGAAAAAAAAATCTACTTTTGCAAAAGTTCCCAATTGATGAAACGCATTTTAAAACAAAAATTAACTAAGTAATAAGGCTTAGATTTTGATATGTTTAAAAATTTTGATGAAAAAATAAAAGGATTTTTATTTGTAATAATTCTCCCTTTCCTGCTTTTTTTTATGTCCTATTACGGGTTTGAGACTTCCTATGTAGTCGGAATCAAATCATGGGAAAAAGCACCGGACTTTATGTTCTCCTCGGTTTACGCTTATCGTGTTATCCCGAATTTCCTGAGTGTACATGTTACGGATACAGTAACTTTTATCGTGAATAATTATCTGCCTTTTGCAAAAAGTTTTCTTTTGAAGCAGGGTTCTTTATTTTATCACAGTACTTTTCTCATCAATGTTTTCTTTTTTCTCCTAACTTCGGTTGTTTTAAATAAAATTTTAAAACTAAAACCTGTTGAACTTCTTTTAAACCAAAAGATAAGACGAATGGTTCATTTGATTGCGATATTTTTTGTTGTGATCATGCAATATGTTCCTACAAATTGTGACTGCGTTGCGATGTTTTTTTATGTTTGGGGAATGTTTTTTACCTTAAAATACATGGAGAACAGAAAACCGACAGATTTGATAGGTTTAAGTATTATCATTTTTATTTCAACATTTGTTCGAGAAACGGCTTGTCTTAATATTGCATTTTTTGCTGCGGTTTTTATTGATTTTGAGAATTTGAAGAAAAGAAATTTCACCTTTGTGAAAGAAATTATCTTTTTGGTAATTGCTTTTGTGTTGCCTTATATTAGTTTAAGGTTGATTATTCAGCAACATGCTTCTTTTGTGGAAGGAATTTATTTGGTTAAAAATTTTACAAGTCCTTATAATTTGACGGGACTTTTATTTGGAATATTGAGTATCTATTTCAGTTATAATTTTTCTGATGAGGTCGGAAAAATGATGATCAGGAAATATTTATTTTTCTCTTTGCCTTATCTTATAATGATTACTTTAGTAGGGCTTTTTTGGGAGACAAGATTATTTATGCCTCTTATTCTTACAGGAATTGTAATGGCGTCTTTTCAATTTAAAAATATCATATCCAAGAGATGAGTTTATTACACCCATATTATATTTTTGCGATTATATACATGCTGATTTTCAGTTATCAGGAAGTTTTTCATGGTAAGGTTGAAAAAAAATGGCTTTGGTTCTTAGGCATATATCTTATTATAATTGCGGGGCTTCGAGGTGATGTAGGACCGGATTATGGAAGTTACAGAGGGATTTATATTTATTCTGATACGAAAGATTATGTGTCGCTGATTATGAAAGGGTTTGGTATGCAAGGACCACAACCGATTGAAGTGGAATGGCTATATGTTCTTATCAATAAAATCCTGTTGAATGTTTTTAATGCGCCATTTTATATACTCACTTTTGTTATTGCAATTCTGGCGATCTATTTTAAGGTGGAATATACGGATGATAATACATTTTATCCTTTTACGTTCATGCTTTTTATGTTCATTCCCGGATTTTTTATTGGAGAAAGTGGACAGATTCGGCAGAATTTAGGTTCTTTCATCGCATATTTTGGAATAAGATATATTAAAGAGCGGAAACTTTTAGCCTATCTTTTATGTATCTATCTTGCTGCAGGTATTCACACTGTTTGTTATGCCTTTTTACCGATGTATTGGCTGGTAAGAATTCCACTGAATAAATTTGTAATGCTTATTATGATCATTACTTCCGTGTTTTTATCGCCCTTTGAAGTGTATAGAGTGTTTGGTGATTTTATGACAAGTATAGCATCAGATAGTACACTTTCTATAGGTTTCAACGGATATATGGATGAATCTGTGGAACGACTCAACGGAGCAATTGGTATCCCGGAAGTGATGATGGCAATTCTCACATTTTTTCTCTTTACCTTTGATGATAAAATGAAGGAGAAGTTTCCGTATTACGAGTATCACAGAGCGTATGTTGTAATCGGGATCTGTTTTTATTTTATTTTTAGAAATAATCCGATTTTCTCTTCCAGATTGGCGGGAGCATTTATTGGTTTTGCATATATTATTATTCCTAATGCAATGTATGTGGTTTCTTCAAATACGAAAAAATCAATTTATTCTTTTATGATTGCATTAACGATTTTCAACTTTGTAGTATTCTCTAGCTTCAGGAATATTGTCAATGGAAGATTTACATGGGATCTTTATAACAATCATATTTTACCGTAAAGAATTAAAAGTTAAAAAATATACAAAAAAGACAATGTTGATAAGCATTGTCTTTTTTTTGTGATATGTTATTTAGCATATCTATAAAACTATCAGATTATTAAAATTAATTCAAATTGAGCTTGCTCATAAAAAAGATCTGAAAAAATGCTGTATTTTCGCAAAACCTAAGTTTGAAAATGAAATTCTCGCATGCATAATTCAAAAATTTTGTTTTATAAGTTGTAATATGAACTTAATTTAAGGTTATTTATAAAATAAATTGATTTTTTTTAACAAGGGTTTAAAAGTTGTATTTATTGTAATGCGCACAAAGTCAACGATATGAAAAAATCAATTAAAAATTTAGCGGCAATCTTATATTGCCTAGTCTCGCATGGGATCTATGCCAAAGATGTTGTAGAAATAAAGAAACCAGATCATTTTGAAGTATCAAAAAAAGTATATTTTAAAAATTCAGATTCTTTAATTAAACCTTTAAGTATAGATAAAAAACAAAGCAGTGATAATGCAAAATCTGCTGTTTCTCAAGAAGGAAATGCCTTAAATGGTTCATCGAAACTCCTAGTTCCGGACTGGACAAAAGCTCCTAACAGCTATATCTTTGACCCCAGCCAAAATAGTGACGGTCTTTACATTCCTGTAAAAAAAGCTTACGTAATGTGGGGCTTGGATAAATACATGGGTGGAACGCCAATTCCTAACGGGAAAATTACGGCAGATGTTTTATGGGAAGATGTTCATGGGTTGATAAAATCTGGTACAAATTATGCTTTGGAAGTTTTAGATTTTGGGCAGAATGCAAAAATTAAAGTTCCTGTCAATAAAGCAAAAGAAGGTAATGCGGTTATTGCTTTTAGGGTAGATGGCGAAATTTATTGGTCTTGGCATGTTTGGGTTACGGATGATCCTTCCAATGGTTCAAAATATAAAAGTTATCCTAACGTAAAAAGGCAAAGATCAGATGGAACTGTTGAGACGATTCCCGATGCAGATTGGGGTTGGATGGATAGAAATTTGGGTGCAGTAGGAGGTTCTATCACAGCTAATGAATGGAACAGAAACGGAGGGCTTCTTTATCAGTGGGGAAGAAAAGATCCTATTCCGCCTTTGGTGTACAGAGGAAATGACTTTTATGAAGTTTCAGGATCACTCGGAAGAATAAGACATCGTGGTGCAAAAAACTTTACGAATGCTATCAATTTTGATAATTTGAGAAAATTTGTTCTTCTTTCAAATGCTACAGTTGTTAATAATCTTAGGCTTTCGATAAAAAATCCTTTAAGTTTAATTTACGTCAATAAAGATGATAATTCAGGGATTGCTTATTACAATAATAATGCAAACTTGATGGTGAATTGGTTTGGTAAAATTCCGGGTGTAAGTGATAGTCAGTTGCCTGAACTTAATCTTTGGTCTGATAACTCTATAGGAAGAATTAATACTAATTATAATGACGATACTTCTGCTCAGCCTTACAGAAGCAAATCTTCATATGATCCTTGTCCGAACGGATGGAGAATACCTTCTGCTCTGGTTGCAAATCTGGCTTCTTCAACGTATGTGGATGATATAAGAGTAGATTATTCGCCTTTCGGAGTGAGAACAAATATGGCTAAAAATGTTTTTGAAGCTAATAATTATCACAAAATAAAGCCGACAGATTCTGGAGTTCCAAGTTTTATGACCAATTTTAAACTGTATCCTAATTTTGGTTTTGATCTTTCTAATGCAGGAGGTTTTAATATGGGAGTTTTTCCGGGAACGGGAGCGATTGTTTTTAATGCGCATCAAGGACAATATACAGATCAGCATCAAACAACGTTGTGGACGGCAACAATGGCAAGACATTTTGATTCGACTCCGGCAGTTGGTGCAAGAACATTATTTATGATTCCAGATAAAATGCAATCGGACGTTCCGGATTCAAATTATCCTAATGTTTTAGGGAGATACTGGTATTTTCCTCTTGGAAGTAATTCTACGACGGATGCGGCAGGTTGCAGATGTATAAAAGATCCTCTGTATGTAGTGAATGATTATGATTTCCCGACAGAATATCTTGTTCCTGAAACGGAATATCGTGAAGGTCTTAATAATCCGAATACGTATCAGGTTGTAAAAAATACCGCAGCTTTTACTATTGATATTCCTGTGAGTAAAGCTTTTTCAGTTCAAAGCCAACTTTTGAATAATAAAGAAATTTTAAATACAACAAGTTTTAATAATCTTAAAGCAAATATTCTCTGGACGACAAATACTGGCTTGGTTAATAATGTTACAGTTGTTAATCCTTCGCCAAGTTCTTTAGGAGCAATTTCATCTTCAAAAATTTTAGTTACCATTAATCCAAATCAAAGCGGAAATGCTGTAATTACTTTGCATAACGGAAGTGTTTCAAACCCTGTTTACTGGTCATGGCACATTTGGGTGACAGATACTGCAGTAGGGTCTGTTAATTATACGACAGAATTACCTGTGACATCGGTGACTAATTATGTGAATTATGTTCCAAAAGCGGATAATGTTTTTCAGACGGAATTTATGGATAGAAATTTGGGAGCAACTGATGCTTTTCCTGTTGTGGCAAATCCATTAACGCCAACTGCGGCTGAACTGGCAAAAATTAAAGCTTCTACAGGAATGCATTATCAATGGGGAAGAAAAGATCCGATTCCGGTTTTCCAATATGCGGATGACAGAGCTTCTTATCTTGTTTATTTAGGCAGTGTTACGGCGAGCGGAACGGCAACTTATACTACGCTTCCTTTTGCTACTTATAATGATTTAGCGGGAAATTATATTGTACCTTACAATACATATACAAATTCTTCAAATGCAAATGTGTTGGCAGCGGATAAAGCTTCGGACAAAATCGCAAAAGTTTTATCGTATTCGGTAAAAAATCCTTTGGTTTATATGATTCCGAGTACTTTCGCTACTTATAACAGCGCAACTCCAGTCTATACGAACGGAACAGACTGGTTGGCAAATGAGCCCAATTTAGCGCCTGACAGATGGGGTAGAGGTGGAAAAAAATCACCTTTCGATCCATGTCCTGAAGGTTGGAGAATCCCGGATCTTACAGGTGTTGCAATTGCTTCCGGACAAGATTTCGGATTGACACCTTGGTATAAAAAAGATAAAAATGCAGCGACTTCATACAGTGTTATTAATGATTATTTGGGATTAAGAGTAAGAAGAAGTGCTTCTGCAAGTTATACAATCGGTTATACTTACAATGATTCTTCATACAGAACGGGAAATTATCCGAATTCAGGATCCCGTGGTTTCAGAAGTGTGACAGCGAATCAAACAGCTACGGGAACTTTTAATACAATTAATTATCAATATCCCGGAATTTGGACGGCAGCGTTGAACTCAAATTATATGGGAAGACCAATCAATATTTTGTTTGATGCCGCTTCTACAGCCAACAGAATGATTGCTTTCCATGATAATAATGATCCTTATTTCGGGATGAGCTGTCGTTGTGTGAAAATAAAATACGATGCAAACGGAAACGAAGAAGGGGTAATTCCGAGGCTTCAGGTTACTTCTTTACCCACAGCAAAACCGGCGTCCGTTTTAACGGCAAAAGTAGTTCAAGATTTTGTAAAAGAAGATAAAATTTCATTCTTCCCGAATCCTGTAAAAGATGAATTGCATATTCAGGCGAGAGAGAATAAAGATGGTTATTATTATCAGGTTTACAATATGTCTGGTCAGCTTGTAAAATCAGGTAAATTTGAAAATGGAAAAACTAATCTTTCTTCTTTAATTTCTGGAGCTTATTTATTGAGAATTAATGATTCTAAAGAAATTGTAAAAATTATCAAAGAATAATTTAGAGATTTAATAAATAGCTAAAGAGAAATAAAACGGCAATTAAGTTAAAATCATTATTTTTGAACCCTAAAATGATGAAAACAAACTGAAAACTGTTTTGTTTCTCTTTTTTTGTTCCAAATTTTAAACACACTATGAGGCTAGAGAAGATTGTACAGTACTTTAATATCAAGATTTTTATATATATTCTTATTGCAGTTACGGCTGTTTATACTCTTGCTTTTACCTATCATTACAATTTAAAAGACGACGGATATATTTTGGCAGATTGGCTCATTAATTATCAGGATGGTGGGTTCAAAAGGAGAGGTTTGTCTGGAAGTTTCTTTTTTCTTTTGCAGGATTTAACGCATATCAGACTTAATTATCTGGTGTATTTTTTCCAGTTTTTAATTATTTCAGGATTTTTTTGGCTATACACAAAACTGATTCGTTATAAAGTCGCAGATTTATTGTATTTATCACTTTTATTATCATCAATTGGTTTTGTAGGGCTTTTGAATACAGTGACTTATGTCGGAAAAAAAGAATTTATTGTCTTTCTTTTATTTACATGGTTTGCGTATCTTTTAGATAATGATAAACTCACAAAAAACAAAGAATATATTTTCTGTATTGCACTTTGTGTAACGACTTTTCTACATGAAGTAGTATTATTTTACGTTCCTTATTTTGCCATTGCATTATATTTAAAAACAGGCAAATTTGAATTTAAAAGATATATCAAATACTTTCTGTCAGTTGGAATTCCAACGCTTTTAATTTTAAAATTCGGGAAGAACGTTAACGAAGGAATGTCACTTCAAATCCTTTGTGAAAGAGGTGTTCATCCTACATACGGCATCTTCTATTGGAATATTAATGAAAGAGATTATATCAAAGAACATCTTAATGAATATCTTTTATACTTTATCAGTTTAGCTTTCAGTATTTTTCATTTGACTTATTATTTAAAATTTCTAAAATACAAAAAGATTTTATCTATTTTATTGATTGGAGCCTTTCTCTTCTCTTTTCCTTTATTTTATCTGGCAATCGATTGGGGAAGATGGATGTATATTCATATGATGCTTATTATCGTACTTTTTGCTTTATTATTAAAGAAGGATAGCTCTGTATATACGTTTGAACCAATTGTGATTAACCGAAAATTTTACATTACCCTATTCATTATTATTTTCTCATTATTATATAGAGTAGAGATGTCCGGAAAGGGCTTTACATTCGAAGGAATCTTATATAGAACCTTCATTGCACCATTAGAATTATTAAATAAAATGTAATTCCAAAACCTATCTAATAAAAAAACTTTACTTTTGCAAAAATTTTAGAATGTCGAAAAATTTAGTAATCGTCGAGTCACCGGCAAAGGCAAAAACTATTCAGAAGTATTTAGGTAAGGATTTCGAAGTGAAATCCAGTTTCGGACATATTCGGGATTTGCCTAAAAAAGGAATGGGGATTGACCTTGGAACTTTCACACCGGATTACGAAGTTTCTGCCGACAAAAAGAAATTAGTAACAGAGCTAAAGGCCGCTGTAAAGAAAGCCGAAATGGTTTGGCTAGCTTCCGATGAAGACCGTGAAGGAGAAGCTATTGCATGGCACTTGGCGGAAGAACTGAAACTAAAGCCGGAAAACAGAAAAAGAATTGTTTTCCACGAGATTACTAAAAATGCCATTCTAAAATCTATTGAAAATCCCAGAGATATTGATCAAAACTTAGTAAATGCTCAACAAGCGAGAAGAGTTTTAGACAGAATCGTAGGTTTCGAAATGTCTCCGGTTCTTTGGAAAAAAGTGAAGCCGGGATTATCTGCAGGAAGAGTACAGTCAGTCGCAGTAAGATTAATTGTTGAAAGAGAAAAAGAGATCAGAGAGTTTACTCCAAAAGCAAGTTTCAAGCTTGACGGAATTTTCTTAAACAAAACCGAGCAGGAAATTGCTGCCAAACTTAAAAAAGACTTCGAAAAAGAAGAAGACGCAGAAAAATTCTTAGAATTAGCAAAAACGACTGAGTTTAAAATTCTGAATGTTGAAACAAAACCGGGAACACGTTCTGCATCTGCACCTTTTACAACTTCTACCTTACAGCAGGAAGCTTCTTCAAGACTGGGATATAATGTAACCAATACAATGCGTCTTGCACAAAGATTGTATGAAGAAGGATACATTACATACATGAGAACAGACTCGGTAAACCTTTCCCAAGAAGCGATTGAAGGGGCTAAAAAACAAATTACTTCAGAATACGGAGCAGAATATTCTTCACCAAGAAATTACACTACAAAATCTGCATCTGCACAGGAAGCTCACGAAGCAATTCGTCCGACTGATTTTGCAGTAACAAGCATTGGAGATGTTCAGTTAAACAGATTATATCAGTTAATTTACAGAAGAACACTGGCTTCTCAGATGTCAAATGCTAAAATCGAGAAGACTGTAATCGAAATAGGAAATCCAAAACTTCCTCAAAATTTTGAAGCTCAAGGTGAAGTAATCATCTTTGAAGGGTTCTTAAAAGCTTACGGAATTGTAAAAACTGATGAAGATGATGAAGAAAGCAACGAAAAATTACTTCCAAAAGTAAATGTTGGAGAAGTTTTAGACTATAAAAAAATTACTGCAACAGAAAAATTCACAAGACCAAGCGCAAGATATACGGAAGCCGGTCTGGTTAGAAAATTAGAAGAATTGGGAATCGGTCGTCCATCAACTTATGCGCCGACAATTCAGACTATTCAAAACCGTGAATATGTTGATAAAAGAGAGATCGATCCACACACAAGAGAAGTGGTAAAGATGTCTTTGGTAAAAGATAAAATAAAAAAAGAAGTCCTTGACGAGAAATTCGGAGGGGATAAAAATAAATTCGTTCCTACAGACACAGGTGAAGTAGTGAGCAATTTCTTGACGGATAATTTCAAAGAAATTCTGGATTATGGTTTCACGGCAAGAGTTGAAGGAAGTTTCGACGAAATTGCGAATGGTGAACAGAAGTGGAAAGAAATGATGACAGATTTCTACTCGAAATTCCATCCGAGAATTGAAGATGTAGAAGAAAATGCAGAAAGAGCGACAGGGGACAGACTTTTAGGAGTTGATCCGAAAACTGGTAAAAATGTTCACGCGAGAATTGGAAGATTCGGAGCGATGATTCAGATTGGGGAAACGGAAGATGAAGAAAAGCCGGTTTTTGCTTCGTTAATGGCTGGACAGAATATTGCGACGATTACTTTTGAAGAAGCGCTGGAATTATTCAAGCTTCCTTTTGATTTAAATGAAGTTGACGGGCAAACTGTTTCTGTCGGAGTCGGAAGATTTGGACCTTATGTGAAATGGGGTGAAACCTACATCAGTATTCCAAAAGGTGAAGATCCACTTTCTGTAGATCAAAAACGTGCGGAAGAAATTATCAATGAAAAGAAAGTGGCAGATGCTCCGATTGCGACATACAAAGGAGAGCCTGTAACAAAAGGAACAGGAAGATTCGGTCCTTTCATTAAGTATCAAAGTATTTTCGTGAATGTTCCGAAGAGATATGATTTTGAAAATCTTTCTCAAAGTGATATCAACGAATTGATTGATGCAAAGCTTGAAAAAGAAGCCAACCGATATATCCAACAATGGGAAAAAGAAAAAATCTCCATTGAAAACGGAAGATGGGGACCATTTGTGAAATTCGGGAAAGCAATGTTCAAAATTCCGAAAAAAGCTGATGATACAAAATATGAAGGCGAAGAGCTGAAAGATATTTCTCTTGATGAGGTTAAAAAATGGATTACTGACCAAGATCCGAAAGCTTTTGCAGAGAAAAAGAAACCTGCGGCGAAGAAAGCTACTACAACTAAAAAGACTACCGCGACTGCGAAAAAGCCTGCGTCTAAGAAACCAGCAGCGAAAAAATAAGAATTTTAATAATATAGAAAGCACAGATTTTTGTCTGTGCTTTTTTATTGGTTAGATATGACAAATCTGCAATATCAAGTTATTTAATCTATTTCATCGGGTAAGTTTGAGTTTTCTTTTGCTCCCATACTTAAAAGATATTCGACTATATCATTATTTTCTCCACCTCTTGCCGCATCTAATGGCGACATTCCATTGTAACCAATTCCGTTGACGTCAATACCTTCTTCCAATAATCGTTTAACTTGATCAATATGACCATAATAGCACATTTCAAGTAACTCCCATATTTTATCTTGTTTTTCCAATTTAATTAGTTTTAAGTTTTTGCATAATACTTGGCGTTAATAGGTAATCTCGCAAAGTAATGTTTATCCCATATTTTCTACCAAATGTTTTATTTGGAACTTATTCAAATGCTTTTTGAGTTTTGTTAAATCGAAATATATTTCATCGGGATTAGAAAACCCTTGACAAATTGTGAAAGAAGGAGCGTGTATTCCTAGTTCTTTGTAAGCAAGAAATTTATGATGCCCGTCAAGTAAAAAAAGTGCGGAGTCCCATTCTACATATTCATTAACTTTGTCAAAAGTTAGTTTGTCTTCTATATATGATTTGTAAATTGTGATAATAAATGGGCGTTTTCCCTGAATTATCTCATTCTTATAAAATTCAATTCGTTCCTGATTAATAGATTTTGCTAATTGCGTAGCTATAGTGAAAGAGCTTCGATAATTATAATACCATTCAGAGGTAAAAAGTAGAACGTCATCTTCGTTTTCATTTATGAACGTTTTTTCAGTAGAAGCTAGTTGAGGAAATACTAAATGTTCATCAAAATTTTTATTTTCTGAACCTTTCGAATAATTAAGAAAGTATAAGCCATTTTCTAAAATATTAAAAAGAGGCTGAAAATCAATCAATAAACTTTGTAGATTCTCTGAATAGTCTTTATAAGTGTGAGTGTTCAATTCATTTGTTAAGCTAATAAAGGTATCATCTTTTGTTCCCAACAGTGTCGAATATCTACCCATAGTGCTTTCGCAGTCACTCCAATCCAAAACTACGGGTTTATCAATTTCTAAATAAGAACCAATTTCGGTAAGACCAATTTTTATTATGTTTCTGCTGTTTTTATTTATTATCCACATTTTTGATAAAAATTATCGAAACTACTGTTTCATATTTCTGGTAATTCAAATGTATTGATTATCACTTAATCTAATTCATTGTGTCTGATCAATTTATTCAGTCCCGTTTTTGAAATTCCATATTGTACATTAATGCTTTGCTTTCACTTTTGATATATTTTTCATCCATTTAATAGCCTCCTTCATAGGCTCTTCATCTTTTGAGAATGCCGTATTATGTCCTAATGTTGGAAATAATTTATATTCATAACGTTTGCCTTTGGATTTTAATGTATTAAGATGCTCAATTGATAAATTCACGGGAACCTGAATGTCTTTTCCTCCAAAAATCCATAATCCAGGAATTGATAATTTGGAGAGAACACCTACTGGATCTGTGTCTGTAAATTCGTATTTATCAGGATCGGTCATTGTATGTTTACGCGCGTCTTCTTCTGTATGCGTGTCCCAAAAGCTTGCATTTCCGTTGGTGTAAAACTGAAATCGCAGTTGTTCTTTCACGGTTATAAGCGCTCCACTGAAAATAGTCATAAATTTGACTTTCTTGTTTTTCTCTGCAGTCAACGGAATGATCCATCCAGCTTGGCTTCCGCCAATTAAACCTATTGGGATTTGATTGTTTGATAGGTATTTAGATAATACATTCACTGCAGCACTTGCATCCAAAGATAAAAGATTAAGATTCGTAGAGTCAACATTGTTTGTTCCAACTTCGGGTCCGGCATAAATCCCGGCAGATTCTCCGACACCACGTTTGTCATAAGTTAAAACAGCAATACCATTTTTAGCCAATAGTGTTGCAAATTCCGTCATCCTTTTTTCCTGTCCAGATCCGTGAATAATTACAACAGCTGCAGAAATATGATCAGGTTTAAAAATTGTTCCGGAAAGTGAGTCTCCTTCGCTTAGAAATTTTATATTTTTAGTTGTAAAGTTTGGAGGGATTGCTAAAATATGACCAACAGTACTAAAGAGAAATAATATCAAAAGAATATTTCTGCAAAATTGTTTTGTATTTACATTACTTTTATCAGCCAATTTATTTATAGTTTTCATTTTAGTTATTTATTTCTATAAGTGTAGTAAAGTCTTGTGTTTGTTACATTGCATATAATATGTTTCCTATTATTAATCAGTTAAATATAATTTTTCCTAATCCATTTAAAAGTATTCTTTAATCATAAAATCAAGCATCAAACCACAGGACACTCCATTATGATGATTATTCTAAATTAGCTTGAAAATTAAACTCAATGAGCGCATCAAAAAATTTCACCCGCAAAGAATTTCTACAAACTTCAGCTTTAGGAATTGCAGCTGTGTTTTTTGGCTCATCATTTACAAGTTTATTATCTCCAGAAGACAAACCTTACTTTAATTTAAAACCAATCGGGCGACAATTTTCTTTGGACGGATATTATATTTGGTGCAGTTCTCCGATTTGGGGTGAAGACGGAAAAGTTCATCTTTTTTATTCCAGATGGAAAAAAGAGAAAGGAATGGGAGGTTGGCTCAACGGCTCAGAAATTTGTCGTGCTGAAGCAAATTCTCCATTTGATAAATTCGAACATAAACAAATTATTCTTACGCCAAGAGGTGAGGGTTTTTGGGATGCAACAACCTGTCATAATCCTTTAATTAAAAAAGTTGGAAAAGAATATTTGCTTTTTTTCATGGGAACTTCCAACGGAAAAACAAATACCAAAAGAATCGGATTGGCAACTTCGAAAAGTCTTGACGGAGAATGGACAAGACCTGATCAACCTTTGCTTCTTCCTGGAAAAGAAGGTTCTTGGGACGATCATTGCACGACAAATCCGGCTTTTGTAAAAGGAAATGACGGAAAATACTGGCTGTTTTATAAATCCTGGAATACTCACGAGTACGAAACTCAGAAAGGACCAATCCGAGGAAACAGAAAATATGGTTTGGCGAAGTCAAATTCTCCGTTCGGACCTTATGAGAAAGTCTCTGAAAATCCTGTGATAGATTTTTCATCGTTGCCAAATAATGTTCAGCTGGAAGATGCTTTTGTCTGGAAACAAAAAGGTAAATTTCACATGGTCGCTCGTGACATGGGATTTTTTAATCATGAATATGGTTTGCATTTAACCACAAAGGATGGAATTCACTGGACAAAACCTGAAATTGCCTATCTTAATATGAAAAGCTACATCACAGAACCAACTCCGCCAAAAAATTTAAACAGATTCGGAAGATTGGAGCGTCCAATGCTTTTATTGGATAAAGATGGAGAAACTCCTAAGTTTTTATTTGGTGCAACTCAAGGTGGGGAATTTGAGACTTCTACGACTTTTGTTTTTGAGATTTTGAAGTCTTGAAAAGAAATAATTTAAAATATTTATACAAACCGTTAACAATTTGTTGACGGTTTTTTATTGACAAAAAATATGACATAAGTTTAAGTTAATGAGGTTTTTTGTATGTTTGCTGAAATATATTTTGATGAAGAGGATTTGTACTTTTATACTATTGTTTTGTATTATTTTTTGCTTTTCACAAAAAATGGAATACCCAGAAGCAAAAGAAGGCTTTAAGAAAGTAGAATTTAAATTACCTATAAAAGATAATTATAAGGATTATAAGGTAGAAATTTTTGTGACTTTTATGACAAAAGCTACAAAATGTGATGCAGCTAGTTCAACGGTAAATTTAGAAAGAGGATATTTGCTTCCAGGTAGATATGTTTATTATGAAGTGAAGAATAAGAATATAGAAACTGTAGTTATGACGAATAGTAATTGCGGTGAAAAAATAGATAAGAAAGTATATAATTATCCTTTATTTGAAGAGTATAGATCTGAATCTCCTTACATCTGTTATATTCCAAAAGATATGAAGATTGAGTATAGAATTTGGAAAGTTGAACCGAAATATATTGTAGTTGAATAACTTAGAGTACTATAAATGAATTTTGAAGATTTTATCATATCCCCAAGAAATTTCAAGACCGAAAACTGGCAAATCGGACATCAGATCACGAAAGATATAAAGGAAGACAGTATTGTTCTTCTGTTTGTTTCGGATTACAGAGGCGCGAATGGAGATGCAGAAGTGCAGGATTTCACGAATGTCAGAAAAGAATTTTACAAACTTTCACAGCTGGATTTTGAAATTCCGATTGTAGATTTGGGAGATTTGGTTTCGGGGAAATCCGTTCAGGATTCTCATTATATTTTGCAAGAGGTTTTGTCGGCATGTCATTATAAAAGAGCTCTTCCGGTGATTGTCGGAGGTTCTAATGATTTTGCTTTTTCACTTTTTTCAGCTCTGAATTTCCACACGAAAAATATTAATTATACTCAAATCAGCAATATTATTTCATTGAAGCAGGGAGAAGTAATTAATGAACAGACTTTTTTAAGTAAAATGTTCGGGACGAAAAATTTCTCCATTAAAAATTATCATCATTTAGGATATCAGAAGCATTTAAATGAAGCCGATTCGGTGAGATTAATTAAAGAAGTTGAGTTTGATATTATCCGTTTAGCAGAAATGATGAATTCCACAGAAAAAACGGAACCTTTCTTTAGAAAAGCAGATCTTGTGACAGTAAATTGCGATGCGATTGAAAGCTTCAGCGAGCCATTTTCTATGAATCCGCAGGTAAATGGATTGAATAGGAGAGAAGTTTGTGCTTACATGAAAGAAATAGGACTAAGTGAAAATCTGAAATCTGTAGGAATTTTTAATTATAACATTTACTCCGAAAATCAATTAAATCATCAACTTTTGGCACAAATGATATGGTACCTGATTGAAGGAATCAATATTCAGAGATCCCATCCGAAAGAAAGACATTATGAAGTATTTTATGTGTTGGTTGATGACAGAGAATATGCTTTCAAGCGGGATAGTTTCAGCAATCTTTGGTACTTCGGGGATGATGAAAATATAGAAAACTGTATTCCCTGTTCGAGGAAAGATTTTGATGAAGCCAAAAAAGGCTGGCTGAATGCACGACTGACGAAAATTTAATGTATGACAAACGTTCCCTCAAAAGTTTCCATCATTGTTCCTATTTATAATGTCGAGAATTATTTAGCAAAATGTCTTGATTCTCTGATTAGTCAGACGTATCAAAATATTGAAATTCTGGTTGTAAATGATGGAAGTAAAGATAATTCTGAGCAGATTATTCAGGAGTATGCTCAAAAATATACTGAAAAGATTAAACCTTTTAACAAAGAAAATGGCGGTTTAAGCGATGCCCGAAACTTCGGAATTGACAGAGCAACCGGAGATTATATAGGTTTTGTAGACAGTGACGATTACGTAAGTCCAACGATGTTTGAAGAAATGGTAAGTCTTTCAGAAAAACATCACGCAAAAATGGTGATTTGTAACATTCAAAAAGTAGATCAAAATGGAAATGTGACACAAAAATTGACACAGATTCCAAATATGCCTGAAAAAATTGATCTTGAAGCTCATTTTTCGGTTTTTTCAGATCTGAGTTATTTTGCCTGTAATAAATTATTTAGCAGAGAACTTTTTGATGGGAAAAGATTTAAAAAAGGTGCTCATTTTGAAGATATTCAATTAATTCCACAGCTTTTATTGGAATGTGAAACAATTGCTCAAACGCAGAATTTTCATTATCAGTATTTAGAACGTACAGATTCTATCACAAAAACTCACACAGAAAAAGGTCTTGATATTTTGAAAGCAGTGGAAGATGTTGAAAATATTTTTAAAAAATCTCATTATTCAAATAAAAGTAAAGAATTGAAAAACTTTCAGATTTTTGAGGGCGTTTATTCTTTTCTGGCGTATTTAGCGTTTGTTAAAGAAGAGGAAACTTTTTATGAAATGTCTGAAAAATTAGAGTTATTCATAAAAAAAAGAGGAATAAAATTGAAAGATATATTAAAGTATAATCGTTTTGATAAGAATTATCTGTTATCTTTGCCACTGAAAAAAAAGATATTTTATCTGTTGTTTTTTGCGGGGCAAAAGAAACTGATAAGAAAATTAGTTTAAACACAAATGTAAGTACTATGGTTTCAGTATTGTAGAGTATTGATATTTAAATCTTTGCAACGTCGGCGAAACTTTTCTTTTAATTAAAGATATAAAGTACTTGATCAGAAAAAATGAAGAATTTTGAATTGTTCTTAACTCACTCAGGCATACCTATTTTTTACGTAAAAATAGGACTGGGGTTTTTGTTCTCTTTTTTAATCACATTTTTCTCCGTTCCTACTATTATTAAAATTTCCAGAAGGAAAAACTTAATGGATGAACCGGGCGTGAGAAGTTCACATCTGCGAAAAATTCCCAATCTTGGCGGAATCGCTGTTTTTTACTCGATAGGAATATGCGCGTCGGTATTTGCTTACGAACTTTTTGATCTTTACAAATTCTTGTTTGCATCACTTATTATTCTCCTTTACATTGGTGTAATGGATGATATTGTAGTGATGAGAGCTTATAAAAAACTCGTGGCGCAGATTATTGTTTCATCATTGATCGTTATTGGCTCGGATATTAGGATCAGAAGTCTTTTCGGGATCTTTGGGATTTATGAAATGAGCTATTTTGTAAGTATTTTATTCAGTATCATTACTTTTATTATCCTTATTAACGCATTTAATCTTATTGACGGAATTGACGGTCTTGCCGGAGGTTATTCTGTGATCTGCAGTGCGCTTTTTGGGATAAGCTATTATAGATTAGGTGAATATAATTATCCTTTGGTTGTTTTATCAGTCATAATAATCGGAGCAGTTCTGGCATTTTTATATTACAATTTATCAAATTACAGGACGAATAAGATTTTTATGGGAGACACGGGTTCAATGCTTTTGGGCTTTTTGCTTGCCTTCACCTCTATCTGTTTTATTGATATTTTTATTGATAAAAAACTTCCCGATGTTCCAAGGTATCATTTGCAATCCGCACCCGTGGTTGCTGTTGCCATTCTGATCTTGCCGATCGTAGATACTTTGAATGTGATCATCATAAGAATTCTTAATAAAAAATCGCCTTTTGACGCAGACAAAAACCATATACATCATAAATTATTAAAGCTGAATCTTACACACAGAAGATCTAGTTTTTATATTATTATGTATTATCTTTTTATAGTTACGGTAGCTTATTATTTTAGACATATAAATGTAAATCTTTTATTATTTGTTATAGTTTTCCTTGGTTTTTTGGGAGCTTACATACCTGATTTCGTTTATCTTTTAAAGAATAATAAAAAGACTATCAATTAAATCTTTATTTTTGCAAACAACTTGAAAAATATGATGAAGAATTTTAAGCATTTATTCCTTTTAGCATTACCACTTTTGGTTACAACTTCTTGTGTCACAACAAAAGATGTTCGATATATGCAGCCAAACGAAAGTCTTGTTATTAATGAAGAAGGTTTAGTTCCCTATAATATTCCCGTTTATAGAATTACTAAGAATGATATTTTAAACCTTAATATTGTTACGACTCCAAAAGGAGATGCGGCGCAATTTTATTCTTCTTTAAATACGTCTGGTTCTGCAGTAGCTCCCACTACCAATGCTGTTGCAGGTGGAGGAGCAGGTGTTGGAAGTGGTGGCGGATCTGGAGGGAATGGCGGAAATGTTGTTTTTTACTTTAATGGTTTAAAAGTGGATTCCAACGGTGATATTAACGTTTTTGGCATTGGATTTATTAAGGCTGAAGGAAAAACGATTGACGAAGTTAGCAAAGAGATTCAGGATAAAGTAAACGAAAATTTCCAGGAAGGTAAGTCTGAAGTAAGATTAAATACCAATGGAATTACTTTCTATGTTTTAGGAGACGTAGAAACAACAGGTGTTACAGGTGAAAAAGTGGTTCATAAAAATACGCTTACAATTACTGAAGCATTGTCTATCAGTGGAGGATTGAACAGAACTGTTGACAGAAAAAATATCGTCGTTCACAGAAAACTTCCGGAAGGAATCAAAATAGCAAGAATAGATCTTACTCGTGAAGATGTGATGAATTCACCTTATTATTATGTGCAAAATGGTGATGAAATTTATCTGAATACAAGAGCGAAAAGCTTGAACGGATTCGGAAAAGATCCTATTCAGACATTAATTAGCGGAGTGTCTGTAATTACTACAGCATTATCAGTTTATCTACTTTTAAAAAACCTTTAATATCATGATTCCAGGAAAAGATACTACGGTAGAGAAGGTTGATTCTCAAAAGGAAAAATTCGGTTCTTTCGCTCTGTTTGATATTGAACATTTTTTAAGAAGAGTTTTAAGGAATTGGTATTGGTTTGTTTTAATGCTTTTTATAGGCTACGGCATCTCTTGGGTGTATAGCAAATATTACGCACAAAATATATATGCTTCCAATTTATCTTTAAGCATTTCTAATAATACATCAAGCTATTTTACACCCAACCAGTCAATTAATTTCATTTGGGGACAAGGTGGAAATCAAGATGGTGTTTATTTGAAAAAAATGCTTTTGTCGAGAACACATAATGAGTTTTTGGTAAAAGAACTAGATCTTTTTGTAAATTATTCTACAAAAGGAGTTATAAAATCTACTTATTTAGATAAAGATGATTCTCCTGTTTTTCTACAGGTTGATAGAAAGCATGGTCAACAAATCAACTATCCAATCACTTTGGTTCCAAAAAGTGCAAATACTTATGAAGTTGTTTTGCCTGAAGACGGACAATCAACAAGTTTGTATAGCTATGATTCAGAAGGGTTTTTAAATATTAATCCTTTTGAAAGACCGGCAAATAAAACGATAAAAGTAGGAGAGTGGTATACTTCCCCGAATTTAAGATTCAGGCTAATAAAGAATTACATAGAGCCAAAGATAAAATTATCAAATATTATTGTTAATCTAAGTACGGTTAATCAGTCTGTAAATGATATTGTTTCTACGATAGGAGTAGAGTTTGATAAAGAAATTAATACCATTATGATTATTACTAAAAAAGGGTATAATCTTAATAGTACGGTTAATTTCCTAAACATGTCTGTAAGTCAGTTGCAGAAAAGAAGACTTGCAGATAAGATAACAGTTGATAAAAATACTGATGTTTATTTAAAGGATAATCTCGATAAAATCAGAAAAAAATTAGATTCAAGTGCGAATGTCTTGAATTATATGAAAACAACCGAGAAGCTTTATGATATTAAAGATAGGGACGAAAAATCTTTAACTCAAATTAAAGATCTTGAAGCTAAAAAAGCTGATATTGAAAGTAAAATCAGTTCTTTAAATCAAATAAAACAAAGTCTTGAAGCTCAAAATTTTGAAAAAATGATCAGTACATCAGCGGCTGGTTTTCAGGATGGATTGTTTTCAGCTTCGGTTTCAGAATTAAAAGCATTATATCTTAAAAGAAGAGAAATGGCTTTAATTTACAAACCGAACTCTGAGCCAATGAAAGAGATCAACAGATTGATTGATGAAGCTAAAGTGAGTTCAAATGGTGCTTTAAGAAACTATTATACAGGTTATTATTCTGAAATTAATAAAATTAACCAAAAAGTTGGTGATGCGAATGCAGAATTAGCTACATACCCTGAAAAGCAAAGAAGATATTTGGATGCAGAAAGGGGTTACAATATGATTGAGGCAACGTATAACAGCTTATTGGGAAGACAGAATGATACGCAGATGAGAATGGCTGCAAATCAGTCTGACATAAGTGTGATTGACCCTGCGAAAAATGTCGGACAGCCACCAATCGGACCAAATGTACAGGCTACAAAAGCAAGTATTATCGGAGGTTTATTAATCTTACCGTTGCTATTTATTTTAATTGGAGAACTGCTAGACAGTAAGATCAGAAATATTAAAGAATTGCTTAATGCAACAAAAATTCCTCTGCTTGGAGTTATTGGGAACAACAATCACGAAAATATGCTTACGGTTCTTGATCAGCCTAAATCTTCAGTTTCAGAAGCGTTTAGAGGAATTAGAGCTAATGTAAGATTCTTGTCGGGTGAAAACGGAGGTAGTAAGGTCATTTTGGTAACATCATCTATTGGTGGTGAAGGAAAAACTTATGTTTCGATCAACTTGGCGTCGGTTCTTGGTTTAAGTGATAAAAAGACGATTCTTTTAGGGATGGACTTAAGAAAACCGAAGATTTTCGGGGATTTTAAAATTGATAATAAGTACGGAATTTCAAATTATCTTACAGGTGAAGTAGAAATGAGCCAGATTATCAACAAAACGAGAATTCCGAATCTTGATGTGGCTACTTCAGGACCAATTCCGCCGAATCCTTCAGAACTTTTAATGAGCGAAAGAAATATTAAGTTCATTGAAGATCTTAAAAAACAGTATGATTTTATCATTATCGATTCGCCGCCGGTAGGTTTAGTTGCAGATTCTTATGAATTAATGAAATATTCTGATGCAAATATTTATGTTGTTCGTCATGAATACACAGAGAAGTATATGCTGAAAATGATTACTGAGAAATATCATAATAATGAAATCAGTCACTTAGGACTTGTCTATAATGACTATAATACGAAGCAGGGATATGGTTATGGATACGGTTATGGCTATGGTTACGGCTACGGTTATGGCTATTTTGATGAGGATAAAAACTACAAAGAACCATTATTAATAAGAATTAGGAATAAAGTACAGTCAATATTCAATAAAAAATAATACATTTAGGCCCTCATTTAATGGGGGTTTATTATATAATGATAATTTTGATTCTATTAAAAAAAGAATAATTTAGCGAGTTTATCGTTTACTTTATAACAAATTATGTTTTTTTGTTTATTTTTAACTAAACATTAAGATTATCATTAATATAAAAATGTTTTATATTTGCAAAAATTAAATTTTAAAATAACCATAAATCCATATTCTTTTATGAATAGAAAATTATTGTTTAGCTTCCTTGCTGCTCTAGGAACAGTGGTAAGTGTTAAAGCTCAAAGAAACGAACTGGGAGTTCGTCTAGGTATGAGTAACCTAGTTGGGGATATAGGGAGAACGAATTATATTTTACAGAAGCCATTGGATTTAAGTAAAGCGTCGGATTGGGGAGTTCCGTTTTATGGTGGGATTTTATATAGATTTAATTTTAACCCTCATCAGACAGTAAGATTAGATCTTGGATACAACCAAATTCAGTTTAGTGATAAGGTTGCTAAAGAAGAATATAGAAAAAATAGAAATGCATACGGGAAGAATAATGTTTATGAAGCAAGTTTAGTTTTCGAATATAACTTCTTTCCTGTAAATAATGAGCAGAAAGGTATGCTAAGCCCATATATTTTTGGTGGGGTAGGTGCTTTGATGTTTGATGCTCCGAAGGCAAATATCGTTAATGACTTTAGAAGAGATGCAGATGGTGTAGCTCAGGCTCCGATCAATGAGTTGGATTTCACGACTACAGCAACGTATACTACAGGGAAAAAAACTACGATGCAGCTTCCTTTTGGAGTTGGTTTAAAATATAAATTCAATTATAGCTGGGCAATTTTTGCAGAAGCTACATTCAGATACACGCTTACGGATCAGTTGGATCATAGCAGAGTTCTTAGCAAAGATGTAGTTTCTACCTATAATGGAGATATTTTAAGTCCTATAACTGGTGGTTCTTTACTTCAGACAGATGCTTATTATGTAGTATCCAAAGAAAGAGAAAATGAAATTATCGGTGCAAGAAATATTGGAGATCTGAAATCTAAAGATTGGATGAATACTTTTAGTTTAGGACTGACTTATTCATTCGGAAGACCTCCATGTTATTGTGATTAATATGTCGTTGATAAAAGATAAAATAGATCCTGAGAATTTACCAAAGCATGTTGCTATCATCATGGATGGTAATGGGAGGTGGGCAAAATCTCGTGGCGAAGAAAGAACTTTCGGCCACAAGAATGCCATTGATGCAGTAAGGAATGCCATTAATGCGTGTAATGAAATACATATTCCATACTTAACACTCTATACCTTTTCTTCGGAAAATTGGAGCCGCCCTGCAGAAGAAGTAAATACTTTAATGAATTTACTTGTAGAAACTTTATTGCTGGAGGCGGAAGAAATTTTCAGTAAAGGGTTAAGAATGCACGTAATTGGTAATCTGGATAAATTGCCATCACTTGTAAAAGATCAGCTTCTTCGGGTGGTGGAATTAACAAAAGAAAACACAAAAGGTAATTTGGTGTTGGCGATCAGTTATGGTTCGCAAAATGAAATACTGAATGCCGTAAAAAGCATTAGCGAAGATGTAAAAGAAGGAAAAGTAGATGTAGAGAATATCGACGAAAAATTATTCGAAAATTATCTTTACACAAAAGATTTTCCACCTGTTGATCTGTTAATCAGAACAAGTGGCGAGATCAGAATCAGTAATTTCCTCCTTTGGCAGATTGCTTATGCAGAACTGCAGTTTTTAAATGTTCTGTGGCCGGACTTTACAAAAGATATTTTCTTTCAATGTATTGTTGATTATCAAAACAAGGAAAGAAGATTCGGGATGACCGGAGAACAGGTGAAAATTCAGTAAAATTTAAGAAAAGAAAGACTACGATAAAATGAAGTTTAGACTATTACCCATCATCATGTTTGTTGCTTCTGCACATTTTTATGGACAGGTAACTCCACAAGATAGCACACAGGTGAGCAAATCTGTACATGCAGACAACCAGACAGGAACGTACACATTGAAAGACATCGTTGTAGATGGGGTCAAAAAATATACGCCGGCTCAAATTTTGAGATTTACGGGTTTAACCAAAGGTGAAACTGTAGATATTCCGGGACAGAAAATCAGTAACGCTGTAAAAAAACTTTGGGATACTCAATCTTTTTCGGAAGTAGAAGTATATGTTCAGAGTATTGAAGGCGAAACTATTATCTTAAAATTTCATTTGCAGGATCTTAAAGATCTTGGTGAGGTGAAATTCACAGGTAAAGGGATTGGAAAATCTAAAAATGAAAAGATGGTTAAGGATAATAATCTGAAACCGGGAACTAAAATTACTCAAAACTTAGTTTCAAGTCTTAAAACAAATGTTCCTAAAGATTTCGTTAAAAAAGGATTTGCAGATGCTAAGATCACGATTCAGGATAAAGTAAATGCAGGTGATCCTAACTTAGTTGACTGGACGATCAATGTTGAAAAAGGTAAAAGAATAAAGATCGATCATATCGAATTCGAAGGAAACGAAACTGTTTCTGACAGAAAACTTAGAAAAAAAGCCTTTAAAGAAACAAAACAAAGAAGATTTGGTATTGGCGGAATCTTGAAATCTTCGAAATTTGTCGAAGAAAAATATCAGGAAGACAAACAAAATCTTATCAATTACTATAACTCATTAGGTTATAGAGATGCTACAATTGTTTCAGATTCAGTTTGGAGAAACAAAAGAAACAATTACGAAATTGATGTAAAACTTAAAGAAGGTAAACAATATTACATCGGTGATATTACATTTACCGGAAATACAGTATATCCTACAGATTATTTGCAAAGACTTTTGGGTTATAAGAAAGGTGATATTTACGATGCAGTAGGTTTCAACAAAAAAGTTGGTGAAGATGGAGGTAAAGAAGATGATTCTGATATCAAATCTATTTACATGAACAACGGTTACCTTTTCTCGAACATAACTCCTGTTGAAAAATCTGTAAACGGAGATAAGATCAATCTTGAGATCCGTATCAACGAAGGTGAAAAGGCGACTTGGGATAAAGTAACTTGGGAAGGAAATACAACGACTCATGACCACGTTATTCTTAGAGCTTTAAGAACTAAACCGGGTAATCTTTTTGCTAAAAGTGATATTAAAAGAACGTATTTCGATTTAGCGGGAATGTCATTCTTCGATCCACAACAGGTTGGACAGGACATTCAGCCGAATCAACAGGATAATACGGTAGATATTAATTGGAAATTGGTTGAGAAAGGTTCTTCTCAGGTTCAGTTGCAGGCTGGTTACGGTGGTAACAGTTTCATCGGAACGTTGGGATTAACATTTAACAACTTCTCTCTAAAGAATTTCCTTAAATTTAAAGACTTTAAGCCGGTTCCTCAAGGTGATGGACAAACTCTATCTCTTCAGGCTCAGGCTGGACAATATTTCCAAAACTATGGGGTTTCATTTACTGAACCTTGGTTATTTGGAACAAGACCTACAGCACTTTCTGTAAGTTTAAACAACTCGAGAGTAAAATATACTGATGCTTACGGAACAGCTCAAAAGCTAAATATTTTCTCTGCTTCAGTAGGTTTAAACAGACTATTGAGATGGCCGGATGATTATTTCTCATTATACACGGGTCTTCAATATCAGAAGTATGACTTTAATAACTATCCTTTCGATTTCGGAGGAACTACAGAATATTATGGTACTGCAAATAACTTAAGTATCAACTTAGGTTTAAGCAGAAACTCAGCAGGTATTGACCCGATTTTCCCGACTACAGGTTCAAACTTGGATCTTTCGGTGAAATTTACTCTGCCATATTCAGCGTTTAGTAACAAAGATTACTCTACAATGAGTCCTACAGAGAAGTATAAGTGGATGGAATTCTACAAAGTGAAGTTCAAGGCTGATGTTTACAATGAAATCATTGGGAAATTGGTTCTTAGATCTTCTGCCGAAATGGGCTTTATGGATGGATATAACTCTAAATTGGGAGCTCCGCCATTTGAAAGATTCTATGTAGGAGGTACCGGTTTATTCGGAGGTAGATATGACGGTAGAGAATTGATTCCGTTGAGAGGTTACGAAAATGCTTCTACATACGGAGGAACTTCGGAAGATATTACTCCTGCAGGTGGAGGTACTATTTATAACAGATTTACGTTAGAATTAAGATACCCGATTTCATTGAACCAAACTGCAAAGATTTATGCATTAACGTTCGCTGAAGGAGGTAACGTTTGGAATTCTTGGGGAAGTTATAATCCATTCCAGTTGAAAAGATCAGTGGGTGTTGGTGTGAGAGTTTATATGGGTGCATTTGGTTTAATTGGATTTGACTTCGCTTACGGATTCGATAAAACAGTTACAGGAACTGATCCTTCTGGATGGAAGACTCACTTCTTGATGAACCAATCATTATAATCCACAATATGAAAAATTTTAGAATTGTTTTTTCTTTCGTATTATTCTTGCTTTTCGGTTTAAGCAATGCTCAGAAAGTTGGCGTTGTTGATACTGATTATATTTTAAATAAAATGCCTCAATATAAAGAAGCAGAAGCAAGATTAAATGCACAGATCGATACTTGGCAATCAGAACTTCAGAATTTACAATCAGAATACGAGCGTAAAAGATCAGCTTTTGAAAGTGAAAAAGTACTTTTAATCGGCGATCAGCTGAAGCTTAGAGAAAAAGAAGTAATGGATTTGGATAAAAATATCAAAACCACTACAAGTTTACGTTTCGGAGCTACCGGAGAGATCAAGAAGCTTAGAACAAACTTAGTTCAGCCTTTTCAGGATCAGATCTGGGGAGCAATAAAAACAATGGCTGAAAAAAATGCTTTGGCTATGGTTCTTGATAAGACGAGTAACAATGTACTTTTTCTTCAGAAAAGATCTGATTATTCAGACAAAGTATTAGAGATTCTATTAAAAGATACTGATAAAAAAGAAAAAACTAAGACCCAAAAATAAAAGTTTAACTTTTATTAAATTTACAGATCTAAAAACAAATTAAATTATTTATTTACCAATTATGAAAAAATTAAGTGTATTATTTGCAGCGGTAATGATGGTTGTATCGGTAGGTATGGCAAAAGCTCAAAAAATTGCTACTTTAGACGTTGTAGGTGTTCTTAACGCAATGCCTGAAAAGAAAAAAGCGGACACTGATCTTAAAGCTTACTTAGATGTAAAACAAGCTGAAATAAAGAAAAAAGCTGATGCTGGACAAGCTAAATTAAAGCAATATTCTGAAGAAGCACCTAAGAAATCTGCTGACGAGAACAAAGCTAGAGAAGGTGAATTGGCAAAATTGCAGGAAGAAATCCAGCAGATGAACGATAAGGCTCAAAAAGATTTCGTTGCTAAGCAAGATTTAGCTTACGAACCTATTGAGAAAAAATTGAATGAAGCAGTTTCTAAAGTTGCTAAAGCAAACGGTTATGACTATATCATGGATGCAAATTCTGCTGCTTTTGTATTCAAAGGAGGTCCTGATGCTACTGCAGCTGTAAAAAAAGAATTGAATATTCAATAATTTTTAGAAATTAACAAACATTTATAAAATAACCATCTCTCATCGGGGTGGTTTTTTTATTTTTGCACTATGGAAAGAGAAGTATCAACCAAGGTAAAGGTGCGCTTTAGCGATTGCGATCCGATTGGTCATTTAAATAATGTGAAATATTTGGACTATATGTTCAATGCCAGAGAAGATCATGTAGAAACATTTTATGGTTTCACGTATGAAGAATACACAAAAAAAACAGGCTGTACATGGATCGCGATTCAAAATGAAATAGCATATTTGAAAGAAGTAAGATATAATACCTCGGTTGTTATCAGCAGCAAAACCATTGAAGTTGGAGAAAGAACGGCAAAAGTGGAAATCTTAATGAAAAGTTTAGACGAAAAAACAATTCATGCGGTTTTATGGGTTACTGTTATTTATTTCAATGTTAAGACAAGAAGATCAGAGGTTCATCCTGAAGATATCAAAGAAACATTCAATCAGTTTTATGTAGATTTGGAACAGAAAGATTTCCAGTCGAGAGTTAAATTTTTAAGATCACAAAACGCAAAAAATTCATGATGAAAAAAATATTAGTAGTTGGAGGAAACGGACAATTAGGAAACTGTATCAGAAAGATCGCTCCGGATTTCGAATTGGATTACGAATTCACTTTTACAGATTCCCAGACTTTAGATATTACCAACGAAGATCAGATTAATACTTTCTTTGCCGAAAACAAACCTGATTATTGCATTAATGCTTCTGCTTATACTGCGGTCGATCTTGCAGAAACGGAAAAAGAAAAAGCATTTGCGGTGAATGCAGAAGGAGTTGCTCATCTTGCGCAGGCTTGCAAAGAATTTAAAACAACTTTTATACACGTTTCGACAGATTATGTTTTCGATGGTGAAACAAATTTATGTTATTCCGAGGATGATTTTACGAGTCCGATTGGCGTTTACGGAGAATCGAAGTTGAAAGGAGAAGAATCAGCTTTAGAAATTAATCCTAAAACAATTATTTTAAGAACATCTTGGTTGTACTCTGAGTTCAACAAAAATTTTGTAAAAACAATGTTGAACCTTTTTTCTCAAAAAGACGAATTGGGAATTGTTGCAGATCAGTTTGGTCAACCGACAAATGCAAATGATTTGGCAGAAGCAATAATGGATATCATTGAAGCTCCTCAGAAAACATATGGAGTTTTCCATTTTTCAAATTACCCTGAAACAACATGGTTTGAATTTGCAAAAAAAATTGCTGAGTTTTCAAAATCTTCAGTTAAATTGAATCAGTTAACGACCGAACAATATCCAACTCCGGCAAAAAGACCAAAGAGAAGCACAATGTGTTTGGACAAAATTGAAGAAGCTTACAAAATCGAACCAAAATATTGGGAAAACAGCTTGGAAGAATGCGTCAATATTCTTGCACAATAACATATATATAATGAAGAATCTAATAATTGTTGCTTTCATTTTTCTTATTCAGCTTTTCGGTGCACAAAACGTGTATCTCACAAAAGTGGAAAAGACTTATGAAAACACAGACAAATTTTTATATAAAATAAATGAAGAAATAAAAGATGCTGAATATTTAGGAGAAATCGAGGTTCAGGGTTTCTCAAAATATGACGACGAAGTTTTTTCTTTAATATATAAGAAGGCAAAAGAAATCGGAGCGAATACATTTTCACTAAAGCCATTCGAAAATGTTGATGGTTCACCTCAGAATTTCAATCCTTCAAACTATCGTCTAAACATCTATTATTTGCCAAAGGAAAAATTACAGGATCAAACCGGAAATATGTACATATTCGCATCCTCCGAAAAAGATCAGAAAATAAATGTTAATAAAAAAGATTATATTATTTCTCCCAGATCATATATTGTTATAAAAACAGTTCCGGCAGAAGTTTATACCATATCGACTAAAAAACTATTAGGCTCCACGATCAAGATCCAGCCAAAAGAAAATAGTTCAAATCAATATTTTCAGATCTCAGCTACAAAAGTGAAATCAGACGACACTGGAGTAGGAGGATTAAACTTAAAGAGCGGCGACATCCTCGGATTAGAAAAATCTTACGCAGAATTTTTAAGTACCATATATAATAAGGAAAAGCAGAGTAATTGACTCTGCTTTTTTATTTGTCATTGCTAGGATCGAAGTAAAGTTGGAAAAGAGTCTGTCGTGGTAAAGCAATCTCAAACAAACTTTTACAATCAAACTTTCCCACAATTTTTTGTCATTTCGACGGATGAGAAATCCATTATCCACAAGCCCAAACCTTTTTACCCTAAATTTCTCAGGAGCTTAATCCCGCTCTCCACTGTATCTTTTTTGTTACGGCTTTCGCTTCGCTACAGCCGCAACACGTTCCTATGGTAGGTTTGCATTAATAAAAATAGATTAATAACTTAATTAAAAAAATTAACCAAAGAGTAAAAGCGGCAGGATCAAGGCAGCCGTTTCCCAGATACTTCGATATCGCCCCCGATTTTCTTCCCCTGCTGCTGCTTTCTTCTAAATCCGGATAGAACATTGTTTAGGTAATAACTTTTACCATGATGGATCAGAAGAAAAGCTCTTTATAAAAATAATTTGTTATGTCAAAATTATCAAAAAGAGTAATTGGTGTTGATGTAGGCTCAAAATTTTTAACAGTAAGCTATAAAAATAGAGAAGATTTAGAATGTATTTTAAATATAGAGAATAATCAGCGTTCAATTCTATGCTTTCTCAAAAAGTTCACTCAAGAGGATTATTGTCTGGTCATCGAAGCTACGGGTAATTACAGCAGCCGTATCCTTCATCACAGTCTGTCTAATGGATTTGAATCGAGCCTGATCAACAGCATGTCGATAAAGCACTTTGGAAGGATGAAAAACCTGATTGCCAAAACAGACGCTGAGGATGCAAGACTTATAAGACTTTATGGTGAAATGTTTCAGCCGGAAATCTATATTCCTAAAAGTCTTGATATTGAGCATCTCGATCAGGAGCTCAAATTGCTGAATGATCTGGAAGAAGAGAAACGCAGATATGCAGTAAAATTAAAAGCACTTCGTTTCAACCCTTATCTTAATATCAACACAGAAAAGCACTATTAAAGAAGGCTTAAACAGTTGGAAAAAGAAATCAAAGAAGTTGAGCTTCGTCTTCCTAAACTTCAGGATGATGAATTTAAGGAAGTAAAAGATTTAATACAAAGCGTATCGGGAATTGGTGAGAAAACCTCCCTTCAATTAATGACAGCGACTTCAGGATTTAAGAATTTTGCTTGCGCAAAATCATTGGTTAAATATTTTGGCCTGGCTCCCAGGATTTATCAATCAGGAAAGAAATCCTATTCTCCGGGAAAGTGCAGAACATCCAAAACTCATATCAGAAGTCTACTGTATGTTTGCTCGTGGACAGCAATGAAGCACAATGTTCATTGTAAGGAGCTTTACCTGCGCTTATTGGCCAAAGGAAAGCCTAAGAAATTAGCTCTGATCGCGGTTTGCAACAAGCTCTTAAGAATCTGTTTCGGTGTGGTGAAAAATAGAACAGCCTATCAACCAGATTATCAAAAAAGATTTAAAATTTTAACTTGAATAATTTGCATATTAACATAGAACATCGGGGCTATGGTGTAATGTATGATATAAACTATAGTCATTCACAAGGACCTTCTCAGTACCTTCAATAAAAAATGATGAAAATTCTCTTAAACTTGGAATAAATATATACACTCCACGATTCCCCTCCTTTGAGGGGTGTCCAAAATTCAAAGAATTTTAGACGGGGTGGTTCAAATCGGAATCATCTTTCGAAAGAATCTCTCCAAAATAAACTTTCCTAAAACCACATCCCGAAAACCTGCCATTTTTACATGTCACTTCTATATTGTATACATAAAAAGACTTTCGAGCATCTTTCCACGGATAACTTTCTCTATCGGAGTTGAGATTACTTTTTATATAAATGTACCTATTCCTGATCCAGATTCTATACCTTCCGGAACTTAGCATAAACTTATCAAACATTAGTTTAAAATTATTCACACAGGAATTCAGAGAGTTAGGTTTAAATATGAATTAAAAGTAAACATTATGTTAATAAAATTTGGAAGAGTAGGTAAAGATGGTGTACTTTTGCCCCACTGAAAACGAGAGTATTTGGTAGCGCAGAAGAGCCTTTAGATAGGCATGATTTAAGGATCACTTTAAAAAGAAGCAAATTAAAACAAAGTATTTTTTATTTAAAATAATTGTAAAATTAAATTGGATAAAAAGTTGTGAGTTTGGAAAAAGTTTGTATCTTTGCAGTCCGGTAAAACGGGGAGCAGGAGTGAGATTGAGGGATGTGAGATAAAGAAGTTAAGGTCATCAAAAAACTTTAAAATTTCTTTAAGAAACATTTGGTCAATTAAAAATAAGTTATTACTTTTGCACACGCAAATACGGAGCGACACTGACAGAGAGATTGCTTCGTTAAAAAGCGGAA
>NZ_BAABHX010000008.1:0-238979 GCF_039542325.1 Chryseobacterium ginsengisoli
CTAATGTTTTGGTTACAGTGCCGATGGTTTGCGTCGTTGTGGTTTCCAAAGGGATCCCGATCATGTTTTTACTGATCATTAATTGGTTGTTCTTTTCAGCGGCGTAAGAATAAATAGTTTCCTTAATCGTACTATCTGGAAATAAGCTAACCTCCTTTGTAGGAAACATATGTGTTAAATTATTATACTGATAGTTAATTGTAGTCTTTATAGAATCAACAACATTATTCTTATATGAAAAATCTGTTATTTCTTTTTGCTTGAGTTTATAACTTTCAGTGAACAAAGAATAGAATTCAAAGCTAAACTGATTAGCTCTTTCAGAACTATTAATATCGGGTTTAGCTTGTTCCCTCACTTCAATACGAGCTCCAAAATCATTATTTATATATGGGCTATATGCATTGTAGATGTTTTTTTCTTTCTTAACGATTCTATAATTATCATTAACTGTTTCATAATCTTTTTTCTCAATAAGATTTCCTACTCTCCATTCTATTGTATTGGATGTTATAGGGATTGAGAAATTAGTATCACTAATCAGGTTTGAATTATCGTCACCAGAATTAGATGAAAAGATATAATTATTTTTAATTTTTTTATTTGTATTAATGTCTGAAGTTAATTCGCTTACATCATAATATGATGTTATTGAACTCGTCAAATTACTAAATGGGAAAATAGCTAAACCATAAAATTTGTTTACATATTTTTGGAATTTATCATATTTTGATTCTATAAAAATAGGTAAGCTCCATAGAATTCCACTTGAATTATACTCAAAATTTTTCTCTTTAATTGAAGAGTTTGTAGAATCATTAAATCTTACTTTTTTAATTCTCAGTCCTCCTGATTTATGATTTTCCGCTAGTGTATTGGAAGAGGAAACAGCTGACGAATTCGTCCACATTAAAGACATATTAAAACCATAAGTGGGTATTTGTCCGTTATTAATCTTGTTTGCCGTTAAAATATATTCACCACTATTTAATACGAAATTAGTATTGTTAAAAGTATTAGTAAGAGTAATAGGCTGAAAACTTGTGTCATTTAATTTTGTAAGACTAATACTATACATGCAATTTGTTCCTGCATTTAGACCACAACCTTCAATATTAATATGTACTGAGATATTTGTATTGTTTTCGTTAACTATAAAATTATTTGTATAAGTATTTTGATACACCACATTACCATTATCGTCAATGGATGATTCTCCTGCAAAATCAACCGTATTTGTATTATAATTGCCCACTCCTAAAAAAGCAGTCGACGGACTGTTGATGTCATAAAAGGTTTTGAAATCATTACTTTCATACTCAAAATTTACACTACCTCCGGTTGGATATTGTATTTTATTCAAAATACCATATTTTGCAAAATCAGTATTAATATTCCTATCTGCATCCCCTATTTGAATAATAGAATTATTACCTTGCCCTTGATCAAAAGTAATATTGGGAATCAAGTTGGTATTATTATGTGCACCATTATAATAGCCCCAAGCATCTCTAGCATATGATAATCTATTAGGTAAAGTAGTTGTATAGTATGAAAAAGTATATCTCCCTATTTCAACATTATTTTTATCCTTTAAAACAAAATTGTCTAGTTTTAATCTTTTATTGTTATTGTTATAAATGGATTGAAGAATATTTGGTAGTTCAAGATAGTTCGAATCATAATTTATATTGTTATAATATGAGTATAAAAAATCATAATTACTGATCGTTTCATTATTTACTTTATCGGAGATTATAATTTTTTGCAAGTATTTTAGAGTGGTAATATCTTCTCTATTGGAAAGAGATTTTATAAACTCTACTTTAGCATCTTCTGTTTCAATCTTATTTAAGGTTAGATAATTTACATTTTGTGTTGAAAATGTAGTTTGTAAAATATTATTTTGTGAGTTACAAATATCTTTTGATAATAGGTACGAATTACTTGGTGTTGCACTAAAGCCCGGCATCGGAATACATTTATATTTATATTGACCAATTAAATCCCATTGCTCATATCCAATTTGATCATCATAATAATAATTTATTGCTTTTCCTGTTGGAGATACGATTTTCAGCAAGTGCCAGCTTCGTGTATACAACTGACTATTACCAGAAGGTGAATTGCTTCCTGTTGCAATATTTATTCCACCCGTCATTGTTTCGGTGGCAAACCTACCATCAATATTTCCAAAATAATACTCAAATCCGCGATCATCTACAACCTTCCAAGAACCAATAGTTCCGGTACTTGATATAGACGGAATAATCTTTACAGAACTTTTGGGAGTTTGAACAAATTGTTGAGATTTAGGATCATATACAAACTTAATATTCAAATTTGGCGCTATCAAAGCAAAAGAGTCTGGCTGTAAATCCTGAGGTTCCTTGCTATTTAAATAGAATTCAAAATTTGAAGCATCATATTTTTGAACATTATCTTTATATGCTTTCACTTCTTGATATACATGATCTCCCTGATTATAAAAATCTACACTTCCTTTAACATTTCTGGTTATAACCCCACCGCCATTTAAATTCCAGCCTAATCCTACCCAAGTAGAAACTTGATCGACAGTGATCCCTCCCGAATTGTAGGATAGATTAACAGGAATATCTAATTTTCCGTCTAAATTTAAGTTATATATAGGAACATTTATATTTGGAATTCCAGTAGCATATGATATAGGTTGATCTACAAATTTCATCAAGGCTGCTACTTCAGGTGCTTGAGGAATAAAATTAAGCTTTTCATCAACTTTATTTTGTGATAAAAAATTATTATTAATAAATGATAATATAAATAATATTAATATTTTCTTCATGTGTTTATTTTTTTATGAGTTTAGCATTAGCGGTTTTTCCTGCATCGGTTTTCACAGAAATCAGATATGCTCCCTGAATTAAAGCCTGGGTATTGATCTTGGTCACCTTATTTTTAGTTTTAACACTCTGTAGCTGCCTTCCTCCCATGTCATACATCACAATCTCAGCATCTTTAAATTCAAAACCGATTTCAACATACGCATAGTCCGATACCGGATTCGGATAGATCTTTATATCCTGTTTCTCTATCAGCTGATCGAGTTGTCTGTCTCCCAGTTTTACGATCTTCCAGTTTTCTTTTCCGAGTTCCTCCGCACTTGTTCCGGCAAGAATAATTGATCCATCTCTGTTCAGTTTAATATCAGAAAGTCTTTCCTCTCTTTTTCTGGATTCTCCTTTCACATGTTTTCTCCACTGTTCATTACCCTTCTGATCTAGATATAGCATCCAGAAAGTTTCGTCATCTGTCTCGATTCTTCCCTCTGCCTGAGTATAGCCGCCCAGTAAAATGCCTTTGGAACTTTTATCATCCGAAGAATGTAAAACACTCATTCCCATTAAAACATCTCTATTTTTGAAATTGTAAGATTTCTGCCAGATTTCTTCGCCTCTTTCATTGAGTGAGATTAACCAAAGGTCAGTACCTTCTTCAATGCCAACGGTTTTGTTTCCAGATCTTTCCGATCTCGATTCTCCACCGATTAAATATCCCGTTGAAGTTAAAGCCAGTGTTCTCAAATGATCATCGCCTTTACCTCCAAAGTTCTTTTCCCATTCTAATTTGCCGTCCTTATTAAGCTTAATAACCCAATAGTCACCTTCGCCAAAGTTTTCAGTTTGTTTTGAGGTAGCAGATGACAGGTTAGAGGCAGCTGTTTTCCCGCTTCGCGAGTAGATCCCTAACAAAGCTCCGCCGTCTACGGTTGGAATCATTTTTTCTACTTCGTCCAATCCTTTTCCACCTAAAATAATCTGAGATAATTCTTTCCCGTTTTTGTCCAGTCTTACAACCAAAACATCTTTGGAACCAAATCCTTTTGAACCCTGAGGCTCTCGAAGGGTGGTGTTTCCCGCAACATAATATCCGAAATCGGTCGTTTGGATTACGCTTCTTGCTTCTTCATCACCTGTAGAACCAATCGTTTTCTGCTACAATTCATCTCCGAATTCATTGATCCTGATCAGCCAGATGTCAGATCCGCCTTTGGATTCATCTTTTTTATCAAGCCCTTTTCCGCTGTACGAAGTGCCTGCCAAAACGAAACCTCCTTCCTGCGTATTCACGGTTGCCGATAAAAAATCATGATTCTTTCCCGAGAAGTATTTCTCCCAGACTTCATCGCCCTGCCCGTTTAATTTTACCAAATGGAAATCGTAACCATTATTCTGCTTACTGTCTGCTGCCTGAAGCTTACTGCTTTGAATACTGCTTCCTGTAATTAAATACTGTCCGTCAATTGTTGTGGTGACCTGGGAAAAAAAATCCTGTGTTGAGGATTTGATATCCTTTTGCCAAACCACTTCTTGAGCATAGCCCAAGACGGAGCATAAGTATAATGCTCCTAAATAGAATTTCTTCATACTTAGTGTCTATTTTGAGTTGTTATTATTAATTTTTAAAACTTTGCAAAATTATCTTTTTTACATCACTTTAAGAAGATTCATGAATGAGATTTAATGTGAATATTGTCATCTTTCCACAAAGATATATTCACAAGGCGACGGAACTTGTCGTGTTATTTTTAAAGTGACTATTATGTTCATATAGAAATAAAGTAGGTATGTAATTCATTTGTGTATTATTTAATTCTGCAAATCTAAAAAAAAATAAATTTTTCTACAGAAGTATATTGTAAAATAAATATATAATCATTTATTTTATAATATTATACAAATCTAATTGTGTTCAGATAATTGTATTAAATTCAAAAATAAAATAAAGCCTCCGAAAAATCCGAAGGCTTACTATATAAATTAATAATTTAAATATTACTTTTTCACAAACTTAAATTCATGAGTCTGGAAATTTTTAGTATTGATTTTCAACAAATAAACTCCGGCAGAAAGTTCAGAAACATTGATCTTTTGATCAAAGTTTTCAGACTTTACCAATTGACCCGCCATATTATAAATCTGAATTGACTGTCCGTTATTGATACCCGAAATTCTAATCACTTCAGCAACCGGATTCGGGAAAATCTGGATTTTTGAATCATCTGTTTTTACATCTGACGTTGCAAGAGATGAAGCATGCAGATCTCCTGTCATTGTAGAATTGGAAGTAGTAAGATTTCCTCCGCAAGCTCCAGAAGTAACTGCTGTATTTTCTACCCAGGTTCCAAATGTAACTGAAGGTGGGTTTTGTAAGAAATTATTATTACCTGTAGAATTATAATAGATCAAATTTGGACTTGCAAAAGTTCCGCTTCCTTCATCTGCAAGAAACTCCCATCTTGATAAAGTATTATTCCATTGGATTTTAAATTCACATGTTCCCAAACCTCCACAATCCTGATCTCCAGTAACAGGTGTTGTGATGTAAATACCCTTATTATAAGCGTCTACTCCTGTTTTATTGAAAACAAAGTTCTGATTATCAAACAACGCATGACAGCCGTTGAATGTAATTGTCTGTGCGGAAGCAAAACTTCCGAGAGCAAGACAAAATAAGTAAAGACTTTTCATAATAATATTTTAGAATTGTGATGGGAAAACCCCTTGTAAAGAAATAATACATTTCAATGTGATAAACGGTGGTCTGTTTTCGTGAGCCTGACCTCCTCCTGTTGGATTTACCATCGTGGATTTCATTGTTGTATTTGAAGTGGCGTCAGAATATTCCTTGTCAAGCGCTTTTGTGTCTGCAGGAAGTGCATTGGTAGGAGAATTTTGATTTCCGTCCGCGGTTACAGCATTTACTGTATGTGAGTGAGCCGGAATTTGTGTCACTTGTAAAGTTACAGATTCTGCTCCTCCGGTTTGTCCCATTGTGTAAGTAGTAGGTCCTCCCGGAGCCTGTCCTTCGTGAACCAAAACTCTTCCCCTCATATCGGGAAGTGCGAATGTTGTTGTTCCGTTTCCTCCGTAAGTTGTTCCTAAAAGAGCAAAAAGAGCTTGGTTTTGGGCGATTGATAATAATTGTCCGTTACAAGCTGCCCAGTTTTTGGGTACAAAATTGTAAGGTACGAATGCGATTTGTCCTAGAAAAGGCTCAGAAGCTTGTGCTTTTACGACAGAAGTAGATGCAATGCTCAACAGCAAAGTACATCCAAGTGCAAGTTTTTTCATGATAAAAAAATTAGTTTTAATTAGGTGAGGTAAAGTTAGATATTATTCTACATATTTTAATTATTAAAATAAAAAACCTTTCAGAATTGTCTGAAAGGTGAAATTATTTAATGTAAAATAGATTATCTGTGTAAATTATCCTTAAAGTCATCGATCCTGAAATCGGTCAGCGCATTTCCTTTTTCTACTTTCTCTTTGGAGTAAAGCCGGAAGTCATTTTCTGTCTTTTCTAAAAGATAATCATAAGGTCCGATATGAGAAATTAACTTAACCAAAACTGGAGAAATTTCAAGACAGATAAAAAGTCCCATGATAAAAGATGCAGCTAAACCTATGATGGCAGAATTTTTTCCCAGTTCATCCAAAGCCTGTAATCTCGCTGCAAATCCATTAAATTTATCCTCAAAAGTTTCCGTAGATTTTCTTTCCGTTTCCAGATTTGTATATACTTTTGAAATTTCTTTGTCTAAATATTCCAATCGTGGGGAAACCTGCTTTTGATAACTTTCAAGATCCTGTCTTCTTTGTTCTTTCAGCTCCTGTTTACGTTTTGCATTCGGTCCGAAACCTTCCTTTCCACTCGTTAAACCGGATTGCTTTCCTAAAATTTCTTTTTCAAGTTCAACAGATGCCGAATCATAAGATTTTTGATACTGAACAATTTTATCTGAAATCTGTTTCTTTTCCGTTTCAAAAGGTCCGCTTTGCTGAAGAATTCTTCCGTTCATCTCGCCCTGAAGCTGTTTTTTATTTCTTTGAATAATTGTGTTTAATTGTTTATTAACCTCTTTTTCAAAAATTTTAAGTTCCAAAGGCTTAGAAATAATAATTCCTAAAAAAGTCGCCAGAACCAATCTTGGAATTGCCATTAAGATCTGATTCCACCATGTTCCTGTTTTTTTGATGGATGAGACGATATATCGGTCAAGATTAAAGATCATTAAACCCCATAAAACTCCAAAACCGATTGCTGTCCAGATCTCGTCAAAAACGGTATACATCGCATAACCAGCAGAAAGGGTTGCAAAAACTGCCGTGAAAAGTACAATTCCGCCAATTCCTGCAAATTTATTCCATTCGCTGGGTGTTTTTCTCAGAATATGAATGTTTCCTCCGGAGCATATCATCAGAAACTTTTGGAACCAATTTATTTTATGATTCAATTGATTTATAGTTTGTTGGTTATTTTTCATGATAGAAAATTTAATACAAATGTAGTACTAAAAATCATACCAATGTTAAAGATAGTATTATGTTTTACCAAGTATGTTGAGTTGAGATTTTAATAATTTGAAAATCAATTGTTTAATTTATTAAAGAAAATAGTATTAACTTTAAATAGCAATCCACAAAAATTTAATTATGAAAAATGTAATCAGGCTTTCATTAGTATGCATCACTTTGATCTTAGCTTCTTGCAAAAAAGAAAGAACCATTGATGATGATCTTAAAGAAGTAGCTGCAAGTATCAATAAAACGGCTCCTCAAATTTTAACAGACGGTGTTCGTCTGGACAGTGTTTCTGCACAACCCGGGAAAATTTTCAAGTATAATTATACTTTAACTGATGATATAAAAGAAAATGTAAGCCCGGAAGAAATCGCAACTTTCAAAGCCAATGCAAAAGATGGAGCTTTAAAAGTAATAAAAACTTCTCCCGATATTAAAGAATTTCGTGATAACGATGTTACGATGATCTATATTTATTATGACAAGAACGGTAAACAGACTGCAGATTTTAAAATTGTACCTTCAGAATATAAAGGAAAATAATTTCCAAAAATGAAAATGAGATTTAGGAAGTCTAAATTATTTTAAACGATTAGGGTTTTGCTTTAGAAAACTTTCCCAACCCGTGTAAGATTTTGTGTCGGCAATGGTTCCCGAATTAAAATGATGACAAACCGCAACCGCCAAACCATCGGAAGCATCCAGATATTTTGTAGGAAATTCTTTTAAGTTTAAAAGGCTCTGCAACATTCCGGCAACTTGTTCTTTGCTAGCGTTTCCGTTTCCGGTGATTGCCATTTTTATTTTTTTTGGAGAATATTCTGTGATGGGAATATTTCTGTGAAGACTTGCAGCCATCGCAACACCTTGAGCACGCCCCAGTTTCAGCATACTTTGAACATTTTTCCCATAAAACGGAGCTTCCAAAGCCACTTCATCGGGATGAAACTCATCGATCAATGCTAAAGTTTTGTCAAAAATATATTTAAGCTTTGTTTCGTGGTTTGGATATTTTTTCAACAACAATTCATGGATAGAAACCATTTCCATTTTGCCTTTTTTTACAGAAATAATTCCAAACCCCATTATCGTAGTTCCCGGGTCGATTCCTAAAATAATTTTCTCTACAATCATTGGCTCAAAGATATGACTTTCTTGAATTTTTAATCATGAAAAAAATAATTGAATGATATAAACGTATTAAAAATCTTCTTAACTTAAACAAAAATAGAACTATGAGAAATTTGATTATCATTTTAATGTTACCATTGTATTTCTTCTGTAACATTTTGCAGCTGAAAGATTTAAATGGAAAAACAAAGATTGCAGCTACGAGTACTTTGAGTAAAAATGCCAAGATTGTGTATCTTTTCTTTAAAGTAGAAAAAACGAATTCAGGTGTAGAAAAAATTACATTACAGGAAAAGAAAATTGTTGATGGTAAACTAAAATCAAATCCGACTTTTGAGGAAGGAGAAGGAAATATAGGAGATTTTGTAATTTCTATGACAGATGCGGGTGGAAAAGAAATTATGAAACAATTGGTAGAAGATCCTTTGAATCCGTCAAGAGAAGTTTACACCAAGGATGAGATCAGCAGAAATAAAATTTCATTAGAAAATGCCGAATTCAGCGTAAGATATTCACATTCTGCAGAAATTCAGACAGTGAAAATTGAGAAAATAACGAGCTCAGGAAAAAAATTAGTATTCACTCAAAAACTATAATCATGAAAAAAACTTTATTATCACTTTTTATAGGAAGTTTGTGTTGTGCTCAGACTTTTGAGACCGTTTCAATTTTACAGAACGGAACGAATGACAAGCGTATTAATATTGCGGTTTTGGGTGACGGATTTACTTCTGCACAACTTCCGGCTTTTGTTACTTCTGCGCAGAATACCGTCAATTATCTTTTTACGAAAAGTCCTTACACAGAGTATAAAAATTATTTTAATGCTTATGCCATCAAAGTAATTTCCACGGAATCTGGTGTGAAACATCCCGGAACTGCAACAGACGTTACAGAACCCGCTTTTCCTGTAGCCAATCCTAATAATTATTTTAGCTCAACTTTTGATAATGGTGTTCACAGATGTTATTACGGAAATACCACGAAAGTGACGCAGGTTTTAGCGGCTAATCTTCCTGATTTTGATATTGCCTATATTTTAGGAAATTCTACGGAATACGGAGGTTGTGGCGGAACATACGCTTTTGCTTCACTAAATTCTTCTTCGAATGAAATTGTGGTTCATGAATTAGGACATTCTTTCGGAAATCTAGCCGATGAATATTGGTTTTCGGGTACAGGTGAAAGAGCTAATAAAACACAGACCTCAAATCCGGCAACTATAAAATGGGCAAACTGGGTCGGCTTAAATGGAGTAGGAGTTTATGCTCATGCGGAAAATCCGAGTTGGTATCGTCCACATCAAAGTTGTGAAATGAGATACCTTAATCAACAGTTTTGTTCGGTTTGTAAAGAAGCAATTATAGAAAAAATCCACGCGTTGGTTTCTCCGGTAGATTTTTATACTCCGGTAAATAGCTCTACAGTAAATGCAAATTCCAATGTGACTTTTAATGTAACAGAAATTCTTCCCATACCAAATACTTTAGTGAATTCCTGGACGTTGAACGGAACGGCTTTACCTTCAACAAGTAACTCTATTACGATTACACCAAGTCAGCTGAATAATGGAAATAATACATTGATTTTTTCAGTGAATGATAATAATCCGTTAGTAAAAGTGAATAATCACAGCACAGTTCATTTTACCAATATAACATGGACTTTAAATAAATCTACAACTTTAAGAACATCTGAAGTAAAAGCAGAAGAAAGAAGATTTGCAATTTATCCGAATCCCGCTGAAAATGAATTTTACATCAAAGGAAAACAGGATTTTTCTAAAAACGTAAATGTTATTTTATATGATGCTTCAGGAAAATTAATTCCAGTGAAATTTGAATTAAGAGATCCTGCAAATTTGTATGTTGATATTAAGAATTTGCCTTCCGGAACTTATCTTTTAAATGTTTCTGAAAATAAAGGATTGATTATCTCTCAGAAGATTATTAAAGAATGATTTTAGACATTCAAATATAATTAAAACCGACTTTCATAAGTCGGTTTTTGTTTTTAATTATTAAGTTTATCCAACTTTTTCTCTGCAATCGGAACCCAGTTTTCATCGTGACGAAGTAAAATTATTTTATCAACTAAAAATTTAGTTTTGTATTCTTTGTTTTTATAAATTTCCCAAGCTTTCAGATAGTTCTCATAACTCAAATTTCTGAAACCGACTGTTACATGAGGACTGAAAGAATATTCCATAAAATTAAATTTTTCTTTCACTTTTAAATACAATTCCTTTAACTGATTATTTTCTTCAGGGTGTACAAAAATCACAGGATTTTTCGGATTTTCAAAACTTCCGAAACCATTTAATTCAATTTCAAAAGGAGAAATATTTGTATCGATTTTATGAAAAGCATCATGAATATCACTTTCCAATTTAATTCCCTTGAAAACGGAGGAAATAAAGTAATGTGTGCATCATTTTTTAGTGCTTTTGAATTTTCATAGTTTAAAGCAAAATCCTTTTTGAAAATTTTTATCTCTTCAATAACTTCCTGTGGCGGATAAACCGCTATGAAATATAATTTTTTCATGTACTGAAATTAAGAAAATTAAAAATATTTTTGATGCATAAGAAAATTATGTATAGATTTGCTAGGTATAAAAGATTAAATATTGAAAAAGAACAGTCTTTATAAAGGAACCCTGCAAAACATCATTCTAAAGCTACTTGCGAAAGAAGTGAAAATGTATGGTTATCAGATCACACAACGAGCGAAAGAACTCACACAAGGCGAACTCGAGATGACGGAAGGCGCTCTGTATCCGCTCTTACATAAACTGGAAGCGGAAGGAATGATCACATCTGAAATTCAAAAAATAAACGGAAGAGACCGTAAATATTACCTTTTAACCGAGAAAGGAAAAAAACAGCAGGTGACACAGGAAGAGGAAATGAAAAATTATTTATTTAACCTAAATACGATTTTTAATATATGATAACCTTTTTTCAGGAAAGAGAAATTGAAAAATATTTGTGGGAAAAGAAAATTTCGGGAAAACTTTTAACCGAGATAAAAGATCATATGATTTCTCAGATTTTAGAAATTCAAAATAATGAAAACTTAAATTTTGAAAAGGCTTTTCAGGAAACAAAAGTAAATTGGAGCAAGGATTTGATGTTGGTGAGAAAAAATATATTCTCAAGCCAGAAAATTACAAAAATCGCTTATGAGCTTGACAAAAACAAAAATAAAAACATATTTCTAAAATCATTATTGTATTCGCTGATTGTTGTAGTTTTTCAGATTGTTTCAGCATTGGTTTTGAGTGAAAGCTGGTACTTAGGTATTCACATTTTTAAAATTATTTTTGCTGTACTTCCTTTTGCATTGATTGTGATGTATATCCAGCAAAAATATTTGGCTAACAAAGTTCACAGAGATAATATCGTTGTTAATAATTTTATTCATCCGCTTTTTGTATTTGCTGTTACCTTGATTTTAGATAATTTCATTAAACTACCTAAAAATTCTCTTAGCATAATATATGATTATATCAATTACGGATCTCGGGGAGAAATTACGACATATGTTTTTGCAAAAAGTGTTATTGCAGGAGTCTTTCTTCTTACATTTTATTTATTCTCATACTTTTCTTTGAGAGAGAATATCAGAAGATTTAAAAATTACAAAAAACTTTATAGCTAAGAAAAATGATAACAACAGAACAGGAAAGCCAGATCTCATTATATTTAAGTTCAAAAAAGCTGGATTCTCAATTGTTTTTTGAGGTAAAAGATCATTTTATACTACAGATTTCAGAGATCATAAAAGATAATATAAGTTTTCAGGAAGCTTTTTTAGAAACTAAATTAAGCTGGGCAAAAGAACTCGAAATGGTAAAAGCAGATCTATTCTCCTTCAGAAAAATAGCAAAGATTGAAAAAGAAATTATTCAAAGAAGATTTCGAAAAATGATGATCATTGCGTTTTTGTGTTCGCTGATTATGGTGGCTGTTTTCAACTTAAACGAAAATGTCTATCTATGTTTACAAGGAAGTTTTATTGTTCTGCATTTAGGATTTGTTTTATACAACTTCATCTTCGGGAAAATGAAATTTACAGAATACCGACAGATGAGCTTTCATCCGTTATTATTACGAAACTTATTGTTGCTATTAATTGTTATTCCAGCTTCTAATATGTTGTTTTCGACAAGAGAAGGTTTTTGGGAGTTTCCGGCGAATCATATTTTTATCACTTATGCGGTGATCATTCAAATTCAGTTGCTTTATTTTAGAATTAAAAAGATAAATGTTTTATTGGCATGATGAATAAATTGCAGGAACAGCAAGTTACAGATTATCTGATTCTTCACAGACTTCCTCTTGATATTTTACTGGAAGTGAAAGATCACATGATTTCGCAGGTTTTGGATATTCAGATCAATGAGAATATGAGTTTTGATGAAGCTTTTCACAAAACGCAGAAATTGTGGGAAAGCGAATTTAAAATGACCAAATATTCTATCTTTTATAAAGAAGAAATTCCTGTTATTGTAAAGAAAATTGTAAGAGAAAAGTATAATAATATCATTAAAAAATCTTTGCTTTTCGGACTGGCTTCTTTTACCATTAATTTACTTTTAGTCTATTTTTCCGCTGATCAGGAAGTTTATAACGATCTTTTCAGGTTATATAACACTTTATTTGTTGCGGTTCCATTCTTATTTTGGGCTTTTAATTCTAAAATGAGGAAATATGTGAAAAAAGATTTTAAATATCAGGGAAAATTATTTTTCACCATGTATCAACAGAATCTCGGCTTGTTTATTGTCTGTATTAATGTAATGTTTCAGCTTATTCTGCGAGAAGATAAGCATGTTTTCCGTTTTTTCAGAACGAATGATCATGTCTCTGTATTTCCATTGATGATCACATTGATTCTTCCATTTATTTTACAGGCTATCATTATTTTTGTTTTGATCAACTTTTTTGAGCATAAGAAAACGTTAACCAAAATGAAAGATTTCCTAAATCTTTCCGCAGGATAGACCTACATTTTTATCGAATTCTTGGCTGTTTCGTTTTTCATTTCAGCGATCGAATTTTCAATAGCGTCCGTAATTTTTTTGATCTCAACATGAGGTTTGAAAGTAAAACCTTTTCCCTTTTCTTCATCAGCAATGTTTGATAAAATGATGACCGATGTTTTTGTTTCGGGATAGAAAATATTCAGTGAAGGAGAGCCTTTGATATAGCCACTGTGGAAATAAGCAGAAGGTTTTCCTATGTTGCTCATAATTCCGTAGCCATAACCCATTTTTCCAAAAATCGGATGATGTCTTTCTGCACTTTTGGCTTCGAATTTTTCTAATGTTTCTGAATTTAAAACTTTTGAATTGTACAGGGCATTATTCCACATATGAAGATCGTCAATTGTTGATAAAATTCCACCTGCAGGAATTCCGATGTCTTTGCTCCCTAATCTTTTGGGCATATTTTGAATCTTCTCGAAAGCTTTTCCGTTTCCGAGATAAGCTCCGGCAAAATTTTCCCCTTCAAATAAAGTTCCTGTTGAAGAATGATTCATTCCGATTTTTTTGAATAATTCCGAAATATTCTCATCATAAGATTTACCCGAAACTTTTTCAACAATTTTTCCTAAAGTATTGAATCCGTCATTGGAATAAAAGAAATCTGTTCCGCTTTTAAATTGTAATTTTCCACCCAAAGTATTCAGCCCGGAAGTATGATTCAAAAGCTGATGAATAGTAATATTTTCGTAATCTTTGTTTTGAAAATCTTTTATATATTTTGAAACTTTATCCTCAACATTCAGTTTTCCCTGTTCCATCTGAAGTAAAACCAAAGCTGCCGTGAATTGTTTACTGACAGAGCCGATTGCAAAAACCGTATTGTTTTTGATTTTAGTTTTATTCTTAAAGTCTGCAAACCCTTGATTTTTTCGATACAATTCCACGGAATCCTTGAAAACCGCAACGCTTCCGTTAAACTGATACTTTTTAAAAACAGAATCAATTTGATTTTTTAAAAGATTTTTCTCAAAAACAATAATAGTACTGTCGATGATGGCTTTTTTGTCGACCTGAACATTTTTTACTAATCTAATTTCTTTTTGACATGAAACTAAACTGACTAATAAAAAAGTAAATAGAATGGGAGAAAGTAATTTTTTATTCATTTAATGTTTTTCTTTTTGTAAGCAATTTGTATGCCCTTACAAAGAAAAAACCTCCTAATTTTCATTAAGAGGTTTGAAGTAAATTATATAAAATATTAATTAAAAAGAGACCGTATTAACCGTGTTTGTGTTTGAGGTTGTGAAAGTACTTTTCAGCGTTCCTCCTGAAGTAGAATAAGTTCCACCGGTATACATTCCCCATCCTGAAGTTCCTCCTACATAACTTCCGCCTGTATAAGTTCCGCCGAAATATACTTTGTATGAAACATTTTTCGCCAGATTAGGACTTGAGAAGTGGAAATAATAGACTCCGTTTTTAGGTTTGAAAGTCACCATTTCTGTACCCGAAGCATTTTCAATATGCAATATTGAAGTTGTTGCTAATTGTGCACTTGATTTTAAATACATTCCAACCTGCGTGGAAGCTGCTCCCATCGCTTTTGTCATGCTAGAATTTGAACCTCCCGAAATTAATAATCCTCCGTTCATTAAAAAAGTTCCGTTATAATCAATACCTTCTTCCGGCTGACTTGTCGGTCCGTTTACAATGGTTGTTCCGCCTGTAATGGTGATGTTTCCATTGCTGTCGATTGCGTCACTTCCTACGACGATATTTATTCCTCCTGTGATGTACAAATGACTGTTGTCATTGGCTTCTGTTCCTCCCGAAACCGTTCCGTAGGTTGCATTAATTCCGTCGTTGGAAGCGGTGATATTATTTACTCCACCCGCTAAAGTGATAATCGGAGCTTCAACTCCTTCGCCAACTCCTGAAGTTGCTGATATTGCAGAAACTGTATTCGTTCCTCCGTTTATCGTGATTGAAGCATCAGAATGAATACCATCATCTGTTGAGGTAAATGTATTGTTGCCATTATTAATCGTAATTGCTCCGACTGCGACTAAAGTTTTCGGATGGCTGTAATCTGTTCCTGAAACTAAAAATCTTGCCCCTGTTGTTTTAATTAATAAAGTCGGATTTCCTGTTGTGCTTCCGATCGTTACTGTTCCATCAGCTTTTAATCCTTTTCCTCCAGTTCCTGAACTTGTCGTCGTTACAGAACCCGCGTTGATCAAAAGATTTCCATCTGTTGTAATCGCAGAAGACGAATAAGAGTCTAAAACTCCTGTCGTATTTGTATAGGTTGCTCCGTTTCCTGCTGTGGTGATTGTAATATTTCCGCTATTGATTGTAATATTCTGACCTGCCGAAATTCCTTTTCCTCCATTTGCCGTTGAAGCTAAAGTAAGATTAAGGGTTCCTCCGTTTACAGTAATCCCTGCATCACTTTTTATTGCAGTAGAATAGGACGGATCATAACCGCTTCCCGAAGCTGTAAGAACTGCTGCTCCCGAAAGATTTGCTGTAATATTTCCGCCGTCAAAAGTGATATTTCCTTTGGCACTGATTGCTTTGGATTGAGCTCCTGTTAATGTTAAATTGAAAGTTCCTCCCGAAATTCCTATCGTTGAAGTTCCTGTTTTAATAGCTTTTACATCAGCAGAAGCCAAAGTTGCGGTAACATTTCCTCCTGAAATCGAAATTGCAGTATCTCCTGCATCAATGGCGTCTGCAGTTGCTGTAATATTTACCGTTCCGTTGCTCATGACATAACCTTCGGAATGGAATCCGTCTGAAGCTGCAGAAGTAACCTTGATATTTCCATTTTGTACCTCAATTCCTGCTGAAGTTGAAACACCATGTTTTTTTACTCCTTTAATATTCAGAGTTCCTGTTCCTGCAAAGATTATTTTCCCATCGGTTTGTAATGTTCCATTTTTTGTGCTTGAAGAACCGTCTGTCAACGAATTTGTTGTACCTGCCTGAATTGTGAAAGTATGTGTTTGTCCGCCTGTAATGTTGATAGCAGGTCCGGAAACGTTTGTAATATTAAGATTATTCATTACAAAATTGGCAGGAAGGGTAGAACTCATCGTCAAACTTCCTGTTGTGCTTGTTCCCAACAAATTATATTCTAAATTATTAATTGTGGCTGTTGAAACAACATTTACAGTTCCACCTGTCGCAGTAATATTTACCCCTTGAGTTGAATAAGGATTAATAATCGTAGCATTTTCCGAACCTTTATAAATGATATAAATTTTGGTTAAGCTAACTGCAGTAGGAGAGAAGGTTAAACTGTCAACTATACTTTTCGGTAAGTCTAAACTTGTTGTACTTCCGTTAAGATGAAACTTTGCATAATTAGTGTCAAATTTAATACTGTCCACAACCGGAGTTGGAGAAGCGTACATATTATTTCCTGAATTATGAGCGATAATGTTGCTTTGCGCCTTTAATCCGAATGACAAAATTAAAGCGATGAAGATATAAATGTGCTTTCTCATTTTTTGATCAGTTTTAAAGTTGTATTATTTACCTGAACCAAATAGAATCCATCTTTGAAGCTGCTGATGTTGATATCTTCATTAGGTTGATAAGTTCCGTTCAGAACCAATCGTCCTTCGGCTGAATAGATCTTTATTTTCAGTGCTTCTTTTTTGCCGGAAGTAATTCTGATATAATCTGCGGAAGGATTCGGATACAATTTTATTTGATCTTTATTCGCTCCGATTTCCTGCGTAGCAAGAACTAAAGAAGAAAAAGTGATCTTTCTTATAATAGTGGTCGGAATGGAAACATTCGTTGCAGTGCTTGTCGTTTTTACCAATAAATTACTTCCCGAAAAATAAAGTTTTCCGCTCGTGTCGATGGTGTAATCCTGCGTAGATCCTGTGTAATAGGTAACTTTTATCGTAGTTTGTGCAAAAGAAAATACAGCAAACAATAATAAAAATAAGAACACAGCTTTACTAAAAAGTTGTACTATTCTCATTGTAAATTAATTTTTTATAAATTCAAAATTAAATTATAGTTAACAACGAGAAAATAATTTGAGGTAAACGGTAAAAATGTGTCGGTAAATGAGAAGTTTTTAATTAAATGAAAATTATTTTGAGAAATTCTTATTTTGAAACCAAATCACAAAACCAAAAAATATATTCTCCATCTTCATTTTCATCAGATTTTGGTTTAGGATATGTCTTTTTTACAATTTCTCCAATTTCAAACTGAATCGGGTTTTTAAAAATAGGTCCGTCAAAAGTGAAAGTGTGAAACTCTCCGTTTTCTCCACAAGGATCAACATTTTCAGGTAAATCTTTAATAAAATCTTTATCAATAACTCTACCTGCAAAACTTTTATCAAGATAAGTTTCGTTGACGCAGGTTACAATAGTTTTAAAGCCTAGATCTAAAAATTCATGGATGAGGTCAGTTGTATCAATTTTCCACAATGGAAAAACTCCTTTCATTCCGATGGATTGCAATTGATCTTCGCGATATTTCCTTAAATCTTCCAGAAAAATATCACCGAAAATAGAATGAGTGACGCCTTGAGATTTTATTTCATTCATGGTTTTACTCATAATTTCACGATATTCCTCCATTGTCGGTTCTTTCGGAAGTTCCATTTTAATTAAAGGAAAGCCTAAACTTTCAGCCTGTTTTTCTAACAGCGAAACATGAACGCCGTGCATCGAAATTCTTTGAAATTCTTGATTAATGCTTGTGAGCAAAGATGTAATTTCAAATTTGTCTTCTTTTAAAGTTTTATATAAAGCAATGGCAGAATCTTTTCCGCTACTCCAGTTGAAAATGGCTTTCGGTTTCATGTTTAAAATAAAAATCTCCCAAAAATAGGGAGATTCTGTTAATTAATATTTTTTTACGTTAAATTTATCTTATCAAAAGCCTATTGTATCTCATCAGGTTTAAGCCATTTTATCTGACAATCCTTAAAATATTCATTGATTGCAGGAACAGCTACTGCCGCTTTTGGATGTACATCATGAAACAGAATAATTCCCTTTCTCCACAATAACATTAAAGTGATCACTCTTGAAGAAACTTCCTGTGAAGAGATTTTCTCACTCCAATCCTGCGAATCGATGTTCCATAAAAGAATTGGTTGCTTATTTTTCAATAAATAATTAATGATTTCCGGACTTCTTTGTCCATAAGGCGGGCGGAAATAAAATGTTTTATTATTAAAATCAAATACATCTTTAATAATACTGTTGCTTTCATCAATCTGCAATTTCCAGTCAGGAAGATACTGATGCGATTTGTGGACCATACTGTGAGATCCGATCCAGTTTTCTCCATACATAGATGCAACATTGTTTTTACCATTTGCAGCAATTCTCTGTTGTAATTTATCTCCTGATAAGAAGAAAATACCATTTAGATGCTGTTCTTTCAGAATATTGATAAGTTTATCTGTGTGACCATTTTTCTGAGTCGGACCATCATCAAATGTCAATAAGTAGCTTTTGTCTTTTGATTCAAAACCATTTTTTTCGGTTGGATCTAAAGTATTTATTTCGCTGGTTCTTTTATTGGACTTTGCAGCCAAACGAAGACATTCTAAAATGTAAGTTTTATAAAAACTTTTCGAATTCTGATACCAGTTTTTTAAATTTTCAGGTAATTCGTTTGAAAGCTTTTTTGTTGCTAGAACCAATTCCGGAAAAGTTGGATTTGCCTTTACAGAAATAACTTCAGAAAGAGCATCGGCTTCTAAATCTTTAAAATTTGAAACTAAACGATCCTGCGTCTGTTTTTTCCATGTTTTTACACCAGAAGAACTTCCGTCTTTTACACCAAGAGTTTTAAACAATTCGGATTCATTAAGAACATCGATATCTTTAAATGTTTCTAAAAATACAAGCATTTCCAATTTAGAAGCCACATCAAAATCTTTGGTGCTTTTCATTGGCAATTTCCAAAGGTCTCGGTTTGCTGTTGCGATGTTGGAGGGACCTTGTGAAAAGAGAAAGTTTGATAGTAAGATAAATAACAAAAGAACTTTTCTCATTATCTCATCTTTGTTTTTACCCTTAAAATAGCTTTATCATACACTGGATTTTCTTTATTTTCTTTCGCTAAACCGTAATAATAAAGTGCGTCAGAATATTGTCCGCTGTTTTCATAAATTTTAGCAATATTAAAGTATGAGCTTGCTTTAACTGTATTGTCTCCGGCAAATTTAATCGCCTCACGATTTGCCCAGATTGCTTCTGCACTTCTGCCTATTTTACTGAATGCAAGTCCAAGGTTGCTGTAAATCTGTCCGTCAAAAGGATTGTATTCCAAAGCTTGCTGATAATAATTAACAGCCTGTTCCATTCTGCCCGAATGATAATAATTTTCTCCTTGCTTATTGATGTCAAAAGCTCTCTGTCTGTCGTTTTCCGTAATAGAGTTGGTCGGTGTTGAAGAATATCTGTAGTTGCTTAATAAACTTCTCACGCCTTCCCACGAAGTAGAATTTTCGAAATTATTGATATCAACAATATTTCCCGATTCGTCTATCATGAAAACAACCCAAACAGTACCTTTTTTACGTTTTGGTACATCATAGCTTTTAATCAAAGTATTACCAATGTAGACATATACTTTTGCATTGCTTCTGTTTGAAAGCGTTTCGTTGTCGATTTCCCCTCTGTCGGAAAAATTATGAACGGCATAAATATATTTCTGATTTTGAGCTCTTTTTTCGATGGTAATTGTTTCGGGACCAAAACTGTCTGTATCATCTACATCCAAATTAGCATTTGTTCCTTCTTTGTGATAATAGCAAATATGATTGTTAGGATATGAAAGATGTGAATCGAGATCTGAAGGAGATTTTCCCCAGCTTAGAACGATTCTCATTCCGTCCAGATCTTCCATAACGGGACTTAAAGCATAAGTTAAACCGCCAAAAGGACCTTTTGTAACCAGTGTAGAATAACCATCTTTTTTAATGATTAATGTTATTTCGTTGTTGGCTTCAACAAATTGTGGAGGAATAATGGCTTTTCCGGAAGCATCGGTATTTACGGTTTCCGAAGTTTCACCGTTTTTCTGGAAGATGATTTGTGCATTTGGAATGACTTTGTCTTTTACAACAGCACTTAAAACTAAGAGTTCGTTGTTTTTTTGAGCGAAAATAAACGACTGCCAAAAAACGAACAGCAAAAGAATTTTTTTCATGGAATGTTTTTTTATTTAATTGGGCTCAAATATAAAAAATCCTCCAAAATTTTGAAGGATAATATTTCATATAGATTTTAAGTTTGAAATATAGGTTTGAATTTTCAGGAAAATTATTTGCTATAAGCAATGTATAAGTGCTTCTTTGTTCTTTCGTCTAATAAAATACTTGCTAAATCAGGATTCAACAGAAAATATAAAAAGTCTTTCGAATTTGTATTTACTGTTTCTGAAAACTCTTCATAATCTACTTCTTCACCATCAATATAGTATAAACTTTGGGCTAAATCTTTTTTAGGAAGTTCGGCTTTTACAATATCATTTTCGTTAATGTTCTCGTAAATACGACTGTCAAATTGTTCTTTTTTTACAATTTTATATCTGTAAATAGTTGGTTCCTTGGTTTGTATTAATATGATGTTTTCTTTTTTTACCAAATATTCATCAATAGAAAAGTCGATTTCACCATTATACTCAATATTTCCTTTTTTAACTGTGCTTTGATTTAGTTTTAAAATTTTTGCATTCTCAATATATTTTTCTCCAATTTTTAAACCTCCAACTAATCGGCTTTTAGGAGAGTAATATTCATGATCGCTATCATCGGATTTGAAAGCGACTACTGCAAAACCTTCTATTTCCTGTGTTCTTATAGTGTCTGAATTTTTCCTCTGGGAAAATATACTCGTGATAAAAGCAAATAAAGCAAAGCTTGTAATAAGTTTTTTGAAAAATCCTGTATTATTAATGTCAGGATTTGAAATTCTGTCAACTTGAATTCTTCCGCAAATAGATTCTTTTCCCATTGCCAAATTGTAAATCTCTTCATCCGAAAGATTTCTTAAATCATGTACATTCTTATTACAAAGCTCACAAAATCTCTTTCCGTCTGTAAAATTTGGAGTGTCGGATAATTTAAGCGGACATTTATATCCTATCTGAATATTATAGTTTTCTTTCATTTATAAATGGTTTTTACTTTATCTTATAAATTAAATTTCTTTATAATATATAGATGCTAAAAACATAAAAAAGGTTGGAATGTTTTTCAAATTTTTCTAAAGTAATAAAAAACCTCAAAGAAATTCCTTGAGGTTTAATTATATAATTTTTAAAACAAATAGTAGTAAAAATTGTCTGCCCGACTACGGGCTTACATGTTTCTTCTGTATTTACCGCCTACTTCAAACAAAGCATTAGTAATCTGCCCAAGCGAACAGTATTTCACGGCATCCATCATCACATTAAATAAATTCTGCTGATTGATGGCTGCGTGTTGTAAAGTTTTCAAAGCGGCTTCAGATTTATCTTCATTAGACTTTTGGAAATTATGAAGCGTTTCAATCTGAACCTGCTTTTCTTCCTCAGTCGAACGGATCACTTCTCCAGGACGAACCGTTGGCGAACCGTCTTTTCCAAGGAAAGTATTTACCCCGATAATAGGATATTCTCCGGTGTGTTTCAACCACTCGTAATGCATCGATTCTTCCTGAATTTTTGAACGTTGATACATTGTTTCCATCGCACCAAGAACACCACCTCTTTCTGTGATTCTGTCGAATTCTGCGTAAACAGCTTCTTCAACCAAATCTGTTAATTCTTCAATAATAAATGAACCTTGCAACGGATTTTCGTTTTTCGCTAAACCTAATTCTTTATTGATGATTAACTGAATTGCCATCGCTCTTCTTACAGACTGCTCAGTCGGAGTTGTAATTGCTTCGTCATAAGCGTTGGTATGAAGCGAGTTACAGTTATCGTAGATTGCATAAAGTGCCTGAAGCGTCGTTCTGATATCGTTGAAATCAATTTCCTGAGCGTGAAGAGAACGTCCAGAAGTTTGAATGTGGTATTTCAGCATCTGGCTTCTTTCGTCTGCTCCATATTTCAATTTCATTGCTTTTGCCCAGATTCTTCTTGCAACGCGTCCGATTACCGAATATTCAGGGTCGATACCGTTAGAAAAGAAGAAAGATAGGTTAGGCGCAAAATCATTGATGTCCATTCCTCTTGATAAATAGTATTCCACATAAGTGAAACCGTTTGCCAAAGTAAATGCCAACTGCGAAACCGGATTTGCGCCCGCTTCTGCAATGTGATATCCTGAAATAGAAACCGAGTAGAAGTTTCTTACTTTTTCTGTAATGAAATATTCCTGAACGTCGCCCATCAATCTTAAAGCAAATTCAGTTGAGAAAATACAAGTATTCTGAGCTTGGTCTTCTTTTAAAATATCAGCCTGAACGGTACCACGAACAGTCGCGATCGTTTTAGCTTTAATTTCAGCGTAAGCTTCAGCTGGAATAACTTCATCTCCCGTGATTCCTAATAATTTTAAGCCTAAGCCATTATTTGAAGGAGGCAATTCTCCGTTATATTTTGGTCTTGCTAAACCTTTATCGTCGAATTTTGTTTTTAAAACTTTTTCAACATTTGCTTCAAGCTTGTGTTCAGCGATATATTTTTCAACATTTTGATCAATTGCAGCATTCATAAAGAAAGCCAATAACATCGGAGCAGGTCCGTTAATCGTCATTGAAACGGAAGTCATTGCATTCACTAAATCAAATCCGGAATATAGTTTTTTCGCATCATCCAATGTCGCGATAGAAACGCCCGCATTTCCGATTTTACCATAAATGTCCGGTGGTAAAGCAGGGTCTTGTCCGTACAAAGTCACAGAGTCAAACGCTGTTGATAAACGCTTTGCATCCATTTCCGCAGATACGTAATGGAATCTTCTGTTTGTTCTTTCCGGTCCACCTTCTCCGGCAAACATTCTCGTTGGGTCTTCACCAGTTCTTTTAAAAGGATAAATTCCGGCTGTGTAAGGAAATGCTCCTGGAAGATTTTCCTGACCTTTCCATTTAATCAAATCTCCCCAATCGGTGTATTTTGGTAAAGATATTTTTGGAATTTTTAAATGTGATAAAGATTCTGTTGAGGTCTCTACTTTAATTTCTTTCCCACGAACGAAATAGGAGTAAAATTCAGCCTTGAAAGCCTCTTTCGTGTCATCCCAATTTTTTAGGAAGTCAATATTTTCCTGTTGAAGATCTTTTTCAGCTTTTTGATATTCTGTATCTAATGTTTCATTGGAAAGGAATTTTTTAACACCTTCAATATGATACATTTTTCTTGCTAATTCTGCCTGTTTTTCAACATTAGCATCATATTGTCTGTTGTTTTCAACGATTTCAGATAAGTAACGAACTCTTTTTGGAGGAATGATGGTTACTTCATCTGTAATTTCCTGTTCAACAAAACCTTGCAAGTTTAAGTCAGAAAATTTATCATTTACTTTAGCAACTAATCTATTGTACAAATCAGTAGTTCCGTGGTCGTTGAATTGAGATGCTTTTGTTGCATAAACAGGCATATCATCCAACGGACTTTCCCACAACAAATGGTTTCTCTGGAACTGTTTTCTTACGGCTTGAAGTGCGTCTAAAGCACCACGTTTGTCAGATTTATTTAATGCAACCAAGTCTGCATAATCCAACATGTCGATTTTTTCCAACTGTGTAGAAGCTCCATATTCAGGAGTCATCACATACATTGAAACATCGGCAAAATCTGAAACTTCAGAACCCGATTGTCCAATACCTGAAGTTTCTAAAATGATCACATCTGGATGAGCCAATTTCAAGACATTCAAAGCAGAATGAATGAACGGAGAAACAGAAACGTTGTTTTCTCTCGTCGCCATCGAGCGCATATAAACTCTTGGGTCATTGATCGCATTCATACGGATTCTGTCACCCAAAAGCGCACCTCCTGTTTTCTTTTTCGAAGGGTCGATTGAAATAATCGCAATTTTTTTACCCGGATTTGAACGTAGGAATCTTCTTACCAATTCGTCTGTCAATGAAGATTTTCCGGCTCCACCTGTACCTGTGATACCGATGATTGGGATATTTAAATCTTTTGATTTTTCGTCAATTGCTTTAACTAATTCCGGTTTTTCTTCGGAGAAGTTTTCAACTGCAGAAATGATTTTTGCAATGCTCGTAGATTTTTCAAAACTGATTGAATCTAAATCACTTGCTTCTACCTCTTTTCCTGTTGCAAAATCTGATCTTTTCACCAAATCATCGATCATTCCCTGCAAACCAAGTTCACGACCGTCGTCCGGTGAATAAATTCTGTCGATACCATAAGACATGATATCTTCGATTTCTTCGGGCAAGATTACACCGCCGCCGCCACCAAAAATTTTGATTTGCGGAGAGTTTTTCTCTCTTAAAAGGTCGTAGATATATTTGAAATATTCGTTGTGACCACCTTGATATGAAGTTAATGCAATTGCGTTGGCATCTTCCTGAATGGCTGTATTTACAACTTCTTCAGCAGATTTGTCGTGACCAAGGTGGATGACTTCGCATCCTGTTCCCTGAATGACACGACGCATAATATTAATTGCAGCATCATGACCGTCGAATAATGATGCAGCGGTCACGATTCTTACTTTATTTGTTGGAGTATATTTTTGGGTTTCCATAAAAAATCTAGAAAATTTCTGAATTTTCAAATATAATAATAAAATGGCAACCTTTTAATTAAGTTTAATTTATTGATTTTTAATTTGTTAAATAAATTTAAATCATTAGACTTTCACCAACTGCGCAAACATTCGTTTAGAAATGATAACTAAAATCTTTACTTTTGCATCATATTATATATGGTATGAAAAAGACATTGCTATATTTTGCATTGGGAACGGTTCTAAGTTTTTTAATTAATTATTTCTTTTACAGTTCAGATAATCTAGGTCTTGATATTTATTATGCATTGTCTTTCGGTATTGCGTGGGGAATTGCTTATTATTTGGATACACCGAATTTTACATTACCACAAAAATTAGGTTTGTCTTTCGTGGCAATGGGAATTTTGGTTCTTGTAGGAACTTTAATTTTCAAACTTGAACTGGCAATTCCTTCAATTTTGAAATTTTCTACGGTTTTTGTAGCTTATTATATGATTGCAAGCTTTAGGACAAGCAAATCTTTGCGTAATTAATGTAACATTATTAAGCTTATATACATTAAAATAATCAGCATTATCAGCAAACCTATAAAATTGATGATAAATAAAATCGATCCTTTTACAATACTCACTCTCTTTTTGCTTTCGTAGGTTCTGTAATGAGCTATAAAGAAATACAATGAAATGTAAAAAAACAAAGCAACATTGATTAAAGAAAAGAGTAGGGTGAAAATAGTATAATCGGGTAATAGATTTCCAATACGGTTAATCACAATATATATTAATGTGGAAAGTAACAGGAAAGAAAAATAATGAAGGGTAAATATTCCGTGATCGAAATACCACCATCTTTTTTTGTTGTGGAAAATCCATAAGAAAAACGCGAAAATCGGGAGATATACAAAAAGAGCTTTTGGAATCGTATGAAGGATTGTTTCGATATATTTTTCTTTGATCTGTGCTTTTGTAAAACCGCTTTCTTTTAATTCAAATACTTTTTTTGCCATTGGTCTTGAGAGGGTATGGAAAAAACCTTCATCTTTTGCATACAGAGAATCGTACTCTTTCAGATTATGAGCATCCATAAAAGTAGTATTATCGCTGAATGTTTTTTCAAAAACATCGCCATCATTAAGAACACTTTTTTCCTGAACAGAATCTTTTATTTGTATAGAATCGGCAATTTTCTTCGCATTTGAAACTGTTTCCTTGGAAAATAATCCTTTTTTTTGAAATTCATCCAGAATTTTGTTTGTGGCTTCTTTCTGTTCTTCTATTTTTTCTGTCCTTTCTATATGAGATATTTTTTCAGCTTTTTCCGATTCATGAGCTTTTGGAATAAGTGCCGGAACTAAAAATGTAATAAAACTTATGAATATGTAAAGTTTTACAGGAGCAACATACAGTTGCCTTTTGCCTGCAAGATATTCTTTGGTAAGTTTCCCCGGATTAAATAATAAATATTTGATCGTTTTCCAGAACTGCCCGTCGTAATGTGTAAAATCCTCAATGAAATGCGTGAAAAGATAGTGAAACGGTTGTTTGGGCTCGATATTTTCCTGTCCGCAATGTGGGCAGAATCTTTCTTCAACGGTATGTCCGCAATTAAGACATGTTTTATCTTCTCTTATTTTTCCGTGGCTCATGTTTTTATAAGGATTTAACGCAAATATAATTATTTAAGCAAATGAAATGATCATATTAATAATCTTTTGATGTAATGTTTAAATAGAATTTAATGAAAAGATTAGTTTGGAATTTAAAACATCACATTAATTATTATATTTTGATTTTTCATAAAAAGTAAATATGCGCTTTAAACCGTTTTTTGATCGATTTAAATAAAAAATAACTAAATTCTTTATAAATAAAAACAGACAGTCAAGAGATTAAATAAAATATGTTTTTGCATTCAGAAAATAATTTGTACCTTTGCACACCCTTTTAGGGGGAAATTATGTTTAATCTTTAACTAAAACGTGTGAATACATTAAGTTACAAAACTGTTTCAGCGAACAAAGCTACTGCTAATAAAGAATGGGTTGTGGTAGACGCTGAAGGACAACCGTTGGGAAGACTAGCTTCTACGGTTGCAAAGATTTTGAGAGGTAAGCACAAAACGAACTACACACCTCACGTAGATTGTGGTGATAACGTAATCGTTTTGAACGCTGGGAAAGTTACTCTTTCAGGAAACAAGTGGAACGATAAGACTTATATCTGGCATACAGGTTACCCTGGAGGACAGAAGTCTATGACAGCTCTTGAACTTCAGAAAAAAGATTCTTTAAAAGTATTGGAAAAATCTGTAAAAGGTATGCTTCCAAAAAACAGATTAGGATCTGCATTGCTTAAAAACCTTTATTTATATGAAGGAACTGAGCACAAACATGAAGCTCAACAGCCTAAAACAATTAATGTTAACGAATTTAAATAATTAATTTATGTCTATAGTTCACAAAATCGGAAGAAGAAAAACTTCTGTAGCGAGAGTTTATGTAAAGCCGGGTTCTGGTGTTATTACAGTAAACGGTAAAGAAGCTGCGACTTATTTCTCTACAGACGTGATGGTTTACAAATTGAACCAACCGTTTATCCTTTCTGAAACTGTTGGTCAGTATGACGTTACCGTAAATGTTTTCGGTGGTGGTAATACAGGTCAGGCAGAAGCTATCAGATTAGGTATTTCAAGAGCTTTATGCGAAATCAATGCTGAATTCAGATTAGCTTTGAAACCAGCTGGTTTACTTACAAGAGACGCAAGAATGGTGGAAAGAAAGAAGCCAGGTCAGAAAAAAGCAAGAAAGAGATTCCAATTCTCAAAACGTTAATTTTCAGACTTCAGATACAGGATTTCAGATTTCAGAATTTATTCGGTCTGTTGTCTTATATCTAAAATCTATTTATCAAAACAAAAAAATTGCCCGTTACGTTTAGCATCCAAACACTTCTCCCATCTAAAGAAGTTGTTGATTGTTTAAGAAACGGAAAGTAAACTAACAAAAACAGAAAACATGGCAAAAGCAAATGTAAAAGACCTTCTAGAGGCTGGTGTACACTTCGGTCACATGACTAGAAAGTGGAATCCAAATATGGCTCCATACATTTTTATGGAGAAAAACGGTATTCACATTGTAGACTTACATAAAACAGCAGTTAAATTGGATGAAGCTTGTAACGCTTTAGAAAAATTAACTTCTGCAGGTAAAAAAGTTCTTTTCGTAGCTACTAAAAAGCAAGCGAAAGAGGTTGTTGCAAAACATGCTGCTGAACTTAATATGCCTTATATTACAGAAAGATGGCCAGGAGGTATGTTAACAAACTTCGTTACTATCAGAAAAGCTGTAAAGAAAATGAACTCTATCGACAAAATGAAAAAAGACGGTACGTTCGAAACTTTATCTAAAAAAGAAAGATTACAGGTTGACAGACAAAGAGCTAACTTAGAGAAAAACTTAGGTTCTATCTCTGACATGGTTCGTCTTCCTTCTGCGATCTTCGTTGTAGATATCATGAGAGAACACATCGCTGTAACTGAAGCTAAGAAATTAGGTATTCCAGTTTTCGGTATTGTTGATACAAACTCTGATCCTAGAAAAGTAGATTTCGTTATCCCAGGAAACGATGATGCTTCTAAATCTATCGATATGATCTTAAACATTGTTTCAGATTCTATCAAAGAAGGTCAGACTCAAAGAAAAGCTGATAAAGAAAAATCTAAAGAAGAAGGTGAAGTAATCTCTGCTGATAAAGATGCAGATTTCGACGCTGAATAATTAAAGTTTTTTTTAAAAATAAAGGATGGTTGAACAACAAAATGGTTCAACCATCTTTTTTTATTTAAGGCAATTTAGGACACATTAATAAATCTGGAAAATTAGGGTTTGGAACACCAAATTTACATACTCCACTACAACATATTTCACCACCTTCTGTATTACATCCATCAGCACAACTTCTGTAGCCTCCTTTAATTGTTCTTAATTCATTTCTTGAAACTTTTTTCAAATTTTTCATAGTTTTTTGTTTTGTAATTTTCCTACTCTATATGCTTTTCGGATTCCGCAATGATTTATTCAAATGTAATAAATTATTTAATATATCACTCTGCTTTGATAAAATATTTTTTATTAATTAGAAATCGTAATATTATAAGAACTAGTCACGAATTTTGTTTTTTGATACACCGAATTACAAACCATTCCGGAAAGATTGTAATTCTGGTTTTTCGGAACCATAGCAGAGCCAATTTTATCAGCTCCAATTGGGATTTTCTTAAAATAATTATTACCACTAATTGTTAAAACCATATTACAACGAGAGTTATTTTCCACAGTAATCGATGTATTGGGACTATCTTCTGATCCGTTTAAAAGATCTGTTAAAACTTGTGCTGTTTCCGATTTATACGTCTTGATTAAAGCCTGATATTCTGTTTCAGTTTGAGTTGCAGATGAAGTACGGCTTCCTATATTTGAAGTCGTAGGAGGACTTTTTTTAACGGGAATATTTGTTGTCCTGTAATGTGTTGTTTCACAACTATGCAAAAACAAAATAATGAGAGACATAAAAGCAAAAAACTTTTTCATGTGCAGATTTTCTTGGTGTAAATTTAATCTTTTTACTTTTTCCCTAAAGTAGTTTTATTATCAACTTGAGTAGGATTATTTATAGTTAAAAAAATACTCTTTTTAATATCTTTTTGTGAAGAATATATAACATCACAAACATTACTTGTCAAAGTATAATTTCCTTTATTAATGACAATGGAATTTTCTCCTTTTGCCGGAACAGCCATATTATAAAAATCTTTTCCCTGAATCCTTAGAACGAGATTACAGTCAGAATTATTTTTAAATAAAAGAATAACTTCCTTACTACTTATATCTTCGTTAAACATAATATTCAGAAGTTTTACAGTTTTGTCAGTATGTTCTTTTGATGTTGAAGCTATTAGATGTTTAAATTCCTCCGCCTCAGATGAACTTGAGTTTCGTATTAAACTAGCAGGAATTTCGGAAATAATAGGTCTTGCGACCATAGGCTGTGCGTTTTTCTTCCCTTTTGTCCATTCTGAATTTTTCAAAGCGATCAGTTTTGATTTTAAAATCCTTCTTCTGGGATCGTCGGGATGAGCCGTTTCCAGAAAATTTTCAATTTCATTGATATTTTTACTTTCTAAGATATTTTGGGTGCTATTTTTTACATTCGCTGAATTACAGGATGCAAGAATTATAATCGAAATAATCAACAATATTTTTTTCATAACCTATCATATTCTTTTAATGAATAATTTTTTGTGTTTATATATGACAATGCAAGGATGTAAAATTTTACAGCCTTTGGTTTTTTAAGTGAATTTTTTCAATTAAAAACTACAGATAAGTTAAATTTGTAAAGTGTTTCGAAATAATAAGTGTTTTTTCCATCATAAGTTATTTGTTTAATTAATTTTGAATTTAATATAAGTAATTGTTTTTCCTTTTGCAGAAAAAAGTTCTTCGTAATAAGTTCTTATATCTCTTAGATGCGGAGTATTCGGATCATATTCAGGAGCCCCGTAAATGTCGTGGTGAGCAGAGATAATTTCGTAACCCGCACCCTGTAAATATCCTAAAGTATACCCGTGAAGGAACTCAGAATCCGTTTTTAAATGAACGATTCCACCTGGTTTCAGGAATTTTTTATATCTCTCTAAAAAATCAGGGTGAGTTAATCTGTGTTTTGTACGTCTGTATTTAATCTGCGGATCGGGGAATGTGATCCAGATCTCATCTACTTCATTTTCTCCAAAAAAATGTTCAACAAGTTCGATTTGAGATCTTAAAAAAGCAACATTATTCATTCCGTTATCAACAGCTTCTTTGGCTCCGAACCAGAATCTTGCTCCTTTGATATCAATTCCGATAAAGTTTTTCTCAGGGAAAGTTTTTGCAAGACCTACCGAATATTCTCCTTTTCCACAGCCTAATTCCAACACGATCGGGTGATCATTTTTGAAGAAATCCGTTCTCCATTTTCCTTTAAGATCAAAACCGTTTAAGGCATCTTCTCTTGTTGGCTGAATAACGTTTGGTAATATTTTGTTTTCTGCGAATCTTGCTAATTTGTTTTTACCCATGAGAAATTTATAAAATCCCGCAAAAATAGCGAATTTTACACAAATGCTTCATTTTTAAGGCTAAAAATAACACTGAAACAGATTATTTTTTAGATGAACTTCCTAATGCGACCATCAAAGGTTTTTGAATTGTTTTTTGTGATGCATATTGTGCACCGCAAACGATACTTGTGAAAAGATAGTCTCCTTTTTGTACCACGATAGAATTATCTCCGTGTGAAGGTACAGGAAGCCTGTATTTTGTTGTCCCGACTCCTTCCATTCTTACGATAATGTTGCAGTCGGATTTGTTCTCGATCATTACGATACATTCTTTTGCATTCGGATCGTTATCGAAAAGTGAATTCAGAATTTTTACGGTTTTGTTTTTATGTTCATCAGGATTTTCTCCCATTAGCATATTAAACTCGGTGGCTTCCGTATCAGGAATTGCTGCAACGGAAGGCTTTGCAGAGGTATTAGGAGAAGATGAACCTGTAGTGGTTGTTGTAGAAGCTATATAGACATTTTTAGGACTACTTGGAGTGTAGACAACTGCGGCTTGACCCATTTGTAGTTCTTTCTGATACTTTGCAATCTGTTTCTGCTTGATGATAGCGTTCATTTCATCGAAAGAAATTTTCGTAGAAGGTCTTCTTTTCAACATTGCAAGCCAATCCTGCATTTGTTTTACTTTCTGATCTCCTGGTTGTGCTGTTCTAATGTATTCTTTCATCATTTCCATTACGCGTGGTTTCAGAATAGATCTTTTGGGATCATCCGGATGCGCATCTCTTAGGAAAGCATTGATTTCGTAAATACTTTTACTTTTCAAAATCTCGCTGTAGTCTTTGCCTTTCGACTGAGCTGAAAGGTTTATAAATAGAATTGCACTAAAGAATAGAAATAACTTTTTCATTCACTAATATTAAAATTAAAAAATAAAATATTTTTTCTCTTTTAATTGATTTAAATTTAGATTATTAGTGTTTAAATTGGCAGCGAAAATCACACCAATTTATGTTAAACACTCAAATTTTTGATAAAAATAAACAATATTTAAAGAACAAAAAATGTATACCACAATTTTAGCAGTATACATTTTCTGAAATTTTATAAATATGGCTGATTTTATTTTACAATATCCTGAAGATGAGAGTTTTTCAATCTTCGCTGATAAATAGGCAAATATTTTTCAATCGGAACTTTTATCGCATCAAAATTTCCTACCATTACATAAGATTCTATGTTTTCGGAAGTATAAACGAACTGAAGGAAATTATCAATCAGGTTTTCAGGAATTTTAAATTTTATGAAATAATCTTTTCCAAGATAATTTTTAATCTGCGTTACAGAATTATTCATTCTTTCGTAAGCCATGTAACGTTGCTTTTTCTTTCTGTCGCCGGAAAGGATATCGTAAATACTCTCCAGACTGAAAGTTAATCCGCCATCTCTCAATCCTGCAACCGGAAGTTGTGGTGAAGTTCCGTCGCCTTTTGGTTCAGGCAAACCGATCACTTTTTTTATGGCTAATCCTTTGTCTTCTTTTCTTATGGAATTTACATCATATCTTAAATTTCCGGTTGGTCTGAATCTGTTGATTACCACTTCCTGAATATCGTGATAAGCGATTTTAAGTTCCATTAAATTTTTTTGCTCCATCATTTGAGAAGTTAATTTAATATCTTTTCGTTCCGTAACAATCGATGTAAAACGAATAACATCTCCTGCATTTGCAGGAATGGTAAAATCTCCGTTGTAATCGGTAAGAACAGTTTTCAGCGTATTAAGATTGGTAACATATACCTGATTGAGATATAATACAGAATTATCTCTTAGAAAAACTTCTCCGGAGTAAGATTGGGCATTGATTTTTGCCAGAAAAACCAACAACAGTAGAATAAATAACTTCTTCATATAATATGGCAAAATTACGCAGAAATGCATCAATTTATGCCTGTTTTAGTAGTGAAATGAGGTTAAAGTTATATTAAACTTTGCGTAAAAATTGTTAATGAATGTTATAAGGATTTGTTTTAGTTAAAAATATGTGAAAATCTTTCCATTTTTAATTTTGAAATTAATAATTCTTTACCAAAAGCCAACTGGAATATTTTACCGTCGTTAAACCTCCAAATTCCGTCCAGCTGATGAAATACCAATAAGTTGCCGTATTCACCGGTCGACCCGTAATTCTTCCATCCCAGATAAACCTGTTAGTTGGTGAACCTCTGAAAACTTCCGCACCATATCTGTCGAAAATCCTGAACACAATATTGTCATTATCCATTAATGCCGAATAATCTATTGCATCATTGTATCCATCTGAATTCGGAGTAATTGTATTGATTAAATTAATAATAACAAAAGGTCTCGTTATTTCCTCACACTGATTAGAATCACGAACATGAATAATATGATTCCCTCTTGGAACATTGTTGAAAACATTTGAGCTTTGCCAGTTTACCCCATCCAAAGAATATTCGTAAGGAGGAGTTCCGCCGCTTGCTCCGATAGTAACTGTATTTCCACTAATTTCAATAGTTGTAATTATTGGAAGCGGAGATTCTGTAACAGTAACATTCTGTCTGTAAGTACAGCCGTCAAAAGTAAGATCTACCCAATAACTTCCAGCCGGAACGTTTGTGATAGATTGTGTTGTGGCTCCTGTGCTCCATAGATAACTGTCAAATCCTGATCCCGCATCTAATGTTGTTAAATTTTTAGGACAAATAACTTTATTATTTAAAACAAGTGAATGTTTCGGGATTTTAATGGTGATGGTAATGGAAGCAATATTAGGACAAACTCCGGCTTTTTCAAATCTGATATAGATTGTGGAAGAGCCTGTTAAATTCATCGGGTTACTAAGTGCAGCTGTATTATTCTGAGCGTCCAATAAAGTAGGGTGGAAGGTTGCTATTACCGAAGGATCAGCCGTAAATTGACTGATGTAAGGCATTAAATCAATCATTCTTATTCCATCCAAATCATCATCACACATTGTAACCGTGTGAGTGGTCTTAATTAATGGAATTTTAGGTCCGATATTAAATACTAAAGGCTTAATTACAGGTGGGCAACCGTCCGGAGAATCTACTCTGATGTAAATAGTCGTCGTAGTAGTATAACTCCAGTTATTCGGAAGTGTATTTGTATTTCCGGCATTAGCATTGGTGATGTCACCATAATATCTTACACTTGTAAAATAGGTAGGATTAGTTAAAACCAATGGAGTGATATTTGATAAAATCACGTTTACAATGCCATCCAAATTATCATCACAAAATGTACCGGTATAATTATTAAGTACATTGGCAAAAGGGTAGAAGTTAAGTGTAATTTGTGCAATTGCTTTACATCCAATATTATTTTGTACAAGAGCATAAACTATTGTTCCGTTTGCAGCAGGATAATTTAAAGGAGTTACTATTGCAGTGCCTGGAGTTTCGTTTTGTGCATTTAACAAAGTGGGATAAAATGTAATCGATACCGGAGAATTGCTTGTAACATTCGCTGTTGTTAAATTAAAAAATCCTTGTCCTGATCCGTTATCACAAGCATTCAAAGTTGCATTATTCACAGTTAAAGCCTGGATATTCATTGTCACTGTAACCGTTTCACAATCAGGGAAGTTAACATTGTTTCCACAGAATGTATAAGTGAATGTATCTGTTCCTACCGTTCCGGGAGTTGTTACAGTATAAGTGATAACTCCTGTTGTCGCATTTACAGTGGCTGTTCCTAAAGTTGGAGCTGTAAGAATTGAAACCGTTCCTGGAACAGGTGTTTGTGGAGAGTTTGTAAATGTTGGTGTGATTGTTTTTGTTGAACAAACATCATATGTTGTATTAGTCAGTTTTGTACAGTTCAGTACTTTAAATTGTTCCGTTACCAAAGGAGCACAGCTTCCCATCGTTACAGAACATGTGTAATAGCCTGACTGTGTAGGAGTAATCGAAGAGCCTGTTGCTCCCGAAATTAAAACTCCGCCAACATACCATTGGTAAGTGTCATAAATAATAGGATCGACAGTAAGAACAATTCCCGGAATACAATCTCCTCCTGATTTTAAAATTACAGGCTGAGTTGGAAATCCTGCAAAAAATCCGCCATAGCCAACTGCATCACTTCCCGCATTGATTCCTGCCATAATTGCTTTAGTAGAAACTATGGTGATTGTTCCGGTAGTATTGGGAATTCCATAAGTTACCCAATTGTTTGTTCCGGTCATATCATAAGGTCCGGTCGTTGCTGGTGGAACACCTCCATTTACCGTTAGAACAGCTCCTCTTTCAGTGATTATATTTAATTTTGTCGGGATATTTAAAATTCCTGTCGGGTTTCCATTAGAATAAACAAAGTTTTCATCTATAAGACCAAGTTCATTAATTTGTTTTGGCAAATAACAGTTAAGAGCCGGAATAAAATTGAAACCTCCTGTTGCTACTTCATTTCCAGCAGTATTTGCTCCTGCAAGAATCTGATAAATGTAAGCATTTTTAGTGGTTTTGATATATAAATTATAATGCCCATTAGTTCCCTGAAGCTGATATTTAGAATCAGGAATAACAAAATATTGCCCGATATTTAAAGTTGCAATAGGCGTTACTTCATTATTTACTCTTACTTCTGTATTGTCTTCGGTGGCAATTACCAAAGCTCCTTCCATGTTTGAACCGATAGTTCCGTTACCTTTTACTAAAGCAAATTCATTTCCGAGCCTTTCTACTGGTACAGCCTGATCCATCAGAATATCTGAACTGGAAGGGAAATTTCCTGCATATTGCCCGTTGAAATTTCCATTGGTGACATTTACATTTTTATTGGCAACAATTTTGGCTCCGATAAAACCATCAAAGTTTCCTGTATTAGTCCCGATACCATCAATAATATATGACTGACCTTTATTTAAAGTAAACGTCATCGATGGAGTAGTGATTCCCGTTGTTCCGTTTGAAAATTGTACCGTAGGTTTGTATCCTGAAATAGTAACAGTTGTATTGTCTTCTGTTGCCAAAATGCTGGTCATAAAATTCAAAATAGAATTATTTACCGTGATCGGAGCATTTGCAGCGTAGAATAATTTTCCCGTAGAAGGAATTCCTTTTGAGGTTATAATTTCTGCGTGATTATAAACTGAAAATCTTAAGTTGGCATAAAAAGGAAATTCTGCTTTTACATAAATTCCTTTTGTGGTTGGCGTAAACAGATCTGTTTGTTGTGTGGTAATAATATAATCACGTAAAATATCAATTTTTTGAGGATTGTTTTTACTGATATTTACTGTTGCAATTAATATATTGTTATTATAAATACTTACCGGAAACGAAGTCGTACGGTTTGTGGAAAGATATAATTTCTGATAAGGATTAGGGTTTCCTGTTCTGTCGACCATAGGCGCAAACCAATGCTCCCTATCCAATTGAGCAAATGTAGAGGTGAAAAAATAAAATATAAATAAAAGAGATAGAATTTTTTTCATTCAGATTGCCTTTAACACAAATTTAATATAAAAAATGTTACCTGCCTAAAAAATAAACAAAAAACCATGATTTCAACATCATGGTTTTCAGAGTATTATTAAAATAAAGTGTTAATCAACGTTTTTTACAAGAATCCATCCTGAGTATTTTATCTGAGTCTGGGCTTTGTTTGGTTCCGTCCAGGTGATTTCATACCAATAAGTAGCGGTAGGAATCTTTTTACCGTACATCGTTCCATCCCATTTATAAGCGTTGAACTGAGTTGCCTGATGTACTTTGTTTCCGTATCTGTCGTAAATATTGAAAACCAAATTTTTCTTGTAAGCTAATTCCGAATAATCGATATAATCATTTTTGTTATCACCATTTGGTGTAATTGCATTAAGCAAATTCGGAACAGTTACTGTTACATCAATTGGTTCACAATTATAAAAATCTTTTACATAGATGCTGTTTTCACCTCTTGGAAGATTTTCAAAATAGTTTGAATCTTGCCAATTAATTCCATCTAATGAATATTTGTACGCTGGAGTTCCACCAATTACATTCACAGTGATTGTATTATTTTTAATATCAAGACTTGAAATTACGGGTTGTACAGCCTGAATTACTTTTACATCTTGTTTTGTGTAGCATTCGCCTGATTTTAAATTAACCCAATAAGCCCCTACTCCAACATTGATCGTCTGAGTTGTTGCTCCTGTGCTCCACTGATAACCATCAAATCCTGGTCCTGCATCTAATGTTGCAGTATTTTCAATACAAATGATTTTATCTGCTAAAACAGTAGATTTTACAGGCGGGATAACTACAAGTGTAATTTCCGCTATGCTGTAACATCCGTTAGAATTTATCACTTTTACATATACTTTTTTATCAGATGAAATATAAGCTGATGCAGGTGAAATTTCATTTGTTCCGTTAGTAAGATCTGCAAGAGTAGGATAGTATTTCTTTATCAGTCCTGTTTGTGTTGTAACCGGAGCTGTTTCAAGATTGAACAATGCAGTAGTAGGATTGGCTGCAATGTAGCAAGATCTTATAGAAACATTTTTCACTGTAGGATTAGGATCTACAATAAAAGTCATTTTTACCTGCTCACAACCAACACCTGTAGCCGGGTTTGCGCAGAAATGATAAATTAAAGTATCATTACCAACGTAACCGGGATTTGGTGTATAAATAATGTTCCCTGTTGCTGCATCGATTGTAGCTGTTCCCTTAGTTGGAGGTGTATCAATTTGTAATGTTCCTGCAACAATTGCAACATTATGATTAGTAAATGCAGGAACGATTATTTTTTGAGCGTCACAAACTATTAAACTTTTTGTAACCTGCTCATAACATGATTCTACAACGAAAACAGGAGTTGTAGCAAAACAACCGCCCATTCCTACTTTTACGGTATAGGTTCCGGCTTGCATTGGTGTATAGGTATAACTGTTCGCTCCAGAAATTGGATTCGGACCAAGATACCACTGGTAAGATTCGAAACTGTCGCCTACTTCCAAAACAACTCCAGGGACACAATCTCCACTTTTGCTGACTACAGGAACTGAAGTAAATCCTGCAAAATATCCTCCATACCCAACTACACCGCTTCCTCCTGCAATTCCTGCAGTAACGGCTTTAGTAGATGTAATTGCAACATTTCCTGTAACTCCTGTAATAGAATAGGATACCCAGTCTACTGTTCCTGTTACATCATACGGTCCTTGAGCTGCAGTTGGTGTGATCGGTGCTCCACCATTAACTGTATAATTAACAGTAGCACCTTTTTCTGTTAGAATATTTAATTTAATATTATTTGATGTGCTTGGAGGAAGTTTTTCAATCATCCCGACTTCATCAATTTTTCTTGGTAATAAACAGTTCAATGGAGGTATATAATTAAACCCAATTGTTGCACTTGAAGTAGCAGTTCCTGCGAGAAGCTGATAAACGTAAGCATTTTTTGTTGTTCTTACGTGCATATTATAATGATCATTCCCCTGATTGATGTAATTGTTATTATTGACTTCATTGACTCTATAATGCTGTCCTTCATTAATTGTAGCAACAGGAGTTGGGTCTCCATTTACGTAAATCTTTGTATCATCTTCAGTAGCAACGATCAAAGCATCTTCTGTTGCCGACGAAATATTTCCGTATCCTTTTACTAAAACAAATTCTTTTCCTAATCTGTCTGTAGGTACAGATTGATCCATAACAATGTCTCCTCCCGTTAATGGAGTTCCTATATTATATTCTCCTAAGAAATTTCCGTTGGTTAAAGAAATTGGCTTATCTGATACGATTTTAGCACCGATAAAGCCTTTTAAGTTTCCTGGTTGGTTTCCTCTTCCTTCAACTATATATGACTGTCCCTTATTTAAAGTAATGGTCATGGTTGGCATTGCAGCAGCGGTAGTTCCATTTGTGAAAACCACATTGTTTGCATATCCTGAAATGGTAACTGTAGTGTTATCCTGAGTTGCCAGAACCCCTGTTGTAAAATTCATTCCTGAACTGGCATTGGTAATAGGAGCAACAACTGCATAGAATTTTGTTCCGATACCGGCTTTTCCTTTAGAAGTCAAAATTTCACCGTGCGCAGGAACTGTAAATCTGAATGTAGCAAAGAAAGGTTTGGTTCCTTTCAGATAAAGTCCTTTCGTACCTATGCTAAACAGATCTGCCGTTGTAGAACCGATCATATTGGCGGCATTAATGTCAAACATCTGCGGACTGCCTTTACTGATCGTTACCGTTCCGATAACAATATTGTTATTGTAAATATCAACACTGAATGGTGTTGTAGAATCGGTCGAAAGATATACAGCCTGTTTTGCAGTGGTAGATAAATTGGCTGATGAAAAAGGAGCAAACCAATGTTCTGTATCTCTTTGCGCCGAAAGATTAATAAAAGCTAAAACAAATAAGAATACAAAATAGAGTTGTTTTTTCATAGTCATGTGATTAGTTTTGACAAAAATAGAATTTTATTTCTAAAAACTTGCAAAAAACATAAAAAAAACACAGTTTTAAAACTGTGTTTTTAATAATTTATAATAAACTGTATTAGTTTCTATTTTTAACTAAGATCCAACCGGAGTATTTTATTGGAGTTTGTTTGCTGTTTGGCTCATTCCAGCTGATATCAAACCAGTAGTTTCCAGTCGGTACTTTTTTACCTCCGACTGCACCGTCCCATTTGTATCCGTTGGCTTTATTACCTTGGTGCATTTTCGTTCCGTATCTGTCATAAACATTAAATACAAAATTTGGTTTATGAGCTAATGCAGAATAATCAAGGATATCATTTACACCGTCTCCGTTTGGTGTGATTACATTAATTAAATTAGGAACCGTAACTTCTACATCAAGAGGATTACAGTCGTAAGCATCTTTTACATAGAAAGTATTGTTTCCTCTCGGAACATTTGTGAATGCATTAGATTCCTGCCAATGAATATTGTCAATTGAATATTGATAAGGAGCTGTTCCTCCAACTACATTTACGGTAACTGTATTATTTGTAATATCAATATTAGAAATAACAGGCTGTTCAGAAGCGTAAACTTTTACGGTCTGTCTTGCAACGCAATCTCCTGTTTTAAGATCAACCCAATATGTTCCGACTGCTACATTATTGATGGATTGAGTCGTTGCTCCTGTACTCCATTTATAAGAGGTAAATCCAGATCCTGCATCTAATGTTGTTTTATCTTCCATACAGATGATTTTATCTTCCAGAATACTTGAGTAAACCGGAGGAAGAACAATTAGTGTAACTTTTGCAATTCTGAAACATCCATTCGCATTGCTTACTTTAATATAAACAACCCCGTTTGGAGCAATATAATTAAGTGGATTCAAAATTGCATTCGTTCCGTTCTGCGCATCTGTAGGAGAAGGATAATATTGCTTAACAATACCCGGAGTTACTGTTACCGGAGCTGTTGTTAAATTAAACGATCCGGTTGCAGGATTTGTATTTAAGAAACAAGTTCTTAAAGTTGCATCTGTCACAACAGGACTTGCTGAAACTGTGAAAGTTAAAGTTACCTGCTCACAATCTGTAAAATCAGGATCATTTCCACAGAATTTGTAAACAATTGTATCTGTTCCTACAAATCCGAAAGTAGGTGTATAGATAATTACACCAGCCGGGTCGATTATAGCCGAACCATTTGCCGGAGGAGTAATAATTGTTACTGTACTTGGAACATAAGTCTGAGTAGAGTTTGTAAACGCCGGAACAACTGACTGGAATCCTTCACAAACCGTCAAGGCTTTTGTTGATTGCTGAAGACAAGTATAAACTTTGTAAACCGGTGTTGTTACAGGAATACAAGATCCTACTGTGATTTTTACAGTATAATTTCCTGCAGTTGTAGGAGTATAGCTGTTTGAATTTGCTCCTGTAATTGGATTTCCATTCAAATACCACTGATAAGTATCGTAGCTGTCATCAACTTCCAGAATAATTCCCGGAATACAGTCTCCTATCTGTTTTGTAATTAATGGAATTGAAGAGAATCCTGCAAAATATCCACCGTATCCTGCTGAACTATATCCACCATTTACTCCGGCAGTTACCGCTTTATTTGAATTCACAGTTACGTTTCCTGTAATTCCGTCGATCGCATAAGTTACCCAGTTCGCATTACCTGTCAAAGAATAAGGTCCCTGAGCTGTAGTAGGCGTTATTGGCGCTCCACCATTTACAGTATAAGTAACAACCGCATTTTTTTCTGTTAAGATATTTAATTTTAATGTGATACCTGTTACACTTGGCATTTCATTGATCTTTCCGATCTCATCAATTTTTCTTGGTAAGAAACAGTTCAATGGCGGAATGTAGTTGTACCCTCCCGTATTATTTGCTGTACCTACACCAACTAATTGATAAATATAAACATTTTTCGACGTAGAAATAAACATATTGTAATGTCCTCCTCCTTGTAAAACATAATTCGTTTCGTTGATTCTGTACCATTGTCCTGCATTGATTGTTGCAAGCGGAGTAGTACCGCCATTAACATAGATTTCAGTATTGTCTTCCGTTGCAATTACAATTCCTCCTTCCATGTTTTCCGCAGGAGCTGTAGATTTTGTTTTTACCATGGCAAAGGTATTTCCCAATCTTTCTACAGGAACCGACTGGTCCATGATTAAATCGGAACCACTTGATCCTCCAGCTCCAAAGTTACCGTTGGAACTACCGTTTGTCAATGTAATAGGTTTGTCAGAAACAATTTTAGCTCCAATAAATCCTGTAAGGTTTGCCGCAGTACCATTGTTTCCTGCCATAATATAAGACTGTCCTTTATTCAAGGTAAAAGTCTGAGAGTTACCTCCACTTGGAGTTCCTCCTAAGAATACAAGTCCTGAAGTATTCCACGAAACGGTAACATGGGTATTATCTTCAGTTGCTAAAACTCCAGCTGTGAAATTTTTGTCTGTTCCAGTACCTGCAGTTGTGGTATTGGGAGGATTTGCCACATAAAACAACTGACCGATTCCTGCTTTTCCTTTAGAGGTAATGATCTCACCGTGAGCTCCTTGAGCAGATCTTAAAGTGCAGTAAAAAGGTTTGTCTCCTTTCAGATACAGACCTTTTGTAATTACCTGAAGGGCTTCAGATGTTGTTGTTGCTGTAATCAAACCTACAGCTACAGTATAGGTTTGAGGGTTTCCTTTGCTGATAGTAACTGTTTGAATCAGCGTGTTGTTGTTGTAAATTTTTACAGCAAAAGGAGTTACAGAGTCTGTTGACAGATATACTGCATTGGTATATCCTGTTGTGGATGCATAATAAGGTGCAATCCAGTGATCTGTATCCCTTTGCGCAAAAAGCGTATTAATGCTGAGAAGCACTAATAAAAAAGATAGTAAAATTTTATTCATAGATATGGAATTAGGATTCTTGCAAAAATAATAGAATTTTTTGTTAATTTTTTTAAATAATTAATTAAAAGTTAAATTAAATAAAAAACCACGATGGTAAAATCGTGGTTTAAAAAATTCAATTAAGAAGTTTTTTAGTCTATATTTTTAACTAAAATCCAACCTGTATATTTAATTGGAGTTTTTTCTTTATTTGGTTCATTCCAATTGATATGATACCAATAGGTTCCGGTAACTATTTTTTTATCATAATGTTTACCGTCCCATTTGTAGTTATTGAATTTATCACCGGTGAAAATTTTATTTCCGTATCTGTCATAGATCACGAAAGTAAGATTGTCTTTGTAAGCCAATTCACTGTAGTCGATAAAATCGTTTTTATTATCACCATTCGGAGTAATTGCATTCAGTAAGTTAGGTACAGTTACTTCAACAGAAATAGGTGTACAGTTATAAGCGTCTTTCAAATAAAATATATGCTGACCTCTTGAAAGTCCTGTAAATACATTGGAGTCCTGCCAGTTTGTAGGAGAATCCACTGCGTATTGATAAGGAGCTTTTCCTCCTGTTGCATGAACAGTCACTGTAGTGTTTGAAATTTCAATATCAGAAATTACAGGATCTTCAGCTTTTTTCACGCTTACGAATTGTTTTATAGAACATCCGTTATCTTTAAGGATTACCCAATAATCTCCAACGGTTACCCCTGATAAAACCTGAGTTGTAGCTCCTGTGCTCCATAGGTAAGACTGATATCCCGGTCCTGCATCAAGATTTGTTCTTGCATCGATACAAATCGTTTTATCAACTAATATTGTAGATCTTCTCGGAGGAATTACTTTTAAATTCACTTTAGCAATTGCATAACAACCGTTTGAATTATACACTCTGATATAAATAACGGTATCTCCAGAAATATGGGCTAAAGGATTTAAAATTTCATTCGTTCCGTTGCTTGCATCTACAAATGTCGGATAGTATTTTTTAGTGATTGGAGTTTCAGTTGAAACATTAGCAATCGTTAAATTGAATGATGCTTTAGTTTCATTATTTTCAAGGAAACACTCACTTAAAGTTGCTTCAGTAACTACCGGAGTCGGAAGGAAAGCCAAAGTGATTTTTGCATTTCCTGTACATCCTTCACTGGTCGTTACTTTCACATAAACAAATCCAATTGCCGAAAGATAATTCGTAGGATTAGTAATCTGATTTGTTCCTGAATTAAGATCAGCCAAAGTAGGGTAGAACTTTTTAACCACAGGATCGTATGTTGTCACGTTTGCAGCAGTAAGATCAAAAAATCCTTTTCCATTATACTGACAAGCCTTGATTGTTGTATCTGTTAAAACAAATGGAACAACATTCAATGTTAAAACTACATGTTCGCAATCAATGAATTCGGTTGCGTTTCCACAGAACTGATACACGATTGTATCCGGACCTAAATATCCTGCATTGGGAACATAAGTAATTTGTCCTGCAGAGTTCAACGTTGCTGTTCCGTGAGTTGGATAAGTCAGAATTGCTACTGTACTTGCAACCGGAGTCTGCGTTGTAGTGAATGAGAATGTCGGAGTGATTACTTTCGTAGCACAAACATTCAAATTTGCTGTTGTATTTCTCGTACATGCAAAAACTTTATAGATAGGAGTTGTAACAGGAGGGCAAGTTCCCATTGTTACTTTTACAGTATAGTTTCCTGCGGTTACCGGAGTGAAAGTATTTAATGTAGCTCCTGTAATCGGGTTTCCATTCAGATACCACTGATAAGTTTCATAACTGTCATCAACTTCCAGGATAATTCCAGGAATACAGTCTCCTGTCTGTTTTGCAATTACCGGAATCGAAGAGAATCCTGCAAAATATCCACCATATCCAGCTGAACTATATCCACCGTTGATTCCGGCAGTTACCGCTTTAGTTGAAGTTACTGTTACGTTTCCTATTGGGTTATCAATAGCGTAAGTTACCCAGTTTGTATTTCCTGTTAAAGGATAAGGTCCCTGTGCTGCAGTAGGTGTCGTTGGAGCTCCACCATTCATACTGTAAGTCACAGTAGCTCCGGTTTCTGTTAAAATGTTCAATTTCAGTGTAATACCTGTTACGCTTGGCATTTCATTGATCTTTCCGATCTCATCGATCTTTCTAGGTAAGAAACAGTTCAATGGCGGAATATAATTATAGCCTCCAGTATTGTTTGATACACCTACACCAACTAGCTGATACAAATAAACATTTTTAGATGTAGAAACAAGCATATTAAAATGCCCGCTTCCTGAAGTTTGCTCTATATAGTTTGTTTCGTTGATTCTGTACCATTGCCCTGCATTGATTGTTGCAAGAGGAGTAGTACCACCATTAACATAAATTTCAGTATTGTCTTCGGTTGCAATTACAATTCCTCCTTCCATGTTTTCAGCAGGAGCTGTAGATCTGGTTTTTACCATGGCAAAGGTGTTCCCCAATCTTTCTACAGGAACAGACTGATCCATAATTAAATCTGAGCCGCTTGAACCTAATGCCCCAAAGTTACCGTTGGAACTACCGTTTGTAAGACTTACCGGCTTATCAGAAGTGATTTTAGCCCCGATAAACCCTGTAAGGTTTGCTGCAGTAGCATTATTTCCGGACATAAGGAACGATTCTCCTTTATTTAAAGTAAAACTCTGAGAGGTTCCAGTGAAAGTTGTAGGTGCCCCAATGAAAACCAATCCTGCAGTGCTCCAGGAAACAGATACCAAGGTATTGTCTTCAGTTGCCAGAACTCCGGCTGTAAAGTTATTTGCACTCCCTGTTCCTGCACTTGTATTAGGAGGGTTAGCTACATAAAATAGTTTGCCGATTCCTGCTTTACCTTTAGAGGTAATAATCTCACCGTGAGATCCTTGTGCAGATCTTAAAGTACAGTAAAAAGGTTTGTCTCCTTTCAGATACAGACCTTTTGTAATTACTTTAAAAGCATCCGTTGTAGCTGTAGCTGAAATATCAGTGGCAGCCACAGTATAAGACTGAGGGCTTCCTTTACTGATGGTAACAGTAGTAATTAAATTGTTATTGCTGTAAATTTTTACGTCAAAAGGAGTTACAGAGTCCGTTGACAGGTATACCGCATTGGTATATCCTGTTGTGGATGCATAATAAGGTGCAATCCAATGCTCTGTATCTCTCTGCGCAAAGAGTGTATTAATGCTGAGAAACATTAATACAAAAGATAATAGAAATCTTTTCATAATTATAGAATTAGGATTATTGCAAAAATAACAGAATATTTGATAAGTTCTTAATAATATTTCTAAAAAAGGACAATTAAATAAATAAAAAAAACCACAATTTAGAAAAAATCGTGGTTTTTAAATTTTATATTAAAAATCTAGTCTATGTTCTTGACCAAAATCCAACCAGTATATTTAATTGGAGTTTTTTCTTTATTTGGTTCATTCCAGTTGATATGATACCAATAGGTTCCGGTAACTATTTTTTTATCATAATGTTTACCGTCCCATTTGTAGTTATTGAATTTATCACCGGTGAAAATTTTATTTCCGTATCTGTCATAGATAACAAAAGTAAGATTGTCTTTGTAAGCCAATTCACTGTAATCGATAAAGTCATTTTTATTATCACCATTCGGAGTAATTGCATTCAATAAGTTTGGTACAGTTACTTCAACAGAAATAGGAGTACAGTTATAAGCGTCTTTCACATAAAATATATGCTGACCTCTCGAAAGTCCTGTGAATACATTAGAGTCCTGCCAGTTTGTCGGAGAATCTACTGCGTATTGGTAAGGAGCTTTTCCTCCTGTCACATGAACAGTCACTGTAGTGTTAGAAATTTCAATATCGGATATTACAGGATCTTCAGCTTTTTTCACACTTACGAATTGTTTTATAGAACATCCGTTATCTTTAAGGATTACCCAATAATCTCCTACAGTTACTCCCGATAAAACCTGAGTTGTCGCTCCTGTGCTCCATAGGTAAGACTGATATCCCGGTCCTGCATCAAGATTTGTTCTTGCATCGATACAAATCGTTTTGTCAACTAATATTGTAGATCTTCTCGGAGGAATTACTTTTAAATTCACTTTAGCAATCGCATAACAACCGTTTGAATTATATACTCTGATATAAATAACAGTATCTCCAGAAATATGAGCTAAAGGATTTAAAATTTCATTTGTTCCGTTGCTTGCATCTACAAATGTCGGATAATACTTTTTAATGATTGGAGTTTCGGTAGAAACATTGGAAATCGTTAAATTGAATGATGCTTTAGTTTCATTATTTTCAAGGAAACACTCACTTAGAGTTGCTTCAGTAACTACCGGAGTAGGAAGAAAAGCCAAAGTGATTTTTGCATTTCCTGTACATCCTTCACTGGTCGTTACTTTTACATAAACAAATCCAATTGCCGAAAGATAATTCGTAGGATTTGTAATCTGATTTGTTCCTGCATTAAGATCAGCCAAAGTAGGGTAGAATTTCTTAACCACAGGATCGTATGTTGTCACATTTGCAGCAGTAAGATCAAAAAATCCTTTTCCGTTATACTGACAAGCTTTGATTGTTGTATCTGTTAAAACAAACGGAACAACCGTTAGATTTAATGTTACATGTTCACAATCAATGAATTCAGTTGCATTACCACAGAACTGATACACGATTGTATCCGGACCTAAATATCCTGCATTGGGAACATAAGTAATTTGTCCTGCAGAGTTCAACGTTGCTGTTCCGTGAGTTGGATAAGTAAGGATTGTTACCGTACTTGCAACCGGAGTCTGCGTTGTAGTGAATGAGAATGTAGGAGTGATTACTTTCGTAGCACAAACATTTAAACTTGCTGTTGTATTTCTCGTACATGCAAAAACTTTATAAATAGGAGTTGTAACAGGAGGGCAAGTTCCCATTGTTACTTTTACCGTATAGTTTCCTGCAACGGCAGGAGTGTATGTATTTAATGTCGCTCCTGAAATGGCAACACCATTCAAATACCACTGATAAGTTTCAAAACTGTCATCAACTTCAAGAACAATACCCGGCACACATTCTCCTGATTTTTTGGCAATTACAGGAATAGAAGAGAATCCTGCAAAATATCCGCCATATCCGGCTGTTCCGTATCCACCGTTGATTCCGGCAGTTACTGCTTTGTTTGATGTAATTGTTAGATTTCCTGCGGGATTTTCAATAGCGTAAGTTACCCAGTTTGTATTTCCGGTTAAAGGATAAGGCCCTTGTGCTGCGGTAGGTGTTGTAGCTGGTCCGCCATTCATGCTGTAGGTAACAGTGGCTCCGGCTTCTGTTAAGATATTTAATTTTAAGAAATTAATGTCGCCTGTCGCGATTCCGGGCATTTCATTGATCTTTCCTACCTCATCAATTTTTCTAGGTAAGAAACAATTCAATGGCGGAATATAATTATAGCCTCCGTTATATGAAAAGCCTTGTATTCCAATGAATTGATATAAATAAACATTTTTAGAAGTAGAAATAAACATATTGTAATGTCCACTTCCTGCGGTTTGCTCTACGTAACTTGTTTCGTTGATTCTGTACCATTGCCCCTCATTAATTGTAGCAATTGCAGAGCTTGCGCCATTAATAAAAATTTCAGTATTGTCTTCCGTTGCAACTACGATTCCACCTTCCATATTCAAAGTTGGATTGGTGGCTTTCGTTTTTACCATGGCAAAGGTATTTCCCAATCTTTCTACAGGAACAGACTGATCCATAATTAAATCTGAGCCGTCAGTAGTACTGGTTCCGAAATTCCCGTTAGCATTTCCATTGGTTAGTGTTATAGGTTTATCTGAAACTACTTTTGCTCCTATAAATCCGTTTTGGTTTGCCGTTGTAGTATGCGTACCTGCAAACATGAACGACTGTCCTTTATTTAACGTGAAAGAGTGAGAGTTCCCACCCGGAGTACCTCCAATGAAAACTAATCCTGAAGTATTCCAGGAAACTGTAACCAAAGTGTTGTCTTCGGTTGCTAAAATTCCTGCAGTGAAATTATTAGAGCCACTATTTGCTGAATTAGGGGCTGCAGCTACATAAAACTTTTTACCTATTCCTGCTTTACCTTTAGAGGTAATGATTTCACCGTGAGATCCTTGAGCAGATCTTAAAGTGCAGTAAAAAGGTTTGTCTCCCTTCAGATATAAACCTTTTGTACCTACACTAAATGCGTCTGCGGTTGTGGTTCCGTTAATTAAATTTGTAGGAACGGTATAGGCTACCGGTGTACCTTTAACAACAGAAACAGTTTGGATCAGGTTGTTATTATTATAAATCTTTACATCAAATGGAGTTGTAGAATCCGTAGATAAGTATACTGCATTTGTGTATCCCGTTAAAGATGCATAAAAAGGAGCTATCCAATGATCTGTATCTCTCTGGGCAAAAAGCGTATTAATGCTGAGGAACATTAGTACTAAAGATAATAGAAATCTTTTCATATTCAATGATTTATGATTTCTACAAATTTAAAATAATATCTGAAATATTGTTAATAAAATGTAAAGAAAATATTAAATTTTATTCACGATTTTTAATTAATAGCCATCCTGAGTATGAAACTGGTAATTTAGTATCAGGTTCGTTCCATCTCAATAAATACCAATACGTTCCGGTAGGTAATGGAGCTCCATTGATTTTCCCGTTCCAAACATAATTTTTATCAGAAGATCTATGAACTATTGCACCATATCGGTCTACCACCTCAATAGATACATTTTGTTTGATTCTTAAATCAGAATAATCCAATACATCGTTGAGCCCATCACCATTCGGAGTGATTGCATTAATCAGATTTAGGACTAAAAATTCTGTTGTAGTAGGAGAACATCCGTCTGCTCCTCTCACGTACACATTATGAACTCCTCTTGATAGTCCTGTGAAAACGTTAGAAGACTGATAATCAATTCCGTTTAGTGAATATTGATAAGGAGGCGTTCCTCCTGAAGCAGATACAGTTGCATTATAACCTGAAACTTCAATTTTTGTAATTTTAGGAGTTGGCGCTGTAGTAACATTTACAGATTGACGGTAAACACAACCATTAAATCCTAAATCTACATAATAACTTCCTGCACCAACATTAACTGTCTGTGTCGTCGCTCCTGTACTCCACAAGTATGAAGTAAATCCTGGTCCTGCATCTAAAGTCGTGTTTTCATCAAGACAAACAATTTTATCAATTAGTCTGTCTGATTTTTTTGGAGTTTTTACATTAACTGTTATTGTTCCAACATTCGGACATTCTGTAGCGCTGGTAAATCTTATATAAAATGTTCCCGTTGCAGTAACTGTTGCAAAAGACGAAATAGCATTTGTTCCCGCCTGTGCATTTGCTAAAGAAGCATGAAATGTTAAAGTAACAGCAGGGTTTGTTGTGAAAAGGTTTTTATAGTCATTTAAATTTACCCCTTCAGAACCGCTAATGTCATTATCGCAGACATCAGTCGTTGTATTTGTGGTAAGTAATGTAATTCTGTTTCCTATTTTAAAATTAATCTGACCAAATGCAGGCGGACAATTTCCGGTAAGAGGATCTACTCTTACATAAATCGTTGTGTTGGCTGTGTATGTCCAGTTTGCAGGCAGATTATTTGTATTTCCAGCATTGGCATCGGCTTGAAGCAGATAATATCTTACATTAAAATTGGCTGCATTTGTTACGATCACAGGAGTGATACTTGGAAAATTAACATTTACAATTCCATCGAAATTATCATCACAAAGTGTAGCATTATAATTACTTGTGTTAATATTTGGAAGTGGAGTAGTCGTTAAAGTAATCTGAGCAACTTTTGTACATCCATATTGAGAAGTTACATTAGCATAGATTGTTCCTGCAGGTCCATTATAAGTTGCTGGAGCTGCGATTGGAGTTCCTGTCAATGCAGAGTTGGTAAAATACTGAACTGTTGTTCCGGAATCTGGTGTCACACTTACAGAAGTAAGATTGTAAGTTCCATTTCCGCTTGTATCTGCACAAGATGCTAAAGATCCATTAGTAGTTTTTAAAACATCAATATTGATAATGATTTTAAAATATTCAAAATTGGCAGGACTTCCATTTCCTTCAATATAATAAATAAATGAATCTGTTGTATCAGCTGTAAGTCCGGCATTCGGAGTATAAGTAATTTGTCCTGTTATAGGATCTACAGTTGCCGTTCCCGAAGTTGGTGCGGAAACAATGTTTGTATTGGCAGGAACAATTGTTTGTGTAGAACTCGTAAATGCAGGAGTGATCACTTTTGTGCCACATGATCCGATATTATAAGTAGTAGTTGTTATTGGCGGACATGCTGTGTAGTAGTAATTGTCTGTAAGTAACGATCCACAACCGCTTTTCGAAACGGAGCATGTATAAACTCCTGATCCATATAATTCAGGATTAATAGAATATGAAGTTGCTCCCGGAATAGTACTTCCATTAAGGTACCACTGATAAGAATCGTAAGAATTATCTACCTGTAATAAAATCCCCGTATAACAGTCTCCTGTTTTTGAAATCACAGGAACCGATGAGAAACCGGCAAAATATCCTCCAAAGCCAACGGCTCCACTTCCTGCTGCAATACCTGCGGTTACAGATTTTGTAGAATTTACAGTGATTGTGCCCGTTACGTTTGGAACTGTGTAAGTTACCCAGTTCGGATTTCCGTTCACAGGATAAGGTCCGTTTGCTGTTGCAATTGGATTTCCGTTTAATGTAACGGTTGCTCCTGTTTGTGTAATGATATTTAATCTTGTATTAAAAATCTGGCTACCAATTTTATTTATAAAGCCAATTTCATCAACTTTATTAGGCATAAAACAGCTTAAAGGTGGAATAAAGTTCATTCCTCCCGTTGCATATTCATTAGCACCTGTCGCACCGGAGACTCCTGCTAATAATTGATAAACATAAATATTATTATTAGCCGAAATACTCATGTTATAATTGTCTCCGGTTCCATGTTGTATATAATTACTACTTGGAACCATATAATATTGCCCCTCATTCAAAGTGATTCCGCTGGGTATTCCGTTGATGGTAATTCTGGTATCATTCTGGGTTGCAACAATTAAAGCTGTTTCCATTTCGGACGTTACCGTTCCGTTTCCTTTTACTACAACAAAGTCTTTACCTAATCTATCGATAGGCACAGCCTGATCCATTAAGATATCATTGTTGGTGAAATTTAGATTGGTATAAATACCGTTACAGTTTCCATTTGTTACTGAAACCGGTTGGCTTGCCTGAATTTTAGCGCCAATCAGCCCATCAAGATTATAGCCGGAATCTGTACTTAGGACATCCATAATATAAGATTGTCCTTTATTCAAGGTGAAAGTTTTAGTCGGACTTGATGTTCCGTCTGAAAAAACTACATTTGGATTGTAACCTGAAACCACAACTGTAGTATTGTCTACTGTTGCTGTTACTCCTATGGTAGAGTTTACATAGCTTGCCGCACCTGTTATTGGAGCTAGTCCCACATAAAAAGTTCTTCCCAGACCAGCCAATCCTTTTGAAGTTATAATTTCGGCATGACTTGGTACTGAAAATCTATAATTGGCAAAGAATTTTTTTGTGCCTTTTAGATATACTCCCATCGAATTGGGCGTGAAAAGATCTGGCTGATTACTTGTAATTAAAAAATAATTAGGAATAGTAACCTGAGCCGGGTTCCCTTTACTAACCTGAACTGTCGTATAAAGTGTATTGTTATTATATATCTGCACATTAAAAGGAGTAGTTTCATTTGTGGATAAATATAAATATCCTTCAAGGTTTCCAATTCCTGATTTTGAAGCCATCGGAGCAAACCAATGATCTGTATCAAGCTGTGCATTGAATAATAAACAAAGAAAAGTACAAAAGGTTAGTAGAAGTTTTTTCATATTTCTCAATAAGGGATGCAAATGTAAGTATTAAAAATCAATTTTTTACATAAAATTCGATAAGGAATTTCTATAATGTTGAATATTATTGAATATTTAATATTTTTTTAATGTTTTGAACGATCTCATAATTAATAAATAAAAAATCCCAATGATTTTGTCACTGGGATTGATATTTTTAAATCTAAAAAGATTATAAGATTATAAGATTATGAAGAAATTATTCTCGGTTTTTAATTAATATCCAACCGGAATGTGAAACGGGTAATTTTGTATCAGGTTCTATCCATTTCAAAATATACCAATACGTTCCTGTAGGAAGAGTTCTGCCTCCGGATTTTCCATCCCAAGTGTAAGTTTTACCTTCAGACTTATAAACAGATGCTCCGTATCTATCTGAAATTTCTATTGATACATCTTGTTTTATCCTTAAGTCTGAATAATTTAACATATCGTTTATTCCGTCACCATTTGGTGTGATGGCATTTACAAGATTCAAAACTAAAAATTCTTTAATGACAGGTAAGCATCCGTCTCTTCCCAAAACATACACAGAATGAAGACCTCTTGTTAGATTGGTAAAAGTATTTGAAGTCTGATAATCAAATCCATTTAATGAATATTGATAAGGAGGAGTTCCGCCTGTAACATTTACAGTTGCAGTTGTTCCTGTTACGTTAATGCTGGTAATAATCGGAGCTTGTGCTGTTGTCACATTTACATACTGACGATAAACACAGCCATTGAAACCTAAATCAACATAATAACTTCCTGCGCCTGCAAGAATCGTTTGAGATGTTGCTCCTGTACTCCATTTATAAGAGGTGAATTCTGCTCCGGCATCCAATAGAACTTTTTCTGTAGAACAAACAACCTTATCATTTAATGTGGTTGATTTCTTAGGCGTTTTTAATATTAAATTAATAATTCCTGTATTTGGACATTCTGTTCCGCTTACAAATCTTACATAAAAAGTTTTTGGAGCAGTAATTGTCTGATTTGGCGAAATTGTATTTGTCCCATTTTGAGCATCTGCTAAAGTAGCATGGAATGTTACAGTAATGGCGGGATTGGTTGTAAATAAATTTTTATAATCACTAAGAATTATGTTTTCAGAACCGTTAAGATCATTATCACAAACATCTACATTTACTGTATTTGTTAATAAAGTAATTTTGTTTCCGATCTTAAAATTAATCTGACCAAATACAGCAGGACAGCTTCCTGAAATGGCATCTACTCTTACATAAACTGTTGTGTTTCCAGTATATGTCCAGTTGACAGGCAAAGTATTATTATTTCCAGCATTGGCATCTGTTTGATTTAAATAATATCTGACATTAAAGTTTGCCGAATTAGTAACAATTTGAGGAGTGATAGTTGAAAAATTTACATTAATGATTCCATCTAAATTATCATCACAAAGATTAGCATTGTAATTACTTGTGTTGATATTCGGAGAAGGAGTAGTTGTTAATGTGATCTGAGCTGTCTTTGAACATCCCGCCGCTGAAGTTACATTAGCATAAATAATTCCCGCAGGTCCCGAATACGTTGTAGGATTTGTAATTTGTCCTGTTAAATTTGAATTGGTAAAATAAGTAATAGTAATTCCTGTATCTGAAGAAACATTTGCCAAAGTAAGATTGTAAGTTCCGTTTCCGCCTGTTCCTGCGCAAGATGCTAAAGAAGCATTATTCACATTAGGCGCTGGATTTACAGTTAATGTGATCTGAGCTGTTTTTGAACATCCCGCCGTTGAAGTTACATTAGCATAAATAATTCCCGCAGGTCCTGAATAAGTAGCAGGATTTGTAATCTGTCCGGTTAAATTTGAATTGGTAAAATAGGTAACAGTAATTCCTGGATCTGAAGAAACATTCGCTAAAGTAAGATTATAAGTTCCGTTTCCACTTGCTCCCGCACAAGATGCTAAAGAAGCATTATTCACATTCGGCGCTGGATTTACAGTTAATGTGATTTGAGCCATTTTTGAACATCCTGCCGCTGAAGTTACATTAGCATAAATAATTCCTGCAGGTCCCGAATAAGTTGCAGGATTTGTAATCTGTCCAGTCAAATTTGAATTGGTAAAATAAGTAACTGTAATTCCTGGATCTGAAGAAACGTTTGCTGAAGTAAGGTTGTAAGTCCCATTTCCGCCTGTTCCCGCACAAGAAGCTAAAGAAGTGTTATTCACATTCGGAGCTGGATTTACAGTCAACGTAATCTGAGCTGTTTTTGAACATCCATACTGAGAAGTTACATTAGCATAAATAGTTCCCGCAGGTCCGGAATATGTTGTAGGATTTGTAATCTGTCCCGTTAAATTTGAATTGGTAAAATAGGTAATCGTAGTTCCTGGATCTGAAGAAACATTTACCGAGGTAAGATTATAAGTTCCGTTTCCGCTTGTTCCTGCGCAAGATGATAAAGTTCCATTATTAACCTGAAGAACATTTGTATTAATGATTATTTTAAAATATTCAAAATCAAACGGATTTCCATTTCCCTGAACGTAATAGATGAATGAATCTGTTGTATTCACTGTTGCAGGATTCGGTGTGTAAGTAATCTGTCCCGTAGAATTCACTGTTGCAGTTCCTGAAGTCGGAGCTGAAATAATACTTGTAAGTGAAGGAACAATGGTCTGAGTAGAACTTGTAAATGCAGGTGTAATTACTTTTGTATTACAAGATCCGATATTAAAAGTTGTTGTAGAAATCGGAGGACATAAAGTATAATTGTAAGGAGTTGTCAATCTTGTTTCACAATTGTTTTTTGTAATTAAACAAGTATAATCTCCCGCTCCATACAATTCCGGATTAATCGAATAAGAGGTTGCTCCCGAAATAGGAGTTCCATTTAAAAACCACTGATAAGCATCGTAATTATTATCAACCTGTAAAAGAATTCCGGCATAACAGTCTCCCGTTTTTGTAATTGCCGGAACAGAAGAGAACCCTGCAAAATATCCACCATAACCTACAGCGCCATTTCCTGCCGCAATTCCTGCGGTTACAGGAAGTGTAGAATTTACAGTGATATTTCCTGTCACATTTGGAATGGAATAACTTACCCAGTTTGGATTTCCAGTTACAGGATAAGGTCCATTGGCGGTTGTTATCGCTCCTCCGTTAAATGTTACGGTTGCACCTGCTTGAGTGATAATATTAAGTTTAGTATCGAAAGATGAACTTCCGATTTTATTAATAAATCCGATCTCATTAATTTCTTTAGGTAAAAAACAGCTTAATGGAGGTATAAAATTCATTCCACCTGTCGCGTAAACTGTACTTCCGGAAGTTCCGGCAAGAAGTTGATATACATAGACATTATTTGTCGCGGAAATACTCATATTATAATGACCGCTGCCTCCTTGATTAATGTAATTTGTACCTTGTATGATATAATATTGCCCTGCATTTAAAGTGACACTTCCTAAAAGAGTCCCGTTAACAGTAAGTTTTGTATTGTTTTCTGTAGCAATTACTAACGCGGCTTCCATTCCTGAATTGGAAGGACCGTTTCCTTTTACCATCACAAAGTTTTTGCCTAATCTTTCCACAGGAACAGCCTGATCCATTAATATATCAACATTACTGTTATTTTGTGTGGTATAGATACTGTTAAAGTTTCCGTTGGTTACTGAAATAGGTTTGTTGGCAGTGATTTTTGCTCCTACTAATCCGGTTAAGTTGCTGGAAGATAAGTCGCTTTGAGCTTCAATTATATACGATTTACCTTTGTTGATTGTAAAAGTTCTTGATGGAGTAGAAGTACCGTCAGAGAAAATAACGTTTGGGTTATATCCAGATAATGTTACAGTTGTATTATCTTCGGTTGCAATGAAACCAATCGTAGAATTTACATAAGGTTTTGCTGTCGTGTTTGGAGCTACTCCCACGAAAAAGTTTTTACCAATTCCTGCCAATCCTTTTGAAGTGATGATTTCAGCTTGGTTGGGAACGGCAAATCTAAAATTTGCAAAGAATTTTTTAGTACCTTTTACATATAATCCCATTGTTCTTTGTACAAAAAGATTCGACAGAGTAGAAGCGATCATAAAATTATTAGGGATCGTCACTTGTACGGGATTACCTTTACTTACCTGTACCGTAGAATATACTGTATTATTATTGTAAATCTGTACGGAAAAAGGAGTCGTTTCGTTGGTCGAAAGGTATAAATAACATTCCGGAGTTCCCTGAAGAGAACTTGCAGACATTGGTGCAAACCAGTGTTCTGTATCTAACTGAGCATTAGCAATTATGCAAAAAAAAGTGCATACGATTAGTAGAAATTTTTTCATGTCTAGTAATAAAGGGCTGCAAATCTAAGCATTAATAATTAATTTCTACAGTGTTTTATATTATGGATCTGTGTAAAAACGTTAATTGCTAAATATTTAATAATCAGTTAATATTTCGTGAATTCCATATTTGTGAAATAAAAAATCCCGATGATAAAATCACCGGGATTAATATTTTAAATCTAAAAAGATTATAAGCTTACTCTTACAAATCCTGTTACTTTAAGATCTCCGTTTACAGACTTCACATAGTCAGCAACTGAAATAGAGCTGTCTTTGATGAAATCTTGGTGTACCAAAGTGTTGTCTTTGTAGAATCTCTGCATTTTACCTTTCAAGATATTGTCGATAATGTTTGCAGGCTTACCTTCTTCTACAAGCTTGTGTCTTTCGATTTCTAATTCTTTATCGATAGTTTCCTGAGAAACAGAAGTTTCGTCAAGAGCGATTGGGTTCATTGCAGCAGCTTGCATAGAAACAGATTTAGCGACTTCGTCAGAACCTTCTACTTTAGCAGAAAGAGCAGTGATAGCAGCAATTTTGTTTCCAGCGTGGATGTAAGCTCCTAAATAAGGACCCTCGATTCTTTCGAATGTACCGATCTCGATTTTTTCACCGATAACACCTGTTTGCTCGATTAATTTTTCAGCAACAGTGATTCCGTGGAAATCTGTAGCCAATAATTCTTCTTTAGTAGCAGCAAAGATTGCCATTTCAGCCAATTCGTAAGCTAGCTCGATGAAAGCCTCGTTTTTACCAACGAAGTCAGTCTCACAGTTTAAAGAGATAATAGCACCTAAAGTGTTATCCTCGTTTACTCTAGCAATAACTGCACCTTCAGTAGATTCTCTGTCAGCTCTGTTAGCAGCAACTTTCTGTCCTTTTTTTCTAAGGATATCTACCGCTTTTTCGAAATCTCCTTCAGCTTCAACTAAAGCTTTTTTGCAGTCCATCATACCTGCACCTGTTTGGTTTCTCAATTTTGCTACGTCTGCAGCAGCTGGTGTATAAGACATAATATCTATTATTTTTTTATTTTAGATTAGTATTAATTTTTAGCTTAATTTTAAAGCTGTGCAAAGATAATGATTTTAATGATAAACTAAAAAATGACTTTTTGCGTTATTTGTATATTTAAATAAATTTTTAAATGGTTAATTAATGAAAAAAATATTTCTCCTTATATTTTTATGTATTTTCACTCTTGGGTTCTCGCAGAAAAAGAAGAAAACGAAATCCAAAGGCATTGTAGAAAAAGAAACAACCATCATTTACACAGAAAGTGATGCTGAAACGACAACAGAAGCCAGAGTAGTTGCTGGTTTTTTAAAGCAAAATCCCGGTCATGCCAAGACGGATTATTTTAAAAGAAAACTGATCACAATTATTACAGCGGGTAATTCTCTGGAAGCAAAACCGACAATTAAAGCGGTAAGCGAAGATAAAATCAGACAGATGGTTTTGGATAATAACAGCCTGAATAATTCTAAAACTATTGCAGCAAATGCAGCGGCAGCACCGGAAAGAACCGTTAATTATGCAAGTGCAGCAGGATCAAGCAAAAAATCAACGGGATCGAATGAGCAAGGTAAAAAAACTGCCGCAATGTTGACGCACCTTTTCAATAATGATCCGATGGACAAAGAAGCTTACATTAATATCAAAAATAAATCTAAGTGTAATTTAATCGTAAAAATCAACGGTAAAAAATATTACAATCTTGATGTTCCTGCAAAAGGACAGAACTTTTTGATGGTAGAAAAAGGGGAGTATATCTTGACGACAATGGTTTGTGATGCGAAATATTCATCGCTAAAGAAAATTACTAAAGACATTGAGATCGAACTGAATGTAAGTGATGATTAAAATATTAAAAATTACATAAAAAAAGCGGTTAAGAAATTTCTTAACCGCTTTTTATTTTTATCCTTTAAACTGACCCATTGCAATGAATTTATCTTGTCTTTGGGTTTCAAGTTCCTGTCCTGTGAATTTTGAGAACGCTTTAATATTTTGTAATATCGAATTCTTCAAATTTAAATACGTTGTTTCCGGGTCATAATGAGCTCCTCCAAGAGGTTCTTCCACGATTCCGTCAATGAATTTTTCTCTTAAAGCATCTTTCGGAGTAAGGTTCAATGCATTGGCTGCATCTTCTTTGTGATCCCAGTTTCTCCAAAGGATTGAAGAGCAGCTTTCAGGTGCAATTACAGTATACCAAGTGTTTTCCAACATATATACTTTGTTACCAACACCAATTCCTAATGCGCCACCACTTGCTCCTTCACCAATGATGTAAGTAAAGATCGGAGTTTTAAGCTGCACCATTTCGAAAATGTTTCTTGCAATCGCTTCACCTTGTCCTCTTTCTTCAGCTTCCAAACCTGGATAAGCTCCCGGTGTATCAACCAAAGTTACAACAGGAATTTTGAACTTTTCAGCAAGCTTCATTAGTCTTAAAGCTTTTCTATATCCTTCAGGATTCGGCATTCCGAATCTTCTGTGTTGTCTTTCTTTAGTTGTTCTTCCTTTCTGAGTTCCGATGATCATTACTTTTTGCCCGTCAAGAGTGGCTAAACCACCAATCATTGCAGGATCATCAGCGAAATTTCTGTCTCCGTGAAGCTCTAAGAAACTACCTTTATCCACCATTCCGTTGATATAGTCTATTGTGTAAGGACGATCCGGATGACGGGATAGTTGTACTCTCTGCCAAGGAGTAAGATTTCCATAGATTTCTTTTTTCTTTTCTATGATTTTATCCTCTATCTGGCTGCATGCTAATTTTACATCAACACCACTTTCTTCTCCTACTAAAGAACAAGTTTGGTATTGATCCATTAATTCTTTTATAGGAAGTTCGAAACTTAAATATTCCATTTCTTGAAGTAAATTAAATCTTTCAAATGTATGAAAAATTATGGTAATTTTATTTAAAATTGTTTATAGCATTGCTTATTCTGGAGGTAGTTTCCTCTTTTCCAAGAAGTTCCATGATGTCTGGAACATCTGGTCCCTTCAATTCTCCAACTAATGCTAAACGCAACGGCATCATTACTTTGCCCATTCCCAATCCTTTATTTTCGGCGAAATCGTGAACAATTTGCTTTAAATTTTCAGCATTAAAATCAGTACCCTCTAGATTTGTGACTAATTCTCCTAAAACTGCAGATGTTTCATCGTTCCAAGCTTTTTTTGATGCTTTTTCATCATAAGAAGTTGGGGCTTCGAAGAAAAATTTTCCGTTTTCGTAGATGTCTTTCGGGAACGTTGCTCTTTCCTTCATCAGATGAATAATCTTTACTAATTTTTCATCTTCGATATTTAAATCTAAATCAGAATTCTTTAAAATTGTAAGCAATTCTTCGTCAGATGTTTTCTGAATATACTGATGATTGAACCACTCAGATTTTTCTTTACTGAATCTTGCTCCGGCTTTATGAACTTTATTTAAATCAAATTCTTTCGCCATTTCATCTAAAGATAAAATTTCTTTATCATCTGCAGGAGACCAACCTAAAAGTGCCACCATATTGATGAACGCTTCCGGAAGATATCCGCTTTCTCTGTAACCTTTAGAAACATTTCCTGTCGCAGGATCTGTAAAGTTTAATGGAAATACTGGAAATCCGAATTTATCGCCGTCTCTTTTGCTCAATTTTCCTTTTCCTTCAGGTTTTAAAATCAATGAAAGGTGTGCAAACTGAGGTGCTTGCCAACCCATTGCTTCATATAATAACGTATGTAAACCTAAAGAAGGCAACCATTCTTCTCCACGAATCACGTGAGAAATTTCCATTTCGTGGTCATCTATGATGTTGGCGAAATGATAAGTCGGCATTCCGTCGTTTTTTACTAAAACTTTGTCATCTAAGGTATTGGTATTCACCGAAGAATTTCCTCTGATGATATCTACAAGATTTAAAGTTCTGTCGATTGGCATTTTGAATCTTACAACATACAGAGTTTTTTCATCCAATAATTTTTGAACTTCTTCTTCAGAAAGTGCAATACTGTTTCTTAAACGGTTTCTTGTTTTGTTGTCGTAGGAGAAAACATCACCCTTCGCTTCATATTCAGCACGAATAATATCTAGTTCTTCGGCTGTATCAAAAGCAATATAGGCATAATCTGTTTTTAAAATCTGCTCTGTATATCTGTCGTAAATGTCTCTTCTTTCTGATTGTCTGTATGGAGCAAATTTTCCTCCTTTTTTAGGGCTTTCATCCGCAATAATTCCGCACCATTCAAGGGCTTCTTCGATATAATCTTCTGCACCTTCCACATATCTTGCAGTGTCTGTATCTTCGATTCTCAATACAAATTCACCTCCTTGATTTTTAGCAAAAAGATAATCATATAATGCGGTTCTTACGCCTCCCAAATGCAAAGGTCCGGTAGGACTTGGAGCAAAACGTACTCTTACTTTCTCCATATCAATTTAAATTTTGATGCAAATTTACTTAAAATTATACGTTTTAAGAATGATTAATGTTCAGGTTGCTTGCTTTTTTAATTTGAATATTTACTTTTGTATAAATTATAAAGAATATCATATGTTAGAAATAGGCGAAAGACCTTGGGGAAAATATTTTGTTTTGGCAGACGAACCAAATTATAAATTGAAAAGAATTGAAGTAAACCCAGGTCAGAAATTATCTTACCAATATCACCATAAAAGACAAGAGCAATGGACAATTATTGAAGGTGATGCTACTGTAGTTTTGGATGATAAAGAGATCAATCTAAAATATGGCGAAAGCATTTTTATTCCATTAGGCGCAAGACACAGAATGATGAATCTTTCGGATAAGCCTGTTGTTTTCATCGAAGTTCAGACGGGAACTTATTTTGGTGAGGATGATATTGTGAGAATAGAGGATGACTATGATAGAAATTAATGAGTTTTCTTAAAAACTATATTAACAATCTAAATAAAATATCTGTATTTATATATGGATATTTTATTTTAGGAGTATTGTTATCTTTATTTATAGGAGCAAATATAAAGCTAAGCTTTTTACCTATTTTAGTATTTATTTTATTTTTTGTAGGATTTTCCTTTTCAAAAACTAAGTTCTCTTTACCTGAAAATTTCTCCTTAACGAAATTGATTTTATTCTTTTGTCTCATTAATATTTTTGTATTTCTTACTGGAAAAGTAGAAAATGAGAGTCAATTTTTTCTGACATTAAAAAATTATATAGGGTTTAATTTAAAAATAATTCTTCTTGTCTTAAACGGAATAATTCTGTTGTTCGGTTTCCACAAGAAGATTAAAATTTTTAGAAATGTATATCTGATTATTTTTATTCTGTTAGTTTTTACTATTCCTTTTTTATATCCGGATCCTTTTATTGATCTGTTTAAAATTCTAAAACAGTCAATAAATGATATAACTCAATTGAAAAATCCTTATGAAAGAGTGTATATGGATATTTATAAAGGGACTTATGATTATGTGTATAAAAAACAGGATATAAAATTAGTTTACTGGCCGATTAATATATATTTATTAACTCCTTTTCAGGCTTTTTTTGGAGATATTCGTTTTGGTAATATATTTTATCTTCTTAGCGGTTGTCTGATTTTGTATTTAGGTCTAAAGAGAGATTTAAAGATTTTAGGTTTAAGTCTCCTATTGGTTTTTACATGTCCATATACTTTTTACATGGTAAAATATGCTTGGATTGACAGCCTGTCTTTTCCTTTTTTCTGTCTGTTTTTTGTTTCGGTTCTTTATAAAAAGAAAATTTTCAGTTTTATTTTTTTAGGAGTTATTATGTCGATGAAGCTTTATTTTTTGCCATTATTTCCTTTAGTTATTTTATATTTTCATAAAGAATTTTCTGTTGTTGAATATTTTAAATATACCTTCCTCACAGGTTTTGTATTTTTTATATGTTTCCTTCCTTTTTCGATTATTGATGTCAAAAGTTTATTATATAGTATAGAATACTTTAAAAATTCTAATCCAAGATACGATGCTCTTTCAATAACAGGTTATTTATTTAATAAAGGAAATAATATTTCTAAATTTGCCGATTATTTGATTTTAGCTGTATTGGGAGTTATTTATTTTATGTTTTATAAAAATAAAAACTATACACCATTTCTATTGATAAAATATTTTATTTTGGTTTTGTTTTCCATATTTATATTATCAAAACAAGCATTTGGTAATTATTATTATAATATCATATTACTGTCAATTTGTTATATTGTAATTTATATTTTTTCGTCTAAAGAAAAATTGATAATTTTATCGGATGGAGTGTAAAATCTGTCAACAACCTTCTCATAAGATTTTCGAGAAAACTGTTTTATGTAAATATCAGGTAAATTATCATCAATGTTCAAACTGTGGTTTTATGCAGACTGATGAGCCTTTTTGGCTTGAAGAAGCTTATAATAATGCAATCACATCATTAGATATTGGAATATTGATAAGAAACTCTTTTTTAATAAAAAATGTTTCAAGAATAATTGATGCTTGCTACAGCGAAGGAAAAGTCTTTTTGGATTATGCAGGTGGTTATGGTCTTTTTGCAAGATCCATGAGAGATATTGGGTATGATTTTTACAGACAGGATGTTTATTGTGAAAACCTTTTTGCAGATTATTTTGATATAAAAGATACAGATATTAAAAAATTTGATGTTGTAACAGCTTTTGAAGTATTCGAACATTTGCCAAAACCACTTGAAGAAATTGAAGGTATTTTACAATATTCTGATCATCTTATTTTTTCTACGGAAGTAGTTCCGGATAAAGTAGAAGATATTGAAAACTGGGTTTATATTTCGCAGGAAACAGGTCAACATATTGCCTTTTATTCCGAAAAATCTTTACAGATTATTGCAGAAAAATTCAATAAGAAGTATTATAGAAAAGGCAATTTGCATATTTATACGACCAAAACCTTTACGGAAGATCAGATAGAATACGCTCTGAATGACATCGATGTTAAAAAATCCTTTTTCGGTCTGAAAAAGAAAAAATATAAGAAGATGTTCAAAATCTCGAGAGAATCATACCAGACAAGAGACTATCTGAAAATTAAAAAAATTCTTAATTCATAGATTTATAGAAATAAATTGAGGGTATCTTGCAATTCAAATTTTTTATTTCCAAGATCAATCATTTTATACAATTTAGCAGGATCTCCTGATAACTTAAAAATTTCATTTTTTCTGACGAAATTTGGGTTTATCAGGACTTCCACTTTATGATTGGTGATTTTTGAAGATAACTTAAGGACTTCTTCCAGAGAATGTGTTTTTCCGGAGCAGATATTCACTATTTCAGATTTATATTCACTTACTGCCAGTTTATAATAACATTCCGTTACAAAATCAATAGAATTATATTCCCTGAAAACATTGATGTTTCCAAGTTCTAGTGTTTCGCTTCTCTCTTTAAAAGCTTTTGTTATCTTAGGAATTACGAAATTAATATCTTGTCCTGGAGCTGTGTAATTAAATGGGCGTGTTATGATGATCGGTAAGAAATCAAAATAGTTTTTTGCAACCTGTTCCATCGCCAGTTTGCTTATTCCGTAATGATTATTAGGATTAGGACACATTGTTTCCGAAAGCTCATAATGATCCTGATTTCCATAAACAGTAGCGCTGCTTGCTAAAATTACTTTTTTAGTATTTGCTGAGCTATTATTTTTAATTGCTTCCAGTAGATTTTGCGTTCCAATCACATTTACACTATAGAAATCTTCAATATTAGGATGTCCCACAAAAGATATTGCGGCCAAATGAATAACTATATTTGGTTGTAATTGGTTGATAATCTGTGATAATTTATCTTTTTCCAACAAGTTGCAGGAAAAAATATTTTTTTCGGAATTGTTGTTATTATTAACAATTCCGAAAACCTCATAACCTTGAGTTGTAAAATGATCTGAAAGATATTTTCCGGTAAATCCATTGATCCCGGTAATCAAAACTTTATTAGAAAGAGAATCCATTTTCATTTCTTTTCAGATCAGCAGTTACCATGATAGAACACAATTCATCCAAAGTGGTTTGAGGAACCCAGTCAAGCAATTCGTTAGCTTTTTTGGCATCTCCGATTAATAATTCCACTTCTGCAGGTCTGAAATAATTTGGGTTGATAGCAACTAATAATTCATTAGTAGCTTTATTATATCCTTTTTCGTCAACACCAGTACCTTTCCAAATAAGATCAATACCGATTTGTTTGAAAGAAAGCTCAACAAAAGTTCTTACTGTAAAAGTTTTATTTGTTGCCAATACGAAAGTTTCAGCATGTTCATACTGAAGCATTTTGTACATTCCTTCCACATATTCTTTTGCATATCCCCAATCTCTTTGAGCATCTAAATTTCCTAATTCTAAAATGCTTTGTTTTTTTAAAGAAATTTTAGCAACAGCATCAGTAATTTTTCTGGTTACAAATTCTCTTCCTCTCAACGGAGATTCATGATTGAATAAGATTCCGCTTACTCCGAATATGTCGTAACTTTCTCTATAATTAATAGTAGCCCAGTGTGCAAATAATTTCGAAAAACCATAAGGACTTCTAGGGTAGAAAGGAGTATCTTCAGTTTGAGGAACATGCTGTACTTTTCCGAACATTTCAGAAGTACTTGCCTGATAGAATTTTATTTTAGGATTAATAATTCTTATTGCTTCCAATAAGTGTAAAGCGCCAATTCCTGTAGTTTGAGCTGTTGAAAGAGGTTGATCAAAAGAAACCCCTACAAAACTCTGAGCTGCTAAATTGTAGATTTCGTCCGGCTGTACTTTATCAATTAGTCTTATATTACTTGTCTGATCATTCAGATCATATTCTAACAAATGTAAATTGGGATTATCCTGAATACCAAGTTCTTCAATTCTCCAAAAGTTCATTGAGCTTGATCTTCTGTAAGTTCCGAATACTTCATATCCTTTTTCTAATAATAATTGAGATAGATAAGCTCCATCTTGACCTGTAATCCCTGTTATAATTGCTTTTTTCATATAGACTAGTTAACAATTTGCAAATTTACGTTTTTTTAATAAACACAGAACCAAATATACAAAAACGATTATCTTTGTATCCAAATATTTATTTTAAAGAAGAAAAAAGCATAGATTTCATTATGGAAAAAAAATTAGGAGTAAATGTATTTGGCTTTATAGGAGGCGAGTTTGGTTTAGGTGAAGCTGTAAGACTAATTATAAAAGCATTAAACAAGGCTGAAGTTCCTGTTTCATTAATCAATTATGACATTAAAACTAATCACCGGCATGAAGATGACACATTCAAAGATTATAGTAATGATGCTATACATCCTATAAATCTAGTTTTATTAGGACCTTCTGAAGGAAAAAAAATACTGGCACATTATCCAGAACATTTTTTTAAAAATAAATATAATATTTTTTATCTCAATTGGGAATCAGAATATATTCCGAAGGAATATGTAGATAATTTGAATTTTTATGATGAAATATGGGTTCCAGCTCAGTATTGTAAAGATATTCTGGCTAATTATTGTGATATTCCGGTAAATGTAATTCCCTATCCTATTGAAATTGACGTGGATGATAAAAAAGATGAAGAAGCAGAGAGTTTTTATGATAAAAATTCCTTTAATTTCTTTTTCATGTTTGATTACAATAGTACGCTGGAAAGAAAAAATACTCTTAATTTAATCAATGCATTTGAAAAGGCTTTTGGTAAAAATGATAAAAGTGTATCTCTTACTATTAAAACTTCAAAATCAACAAGGTTCGTAAAAGAAAGAGAACTGCTTGAATCCTATGTAAGTGGATTTCAAAATATAAAAATTGTGGAAAAAATATATGATAAGCAAACTTTGTATAAGATTATCAGAGGTTGTGATGCGTATGTTTCTTTACATCGATCAGAAGGTTTCGGACTTACAATGGCAGAAGCTATGTTTTTTGGTAAACCTGTAATTGCAACAAACTATTCAGGAAATCTTGAGTTTATGAATGATGAAAATAGTTTTTTAGTTGATTTCAAAAAGGCAAAAATAGGCTCGTCAATTATTAATTATGATAGCAATACTGTTTGGTCTGAACCAAATGTAGATCATGCTGCTGAACTTATGAGACTTGTAAAGGAAAATTCTGAGATTATAAAAAATAAAGCATTGAAAGGGCAGGAGACAATTCTTACTGACTTTTCTGTTAAAAAAATAGGAGATCTTGTAGATAACAGAGTACATAATATTATCAAGATTTTTGAGCCTAATCCTATAAAGAATGAACTGATCAATTTATTTATTGATAATGAAAAAATGAAGCACGAATTATATATTCTTAAGAAAAGTAAATTGGTAATGTTTATTTATAATATAAAATTGTACTTTAGAAATAGAAAAAATAAGAAATAATATTAAATTTTTCCTAAAATTTTATAAAATAAGAAAAGAATGAAATTATGAGATTTTAGCTCTCTTGTAATTTCATTTCTTTTCAAATCTATTGCTATTAAAAGATCACTAAATATTTTGTTATTGGTTGAGGTATATACTTCTTTTAATTTTTTTTCTCTTCTTTTAAGACGTTTTAAAAAGGATAATTTTGTTTTTGAAGTTTTAGAATATTCATCACTGTAAAATTTTTCTAAGAGCTTCTTTTTGTCTGCATTGTTTTTTTCAACGAAAACACCTCCTACTTGTTGGTTTTCATGAAATCTGTAACTGAAGAGTTTATCATCCAAAATTTCAAATTGCGCTTTGGATGCAGCTATTAAGGCAATCCATTCATCATGATGAAATCCGGTAATCTCTGGAATTGGTAAAATATTAGGAATAAATTCTCTTTTTATCGACATACTTGCTCCTGTTGCAATATTTGATGTAAATGCAATGGTTTCATAATAGTTCACGGACTCCTTTTTTTCTTTGAAAAATCCTGGAATATCCCAAATCGTATACTTTTCAAGTTTTTTATTTTGATCATCTATGATAAAACCATTTGAACATAAAACAGATATATTAGGATGATTCCTCATAAATTCACAATATGTTTTTACTTTCTCTGAAGCCCAAACATCATCCTGATCACTTAAAAATATTATATCGTTATTGCAGAGGGAAATGGCTTTTTCGAAATTTTTTGCACTTCTAAGGTTTTTTTCGTTAATATAAATTTTAAAAATATCGGGATATTGCTTCTTATAGGTATTTAGGATTTCAACAGTAGAATCAGTAGATCCATCATCACAGACTATTATTTCGTTTACTTTCAGGGTTTGGCTTAAAATTGAATCAATCTGTTGCTTTAGAAATTTTCCACCATTATAAGTACATAAAGCTACTGAAGTTGTCATACATTTAAATTAAAAATAATATTTACCCAATGGTCCAAAGTATATCGGTAATAGATTTCTTCTGGAATTTTTTGGTAAGATGTTTCAAAAAAAGACTTGTCAAGATTGCTGCAGGTTTCGTTTAAAATCAAAATATTATTGGGATTGTAAAAATCATAGTTTTTAATAAACTCATTATCAGTAATAATTTTTTTCTCTAAAGCCATTGCCTCAAATACTCTGAAACTCAACCCATATTGGTTTTCCCGAGTAAGATCCAGTAATGCTTTGGAATTTTTATAATATTCTGGAAGTTTTGAATGGCATATTTTTTTTATGCTGAAAATAATTTGAAGGTTTTCAGGAACTTTAATTAAAATATTTTTAAGTTGGTGTTTCCATCCCTTTTTTCCTATAACGATAATCTGAAACTTTAAATTTAATTCAAACAACCTTTTTGTAAGTAGTTTAATAAAAGTAACTCTTTTATTGTCATATGATGTGATATAAAAAAGATCCATCTTAGGCTGCTGTTTCTCGCATGGAATGTGAGGCAAATAAATATAATTTGTTAATTTTTCGAAATTATATTTTTTTACGTCCTCAATGTCAAATGAGAAAATTTTATCAAAAAGTTCCAGTTTTTTTCTATCCACAGGAAACCTGTCAAGACTATCATAAAGATAAGTAATAAGACGATCAGAATATTTGCGTATTTGTTGTAATGTTGATATATCAAAAGTATCCGGATTTAGCACCAAAATTTGATCTTGATATCCTAAATTTTCAAGGGAATCTAAAACAAATTTTTGTCTTTTTTCTGTTTTCAGATTTTTATTAAGGAAAATTTTGCTAATCGCATTCGTCGCTCTTTCACTAAAATTAGAATGTGTGACATCTCCTATTTTAATGTGGTGAGCATTGATCCCTTGCGCACATAATGATTCTACAATATGCTGGTCATACCCCCAAAAATCGAAACTGATTACACAAATTTTCATCCAACTAATTTTGCTCTTTTTTTAATGATTTATAGGTTTCAAAAACGCTTAATGATTGGAGATAAGAAAGTTGATATCCTTCTTTTCCGTCAAGAATACCTAAACGCAAAATGTATGCCTTAAAAAATTTCAAAACTGTTTTTATATACTGATGTAATATACTGAATTTTTTTCCTTTCGCAGCCAATTCCTGCCCTTTTAAGACTCCATAATGAATCATTTTCTTCCTATAAGACTCATAATCTGTAACGGAATAATGAAGTAATTTATTTTTTAAGATACCAATTTTCCCCTTTACTTCCAAAGTTTCATGTACTTTTTTACCTGTAATATATCTCGCTTTAGATTTTTTGAAAAGTCTGAAATTTTTATCAGACTGAGTTCCGGAAAAATTAATTGGTTTATTGGCAAAAAAGAATTTTCTATAAAAATAATAGGCATCTTTTTGCTTAGATTTACTAAGCTCATTAATAATTTCTTTCCTCAATTCGGGAGTGATTCTTTCATCTCCGTCTAAAAATAGCACCCAATCATTTTTGGCATTGTCTAAAGCCACATTTCTTTGTTTTGTAAAATCCTCGAATTTGTTCTGAACTATTTTTACATTTGGAAAGCTTGCTGCAATTTCCAGTGTTTTATCAGTGCTAAAAGAATCTATAACGACTATTTCATCGCAAAAATCGAAACATTCAAGCACCTCCCGAATGTTTTTTTCTTCATTAAATGTGATAATCAAACCACTTATATCCATCATAAACTTATTTGTATCGGAAGTATTTTCTTCTAGAAAAGTTTTAATCTACCAAAGATAAGTTTTAATTTGAAGATAATTAACGAATTTTTGCCTTTTATATCTATTCTGCAAAGCTCGTAAGGTTTTTTTGTAGGGAAAAAATTTATTTTATTTCCGATTCTTACAGCATATTTTAAATCCAAATTCTTCAGAATGTTAAAAACATTACTCTTTTCGGGGTTGTTCTTAGAATATTTTCCATAAGGATATGCCAAAATTTTTGAGTAGGTAATGTTTTCGTTATCAAGAATCTGCATATTATTTCTTAGGTCATCCTCTATGTGATTTGTGGAAATATCTCTGAAATTTTCGTGAGCATGGCTGTGAAGAGCTATCTCAAAATATTTTTTATTTAAATTTCTAATGTCTTCAAAAGTCATTAATTCATAGTCTTTATAACCTTCTTGAATAAATTTTGTAGGAATAAATATTGTTGCCTTTAAACTATATTTTTCCAGTAACGGCGGTAAATAATCAAAATTGTTTTTATATCCATCGTCAAAAGTAAGGATAATACTTTTCTTTGAAGGAGTATCTATTTCGGAAAAAAATTTAGAAGAATAATTGTTTTCTTTTAAATATTTGAATTGCTGTTCAAGATTTTTTAGACTTATTGTAAGATCTTCTTGAGTTTCTTTTTCCACACGATGATACATCAAAATAATGAGTCTATTTTTAGGAAGAAGAAAAAGATAAAGTCTGAAATAGACAATAATAAAAACAATTAATAAAAATATACAGAGATATAGAATCATGTTACTTTAATGTGCTTTTTTTCAAGTTCTTTCAATCTTACCTTTTCACGCAGTTTTATATATTTTAAAAAAGTGTAATAAGACATGGTTTGCGCAATATAAAATCCGGCAAAACCGTCTAAGAAACCAAATCTAAAGAAAAACACTTTATTAAACTCATAAAACGGGCTAAAAATAATTTTGAAACGCTTCACTCTTTTTCCTTTCTCAAACATTTTTTCAGCCATCATATCAGAATATTTATTAATTTTCGATACATGATGATGGATACTTTTGTAAGTATAATGATGAATTTTACCGTTTAAACATCCCTGCTTTTTATTAACAATTAAAAATTCGTGCACCTTATCATCAGAATATATTGCAGCATCTCTTTTGAAGAGTCTTTCTCTTTCAACATTTCCCCAACCTCCATGTTTTATGATATAAATCCCAAGATGATTGATGAATTTTGCATTATAAATGTCGAATTTCGAACAAGGTGAATCTACAATTTCACGAATTGATTTTTTCATTTCCTCATTCGGAACTTCATCTGCATCCAAAAAAAGAACCCAATCCTGAGTGCATAAGTTAAGGGCATGATTTTTTTGTTCACCATACCCATTGAATTTTTTCTCAAAGAATTTTACTTTGGGATACATTTGTGTGCATATTTCTTTAGTCTTGTCTGTTGAAAAACTATCAACAATTACGATTTCATCCACGATATCTATTACTGTATCCAAAAGTCTTACAATGTTTTCTTCCTCATTGTAAGTAATAATTGCAAGTGAAAGCGGCATTTATTTTTTGAATTCTAAAATAGTTTTTTCAATAATTTTCACACAATCCAGCAACTGTTCTTCAGTAATCACCAAAGGCGGAGCCAGTCTGATAATATTTCCGTGAGTTGGTTTTGCCAGTAATCCTTTTTCTTTTAATTTTAAACAAAGATTCCATGCAGTAGAGCTTTCAGGAGTATCATTAATTAAAATTGCATTTAATAAACCTTTTCCTCTTACTTTTGTAATTAAATCACTTTTCTCAATTACCTTTTCAATTTCCGATCTGAATAATTTTCCTAATTCTTCCGCTCTTTCAGATAATTTTTCTTCCTCAACTACATCTAAAGCAGCAACTGCAACAGCACAGGCAATCGGATTTCCACCGAAAGTTGAGCCGTGTTGACCTGGCTTAATTACATTCATGATTTCATTGTTCGCCAAAACAGCTGAAACAGGATACATTCCGCCGGAAAGAGCTTTTCCTAAAATTAAAATATCCGGTTGAACATCTTCGTGGTGACAGGCAATTAATTTTCCTGTTCTTGCAATTCCCGTCTGAACTTCATCTGCAATAAAAAGAACATTGTGTTTTTTACAAAGCTCAGAAGCATTTTTTAAGAAATTTTCATCCGGAACATACACTCCAGCTTCACCTTGAATTGGTTCAACAAGGAATGCCGCAATATTTTGAGCATCTTGAGCCAAAACTTCTTCTAAAGCTTGAATGTCGTTGTAAGGAATTTTAATAAATCCGGGAGTAAAAGGACCATAATTTTGGTTCGCATCAGGATCATTAGAAAAAGAAACGATCGTTGTTGTTCTTCCGTGAAAATTGTTTTCACAAACAATTATTTTTGCAGCGTTTTCAGAAATTCCTTTTACTTCATAGCTCCATTTTCTTGCTAATTTTACGGCAGTTTCCACAGCTTCAGCTCCGGAATTCATCGGTAAAACTTTATCAAAGCCGAAAAGAGTAGTGATTTTTTGCTCATATTCTCCCAATTTTGAATTGTAAAAAGCTCTTGATGTTAAGGCTAATTTTTGAGCCTGTTCAACCAATGCTCCTACAATTTTCGGGTGAGAATGTCCTTGGTTTACAGCAGAATATGCTGAAAGAAAATCATAATATCTATTGCCTTCAACATCCCAGACAAAAACACCTTCTCCTTTGTCTAAAACAACCGGAAGAGGGTGGTAATTATGAGCACCGTATTTGTCCTCAAGCTCAATGAAATATTGTGAATTTTTTACTGTTTCTACTGTAGACATAAATTTTAGGTTTTCACAAATTTAAACATTATAAATGATACAGATAAACAGAAACCTGATACTGAATTAAGGCTTGATTTAAGTGCATTTTGATCTTAAAAATGAATGCTTTAGAAAATATTGCTCAGATTAGTAGAGTGTTGCAGGTATTATATCTTTAATTAAAGTGATTATCAATCATACCAATAATCTTTACTAACCTGAAAACCTGCTTTTTGAAAAGCTTCTTGTAATTCAATACCCAAATCGTCATTTTGTTTTTCATTAGAAAGATAGAGGAAAAATAGACTTCCTTTTATTGTTTCTTCTCGTAGATCACCGTCAGAACTTAGATATTCTGTAGTAACAGCATCTTTTTCTGTTTCAAGAATAATCTGAATATCTTTTCCGACTTTTAAAATCTTTGCAAGAGAAACTTTTTGCTTTATTGTTTGATAACCAGTAAAATATGGGCTTGTTTTCTTTATCTGAAACGATAGATTTTTATGAGTGTCAATACTAAATCCTTCAACAATTCGAATAGTATCACCATTGAAATTGGATGATTTGAATTGATTTTTTACTTCTTTTTTAAGTTCTCTATTAAGTATTTTTAAAATTTCTTTTTCCTGAGAAAAAGCGATATTCCAAATTCCAGAAAGGAAGATAAATAATAAAATCTGTTTTAATTTATTTTGCATCAATTGGTTTGAGTTTTATTTTATTAAAGTTAATCGAGTTAAAAATATCTCACAATACCACAAATGAGCTATTTTCATAAATAAAAAACCGTCCCAACAATGAGACGGTTTAAAATTTTATTTAGAATAATCTTAGTGATTTTCGTATTTTCTATCCATTACAAAATCTTCCATGAATTTTGTAGTATAGTTTCCTGCAAGATAATCTTCATTATCCATTAGTTGTCTGTGGAAAGGAATTGTAGTTTTTACTCCTTCAATATAGAATTCTTCCAACGCTCTTCTCATTTTTGCAATAGCTTCTTCACGAGTTTGAGCCGTCGTGATCAGTTTTGCAATCATTGAGTCATAGTTAGAAGGAATTGTATATCCGGAATAAACGTGAGTATCAACTCTTACACCGTGTCCACCAGGAATATTTAATCCTGTGATTTTCCCCGGAGAAGGTCTGAAATCTGCGTAAGGATCTTCCGCGTTGATTCTACATTCGATTGAATGTAATTTCGGGTAATAATTAATTCCTGAAATTGGAGTTCCTGCAGCTAAAAGAATTTGTTCTCTGATCAAGTCATAATCAATAACCTGTTCAGTAATTGGATGCTCTACCTGAATTCTCGTATTCATTTCCATGAAATAGAAATTTCTGTGTTTGTCAACAAGGAATTCAATAGTTCCTACACCTTCATAACCGATAAATTCTGCTGCTTTTACTGCTGCTTCACCCATTCTCTCACGAAGTTCGTCAGTCATGAATGGAGAAGGAGTTTCTTCAGTTAATTTTTGGTTTCTTCTTTGTACAGAACAGTCTCTTTCAGAAAGGTGACAAGCTTTACCAAATTGATCACCTGCAACCTGAATCTCGATATGTCTTGGCTCTTCGATCAGTTTTTCCATGTACATACCTCCGTTTCCGAATGCAGCAACAGCTTCCTGAATTGCAGATTCCCAGTGTTCTTTAAGGTCTTCAGCTTTCCAAACAGCTCTCATCCCTTTTCCACCACCACCTGCAGTGGCTTTGATCATTACAGGATAGCCTGTTTCTTCTGCTGTTTTTACTGCGTGCTCATAAGATTCAATTAATCCTTCAGAACCAGGTACACAAGGTACGTTTGCAGCTTTCATGGTAGCTTTAGCATTTGCTTTGTCTCCCATTCTCTCAATCTGTTCAGGAGAAGCACCGATAAATTTAATACCGTTCTTCTGGCAAATTCTTGAGAAATTAGCATTTTCAGATAAGAATCCATAACCTGGGTGAATTGCGTCTGCATTTGTAATTTCCGCAGCAGCAATAATGTTAGGGATTTTTAGGTATGAGTCTTTACTCATCGCAGGACCAATACAAACAGCCTCGTCAGCAAATCTTACATGAAGACTGTCTTTGTCGGCAGTAGAGTATACTGCAACAGTTTTGATTCCCATTTCTTTACAAGTACGTAAAATACGCATTGCAATTTCGCCACGATTGGCAATTAATATTTTTTTGAACATCTTCTTAAATTTGAAAATTAGATAATTTGAAAATTAGATTAATGTTATTTGAATGTAGAATTTTAGTCTAACATCTAATGTCTAACATCTAACTTCTAATTAAGATGGATCTACTAAGAATAAAGGTTGGTCGTATTCAACTGGAGTAGCATCGTCAACTAAAATTTTAACGATTTTTCCGCTTACTTCAGAATCAATTTGGTTGAATAATTTCATTGCTTCAATTACACAAACTACTTTTCCAACAGAAACTTCGTCACCTACATTTACGAATACGTCTTTATCAGGAGATGGTTTTCTGTAGAAAGTACCGATCATTGGAGATTTGATGGTAATATATTTGCTGTCATCAGATACAGCTTCAGCTTTTTCAGCAGGAGCCGCCGCCGGAGTTGCCGCTTGTGCAGGAGCCGCCATTTGTTGTGGAGCAGTGTGATAAACTGCAGGTTGAGCATATACTGCGTCGCTTCCAGCTAATGGAGTTTTAATAGTGATTTCGAAATCTTTAGTTTTGTATTTCACTTCAGAAACTTCAGCTTTAGATACAAACTTGATAAGATTTTGTATGTCTTTAATGTCCATAAATTTGATATTTGATTTTGGTTCAAAGATACCAAAAAAAGACAAAAAACAACAAAAAACCGCCAAATTTTATAAAAATCGGGCGGTTTTTGTATTAAAACGAGTGTTTTTCAGTGAAAATCGACTCTTAGTTTTCTTCAGTAGTTGCTACTTCTTTTTCTAATACTACTTTTCCTCTGTAGTATAATTTTCCTTCATGCCAGTGAGCTCTGTGGTATAGGTGAAGCTCTCCTGTTGTTGCATCTTTTGCTAATTGAGGAACTACAGCTTTGTAGTGAGTTCTTCTCTTATCTCTTCTTGTAGACGACTGTCTTCTCTTTGGATGTGCCATTTTGTAATAACTTTTTTAATTGATGAGCGATGAGATTCATCATCCCATCATTAAACTATTTAATTTTTATTCTTTAAATTTTTTAATGCGTCCCATCTCGGGTCGCTTTCTTGTTCTTTTTCTTTCTCAATTTCTTTTGGGCTGAACTTTTCCAGGATTGCCAGATCTTCTTCGCTTACGTTCGGTGATATTTTTTTCATTGGTATTGAAAGTGCCACGTTTTCGTAAATCAATTGTGCAATATTAAAAGCATGGTCGCTGGTTGGGATGGTGATTACATCTTCTTCACTGTCATCGTACTCTTCTCCAAACTTCACCAAGACCTTGATTTGGTTCTCAATGGGATGATCAAAACTGTCGTTTGTGATATCACAAACCAATTCTACCGTTCCGTTTACTTTAATCTCAAATTCTAAAAAAGTAGTGTGTTTATCTAATAAAACATCTACTGTGATTTTAGGATTTGTAAATTCCTGTTCAGTGTCAAATAATTGAAAGAACTCTTTATCTATCTCAAACCTGAACACATGTTTCCCGGTTTTCAGTCCGGAAAAGCTTACATCATAGTTTCTTAACTTGTCCATAAAATGAGTGTGCAAAAATATGCAATTTTTTTATAATAACAAATAAAATTCCCAACAAATTAATTTAAAATCTCTATTAAAGATTTATGCATCAGTTTCATCTGGCAGATCTTCGTCAATTCCGTTATCCATCGCCATTTTTCTTGGCTGCATGCGATTGTTCATCAGATCATTATATTCACTTCTGTTTTTAAAAATCTTAATCGCGGTGAATATTGCTTCTGTAAAACTCTGCTCATCGGCAATGTTTTTTCCTGCAATATCATACGCAACTCCATGATCCGGAGAAGTTCTGATGAATGGAAGTCCGGCTGTATAATTTACCCCTTCTTCATAAGCTAACGTTTTAAAAGGAGCAAGTCCCTGATCGTGATACATTGCTAAAACAGCATCAAAACTTTTGTATTTGCTCGGCTGGAAAAAACTGTCGGCAGGGAAAGGTCCGAAAGCCAAAATTCCGTTATCTGAAAGTTCTTTGATTGCCGGAGAAATGATCTCAATTTCTTCATTACCGATGACGCCACCGTCTCCAGAATGTGGATTTAATCCTAAAACTGCTATTTTCGGTCTTGAAATATTAAAATCTTCAATTAAAGTTTGGTTTAAAACTCGGATCTGTTTTTTTATTTTCTCTTTAGAAATATTTTCAGCAACCTGAGAAATTGGAATATGGTGTGTTAAAACAGCAACTTTAAGATCTTCAGTTACCAAAAACATCAAGCCTTTTTTATTGAATTTCTCTTCAAAATATCCTGTGTGACCTGCATGTTTGAAGCCCATTTTCACCATTTCATCTTTGTTGATCGGTGCGGTTACCAAAACATCAATTTCTCCTTTTATTAAAGCTTCAGTTGCAGCTTCTAAAGAATCAATCGCCATTTTTGTGGATTCTTCCGTCGGAGTTCCCAATTCTACCATAGAATTTTCCTTCACAAGATTTACCATATTAAGTTTTCCTGCCTGTGCCTGTGAAGCTTCATTAATATAATTGAAGTTGATATTAAGCTTAAAAATATTTTTCTGATAGGTAAATAATTTTCCCGAACCAAAAATTACAGGCGTGAAAAAATCCGTAATGGTTTTGTCTGCAAGGGATTTCATGATGATTTCGGGACCGATGCCGTTGAAATCTCCAATTGAAATTCCTACTCGTACTTTATGGTTTTTTGGGCTCATTTTGATTATCTTTGAACATTATAATTTACAAATTTAGCAAAAAATAATATGTTCACAGGAATTATTGAAGCGGTTGGAGTAATTGAGAAGATTGAAGAAAATGGAAGTAACATTGATTTTACTCTTACCTGCCCTTTTACAACTGAATTGAAAATAGATCAAAGTCTTGCACATAACGGTTGTTGTCTTACTGTTGTTAAAATTGATGGACATCAATATGTGGTAACAGCAATCAATGAAACATTAGAAAAAACAAATCTCGGACAATGGGAAGTAGGTTCTGTTGTAAATCTTGAACGTTGCATGAAAATGGACGGAAGATTAGACGGACACATTGTACAAGGTCACGTTGATAAGACAGGAGAGGTTGTAAGCATTGAAAATAAGGACGGAAGTTATTTTATTACCATGAAATATGAAGATAACGGAAGTTTTGTAACAGTACCGCAAGGCTCTATTACGGTAAACGGAATAAGTTTAACGGTGGCAAAAAGCGAAGACGCTCAGTTTTCAGTGGCAATTATTCCGTATACTTGGGAATTTACAAATATGAAACATTTAAAAGCCGGAGATAAAGTTAATTTAGAATTTGACATAATTGGTAAGTATATTGCTAAGTTAATTAAAAGATAGCATGTCAATAAGTATGTACAAAGGATATAGCTTAAGGAATCGGGTATTTTTCGGTTTCTTATTGGTGTGTCTTTTAAGTGTTGTTGCTTCTTCGCTGGTTCCTTACTTTGTTTTAAAGCAAAATTATGAGAAACAAAGTGAGATTGATATGCAGACTAAAACAGGAGCCGTAATGGGCTATCTGGATTATGCATTGAGCAGTACACGCGTAAAAACTGATGACCTGAAAAAGGTTTTAGAAAGTAAAATTTTTGAGATTGCCGATATCAATCATCATGATATTTATTTGTACGATCTGAAAGGAAATTACCTTTTGTCTAATAGGGAAGAGAATCTTGTAGAGCAAAAAAAAGTACCTATTAATATTGTAAACAAGATTTTAGCAACCAAAGCGAGAGTTGATATCAAAGGTTATGATCCAACAAAAGATGCAGTGCTTACTTCTTCTTATTTATTATTAAAAAATAATGATCTGGAGCCGATTGCAATTGTATATATTCCGCTTTATTACGATGAAACGGCTTATTTTGAGGTTTTAAATACCTATGCGAAATATATCATTTTAGTTGATATTCTTTTAATTTTATTTAGTATTTGGTTTAGTTGGGTGATGTCTAACAGTTTAGCAAAAACCATTACCAAGTTTTCTGATATGATCACACGTATCACATTGTTTGAGAATGAGATGCGACCAATCCGATATTATAAAAATGATGAGCTGAATGCTTTGGCAAGAGCTTATAATAGGATGATTCTCCAGATTCAGGATCAGAAGGAAAGACTCCGTTTTAAAGCATCTGAAGAAGCTTGGAGGGAAATGGCAAAACAGGTTGCTCATGAGGTGAAAAATCCTTTGACACCCATGAAATTAACCATTCAAAACTTTGAAAGAAAATTCGATCCGGATGATCCAAACATAAGAGAAAGAGTGAAACAGATGAGCAAGACAATGGTTGATCAGATCGATTTGATTGCAACAGTTGCTTCGGCTTTCTCGGAATTTGCCAAACTTCCCGAAAAAAATAATGAAGTCATTAATCTGAATACAGAAGTGGAAGATATTCTTCGTGTTTTCAATGATGACAGTATTTTTATGCATTCCAATAAAGGTAATATTATGATTAATATGGATAGAATTTATCTGTCCAGAATTATTACAAATCTTGTCACGAACGCAAGACAGGCAGAAAGTGATGAAAGAAAAATGATGATCAATGTAGATGTGGAACAGCATCAGAGAAGGGTTATCATCTCGATTCAGGATAATGGAATTGGAATTGATGAAAATATGTACGAAAGAATTTTTGAACCGAATTTTACTTCAAAAAATAGCGGAATGGGACTTGGTTTATCAATGGTAAGAAAAATGGTAGAAGATTATAAAGGAGAAATTACTGTAAAGTCCGAACTTGGAAAAGGTTCTACATTTACAATCACTTTGCCAACGAATTTATAGTGAAACCTTTTATATTTAAGCAATTTGAAATTCAACAATCTAAAGATGTTTTCCGTGTGGGAACGGATGGTGTTTTGTTGGGTGCTTTGGTTGACGTAAATAATGCCTCTAAAGTTTTGGAAGTAGGGACAGGAACGGGCTTAATTTCATTAATGTTGGCTCAAAGAAACTCCAAAGCCGAGTTTTTAGGAATTGATATTAATGAAGAAGCTGTGAATCTTACCAAAATTAATTTTGAGAATTCTCCTTTTCAATTAAGACTAAAAAATAGTCATCAGGATTTTAAGACTTTTAAAACGGATGATAAATTTGATTTAATTGTCTCAAACCCACCATATTTCGAATCTTCAGAATCCGATAAAGATAAAATTGCAAGACAAACGGTTGAATTAAATTTTAAGCAATTAATTTCAAAATCTTCAATATTGCTTTCTGAAAATGGAATTTTTTCAGTCATAATTCCTGTTGAAGTAGGTGAGAGCTTTATTGAGATTGCGAAAGAAAATCAATTGTTTTTAAGTCGAAAGATCAATATTAAAGGAATTGAAAACTCAAAGATAAAAAGATTAGTTCTTGAATTTTCTCTAGTTGAAAAAAATCTTGAAGAATCAGAATTTATCATAGAAAAAAGTCCGAGAAAATACTCGGACCAATATCTTGAACTCACCAAAGAGTTTCATATCTTTAAAAAAGATGTTAGAAATTAGATTTTAGAAGTTAGTAATTTCTTAATCTTAATTTCTTATTCAAATAATTCAGCAGTATCTAAAACAGAAACTTTTCCGTCTTCACATCTGATTGCTTCTCCCGGGAAATTTTGAATCATATGATAATCATGAGTTGCCATTACAACAGCGGCTCCGTTTTCAAGGGCAACCTGCTTCAATAATGTCATAATTTCGTTAGAAGTTTCAGGGTCAAGATTTCCTGTAGGCTCATCCGCTAAGATCAAATCCGGATGATTCAAAAGAGCTCTTGCAATTGCAATACGCTGTTGTTCACCTCCTGAAAGTTCATGCGGCATTTTATGCTTTTTACTCTTCATGTTTACGCTTCCAAGAACTTCATTGATGCGGTCTTCCATTTTTACCTTGTCGTTCCAGCCTGTTGCTTGTAAAACGAAAATTAAGTTTTTCTCAACCGTTCTGTCAGAAAGCAATTGGAAATCCTGAAAAACTATTCCTAATTTTCTTCTCAAATTCGGAACGTCTGAAGCTCTCATTTTTTCCAGGTCAAAACCTACAACTGCTCCATGTCCTGCTGCTAAAGGAATGTGTCCGTACAAAGTCTTTAAAAGTGAACTTTTTCCGGAACCTGTTTTTCCGATAAGATAGCAGAATCTTCCTTTTTTAATGTTCAGATTCACATCAGAAAGAACCGTAAAGTTTTTTTGTGCAATCTTTGCGTGCTGCAAACTTATGATATTATCTCCGGCGATATTTGTATGTGGCATAATTCAGATTTAAAGTGCTGTTTCTAAAATATTTTTTCAGATTTTAAAAATAGGAAAAAGAAGAATAAAGAACCTAAATTTTAGGAAATTTTAACAACAAAAAATGCCTGAAAATAAACTTTTCAAGCATGATTCGTATATGATAATAAAGAATTATCTCTTAGCGCGTGCAGCACTTACAGTTAAACTCTTTCTGCCTTTAGCTCTTCTCGCAGCCAAAACTCTTCTTCCATTTGGCGTAGACATTCTTTCTCTGAAACCGTGTTTGTTTCTTCTTTTTCTTTCTGATGGCTGGAATGTTCTTTTACTCATTACTATATGTTTAAATCGTAATTATCTATTAATTTTCAGGTTGCAAAGATATGGAATTTTTTAAAAGTTGCAAACTTTACCACTCTTTTTTTGATTTTTTTAATCTCTTTTTTTATCAATTATTGATAAAGTCCGATTACAACACGAATTTCTCTATAATTAAAAATAATAGGATTGATTTATTTAAAAGCTTTATCTTTGAAAACTCAAAATTAAAGAAAAAATAAACATAATGATGTTTACACCAGCAGAACTTTTAGAAATCAATACGTTACTTACTCCAGAAAACAAAATCGTAATTCTTACACATTACAATCCGGACGGTGATGCGATTGGTTCCAGTCTTGGTCTGAAACATTATTTAAAAGCTAAAGGAATTTTTGCTGAAGTTATCGTTCCAAACGATTTTCCGAAGTTTCTAAAATGGATGCCTGAAGCAAAAAGAGCACTGATTGCCGAATATAAAAGAAAAGTTGCTTTTGATCTGATAAGTGAAGCAGATGTTATTTTCTGTCTTGATTTTAATTCTCCTTCAAGAATCGGTTTGCTTGGAGATTGGCTGACAAATGCAAAAGGAAAAAAAATCCTTATTGATCACCATCAGCAGCCGGAAAATTTCGATTATGTATATTCTGATACAATTATTCCTGCGACCTGTCAGATGATTTATCATTTTATCGAAGCGATGAATGATGAAAATTTGGTGAACACAGATATTGCAGAATGTCTTTACACAGGAATTATGACCGATACGGGAGGTTTCCGTTTCCGTTCTACAAGCGCAACGACGCATAGAATTGTTGCTAATTTAATTGAAAAAGGAGCAGATCCCGCAATGATCACTTCAAATACTTGGGATACAAATACAGTTTCACGTCTTCATTTATTGGCTTTGATTTTAGGAAGAATCGAAGTGGTAAAAGACGGAAAAGTTGCAGTATTATATCTTACGAGAGAAGAATTAAAAGAATATGGCTTCCAGAAAGGAGATACAGAAGGTTTTGTAAATTACGGACTGAGTATTCTAGGCGTAAAAATGGCAGCATTTTTCATGGAAGATCTGTATGAAGATTTCATTAAAATTTCTTTCAGAAGTAAAGATGATGTGGATGTTAATCAATTCTCAAGAAAATATTTCAGTGGAGGAGGTCATATCAATGCAGCGGGTGGAAAATCTAATGAATCTTTGCAGAATACAATTGAAACTTTTAAAGGTAGAATAGAAGGGGAGGAAAATTTGTAATTTAGCTTAAAATAACTGCATTTCTCAGTTATAAAAAAAATTAGGAAAATCGCGAATAACCTTTTTCTTCAAGCTCTTTACAAGTATATTCATACACTTCCTGAAACATAATATCAAGAAATTTTTTATTGAATAAACTGAACTTTGTCATTTTCGGCGGATCCAAAAATATATCGCAGGTTTTTGCTTTAGAGTAAACCGATTTAGCGATTGCCAAATGTAAGATCCTGTCAAATTCTTTCATTAAACTCATCTTTTCCAGACTGTCATAACTGATGGAATTAACGTGAGAGGCGATTAAAAAATCACATTTATCAACAATAGGTTCGATCGGCAAATTATCTAAAACTCCGCCGTCGACGTAAATTTTTTCGCCAATTCTTACAGGTGGTAAAATAAACGGAACACTTGAAGAAGCCAATAATGGAGCAAAAAGTTCACCTTCCGAAAAGAAATCCACGATTCCATGAGTCATTTCTGTAGCTGCAACGTAAACCGGAATTTTAAGAATTTTAAAATCATCTTCGGGAAAATGATCCGTAAATAATTTCATAATAAATTTTGAACTGAAAATCCCGTTCTTGGAAAGTTTTAAAAATGATCTCGAAAAAAAAGTGGTTTGCCTTACAATTTCCATCATTTCATCCGGTGATTTTCCGAAAGAATAAAATGCTCCAACGATAGATCCTGCGCTGGTTCCTGAGATAATATCGGGTTTCAGATTATATTCTTCCAAAGCTTTTAAAACTGCAATATGGGCAATTCCACGCATTCCTCCGCCAGACAAAGTCAAGCCGATTACAGGTTTCTTTTTTTTGAAAGACAGAAAATCCAGCATATCAGAAAACTAAATGTTTCGGTAGATTATGAAGAAGTTCTGTATTGATGATTTCTGCACAAATACTGGGTTTTTCCCAATGTCCGTTGTGTCCGCAATCGAGAATGTAGGATTTTATATTGGTTTTGTCCGGAAGATTTTTAATCAGCAATTCTGTTTTTACAGCATTGTCGTGTTTTCCTGCGATGACTAAAATCTTGGCATCCAGGTTTTCTAGAACGTGCTTTTTATCGGTTCTTTCGACCATTCCTTTTACTGATGCTAAAGCTCCGAGATTATTTGTAGAAAGGGCAATTTCTAAAGCTGTTTCAATTTTTCCTTCGAGAATATCTCTTTCGTTGGGATTGAATAAGTTTGGAACTCCAATTCTTGCGTAATGAGGAAAGGCATCTTTTATAATTCTGTAGCTTTTTATGCGCTGTTCTTTTTTCTCGGCATCATCCGGAAAGTAAGTGGAAAAAAATAATGTTAAACTTTTCAGATATTCCGGATATTTTTCGGCAAAACCTAAAGAAATATAGCCTCCCATTGAATGTCCCAACAAATGAATTTTCGTTAAATTTTGATCATCCAATACTTTTTTCACTTCTTCCGCAACAAGTTCCATCGTCTGGACTTCTGCAATAATTTCTGATTGTCCATGACCGGGAAGATCGATTTTTAGCAATGAAAAATTTTCAGAAAGATGAGGTTCCATGTCGTTCCAAATGTGAAGATTCTCCATGAAACCGTGAAGTAAAACCAAAGTTTCTTTTCCGTTTCCTTTTCTCTCAAAGTTTAACATAATTTCAACAATTAAAAGTGAATATCAATATACTCAACAAATCCCGAACCATTCACCATATCCTGAAGTCTGTATGTTTTTCCGCCGTCTTTAGACATAAAGGTTTTTGTGCCTTTTCTTACATATAGTTTTCCATTTTCGCTTTCAGATACACTTTCGGAAATGCCTCCTGTGAAATTCATGTGTTTGTCGGATATCACTGCCATAAATCCGTCGATATGCACGTAGTCGTTTCCAGATTTGATATCTCCGGTTACATTGTAATGATCAGCTTCTCCATCAATTTTTTTGAAATCAACAGATCCTGAAGTTTTTATTGAATTGTGTGTGAATTTGTGAGTTCCGCTAAAATCTTTGAAATGATTTTTAGATTTGATGCTGTCATTTATTTTCGTTGTTACAGCATTGATAGAATCAATGATTTTTGTACTGTCAACTTGTTTTGAAGTAGAAGTTGCATCTTTTTTAGAACATGAAATAATTGCGACTGAAAGAGCAATTGTGGCTAAAAAGTTTTTCATTATATAAAATTATACCCAAAAATAGATAAAAAAAAGAGCATTTTAAAAATGCCCTTCTATTTTATTTGGTTAATTCTTCGTAAACTTTCTTTTCCCAAGGTTTGATATCAGTAATTCCGTATTGTTCCTTTTTGGAAATCGCGATATTGTCTAAAACATCTACGAAATTTTTATAGTTTGCATCATCTGTAGGTTCAACGATGATTGTGAAATTTTCCTTTTTCGGAGCATTGTTGTAAGCTTCAGAAATGATTTTAGTGATATTGATTCCACTGAAGTTTGTTTCTTTCAGATTGCTTTTGTTTAACTCATCTTTATTGCTTTGATGATAGAAAACTCTGTTGTCTTTACCTAAAATAAAGGTAACCTGATTTAAATTATCAATGTATGGAACATTTGTTGGATGAGGACCTTTCGCCGGCAATCCCAAATCCATTACATTGGGTTTTGTAAAATTTGTCGTAAACATAAAGAATGTGATCAATAAAAATCCTAAATCTACCATTGGAGTCATATCCACTCTGATTGGTTTTTTTCTTTGTTTGCTTCCTCCTTGCTTCTCTTGTGCAATTACTTCAGCCATAGTTATTAATTTTTAAAATGTTAAACAGTTTGTGATAAGGATAAGGTATCCGTACTTTTGTTTGTGAATCTATACAAAGTTTATACCTAAAATTTCAAAATAATGTTAAATGTTTAAAATGAATTAAATTTTAACATAAAAACAGCTTGAAGTACTCTAACATTCATAAAACTTTATCATATTTTAAGGATAATTCTTTATTTGTTACCTTTATTAAGAAAAGATCTTAAAAGAAAAAACTCACGCTTTTCGACATGAGTTTTAAATAATATTTGAAGTTACTTATTTATTGTTTTTGAAGTAATTAATCCCACATTCAAGGAATTTTTTGAACTTCTCTTTTTCCATATATCCTGAAACCGGCGTGTTGATCACTTTTCCATCCGGAGTTAATAAAACATAATGCGGCTGAGAATTGTTATTAAAATTCACTTGTTGGAACAAGCTCCATCTGTCACCGATGGTCTGTACTTTTTTCATTTGTCCGTCACCAAGATCGATCTTTGTTTTCTGATCTTCCGGAAGTTCTTCTTTATCATCCACATAAAGGGAGGCAAGAACAACATCGTTTTGAAGGATTGGTAAAATATCAGGCTCGCTCCAGACGAATTCCTCCATTTTTCTACAGTTCTCGCAACCGTAACCAGTGAAGTCGATCAAAATCGGTTTGTTTTCCTTTTTTGCTAGTTCAATTGCTTTAAAGAAATCATGTTCAGGATGCATTCCCAAAATTCCATCTTTTTCATCGTGGAAATAACTTACATTTAATGGAGGTAAAATACCACTTAATAATTGTAATTTCGGACGTTCCGCAGGAATTAACCCTTGAACCAGATAAACAACAAAACCAATTCCCAATACTCCTAAAATCTTTCTTGCAACAGAAATTTTTGGTTTTTTATCGTCGTGCGGGAATTTTATTAATCCGAATAAATATATTGCTAAACCTATTGCAACGATAATCCAGATCGCGATGAAAAGTTCTCTTTTAATTAAGAACGTTTTAGAAACTAAGTCTGCTTTTGATAAGAATTTCAATGCTAAAGCTAATTCTACAAACCCTAAAACTACTTTCACGGTATTCATCCAACCTCCGGATTTTGGGAGACTTTGCAAAGCTTGCGGGAACAGTGCCAATAATCCGAAAACGATCGCCCAAGCCAACCCGAAACCTGCCAAAGCAAATGTCAGTAACATAGGAACGTTTGCAGATCCTGTAATTGCACTTCCAAGTAAACTTCCCAAAATTGGTCCTGTACAAGAGAAAGAAACGATCACCAAAGTCAGAGCCATGAAGAAAATTCCAATCATTCCGCCTGCTTCTTCCGCTTTTGAAGATTTGTTCGCAATCGAACTTGGCAACGTGATATCATAATATCCGAAGAAACTTCCTGCGAAGAAAATGAATATGATAAAGAATGCAATGTTCAGCCAGACGTTTGTAGAAATTTCATTAAAGACATTTCCTGCAATTCCATCAATTAAATGAAAAGGAACACTTAATAAAACAAAAATTAAGAAAATAAAAAATCCATAGATCAATGCATCTCTTTTACCTTTTGCTTTGTTTTTATTTCCTTTTGTGAAGAACGAAACCGTTAAAGGAATCATTGGGAAGACACACGGCGTCAATAATGCAATCAACCCTCCGATAAATCCTAATAATAGATAAGTCCAATAATTTTCGCTGATTTTTGATGAACCTGTTCCGCAATCCGTCAAAGGTTTTTGGATGTCGATTGACTGTATTTTTAATTGTTTAGGATCAAGTTTTGAAACTTCTGCGGTAGGAACTGCAGTCTGAACAACATTTCCTAAAGTATCCACTACAGGTTGTAAAGAATCTTTTGCAGGTACTTTTTCATCAGTTTTAACTTCCTCAGTTGCACCTTTTGGTGTAACTTGTTTGTTGAATTCTAATGTATTCGGAGCAAGACAAACTCTGTCGTCACAAGTCTGATACGTAATTTCCGCAACGACATCTCCCGGTTTTGTTCCGTCCTTTAATTTAAATTTTTGCTTGAAACCGGCAGAATTAGAGTAAAAAATAATTTTTCCTCCGAAAGCCTCAGAAAATTCTTCATGCTTTTTACCTGTTTCTGTAAATTTTCCGATCAGTTCGATATTCTTTCCTGAAACTTTATATTCAGTCGGAATTCCTGTGTCTTCCGGAATATCTTTAGAATAAATATGCCAACCGCTTTCCATAGTCGCATTCAACACAGCTTCGTATTGATTGTCGCCTAATTCGTTGATGGTAAATTTAAATTTTACAGGATTTTTGATTTGTGCATTAATTCCTGTCGCCAAAAACAACAGAATTAATAGAAACCAGCTTTTAAATTTCATTTTACTTTTTATTAAAAATTTTGAGAATCTTTTTCGTATTCTCATCCTTAGAATTTCTTCTGTCTTGCCTGAAAGGGATGATTCCGAGTACAGAATTTTTGCTGTCAGTCAGTATCCAGATTTTTTGCCTCGCTAAAATAGATAATTTTTTGTCCCTAAAAAACTTAGAAACCTTCTTTTTCCCCAAAAAACCTGTCGGATAAAATTCATCACCGTCTTTTTGTCTTCTCAATCGCAATGGGAAATGGAGTTTTTCGGCATCGAAATCCCACTCAACGATTTTATTGATTTCTTCAATCTCTCCAATAACATCTTCGAGATTAATGAGAATTTGGTTTTTGGAAAAGTCAAAATTTTCGATCAGGAGAATTTCTTCCTGAATTTCTGGTTCTTCATCTTTATTAATTAAAATCAATTCATCTCGATTGATAATCAACTGATAATCTTTTGAAAAAAAAGAACTTCCGTTTTCGGCTTTAAAGATTTTCGGAATTTCTTCTTCCTGATCAAAACCATATTTTTTTAAAATCTCAAACTTGACGAAATCACTTTCCTGATTCAGCTTGTTTTTGGATAAGATTTTATGATCTTTGTTAAAAATCGAAATTTTGCCTTCAATTTCGTGAATTTGTTGCTGAACAAAATCTTTAGTCTGATTTAAATAAGAACTACTTTTTTTGAAATTTTCTAGAAAATGATCATTCGTTTCCAAAAGTTTTGGAACAATTTCATTCCTGATCTTATTTCTTAGATAATCACTTTTTTTATTGGAAAGATCTTCGCGGTATTCAATATTGTTGTCTTTTGCAAATTCGTAGATTTCTTCTTTGGTAAAATTTAAAAGGGGTCTTAAAGTATGATTATCATTCGAAGGAATTCCACTCAAGCCATTAATTCCGGATGCTTTTGAAAGATTAATAATAAAAGTTTCCAGCTGATCATTCAAATGATGAGCGGTTACTAAAAATTCCAGGTTTTCTTTTTCCTGAATTTGTTTAAAAAAAGCATATCTCAATTCTCTCGCCCAAAGCTGGATTGAATTTTCCGGCTTTTGATCTTTTGCTGAAACTTCATATAAATGAAATTTAATATGATGTTTTTCGCAAAAATTCTGTACAACTTTTTGATCCAGATCAGAATCTTCTCCACGAAGATGATAATTGATATGTGCAATCTGAAAATTAATTCCTAAGTCCTTAAAAATATGAGTTAAAACCATAGAATCGGAACCTCCGCTCACCGCCAAAAGATAGCTGTGATTTTCCGGAATATAAACGAGATTTTCTAATTGGTTTTTTAAGTCTGACGTTTTCAATAGATATGTTGAGAATTTCTTTTATGCAAAGATAATCCATATAATTAAAATGAATTTCGTTACCTTTGGCTGGTCTAAAAATGATTATTTATGAAAATTTTTAAAATTTTAGCGGTATCTGCAATGGTGTTGGGAATGACATCTTGTATTAGCAAAAAGCAGTATGACGCGCTAAGCTCAAATTACAAGCAATGTATTGAAAACGTAGGAGAAAGACAAAGAGAAATTCAGGAAATGAAGTCTCAGAATGCTGCATTGGTTAGTGAAAATAATTTACTTAAAAGTCAGCATGATGCTTTAAAATCTTCACTTGATGCCTGTCTTTCAAATTCAGGGAAAAGTTCTGCAAATATCGATAAGTTAGTAGGAGAGATCAACTCTTCAAATTCTTATATCAAACAATTGATTTCAAATAATGCTAAAAATGACAGTTTAAACTTGGCATTGTCAAACAAATTAAAAAGATCTTTGGATAACGTAACCGATGATGATGTTCAGGTGAAAGTATTGAAAGGAGTTGTAATGATCTCTCTTTCAGATAAAATGTTGTACAAAACAGGAGATTTCAACATTCTTCCTGCGGCTCAGGAAGTGTTAGGAAAAGTTGCTAAAGTAATCAACGATTACGATAAATATTCTGTATTGATCGAAGGTAACACAGATAACGCAGCATTAAATTCTACAAGTCTGCCAAGAGACAACTGGGATCTTTCTGCATTGAGAGGAACAGCGGTTGCAAAAATCTTACAGACGCAGTTTGGAGTTGATCCTGCTAGAATTACAGCAGGTGGACGTTCTGAATACAATCCTAAAGCGACAAATATGAGCGTTTCTGGAAGAGCTGAAAACAGAAGAACGGAAATTATCATTATGCCTAAACTTGATGAGTTTATGAAATTAATGGATATCGCACCAAAGAAATAAACAGGAACAAAACATTCAATCAATAAAAAATAAATCCCGAAGCAATTCGGGATTTATTTTTTTAATCAAATTAGTTCTTCTTTTTTCAATAATGAAATAATTCTTTGAAAAAATGAATTGGATATTTCTGGTTTAGTTTTGCCTAAAGAAGAGCCCGCATTGCTTTTCGGCGCTGCGGTCTTCTGATTCTTCTTGTTAATTTGTTTTTCTCCGACAAACATGTGTATGTGTGTTTTTACCCTTCATTGCAAAGTTAGAGCTATTCGTAAATTATGGTATCCGTATTTTTACGGTAATTGATATGGGGAATTCCCCATGCTTTATAATCTTTAGGATTTTTCATAGTTTTTCCTTATATTTAAGTAAATTTGAAAGAATAAAAAATTGTAGAATGAGCTTTTTTGAAGAAACAAATCCAGAAATGGACAGGTATTTGGAAACGCATGCTTCCTCAGAACCTGAAATTCTGAGAAAATTAAGAAGGGAAACATACCAGAAAACAACACAGCCACACATGATTTCCGGTTATCAGCAGGGAAGATTATTAACGATAATTTCTCAAATGATGCAGCCGAAAAACATTCTTGAAATCGGAACATTCACGGGATACGCTACACTTTGTCTTACAACGGGTATGACAAAAGATGGAAAAATTACAACACTGGATGTAAATGAAGATTTAGCTTATCTACCAAAGAAATATTTTGCAGAAAGTGAATATTCAAATCAGATTGATTTTAAACTACAGGATGCGAAAGAGTTTTTAAGAGAAACTGATGAGGTTTTCGATCTTGTATTTATTGATGCAGACAAGGAAAATTATGCAGAATATTTCAGATTAATTAAACCAAGAACAAAATCAGGATCAGTTGTAATGTTCGATAACGTTCTTTGGTACGGAAAAGTACTCGAAGAAAATCCTAAGCAAAAATCTACACAGATAATCAAGGAATTAAATGATCTGATCGCAAAAGATGATGATTTTGAAAATCTTATTTTACCTTTGCGTGACGGAGTAAACTTTCTTCGCAGAAAGTAATTAAAAATTAAAGAATTCGGAGATTTAGACATTAGAAAACATTGATTTTCTTACTTCCTAAATTTCTTAATCTCTAAATTTGAAACATGAATAAAGGAATTTGTATTGTTACAGTAGCGCCCGTTCGTGCAGAAGGATCTGACAGAGCGGAAATTGTTACGGAAATATTGTTTGGCGAAAGTGCAGATATTTTGGAAGTGAATAAAAACTGGACCAAAATAAAAATGCATTACGACGGCTATGAAGGATGGATGGATACAAAACAATTAAAGCCTGTAACAGACGAAGATCTGGCAAAACGAAAAGTTACGGTGGTGACTGAAGATTTCGCTTCCGTTTTGATGAACGACGGAAAAACTTTGCTTTCGATGGGTTCGGAAGTGGAATTTCCTGTGGTTGCATCCAGAAGAAGTCACGATGTGCGTGAAAGTATTGCTTTAACGGCAAAGGAATTTCTGAATGTTCCGTATTTATGGGGCGGGAAAAGTTTTTTTGCAGTTGATTGCTCTGGTTTTACACAATTGGTTTACAAAGTTCACAATATAAAATTGCCAAGAGACACTTCTCAACAGGTTGAAGTCGGTGAATCCTTAACTTTTGTTGAAGAAAGCCAGCTTGGCGATTTGGCATTTTTTGAAAATCCTGAAGGAAAAATTATTCATGTAGGAATCATGCTTGATAATCAAAGAATTATCCATGCTTCAGGAAAAGTGAGAATCGATACACTGGATTCTACAGGGATTTTCAATAAAGAACTGAATAAACATACTCATAAATTAAGAGTCATAAAAAGTATTTTATAATTTTAAAAGTTGATCTGGAATGGAGAATATTCTATTTGCAATTTTTGATATTTTTAATTTTGGATTGGTTGTCTTCATGTGGTGGTTTACCGTGAAGAATTATAAAACTTTACCAAAAACTATTCCTGTCCATTTTGATTTTGACGGCAAGCCGGATAATTTCGGAAGCAAAAAATATTCTTTTTTATTGCCTGTTTTGGCTGTTGCACTGTATGCTTTATTTGCATTTGTTGTCAGAGATCCGGAATCGGCTAATTTCCCTGTAAAAATTACTCCTGAAAATGAATATGCGCAGTTTCTCATCATGAAAATTTTTATAAGATGGATATACTTTTTAATCATGATGATTTTTTTGAACAGTCAGGATTATATGTTCAGATATTCTTTTGATGAAAATGCCAAACCGAGAATTCCGATGACAACTGCGATCTTGTCGGTTCTAGTAAGCGTAATGTTCGTTTTTATAATTACAGCGCAATTCAAATGATACAATCTAAAAACAATTCCGAACATTATATTTGGGGAAATGGCTGCGACAGCTGGATTCTGAAAGATTCTCAAAATCTGTCGATCAAGCAAGAAAAGATGCCTTCCGGAACTACAGAAAAATTACATTTTCATGATCATGCAGAACAATTCTTTTACATCTTAAAAGGTGAAGCTGTTCTGTATATTAATGATGAGAAATTTTCTTTAAAAGCTGGAGAAAGTATTACTATTTTACCAAAATCAAAACACTATATTTCTAATGAATCTATGGAAGATCTGGAATTTTTAGTCATTTCAAATCCTTCTACGAATAATGATAGAAAAGATATTATCTAATAACACATGAACAAAACTTTACTTGAGATTTCTCAGACAAAAAATGGAGGTTTATCCGAAGTGGTGGTAAACTGGAAAAACTATACTAAAGAAACAGTAATTCTTGCAATTTCAGAATTGAGAAAGAGAGGAATTCCATTCAATGATCAGTTAGAAAATCTGATAGCAGAATTTAGTGAAAGTCATCAAAAATCAATCTCCGAACTAGAACAGGAGTTTTTCCAGAATAATGGAGTTGCTGATTATGCAGAATATAGCTCATCAAAAATTAATGTTTTGGAGAAAAGTGATGAGGAAAGAATAGATTATGAAAGGTTATTGCAATTAAGAGCAAGTCTTATTCAGCAGCACGAACAAAAACAGGCTAATAATGATGTGCTATATGGTGCTTTATGGTTTTTCGGAGGGCTGATTGTCACCATTGCTTCTGTTGCAAGTGGGAAAGGCGGTGTTATCGCTTACGGAGCTGTAATTTTTGGCGGGATTCAATTTTTTAGAGGTTTAACAAAAAGTTAGAAAATGTCTTTTTTGTACAACATATTTATTAATCTGCTCATCTTCGGGATGAAGGTTTTTTCGTTGTTTAATGATAAAACTAAAAAAGGCGTTGAAGGAAGAAAAGAATCTTTGGGGAAAGTGAAATCGGTCTTCAAAAAGTCTGATAAAGTCATTTGGATGCATGCTGCAAGTTTAGGTGAATATGAACAAGGTTTACCTGTAGTGGAACAATTGAAGCAGCAATTTCCTACTCATAAAATCTTGGTAACTTTTTTCTCTCCGTCCGGTTATGAAAATGTTGTTAAAAAGAAACATATCGCAGATGTAATTTGTTATTTACCTTTTGATAAAAAATCCACTGTAAAGGAATTTATTTCGCAATTTTCTGTTGAACTATATTTTACGGTGAAGTATGATTACTGGTATAATTTATTACAGGAATTAAAAGATCAAGGCGCAAAAACATATGTAATTTCGGCTTTATTTTATGATGGACAATCGTTTTTTACTTCGTATGGAAAATGGTTTGTAAAGCAATTACAAAAAAATATTGACTGGTTTTTTCATCAGACAGAAATTTCTTTTGCTTTAACGAAAAGTATTGGTTTAACAAAATCTTCTGTAACGGGAGATACAAGATTTGATCGTGTGAGGCAATTAAGAAAACGGGATAATCATGTAGAATTTATTAAAGAATTTATTGGAGAAAATAATAAAGTCGTGGTTTTTGGAAGCTCATGGAGATCTGAAGAAATTATTTTAGCCGAAACTTTTAGTGGAAATCCATACACAAAATTTATCGTAGCTCCTCATGATCTGAAAAGAGTAAACAGACTGAAAGAGTTGTTTCCTGAAGCTCTTCTATATAGTGAAATTCAAAAAGCCGAATTGCCGGTTAAAGAATATGAAATTTTATTGATAGACAGCATAGGCTTGCTTTCAAAACTGTATTCTTATGCAGATATTGCTGTTGTTGGTGGCGGTTTTCATGAGGCGGGATTGCATAATATTTTAGAGGCAGCAACTTTCGGAGTTCCTGTTATTTTCGGAAATCACTATAAGAAAAATCCTGAAGCGGACGAATTGATTTCTGTAGACGGAGGTCGGTCGTTTGAGAAAGAAGGAATGGCTTCAGATTTTATTTTATACCTTTTAAATGATGATGAAACAAGGAATTCGATGTCTAAAAATGCAGAAAAATTTATTACAGAAAAACCAAATTCCACAGAATTGATCATTACTAAAATCCTATCTTAAAAATCCCTGACTTTTTATTTCTTTTATAATTTGATCGAAATTTTCCGGAATTTTATCGCTTGTCAGCCAATTGAAATCGATTCCATTGTTGATGAAAAGTTTTGATAAATAATTGTTTTGATGAATTTTTTCTTCTAAAGTTTCCAAATGCTCATCAAGCTCCATCCAATAATCGGCATCTAGTTTTTTTATTAAACTTAATGCTTTCACAGTTTTATTAATAAGATAAAGATACAGTTTGTAAACATTATCAAATCTTTGTCTACTAAGATCTTCATTGTATTCTAAGATCTTATTAATCAACAATAAATTAAGCGAAACTTCTCCGAATTTATCGGTCGTAATTTTTACATGTTCGGTAATTTCTGCGCTTATTTTTCGGATAATTCCTAGAAAATATTTTTGATTGCTGATATATTTTGAAGCCAATAAAACCTTTTCTGCAACAATTTCTTCCATTGCATCTCGTTTATTGTCAGTTGTTTCCGGATCGATTAATTCGAAATACAGTTTTTTAGACAAAAGTTTGTCCTTTTTCAATAATCTGAAGATCAGACGGTCTTTTTCTATGGGAGAAAAATTACTTAAAGCTGTCTTAAATTCTTTTGAATATTCCATTTTTTAAATTTAATTAAAAATTTTAGAATATTTTAAAAATCCGTTCACTGCCCAATTGGCAGTATAGTACAGAGATTTTAATGTAGAAAATCCCATGAAATCTTTATATACCAAATATTGATCTTTGATGATGTTTTGCTTTTTTCGAGATACGCTGTTTTCGCGCATTCTGTACTTTGCCAGTGTTTTTTTCAAAGGATAACCTTTGGGAATTTCTTTTAATAAATTCAGCCACATGACGTGATCTTCACGTTTACTTTTTACCGGAAAGAAAAATTTTCCGACTCTTTTTGTATCGTAAATGGTGGAAACAGGGGCTAATCGACAAGTTTTAAGCAAATTTGAAAACGTAACGATTTTGTCGGCTTCAAAATCTTTTAAAATCGGCTCCATCGTATGCTCATCGCATCTTGAATAGTTACAATACGCTAATTCTGCATTGTTTTCCTGCATAAAATTCGTCATTGTTTCCAGATATTCAGGGTACCAGAGATCATCAGAATCCAAAAAGGCGATATATCTTCCCTGAGCTCTTTCAAGGCTTTTGTTTCGGGCATTTCCTGCACCTCCGTTTTGCTCGAGAACCTGTAGTTTTATTCTCGGATCGTTGTATTTTCTGATGATTTCAACAGTATTGTCTTTAGAGCGGTCGTCAGAAATCAGCCATTCCCAATTTTCATAGGTTTGGTTTAAAACAGACTGTATCGTTTCCTCGATGAATTCTGCGGAATTGTATGATGGCGTGATGATGGAAATAAGCTCTTTCATTTGTGTTTTTAAATTAATTATAAAAATTTTTTCTCATAAAAATGCCATGAACTTATACCTACAATAATTACAGTCAGCATACATACAAAAGCCATCAAATAAGGATTATAATCTTTAAATAATCCTAAAGTCTGGAAAGTCCTGATAATAGGGAAGTGGAAGATGTAAATTCCATAAGTGAAGTCGCCATATTTCCCGAAATTATTTAAAAATTTAAGTGAATAAGCAATATACAGCACAATAATACCAATCATCATCGGAGAAAATAGCTGAATATTTGTAAATAAATCGATCCAGACTGTAGCAATAGCAACGATAAAAAATAAATTTTTATGTTTAATGAATTTATCAAAATTAAAATAGATCAACATTCCCGGAATGAAATAAGACAGTGTTCCCGGAAGTTGTTTTGCTACTGAGATTTTATTTAAAGATTCAAAATAATTAAGGTAGATTAAAGACAAGAAATACAAAATAATTAAGCTGATGTTTCTGTATTTATTATTCTTGCCAAAAAGTAAAAACAGCAACGGAACGCTAAAATAATAACACATTTCTATTTTCAATGTCCAAAGTGCGCCATTCACAGCCTGATTTCCGAAAACTCCGGGAAGCCATGGTGCTTTGAAATTTAAAAATACAGAGTTCCATGCAAGATATTTATAAACCTGTGTATTGCTGAAATATTCTGCGAAAGTATAAGTACTGACTAAACTTAATAATATGGCACATAAAAAAACAACCAACAAATATGCGGGAACAATTCTCTTGATTCTCTTTTTTAAATAACTTTTTAAGCTTGAAGATCTGTCGTAGCTTCTTGCAATCAAAAATCCACTGACAGCAAAAAATCCGAAAACAGCAATTTCGATCGGACTGTGCTCAAGGAATTTAAGTTCAGGAGAAACACTTAAAGCCCCTAAATGTCCCAGGAAAACAATAAAAGCGAGGAGAACACGGATGAAGTCAAAATTGTTTTTCGTTATGTCTTGCATTTGCATTTGTTTGTGCAAAAATAGTTTTTTTCGCAGAAAAGAGGATATTTAGGATAATGAAAGTTTGTTAAATAAAGGTAAATTGAATGGTTTGCAGAGCCAATAAACATGAAATAATAAATTTTAATAATATTTCTTTAAAAAAATTGTAGAATAATATAAATAAATCATAATTTTAGCGCTTGAAAAATTTGATATATGAAGAAATTAGCAGTATTATTTGCAGGTTTATCATTATTTGTAGCTACGGGATGTACTAACGACGACAATACAGTGCCGGAAGCTCCACTTGTTGGGGTTTGGCAGCCAGTTAAAAAAGTAGTAACGACAGTCGCAGTAGGGCAGCCTCCTGTTTCAGACGGTATTTCTTTTGATTCTGCTTGTCAGATAACATCAAGATGGACGTTCGCTTCAGGAAATGCAGGAAGAAGAATGGATATGGGAGACAGTGCAACTCCGGGAACTTGTGCAGCGACTTTTGATAGAGTTTTTACATATACTTATGATAAAGACAGCAAAGCTATTCAGGTAAAATACCAGGGAATTGTACAGCCGGATCAGGGAAAAATCGTGAGTATCAGTGATACTACATTAAACATTATGTTTGAAGATAAAACAGACCCTACCAAATTTCATTCTGAAACGTATACACTTAGAAGAGTTCCTCAATAATAATCTGAATTTTCAATACAATATATAAATCTCATCTTCGGATGGGATTTTTTTTTGTTTTAATATATTTAATTCAAAATTCAATTTCCATTTCTTTTAAAATCATTATTTTTGTGAAAATTAGAATAGGGATTTAAAAAATCTAATGTCTAATATCTAACATCTAATATCTATAAAAAAGTGTTTTACGATCATCAGCAGATAGAAAAAAAGTGGCAGAAATACTGGGAAGACAATCAAACGTACAAGACTTCCAATAACACAGACAAACCGAAATTTTATGTTCTCGATATGTTTCCGTATCCTTCAGGAGCAGGACTTCACGTAGGTCATCCGCTTGGATATATTGCGTCCGACATTTACGCGAGATACAAAAGACACCAAGGTTTCAATGTTCTCCACCCGGTTGGTTACGATAGTTTCGGACTTCCTGCTGAACAGTACGCTATTCAGACAGGGCAACATCCTGCGATTACGACTGAGCAAAACATTACAAGATACGAAGAGCAGTTAAGAAAAATTGGTTTTTCTTTCGACTGGAGCAGAGAAGTAAGAACTTCTGACGCTTCTTATTATAAATGGACACAATGGATTTTCATTGAGTTGTTCCACTCTTGGTATAATAAAGATACAGACAAGGCAGAATCTATTTCAACTTTGATCAAGCATTTTGAAGAACAAGGAACAGAAGGATTAAATGCCAATCAGAATGACGAATTAAATTTCACTTCAGAAGAATGGAAAAATGCTTCCGAAATTGATAAAGAAGATATTTTATTAAATTATCGTTTAGCGTATAGAGCAGAAACAACTGTAAACTGGTGTCCTGCATTAGGAACTGTTTTGGCAAATGATGAGGTGAAAGACGGAAAATCCGAAAGAGGAGGTTTCCCTGTTTTCCAAAAGAAAATGATGCAGTGGAGCATGAGAATTTCTGCATATTCTGAAAGACTATTACAAGGTCTTAAAACTTTAGACTGGCCACAACCTTTGAAAGATTCTCAGGAATATTGGATCGGAAAATCTCAGGGAGCACAAGTGAAATTTGAAATTGAAGGTCATTCTAATGAGATCGTTGAGGTTTTCACAACAAGACCTGATACAATTTTCGGAGCAACATTTATGGTTTTAGCTCCTGAAAATCCTTTAGTAGAAACAATTACTACAGCCGAACAAAAAATTGAGGTAGATACTTATATTGAAGAAACTTCCAAAAAAACTGAAAGAGACAGAATGTCTGACGTGAAAAACGTTTCAGGTGCTTTTACGGGAAGTTATGCGATCAATCCGTTTAGCGGAGAAAAAATGCCGATCTATATTTCAGATTATGTATTGATGGGGTACGGAACGGGAGCTGTAATGGCTGTTCCTGCACATGATGAGCGTGACCACAGATTTGCAAAGAAATTTAATCTTGAAATTAAAAAAGTTGTAGAAACAGAAGAAGACGTTCAGGAAAAATCTTTTGATTCTAAAGATTCTGTTTGTGTAAACTCAGATTTCTTAAACGGCTTAAATTACAGTGATGCCAAAGCATTGATTATTTCTGCAATTGAGAAAAGAGGAATCGGTCACGGAACGACGAATTACAGACAGCGTGATGCTATTTTCTCAAGACAGCGTTATTGGGGAGAGCCGGTTCCTATTTATTATAAGGATGGAATGCCTTATACGTTGCCGACTTCTGCATTGCCTTTGGAACTTCCTGAAGTTGAAAAATATTTACCGACAGAAGATGGAGATCCGCCATTAGGAAATTCAAAAACTTTTGCTTGGGACGAAGCGAACCAGAAAATTGTTGATACAAATTTAATCGACGAAAAAACTGTTTTCCCATTAGAATTATCTACAATGCCGGGTTGGGCGGGAAGCTCATGGTATTTCCTTAGATATATGGATCCGAAAAATGATGAGGTTTTTGCTAATAAAGAATTATCAGATTATTGGGGGCAAGTTGATTTATATATCGGTGGAAGCGAACACGCAACGGGTCACTTATTGTATTCTCGTTTCTGGAATATGTTCTTAAAAGACAAAGGATATATTAATAATGATGAGCCTTTCCAAAAGTTGATTAATCAGGGGATGATTTTGGGTATGAGTGCTTTTGTGTATAGAATTGATGGTACTAATAAATATGTATCTAAAAATTTAGCAAAAGATTATCAAGTTCAGGAAATCCACGTTGATGTATCTTTATTAAAAGGAACAACTGACGAATTAGATACTGAAGCTTTCAAAGCTTGGAGACCAGATTATGCGGATGCAGAATTTATCTTAGAAGATGAAAAATACATCACAGGTCGTGAAGTAGAAAAAATGTCCAAATCAAAATACAATGTTGTAAATCCTGATGATATTTGTAATGAATATGGAGCAGACGGTTTAAGGTTGTATGAAATGTTCTTAGGTCCATTGGAACAATCAAAGCCTTGGAATACACAAGGTCTAAGTGGAGTTTATGGTTTCCTGAAAAAATTCTGGAATTTATATTTTAATGAAGATCAATTTAAAGTTTCGGACGAAGAACCAACAAAAGCAGAATATAAAGTATTACATACATTAATAAAAAAGGTAGTTTACGACATCGAAAACTTCTCTTTCAATACGTCTGTATCTTCATTTATGATTGCTGTAAATGAATTACAGAAAATAAAATGTAACAAGCGCAATATTTTAGAACCTCTTGCCGTTATCATTTCTCCGTATGCACCGCACATCTGCGAGGAACTTTGGAGTTTATTAGGTCATAATGAATCTGTCGAATTCGAGAAATTCCCTGTATTGAATGAGGATTATTTAGTAGAAGATGAAATTCAGTATCCTGTGAGTGTAAATGGTAAAATGAAGTTTAAAATTTCCCTTTCTGCACAGCTTTCTGCTAAAGAAGTTGAAGAGACAGTGCTTCAGGATGAAAAAATGCAGCAGATTTTGGAAGGTAAAACACCTACGAAAATCATTGTAGTGCCTCACAGAATTGTGAATATAGTAATTTAAAAAAAAATTAACATTGGCAAATTTAAAAAAATGAGGGCTTAATTTTTTTAATTTTTTAACGTAAATGTTAAAATTGAGGAATATTGCCAAAAAAAGAGAAAATAATTATAATATCGAAAGTGTATTAAAATTTCCTTATCAAAAAAAAGGCAAATGTTTATTTAAGACTCTTGCATTTTAATTATTTTTGCCTTTAATTTACACCTTGTAAAATTTTTAAAACAATATAATTTAGTTAAATATGGAAATGAATGTTTCAAAAAATGATGAGCAAGTAATTGCTAGAAAGTCGGGAGGTTTAAACCCATCTGTTATTATTCCTATTTTGTTATTAGTAGGTATAGCTATTTATCTATTTATCTGCGGTAATCCTGGGAATTTCCAAGATGATCCAAGAATTAAAGGGGTAGCTTCAGTTGCTTTTGCAAATATTGAGTCTAAAGAACTACACCCTCATGGTTTAGGAATGGTATACATGGGAGGATTTATCGTTCCGATTTTGATTACTTTTATGATTACAGTGTTGGTTTTTGCATTTGAGCGTTTCTTCGTTTTAAGAAAAGCTTCAGGTTCTGGAAACATTGATAATTTCGTATTACAAGTAAGAAGCTTACTAAACCAAAACAAAGTTGACGAAGCTTTAGAAGAGTGTGACAGACAACAAGGTTCTGTTGGTAACGTAGTAAAAGAAGGTCTTACTACTTACAAAGCTTTATCTCATGATACAACTCTTAACAAAGAGCAGAAAATGGTAGCGCTTAACAAAGCTATCGAAGAAGCTACAACTCTTGAGATGCCAATGCTTGAGAAAAATATGATGATCCTTTCTACTTTAGGTACTGTTGCAACGTTAGTAGCACTATTGGGTACGGTAATCGGGATGATCAGAGCGTTCGCTGCTTTAGGTGGTGGAGGTGGAACTCCGGATGCTGCTGCATTATCAATCGGTATCTCTGAAGCACTTATGAATACAGCTTTAGGTATTGGTACTTCTGCAATTGCGATTATCCTTTATAACTTCTTTACTTCTAAAATTGACGGATTAACTTATAAGATCGACGAGATCGCTATGAGCATCCAACAATCTTTTGCTGAATTCAACTAAGAATTAGCAAGGTATTTGTAGTAAGTAAAAAGAAGTTTAATTAAAAATCATTAATAATAATGGCGAGAGTCAAACCAAAAAGACATGGAGTAGTGACGGATATGACGGCAATGTGTGACGTTGCATTCCTACTACTTACGTTCTTTATATTGACCACACAGTTTAAAAAACCTGATGTGGAGCAGATAAAACCGCCATCTTCAATCTCAGAAAAATTGCTTCCTGATGCAAGCTTAATGTCTGTAAGTGTATCTCCTAAAGGTACATTCTACTTCCAGCCTGTTGAGAACGGAACTGAAAGAATTCAGTTGTTGGAAAGTATGGGGCAGAAATATAATCTACCTCCTTTTACAGATGCAGAAAAAGTAGCATTCACGAAAGTTCAGGCAATTGGTGTTCCAATGACGCAGTTAAAAAGCTATTTGGATTTACCTGAAGATGAGCGAAAAAACTTTAAAGGTGCTCCTGGAGTTCCTATGGATAGTACAAATAAACAATTAGTAGACTGGATTAAAGCAAGTTTAGCAGTTAACCCTCAGTACAAATTAGCTATTAAGGGGGATGTTAATACACAATATCCAAAAGTTAAAAGTTTATTTGAAGGTTTGAGAGATATAGATTTTCTTAAATTTTGGTTGATAACATCACAAGAAAAATCCGAATAATCAATTAGAAATGGCAGAAGTACAAGTAAAAGATGATAGCGGGAAAGGCGGCAAGGTCCGATCGAAAAAGCAGAATACCCGCGTAGACATGACTCCGATGGTGGACTTAGGATTTCTTTTGATTACATTCTTTATGTTCACAACCACATTCTCTAAACCGAATGTAATGGATTTGGGGCTTCCGGCAAAACCGAAAGATGATCAAAAAAAACCACCTCCAACTGAAATTAAACTTTCTAACTCTATTTCTTTATTATTAGGTAAAGACAATAAAATTTTCTGGCACCAGCAAGATAATACTTCTTTGACGGATCAGAATCTTAATGAAACTACTTTCGACAGAGAAGGAATTAGAAAAGTAATTGAGACTGCAAAAGCAAACGCGGCTGATAAAACTAAATTTACTGTTATTATCAAACCGACTGACGATGCTGTATATAAAAACTTTGTGGATATTCTTGATGAAATGGCAATTACGAAGAGTGAACAGTACGGTGTTACTGATCTTAAGCCTTGGGAAAAAGCTATTTATGATAGAAAAGTTGGTAATCCTGCAACTGCAGCACCAGCGGCGAAGTAATTTAACCATAAAATTATAGAGATATGTCAAATGAAAATAATTACAATCAAAATCTTACTTTAGATGAGATTGTATTTGAACATAGAAATAAAGAATATGGTGCCTATGATTTAAGAAGTGCATACCCAAGACTATTAACAAAGTCTTTCCTTATTGGAACTCTGATTTTCGTTCTTGCTATAGCAACTCCATTTGTTGTAATGAAAATCCAACAAATGAATGCTAGAGAAAAAACAGAAGTTGAAGCTAAATTGAAGGATGTAGTTCAGGAAGATAAAATTATAGAGCAGCCAAAAGATGAACCACCACCACCACCACCTCCACCAAAAGAGGAAGAGAAAATCGAGGTGATTCAGAATGTGGTTCCGGAACCTGTAAGAGCTCCGAAAATTGAAACTCCACCACCACCAATTTCTAAGCAATTAGATACACAGACTGGTTTGGAGAATCAAGAAGGGGTGAAAGTTCCAAATTATACACCACCGCCACCACCGCCATCAACGGGAACAAAAGCTTCAACAGCTGAAGTTAAGCCTCAAGTTAATGAAAACCAGGTTTATACAGAGGTTGAGCAAACTGCAGAATTCCCTGGAGGTATCAATGCCTTCAGAAACAAAGTATCTAGTAACTTTGATGGATCTGCTATGAACGGAGATGAAGGTACAGTAAAAGCTGAAGTTACTTTCGTAGTTGAAAGAGATGGAAGTATTACTGACGTTAAAGCTAGCGGAGGAAATTCTGATTTCAATTCTGAAGCAATCAGAACAATTAAGTCTATTAAAAACAAATGGACTCCTGCTAAAATTAACGGACAATCTGTACGTTATAGATTTAGATTACCTTTGACTATGAATTTTGAAGGATAATTTTTATCTTTAAATAATAATTAAATAAAGAGAAGCTTATGCTTCTCTTTTTATTTTTTTTGGTATTTTTGTTACATGATGTTCAATTGGTTATCCCTAGTTACGGGATTGTTTTATATCGTTTTAGGAATTGTAGTAATTTTCTACAAGTTCTTTTTCACGATTCTGGAACCGGGAGTTGCTTATATATTAGGCGCGCTTCTTATTCTTTATGGTATTTTCAGAATATACAGGGCGATTACAAAAATTAAAAATTCAGGAAATGAAGAATAGTATTAAAGTTCTGATACTATTTATATTTAGTATTGTCATTGTAAGCTGCAAAAAAGAGGATAAATCTTCAGATGTTGACTATAAAAAAGGAGATCTTACAATTCTTACGGACGAATCTTTTGAAGGTGTTGTTGATGCTTTAGCAGATGGCTATATGATCAATTATCCTGATGCGCATATTAAGGTTGTTACAAAGAAAGAAGATTTAGGCTTTATAGATCTCTTAAACGATAAGGCAACAACTGTTGTAATGTCAAAAGAATTATCTCAGGAAGAGATTAAAACTTACGAAGAACGAGCTGATATAAAGTTTTTACCTGCTAAATTCGCTGCTGATGCTGTGATTTTCATTGTTCCGAAGGATTCTCCAAAAGAAAGTATTTCAATGGAAGAAATTTCTCAGGGAATGCAATCTGAGGATAAGCAATTTGTTTTTAACGGAGCCAATTCAAGTAATTTAAATTTCGTCGCTCAAAAGCTTAAAAAACAGCCTAAAGATTTAAAGTTTTCAGTAATTCCGGGTAACAAAAATATTATTGAAGAATTAAATAAATATCCCGATAAAATAGGAGTTATTGGGCTTAATACATTCAGTCGTCCTTATGATAAAGAATCTGAACAATTAAGAAATATGGTGAAAATTCTTCCTGTTGAGAGCAAAGGGGTTTTGTATAATACAGATTATGATAATCTGCGTAATATGGAATATCCTTTTACAAGAGTTTTATACTTTTTGACAAGAGAAGGAAACTTCAATATTGCCAATGGTTTTATAAGATATTCTTGTACACAATTGGGGCAAATGATTGTACAAAAAGAAGGATTACAGCCTTACAATTTGTATAAGAGAGAAGTGCAAATGCGTTAAAATATATTAAATTACATTATTTCCCGAAATAAAAATATTATTTTGGTCTGAAAATTGTGTACTATATAAATCGAATTTAGATTAGAAAATATAAAAATGAAAGATATAATGAATATGAATGTAAAAAAGATTGCTTTTGGAGCAGCTGTGGTATTCTTTGCTAACTTTGCCTACGCGCAAACAGTACAGGATGGTATCAACAGTATTGACAGTGATAAATTTGCCCAAGCAAAAACTAATTTTACGAACATGATCGCTACAGCGCCTACAGCTGAAAACTATTTCTACTTAGGAAATACATTTTTAAAGCAAGGTGAACCTGATTTTGCAGCGGCAACCGACAGTTTCAACAAAGGTCTTGTTGCAGACAGCAAAAGCTATTTGAACAAATTAGGTTTGGCTACTGTAAAACTTGGAAAAGGTGACAAAAATGCAATTGCTGAAATCCAGAAAATTGTAACGGATTCTAAAGAAAAAGATGCTGAAGTATTGTTCAGAGCTGCAGAAGCTTTAACATTATTTGAAAAAAATAACTCTCCTGACTTAGCAATTCAATTCCTTAATAAGGCAATTGAAAGAGCTGAGAAAAAAGGAGTTCCGGCACATTACTATTATACTTTAGGAGATGCTTACAGATTGAAGAGAATTCCTGGGGATGCAATGTCAGCTTATGATAAGGCACTTCCTTTAGCTAAAAATAAAGCATCAGTTTATACAAGAATTGGTACTTTGTGGATGGCAGCTCAACAATGGCAGCAAGCAAAAACAAGTATTGATAAAGCAATCGCTACAGATCAGTCTTATGCACCAGCTTACAAAGCTTTAGCTGCATATGATATCAGATATCAACAAAACGCGAAAGCTACTCAAGATCTTATCAACTATACAAAATATGCTGATGAAGATCCATATACTCAATTAGAAATTGCTAAACTTTATTTCACAAATGAAGATTATGCAAACTCTAAGCAGGTTTTAGATAAAATCTTTGATAAAATTAATGATCCAATTAAATTTAAATTAAGAGCTTATCAATTATTTGCAGACGGAAAATATGCTGAGGCAAAACAAAACATGGATAGCTTTGTTTCTCAGGCTGAAAAGGCAAGAGTACAACCAGCTGACCAAGGTTTGCAAGGTTTGATCGCGGCTGGTTTGGCTAAAACTGAAACTGATGCTGCTAAGAAAACAGCTTTAATAACAGAAGCTCAACAAAAGATTGCTATTGCAAAAGCTGCAAAAGATGAAACAATGAAATGGGATATGGAATTGGCAAAAATCGCTGGAGGAGGAGCTTCTCAGGCTGATATAGATGCAGGACCAACTAACCCTACAATTGATGGTTTAAAGCAAAAAGTTGCTGCGAATTCTCAGGATAGCGATTCTTTATTTAAGTTGGCTACTGCTTATCAGGATATTAAAAACTGGAATGGAGCAATTGCTACATGGCAGAAAATGAGCGCACTTCTTCCGGATTGGGCTCCTGGTTACTACAGTTTAGGATATTCTTATCAGCAAGCTGGAAATAATGATGCTGCAAAGATTGCTTACGAAAAATTCATCAGTACAGTAAAACCTGCAGATCAGGAAGCTAACAAACAAACTTTAGCATACGCATATTTTGCAGTAGCTTACATGAGCAAAGATTCTGATGTGGCTAAAGCTAAAGATTATGTAGCAAAATCTGTTCAATTGGATCCTACTTATCAGGATGCTGTAAAATTGAATGCAGAGATCAACAAATAATTTAAAATCTAAATTATAGATATTAAAACTTCCCATTCTTAATGTTTGGGAAGTTTTTGTTTTAAATCTTATCTTTGAAAATATGAAACGCCGAGGTTAAAGATTAAAAATATGAGAAAAATTACTGGCGTTCCATCTGACAAATTAAAAAATAAGAAAGAATAAATGAAAACAGATATACTAGCTTTTGGAGCACATCCTGATGATGTAGAATTGGGCTGTGGCGGGACAGTTGCCAAAATGGTTTCAGAAGGAAAAATTTGCGCTATCGTAGATCTTACTAAAGGAGAGTTGGGAACAAGAGGAACTGATGAAACAAGAAAATTGGAAGCAGCAGATTCTGCGAAAATTCTTGGAGTAGTTGCAAGAGAAAATCTTGGGATGAAGGATGGATTTTTGGAGAATTCTGAAGAATATCAAATGAGGATCGTAAAAATGATTCGCAAATACCGCCCGGAAATCGTTTTAGCTAATGCAATTGATGATAGACATCCAGATCATGCAAAAGGAGCGAAATTAGTGTCTGATGCGTGCTTCTTAGCTGGGCTGAGAAAAATTGAGACCGTTTTAGACGGAGAGAATCAGGAAGTGTGGAGGCCGAAGCATGTTTTCCATTATATTCAGTGGAAAAATATCGAGCCGGAATTCTGTATCGACATTTCTGAGCATTTGGATAAAAAGATTGCAGCTTGTATGGCTTTCAAAACTCAGTTTTATGATCCGACTTCTAAAGAACCGGAAACGCCAATTACATCAAAAGATTTTTATGAAAGCTTAACTTATCGTGCTCAAGATTTAGGAAGATTATCGGGAGTGACTTATGCTGAGGGATTTACGTCTGAGAAGCTAATTTCTTTGAAAAATTTTGATGGAATTGTTTGGTAATTGAAAATTCTTTCCTATATTTGCACCACCAAAAACGGTGATTGTAGCTCAGTTGGTTAGAGCGCCGGATTGTGGTTCCGGAGGTCGGGGGTTCGAGACCCCTCATTCACCCCAAAGTTTTGAATCCCGCTAAGGTTTTAGCGGGATTTTTTTATTTTTCAAAATAAACCATCTTGACGTTTTTTATTTCAATTATTTTCAAAAAACAGTAACTAAAAGATAGCTGTATTTAATAAGCAAAATCAGGAATATTCTAAATTTTACTATTTGCGTATATTTTGATAGTCAATTAAGAATTTATATTGAGTATTCTTGTTTCATTTATAGTTAAACTATTATTGCAAACTTACAGAAATATAGTTATTGATTTAACACACAGTTCAATAATTAAATAAACGCTTTTATTCTGTCTTAAAAAAGAAAAATATAGGCACAAAAAAAGCACCCTTTTTCAGATGCTTGTGTTTTTAAAGTATTGTTTGATTAAACTTCGTCGTCAGAATCGATCGTGAAAGATCTGCTTTTGAAGTCTTTATCATGCTTTTCTGATATTACATCCTCACCCTTCTCGTTAATGATGAAATCTGTGGATTCATTAAACATCTCCTGAAAACTCTTAAAATCTTCCTTGTAAAGGTAAATTTTATGCTTCTCGAATGTAGCTTCTCCATTCTCTCCGAAATTCTTCTTACTCTCAGTAATTGTAAGATAATAATCTCCTGCTTTCGTCTCGCGCACATCAAAGAAATAAGTTCTTCTCCCTGCTTTTAACACCTTCGTGAAAATTTCATTTTCATGGCGTTCCTTGTATTCACTCATTGTTAGATATTTTTTAATCTTGTTAAGAACAAATATAAAAGTTTTCTTTTAATCACAAAATTTTTTTTATGATTTATTTAACATTTGTGAACGATTCTGCTATGCAGTTATGGAATCGGTAATTTCAGTCAGGTTGAGGATTTTATCGGCCCTCTGAGCGCTAGACTCTCTGTGTGTGATGATTATGGATGTTGCGTTATGGATTTTTCTGTCGATATTTTCAAGTATATTCTGTTCTGTTTCAGTATCTAAAGCAGACAGAGAATCATCGAAAATGATAATGTTCGGGTCTTTAATTAAGGCTCTTGCAATACAGATTCGCTGTTTCTGACCTCCCGAAAGCATCACGCCGCGTTCGCCAACCATTGTATTGTACTGTTCTTTAAACTCAATAATATTTTTATCAACGTCGGCAATCTTGGCATATTCAACTACTTTTCCGTGAGTTGGTTTGTCGATGGCGAAACCGATATTATTTTCAATAGAATCGGAGAAAAGGTAGCTTTCCTGAGGAATATACCCGATGAAATTTCTGTAATTTTCTAAATTATGCTCTTTTAAATTTTTACCGTCAATTAAAATTTCACCTTCAGTAGGATCAATTAATCTACATAATAATAAGGCAATTGTAGACTTTCCGCTTCCGGTTTTCCCCATAATTGCGAGAGATTCGCCCGCTTTTAAAGTAAAGCTTAAATTATCTAAAGCCCGGATTCCTGTATTTGGATACACATAAGAAACATTTCTGAATTCGATATTACCTTTGATTTCATATGTGTCGAAGTTTTTATTAATGATTTCAGATTTTTTATCCATGAATTCATTAATTCTCTGCATTGAAGCTTCTGCTCTTTGATTAACAGAAGTTACCCAACCTACCATTGAGAAAGGGAAAATCAAGGTATTGATATACATGAAGAAATCTGCAATTTTACCAATACTCAGTTCTCCTGCAATATATTTCTGACCACCGATCCAAATGATTGCAACATTCAATAATCCAATTACGAATAAAATAATAGTAAAGAAATATGCTTCAGTTTTTGCTAAATCTAATGCTTTGTCTTGATAATCGGTAACTTTTACTCCGTAATTCTTCTTAATGTAATTTTCTCTTGCAAAAAATTTCACCACACGAATTCCGGAAAAACTGTCCTGCACAAAAGTTGAAATTGCAGACTGGCTTTTCTGCATGATCTTCGACTTTTTATTAATAATCGAACTTACCTTATAAATAGCATACGATAAAATCGGGAGAGGCAACAGTGTCCAAGCCGTCATGGAAGCATCTGTTTTTACCATATAAATGGCAGTAATAACGACAAGAACGATTAAGTTGGCAACATACATTACTCCGGGACCTAGATACATTCTTACAGCAACAACGTCTTCGCTTAATCTGTTCATTAAATCTCCGATTGTTGTTTGCTTGTAATCCGTTAAAGAAAGATCCTGATAATGTCTGTAAATTTTGTTTTTCAGCTCATATTCAATTCTTCTTGAAGCAACAATAATCGTCTGTCGCATCATAAAGGTGAAAAATCCTGTTAATAAGGAACAGCCTACAATAATAGCAACATAAATTAAAACCTGATTATTGAAACCAAGATTTCCGTTCTTTGTAAGTTCATCTACAGATTTTCCTACATACTGAACTTTATATATATTAAAAAAATTGCTGGTAATGATGAATAATACCCCCCAAAATAGTAATATTTTGTGCTTCCAGAAGTAGGGGTTCAGAGTTTTTAGCGCTTTCATAAAGTTTTACAAAATTACGAAAATGTGACCACATTACGAATTTCATCAATTTTAAATTTTGTATCTTTGCGCCCATAAAAAAGCTCTTTGAATGTTAGGAAGACGACAAATCCGTGAAAAAGTGGTACAGACTGTGTATTCATACTACCAGAATCCTGTAAAATTTGATGTATTAGAGAAAAACATGTTTGCTGGAATAGAGAAAATCTATTATCTCTATATTTATCAGCTGAATTTTTTGGTTTCTCTTAAAGAACTGGCAGAAAATCAGATTGAGATTGGTAAGAACAAATATCTTAAGTCTGATTCTGATATTAATCCTAACCAAAAATTCATCAATAATCAAGTTTTAATTAAGCTGGAAGAAAACCCTGAGAGATTATTTTTCACAGGTCAGCACAAGGAATTGAAATGGGATTTGCATGATGATCTTTTGGTAAAGACTTTTCAGAGAATGGCAGCAGGAAAACGTTATCAGGATTTCATGAAAGAAGAAGGATATTCTTTTGAGGAAGATCAGAAATTCATTGGTAAATTATTTTTAAGATACATTGCTGAAAATGATGATTTCCATGATTATCTTAGTGATAAAGAACTTTCTTGGTACGACGATATCCACATTGCAAATTCAATGGTTCAAAAAACAATTGGTTTCCTGAAAGAAGATGAAGAAAGCAGAACTTTAATTAAAATGATTAAAGATGAAGAGGATAAAACTTTTGCCATGAAACTTTTGCGAAATACTTTGGACAGTTGGGAAAACAACGAAAAAAAGCTTTCAGAAAGACTGGAAAACTGGGATCTGGAAAGAGTTTCTTTGATGGATAAAGTTATTTTATCAACAGCTATTACGGAGCTTGACAATTTTCCTTTTACGCCTTCAAGAGTTATTATTAATGAATATATCGAGATTGCAAAAGTTTTCGCAACAGACAGATCAAATATTTTCATTAACGGAATTTTAGATAAATACTGTAAAGATTTAAATAGAATATAAAATTTTAAATATGAAAAAGACGTTATCAATTATCGCTTTGTCTATCATAGGTTTTGGTTTGGTTTCTTGTAAAAAAGAAAATAAAGAGGTTGCTGGCAAAGAAACTGTTGCTACAGATTCTACGGCTACAACTGCTGCTCATGCAGATCCTACTTTGGCTCCTGCTTCAACAGAGACAGCTGATCCTGCATCAAACCAACCATTAACAACAATTGCTCTTGCTGAAAACAGCTTCGATTTTGGAAACATCAAAAAAGGAGATAAAGTAGAGCACATTTATGAAGTTACGAATACAGGAACCAATCCATTAGTAATTTCTGAAGTAAAACCTGGATGCGGATGTACTGCAGGTGACTTTACAAAAGAGCCAATCTTACCTGGTAAAAAAGGAAAAATCACGTTGCACTTCGATTCTTCAAACTTCGACGGAAACGTAAACAAATATGCGGATGTTTTTGCTAACGTAGAAAAAGCTCCAATTAAATTAACATTCACGGCAAATATTCAACCATAATATGAATCTATTATCAATCTTTTTGCAGGCAGCTCCAGGTGGAGGATCATCTCCAATGATGCTTATCATGATGGGAGTAATGTTTGTAGGTTTTTATTTCTTAATGATAAGACCTCAACAGAAAAAGGCAAAACAAGAGAAAAACTTTCAGGAAACTTTGAAAGTGGGAACCAGAGTAGTGCTTACTTCAGGACTTCACGGAAGAATTGCTCAAGTTCAGGATGATGGTTTTGTAATCGAAACATTATCTGGGAAACTAAAGTTTGAAAAAGCGGCTGTTTCAAGAGAATTTACAGAAAACCGTTTCGGAGATAAAGCAAAAGCTACTGAAAAAACAGAAGACAAAAAAGAAATCGAAACAGAGAAAAAATAATTTTTCTAGTTTTTAAAATATTTCGTTTCGGCGGGGTGAGCAAAGCTCACCCCGCCGAAACTTTTTATATTATTCTCACTGTCATTCAGAACGAAGCAAAGCGTAGAGAAGAATCTATCTTAATAATTTTAATTTCTTATTTAAAGCCTCAAGAGATTTAATAGATTTCTCCTTCGTCGAAATGACAAATTTTCGTTTAATTATATGCTTTAATTTATCTTTGCTCTATGAATCAAAACACAAACAAAACCGTTCTCATTTTAGGCGCAAATTCCGATGTCGCGAAACAAAGTATTAAACAATACATTCAAAAGGGATTTTCAGTTATTGCAGCTTCGAGAAATACGAAATCATTGGAAGAATTTGTTCACGAGAATAATTTCAATTCAAAAGTCACAATTTTAAGTTTTGATTCTGTAGATTTTGACTCTCATCAGAAATTTTATGATCAACTTCCCGTAAAACCTCATATTGTAGTTTATGCCGCAGGATTTTTAGTTGATAATGAAAAAGCTTTAAGAGATTTCAAAGGTACTCAACAAATGATGATGGTAAATTATATGGGAGCTGTTTCTATTTTAAATATTATTGCGACAGATGAAAGCAATAAGAATTTAGAAAGAATCATTGGTTTATCTTCACTTTCGGGTGTGAGAGGAAGAAAAAGTAATTTTGTTTACGGAAGTACAAAGGCGGCTTTTACGACTTATTTAGCTGGATTGAGACAGGAATTAGCTTCAAGAAATATTAAAGTCAATGCTTTGGTCATTGGTTATATCCGAACAAAGATCAATGAAGGTTTAGAATTGAATGACTCTTTAATTATGGAACCTGATTATGTGGCAAAATTTATTGTAAATGCAGGAAATTCGTTCACTATTGTTCCGAATTTTAAGTGGAAAGTGATTTATCTGATTTTGAAAATATTGCCGGAAAGTCTGGTCGCAAAACTTCCTTAAATCATAATAATGAATGATCAATTTTTAGAAATTAAAACTTATATTGATAATATTAGCTCCAATGACAGTTCAGAAAATTTTGAATATGATCATTATCCTTTTTTAAAGAATATTTTAGAAAGTTTAACTCCAAAACAACATGATGATTTTGTGAAAGAGGTTTTTAAATGGGCAGATTATCAATTATGTTTTATTGCAGATTTTTTAGATTCTACAGATTATGAATTAGAAGGAAAATATCAATCTTCATATGTTTTTTGCGAGTGTTTTTCAAAAATTAATGATGTTGAATATCTTAGATATATTTATATTAATTTAGAAGTATATTTAATGCAGAGAAAATTTTTCAAGAATGATTTAATTTTGTCGATTGATGATATCATTAATAATTTATATTTATTAGTCAATCATTTAAGAGATGAAAATAGCATTGATTTTTGTTTAAAAATGATTGAAAATTTAAATGATTAATTTTATTCAACATCCTGCAACAATTCCAACGCCTTCATCATATTAATTCCCTTTCCCAAAACAGGCTTAAATAAATCGCCTCTTTCTTTAATTCTTTCCAATGCATTATGAATATTAAAATCAGTCGGTTTTAATCCTTTTTTCAATTCTTCCCATTCCAAAGGCATCGAAACGGAAGCACCTTCTTTTGGACGTAAACTATAAGCACTCGCCAAAGTCTGCCCAGTTCTGTTTTGAAGATAATCCAAATAAATTTTCTTATCATCACGTTTCTGTAAACTTCTTTCTAAAGTCGTAAGTTTTGGCAATTTTTCATTGACTTGCTTCATGAGAATATTCGCGAAATCTTTCACCTGGTCAAAATCATATTTTCCACCCATCGGAACATAAATATGAATTCCCGTACTTCCGGAAGTTTTACAATATCCTTTAATTTTTATAGATTCTAAAACTTCATTTACTTGTAAAGCGGTTTCAATCACATCATCAAAGGTATTTTTCTTCGAAGGATCCAGATCCAAAACCAGATAATCAGGATGTTCTAAATCGGGAAGTGAGGAGTTCCACGGATTCATATCAATACAGCCTAAATTGTTCAGATAAGCTAAAGTTGCCTTATCGTTGCAGTAAATATAATCGATGTACTTGTCGTTGGATTCGGAATAAACCTGGGTCGTTTTTATCCAATCAGGAATATTATCACTTGCATCTTTCTGATAAAATCCTTGCTCTTCAATTCCATTAGGAAAACGGTTTAAAGAAAGCGGACGGTTTTTCAAATGTGGTAAAATATATTCTGCAATCGACTGATAATATTCTATCACATCGCCTTTTGTAATTTCATCTTTTGGAAAATAAATTTTATCCTGATTAGTTAGTTTTACATTGTGTTTATTCAACGTGATTTCCTTTTCTTTTTCGGAAATTTTTGTGCTTTTTGTGGGAGTTTTAGCTTTCATTTCTTTAGGTTTTTCGTTTACATCTTCAGGGTTTTTATCCTCACGAATTGCCACAAAAACAGGATGGCGGAAGATTCCGTCTTTGGTAATTTCAGAGTATTTTATTTCACAGACCAATTCGGGTTTTGTCCATGTTACAGGCGAGTTCGTTTTTGGAATTGTTTCAAACGGTGAAGTTTTTATAATTAATTTTTTCAGTCTTTCATGAAGCAGATTCAATGATTCTTTATTAAAACCAGTTCCTGTATGTCCGGAATAAATCAATTTTCCGTCAATATATTTTCCTAAAATCAAGGCTCCAAAACCTTCTCTTGTTCCGCGAGGTTCTGTAAATCCACAAATTATCACTTCTTCTGTGTTGGTGAATTTTATTTTCAGCCAATCCGTAGTTCTGTGATTTTCTACATAAAGACTGTCGGATTTTTTAGCAATCATTCCTTCCAGCTTCATTTTTTTCATTTGATTAAAAAATTCAATGCCTTTTTCGGGAACGTGATCGCAATATTTGATAACATCCGTTTCAACCAAAGCTTCTTTTAAAAGTTCTTTTCGCTGAATTAAAGGGATTTCTTCAGTCGAATGACCATTAAGCCACAAAATATCAAAAACCTGATAAGTCAAGGCTAAATCAGGATTTTCACCAATCTGTTGAAGCAATTGAAAATTGGGTCTTCCGTTTTCATCGTAAGCAACAATTTCACCATCCAAAATCATTTTATGTTTCTGATTTTCGAAATCCTGCGACACTTTTTCAAATTTTGACAAAAATGAAATTCCGTTTCGGGAGTAGAAGAGAGGTTGTTTTTGGCTGAGATCTGCAATAGCGCGATAACCGTCCCATTTTATTTCGAAAATCCAGTCTTCATCATTGAATGCTTTTTCAAAAGGTTTTGCAAGCATCGGTTTGATGAAATTCTCTAATTTTTTTTCGTCTACTAAAGAATTGAATCGTTGAAATTTTGGTTTTGTTTCAGAAGTTATGACTTCTTTTTGCTGTTTTTTAGGCTTTTTTTTTCCTCTAAAAATTTGGTGACCTGAGAGTTTTTGGCTGTATTTTCTTCCGCATCATACTTTTCTTCAGCAAAATCATCTTTATGTTTAATAAGAAGCCATGCGTTATTTTCGGCATTTTTCATTTTAACCAAAGCAAATTCACCTTTCAGTTTTTTGCCGTGCAAAATGAATTTTAATGAACCTGATTTTAATTCCTTTAGCAATTCTTTTTCATTCGAAAGTTTACTGTTTTGATCCAAAGGTTCGTAAGTTCCGCTGTCCCACACTTCCACTTGTCCCGCTCCATAGTTTCCTTCCGGAATATTTCCCTCAAAATCTTTGTAATCGTAAGGATGATCTTCCACCATCATAGCCAAACGTTTGTCTTTTGGATCTAATGAAGGACCTTTTGGAACTGCCCAACTTTTCAGAACGCCTTCCATTTCAAGTCTGAAATCATAGTGAAGTCGTGACGCAGCATGTCTTTGAATCACAAAAATAAGTTGGTCTTTACTCTTTTTTGTTTTTCCTTTCGGTTCGCTTGTTTCGTCGAATTTCCGTTTTTCGTTGTAATCTTTGAGAGCCATTATGATGCGTTTTTGGATTTGGTAGTCTGTAAACTGGCTTTTAATTGTGCCATCAAATCAATCACTTTACCCTGTTTTGCGGGTTCTGACTTTTTAAGTTTTACGGTTTTACCTTTTGCTTTTTTCTTAATGATTTTAAGCAATTCTTCAGAATAGGTATTTTTGTAAAAAGTCGGGTCAAATTTTTCAGATAACTGCTGAATAAGATTTTTTGCCATTTTCAATTCGGCAGGCTTCGGAGCTTTTTTCTCCGGAATTTTTAAATCTGTATAATCTCTGATTTCCTGAGCAAAACGTAATCTGTTTAGCACCAAAACTTCGTCATTGTAAGGGCGAATCATTCCGATTGCTTCACTGTCACGAAGAACGAAAGTTCCGACACCGACCATTTTTGTTTCGGATAAAGCTTTTATCAAAAGTCTGTAAGCGTTTTCTCCGTTTTTCTGAGGCTCAAGAAAATAAGGATTTTCAAAATAAACACTGTCGACTTCCGCTTCTTTTACAAAATGTTCAATAGACAATATTTTCGATTTTTCGGGGCTTGCTGCAGCATAATCTTCATCATCCAAAACTATGTATTTGTCGTCCATGAGATAACCTTTCACTATGTTTTCCCATTTGACTTCTTTGCCTGTTTTTTCGTTGACTCTTTTGAATTTAATATTCGAAAAATCAGACTTATCAAGCATATCCAAATCCAATTTACTGGTTTCCGTGGCAGAATAAATCTTTACCGGAATATTGACTAAACCAAAGCCAATGGCGCCGTTCCAAATTGCTTTCATTGTACTTTATTTTGAGTAAAATGTACAATGATTGTGCCGAGCGATGAAAATTTGCTAAATGTGGTATATAATTAAATTTTCTTGAATTGAGGTTTTGCTTCAAAATGTTTAAGAGTTTTTATTTTGAATTTATTTCTCTATACATCAGAACTTTATCAATGTAATAACCGTAATTGAATGAAACAATCTTGGAATGATTTTCTTTAAGCAACTTTTTATCTTTTAAATATTTTCGCCATTCCCAAGCTCTGTCTGATGGTGGACAAATATACATTCCTGCAGAATTACAAAGTTTATCAGGATATCCTAATGTTGTATTTTGATCTAGTTCTAAAAGCTTAATGACAGAACCAACTTCATTTTCAAGTTCTTCACTACCTGTGAAAGGAGTTACGATATTGAATTTAAGAATTTCATAAATTTTATCATAATTTATATTCCCGTCTTTATTTTTATAGTCGATTCCTGCAAGATCAAGATAATATCTATAAAGTTCCTTTTCGGTGTGTGATTTATATACGGATAAAAATTCGTCTCTTATTTTTTTATCTTTCCAGTTTTTGATCATAAAAAATCCAAAATCCCTTTCAAAAAGCGAATATTTGTCTTTATATCCGTTTTCCTTAAAATTCAATTTTTCTAAAACCTGGAGAGCTTCCGGAATTTGTGAATAACCAATTTTTGAAAAAAGTTTTAAAATACCATATTCAAAATCATCATTATCTTTTGCTGTAATCCTCAATTTTTCAACTTCGGCGTTTAGATCAACTTTCTGGCTGTTAAAATTTCCGTCAAATGTTTTTTTTGGATCTACGGGATAATCAAAATTTTTCAGGCACATTTTCTTTGCTTTTTCTATTTGAAAAGTGATATCAGGATCTTTAGATGTAATTTTATCTAAAAGTTTTATTCCGTCATTTCCGTTTCCTGTGAATTTGAAAAGATAATAATTAAGATTACCATTGATACCAATTCTGCTGTATAATAAAGATTTTTTAAGGTACAATGTCAATTGGTTTTCATCGTTGATAATTTTATCCCAGTTTTCGGTATAATAAATGTCTAGGATTCGGGAAACAGATTCAGACAATTCAGGTCTTTTTTCATAGATCAAAGACCAATATTCCAAAGGAGCTAAGTCTTGTAAAGTCAGATGATTTATTAAATAATTTTCATATTCTCTTCTTTCTTTAAAAGAGATTTCGGAGCTTAATTTTTCAATATGTGTATGAAGATCTTTTGTTCCCTGAAAATCAATATTGTTTTGTTTATAATAAGATGTAAGCTGAGATAATCCACTTAGAAATCTGAACGGGAAAATTGGGAGTGAAGAATTTGTTCTGTCAAGAAAATTTCTGCTTTTTTCTGCACAAATCTCATTTACTCTTTTGATATCGCTTTGAGAAAGTTTAATAAATGTGTTTAGAGCAATAGAATCGTTCTCGTTGTAAAGATCTTCAAAAAGATTCGCAATATTATCTGTTTTTTGAGTTTTTAAAGATTTGTTGATAAAATAATGTAGTGAACTGTCCCAAACAAAGTTTTTGTAATTTTTTGAAAAATAAATGAGCAAATTTAAAATGGCATTATTATCAAAATTAAAATCTTCAGTATCCCAGACTCTGTAATCATTTCTTCCTACAGAACTAATATCTTTATGCGACAAAATTTTTAAAAGATCCAAAAAATCTTCTTCATTTCTGTTGTAGACATTAAATTTATCTCTTCGACGATATAATTCTTCGCAAATTTTTACAAGAGATTCAGGATTATTTTGTTTTATTAAAAAATCAATGCTCTTTGCTTTTACCCAATCTTTATTTAAAATTTCCGAACGTCTCTTAGTAATTTTCTGAAGTTTTGCAATCGGCAATTCCCTAAATTCTACGAAATCTTTTCTGGCATTAATTGGCGTTATGTAAAATGTTTCTAACTCTGGATAATATTTTATTTTATTTTTATTCTTGTTTAAAAAATCAGAATAATTTTCAGCACTTTTTATTTCTGTGAGATTAATTGCAGTTTCAGGAAACATAAAATTTTCTTCAACGGCTCGCTTTGCAAGATAAGATTCTTCTGTTTCCAGATAATGGTGTCCCAGATTCTCAGAGAGAATTTTTTTACTGTCAAAGTAAGGAATTAATTCATATAAAGCCTTGCTGTCACCTTTTTCAATTCTTAATTTTAATTTATAAATCTCACTTTCGGAATATTGTCCTTCTGCGTATTGACAATTAAAGAGATTGATGAAAAGTAGAAAGAGTAGTGGTATTAGTTTTTTCATAATAAAAAAGCGGAGAAAAATCTCCGCTTCTAATTTATGCTTTTAAATTTAATTTCAGCTCCAATTCATCGAGTTGTTCGTTAGCAATTGCAGCCGGCGCATCAATCATTACATCTCGTCCTGAATTATTTTTCGGGAATGCAATATAATCTCTGATCACTTCGTTTCCATCCAAAATAGCTACCAAACGGTCAAATCCGAAAGCCAAACCACCGTGAGGAGGTGCTCCGTATTTAAACGCGTTCATTAAGAATCCGAACTGAGCTTCTGCTTCTTCTTTCGAGAATCCTAATAAATCAAACATTCTTGATTGTAAATCTTTATCGAAAATTCTGATCGAACCACCGCCGATTTCGTTTCCGTTCAACACCATATCGTAAGCGTTGGCTCTTGCTTTTCCAGGATCAGTTTCCAATAAATGGATATCTTCCGGTTTTGGAGAGGTGAAAGGGTGGTGCATTGCGTGGTAACGTCCGCTTTCTTCGTCAAATTCTAATAACGGGAAGTCAACAACCCAAAGTGGAGCAAAAACGTCTCCTTTTCTTAATCCCAAACGATTTCCAAGCTCCATTCTCAAAGCAGAAAGCTGGGTTCTTACTTTGTGCTCGTTTCCAGAAAGGATTAACATTAAATCGCCTTCTTTTGCGCCGAATTTCTCGATGATTTTAGCTAAATCTTCCTCATTGTAGAATTTATTCACAGAAGAAGTTTTTACTCCATCATTCTGGAATTTAGCCCAAACCATTCCTGAAGCCCCGATTTGTGGTCTTTTAACCCAATCAACAAGCTCGTCGATTTGTTTTCTCGTATAATCTGCACATCCTTCAACATTGATTCCGACAACCAATTCTGCGTCATCAAATATTTTGAAATCTTTTCCTTTAACTAATTCATTCAATTCAATGAATTCCATTCCGAAACGGATATCCGGTTTATCATTTCCGTATTTCTGCATCGCATCCGCGAACGTCATTCTTGGAAATGTTCCGAATTCCTGACCCGTAATATCTTTAATCAACGTTTTCGTCATTCCTTCAAAAACATTCATCACATCTTCCTGTTCTACAAAAGCCATTTCGCAATCGATTTGTGTAAATTCCGGCTGTCTGTCAGCTCTCAAATCCTCATCACGGAAACATTTCACAATCTGAAAATATTTATCCATTCCACCAACCATCAACAATTGTTTGAAAGTCTGCGGAGACTGTGGCAATGCGTAAAACTGTCCCGGATTCATTCTGCTAGGTACAACAAAGTCTCTTGCTCCTTCTGGAGTAGATTTGATTAAAACCGGAGTCTCAACCTCGATAAATCCTTCATCAGAAAGATAATTTCTAACCTTTTGCGCCATTTTGTGACGGAAGATCAATTTATCTCTTACCGGAGCTCTTCTGATATCCAGATAACGGTATTTCATTCTTAATTCTTCACCGCCGTCCGTTTCGTCTTCAATCGTGAAAGGCGGAAGTTGAGATTCATTAAGAACTTCTAATTTTTCAACTAAAATTTCAATTTCTCCTGTTGGAATATTAGGGTTTTTGCTTACTCTTTCGATTACTTTTCCTGTAACCTGAATCACAAATTCACGACCCAATTTTTTTGCATTTTCCATTAATTCTGCTGAAGAACGGTCTTGGTCGAAAACCAACTGAGTAATTCCGTAACGATCTCGAAGATCTATCCAAATCATAAATCCTTTATCACGAATGGTTTGTACCCATCCTGACAGTGTAACTTCTTCATTAAGATTTTTCAGAGATAATTCTCCGTTTGTGTGCGATCGAAACATAATTATTTGTTTAAAGTTCAATGTTTAAGACCCAAAGTTTTGAGTCTTTAATTTTCGTTTGCAAAGATAAGATTTTTGAAGGTTTTAGAAACAAAAAAACTTCCCGAAGGAAGTTTTAAAATATTATTTATTGAAATTTTTACAAAACTATTTGAATTTATTTCAATAGGATTATTTTTTGATAAATTTAGAAGAGAACCTTCCGTCTTTATTTTCTAGTGTTAAAATGTAGTTTCCTTTGATAAGTGATGAAACATTTACTCCTTTGCTTCCATCTACATTGTCTTTAGATATTATTAATCTTCCTTCAGAAGAATAAATATTCATTCTACCGGTTGCATTGAAGTTTATAATATCATCTGCAGGATTTGGATAGCAAACTATACTCTTGGTAAGTTTAACTTCTTTTGTTCCTAAAACAGTACTTTCAATATAAACAGCATTTTTAAAAGCCGGGCCCCAAACTCCTTGGTTATCTTTTACTCTTACATTAAAGATATGAAAACCTATTGGCTGAGCAATTGGGATGTTGTTTTGTAAAATATTTTCAACAGCATTATCAAAGCTGCCATCTACCGCTGTTAAAACAGTTGCATTTCCTTCTCCCGGATCTGCATCCCAAAAATATTCTGCATTGGTAAGATTTACCGCTCCTGTGATAGAAGGTGTTCCGGTATGAATTACATTTTTAAAAGTTGGTCCCCATACCCCTTGGTTATCTTTTATTCTTACATTAAGAACATGAAAACCGGCAGATGCTGGAATCGCAATGTTATTTTGCAAAATATCTTCAATAGCATTATCAAAATTACCATCCAAAGCTGTTAGTGGATTTGCACTTCCTTCTCCTGGATCTGTATCCCAAAAGTACTCCGCATTATTTATTTTTACTTGTGCTTGAAATAAAAATACAAATAACGAAAAAGCACATATAAATATCTTTTTGTTCATTGTTATCATATTTTTATTACTTAGAAATTCCCGTTGCTTCAGCTTGGATAGTAGTAGTTCCTTGGTAAACTCTTCTAGGTGTATTTAGGAACATTACTCTTGGTTTATTTCCGGCATTATTTGGCCAATAATTCATCCATGAGTTTGATCCCCCCAAAGGACCTATATCGTTTCTAGTAAGATCCAAATCCTGATATTCTTCATCCGGCAATCCGGCATTAACAACGGCACCAGTTGCTGTTCCTGTGCTTAAATTTATTGAATAAGCACTATCATAAAAGTTGTTATTTGAGATGTCAACTCCGCTAGAATTAAATGGATTTGCAGGGCACAAGTTATTGTTTGCAATAACAGTTGGGGCAGAAGAGGCATTAATCTCGTAATAACTGGGGTTCGGGCTTCTGATAATATTGTTAGAGATATTGATAATGCCTGTTGATGATGCTGAAATATTTATTGTATGACGAGCATAGCTTGGGTCATTATGATTCGAAGAAAAACGATTGTTAAAGATAAGATTTGTTGATCCAGTTTTAATAGAGCTTATTTCAAGAACTGGTAAGATTGTAGTATAATTCAGATAATAAATAGTACAATCATTGTTGTATATTTTTAATGGGTAGCTAGTGGTAGTAATAGCTATGGAGTTTAAAGATGCCCCATTATAATATAAAGAATTTGCAATAATTTGAACATCGGTTGTAGCTAAAGGTGCCGCATCGTCAGTTAATTTAACAGTTTCTATTGTATTTGCTGTAATTTTTCCATGTACAAAATATAAATTTGCACAATTGCTTTGGGATACATTGGCCGTGACATTTTTAGAATTGTCTAAATCAATGTTCTGATCTACAGTACAATTAATTATATTTACAGTAGCTCTTCCGCCGGATAAGGTTACGCTTGATGTAGCAATTGAACTTTGAAAAGCATACATGTTGTTGATTGTAACTACTCTGTTTACCGCAGGAACGATAGAAATAGTCCCCTGAACATAATACTTATTAAAATTAATTTCAGAAGCAAAAGTAAGAGATTTGTTAATCGTAAGATTCTCTAAGTAAGGAATATTCCCTGTTTTAGGTCTGATGATAATACGATCACCATCATTAGCTGCAGTTATTGCTTCAGAGATTGTGGCATAAGCTCCTCCAGCTCCCAAATCACGGACATATAGGTCGGCTGCTTTAATTTTTCCAAAACTCATTATGCACATCAATGCACAAAGGAAATAATTTGTTTTCATGGATTAAGTTTATTTTTTTAATTAGTCGGCGAAAATACATAAATGTTTTTTATAACAAAAATTAATTTATTGTAAACATAATAGCAACAACAGAGATGTTGTTGCTATTATTGGGTAAGTGTTTGAAAGACAATATAAGTGGTAGGTTTAAAATAAATAATTTTATTATTAACAATTACCAGTGATGATTTATAATTTTTGACAATTAGTTTTTAATCCACTCAACTGCCTTCTCCAATACTTCATCTTTATTATTTTTAATTCCGTCAACAGTTGGTTTTACTTCTACATCAGGAACAATTCCTATTCTCTGGGTTTCTTTTCCGTCGGGATAATAAACTCCGATTCCGCTGATCATAGTTGAAATATTTCCCGGAAGTTTTATATCCGAAACATTTCCGTCTGCTCCTGCAGTTGTTGAGCCAAAAACTTTTGCATTTGGAGCCGTTCTAAAAGCCATTGTATGATATTCTGCGCTGCTTTGAGTGGTTTCGTTTATTAAAATTGCAATTTTCCCCTGATAAGAACTTTTTCCTTCTCCCGGAATTTTTTGGGTTGGAGTAAAGGTGAAAAGTCCTGGTTGACTGCTATCAGTGTTTGTAAATTTTACAAATTCAGTTAAGTTGGGTTTTAATAATCTTCCCATTTTAATGGTCACAAAATCTGAGGGATAGCTTCTGAAATCTATGACAAGTCCTTTTGTATTTTTAATTTGATTAAAAGTTTCATCAAGTTTTTTAGAATCAACGCTTCCCATGTAAACATAAGCTACATTATTATCAAGCATTTTGAAGAAATCTTTTGCTTCTTTTTTATAATTAAGCTGAGGAAATGTATATGTTTTTATCGTTTTACTTTCTTCTTTTCCGTTTCTTGAAAACTTAATATTTATCGTTTCAGAGTTGCTGTTTAAAAGATTAGAAGCAATATTTCTTAACTGAGTCGGATAGTTTGAAGCCGGAGTATATTTTAATCTGTTTTTTACAATATTATCGATGCTTTCACCATTGATTTCTGTGATGACATCTCCTTTTTGAAGACCGCTTTCCTTCCCTAAATCATCATTGTAAAAATCATTAACAACCGCTTTATTTTCGGCAAAAGTTAATTTTACCGGAGAATATCTTTCGCCAAAATATTTTGTAAGAGCTTTATTGTTTCCCCAAACTCCAGCGTGTGTATCATGAATTCTTGCGATGATTTCTAATGAAGCAAGAGTGTATTCCGTTTCGTCTTTTGCATTTAAAAATTTTGGAATAAATTCAGTTAGAACTCCTTTCCAGTCTTCATCGATGAGGTTTTTATAAGGAAAATAATACTGAATGATATTCCAATATCTGTATAATGACAACAGACGGAAACCTTCATCCGGATAACTCATGTTTTTGTAAGCATTTTCATTCTTAAAATCAGGATTTCCGACACCACTGAAGAAATCTACATAATAATTTACTTTCGGTCTTTTAGCGTCTTTAAGTTTTAAAAGCTGATCCATTAATTCTTGTGAAAATCCTGAATTTGTTATCCATTCAAGGTCAGGCTTTATTTTTACATCTTTTGGCTCGGAATTTTTTACAATTTGAAATTTCCCTAAGTTTTTAATCCAATCCGATAGAATTTTATCTCTCTGATTCGCAGAAACTCCGGCAATTTTTGGATAAATTCTAAAAAATTCATAATCCCAATTGTAATTTCCTTCCGCAACACTTGGATGATAATATTTAAGATAACCCCAGATTAAGCCTAGTTTTTTAAGGTTTTCTACATTATTTTTATCAAGGTTGATGTTGGAAATTTTTGAACCGTTATCAAATTCTTTATCCGAATTTACTTTGTTTATTTTCTGTTCAAAGATTTTAGCATTTTCAATATCTTTTCCGTCAACAGTGATTTTCAGATTGTCGATCCACACTTTTCCTTTTCCGGTTAATAATGCTCCGAAAACAATTTTATCTGTTTTTCCCGGTGACATTTCAAGGGTTACTTCGTACTTTTTCCAGTCGTTTGTTCCTTTTAATCCTTGCTTATTCATATTGTCAAAGCCGATTTCGGGATCAATTCTCAGCCAAAGTCCTGCAAAACCATTGGAAACATTTTCAGTTTTAATGTAGCCGGAAAGTGTAATTTTTTTACCGGCATAATTTTGGGGTAATGTGTACATTAAGCCTTTAAAGCCTTTTTCTGGAGCGTCAATAAGGATTGATGTTGTTCCTTCCTGTTTTTCTTTGGTGTCAGCAAATACTTTTGCAGAGCTGTCTCCGATGATTTTCCAGATTTTTGGAAAGTTGTTTTCAGTACTTTCGAAATTAAGATTTTCGATTCTGTTTTGAGCAAAAGAAGTCATGCCCAAAAATGCTAATGGGATAATGAAATAATTTTTCATGAGTGATTAAATTTTTTCCAAATCTAATGAGTTAGATATGTTGTTTATGGTATATGATTTTGGTTTTAAGATAATTTATAAGCTTTGGTAAGAATTTTAACAAATTATTTTAAGTAAAAATCTTAAAGAATCTTAATCTTTTACGTATTCCAAGATATCTCCGGGTTGACAATCCAAAGCTTTGCAGATAGCTTCCAATGTTGAAAGTTTCACCGCTTTTGCTTTTCCGGTCTTAAGAATGGAAAGATTGGCTTGTGTAATGCCTATTTTTTCGGCAAGTTCCTGTGACTGCATTTTCCTTTTCGCCAACATGACGTCTACGTTGATTATTATTGGCATAATTTAAATTGTTAAATCTACTTGTTCCTGAAGTTCCAGTCCTTTTTTGAAGAATTCGACGATGAATAATATTAAGGCTCCGAAAAATAAGAATATTATAACGGAATATGTTGCTGCAAATATATTCTTTGTGGCAAAAGGAATTGTAGCCAATGTAATTGCAGTATAAAGAATATTAAGCCATCCGAATCTTTTCAGCCAAAGTAAAGCATCGGCATTGAATACGTTTTCTTTACTGATTTCTCTTAAAAATTTATAACTGATATAAAAAAACAATGTTATAAATATGAATCCGAAAATATGATTGAGAACATTTCCCAGGTTAAACATTCCTGTAAGAACATTCAGATCAGTGAAAGGGACGAAAAATTTAAATTTTATCATATTATCTAAAGGTATAGTCCATTGATTTCTAGACCAACCAACGTCTGTTCCGATGATAAAAAAATCTGAGAGAATATTATTTCCTGTTTTAAAATTATAAAAAGAAACAGTAAACCCGATCATGATATAAATAAGTTGAACAACAAAAAGAACAGCCAGAAATAAAAGCAGATAACTGATATACTGTGAAAGAGAATTTTTTCCGATAATTTTCATGAGTTTGTTATTTTTATTATTGCAAATGTATAAATAATTATTGTTTTACGATAAATAATTATTAAAATTTTATTACTTCTTTTTTTGAAGTTCATAAAAAATGTCTTGAGAAAGGTGTTCAAAATCTTTTTTCATAAAACTTTCCCTATGCCAAGTTATAATCATTTTTGAATCTATATTTTTGTTGGAAACTTAAATGACAGGATTATGACGAAGTATTTTGCCTTTATAAAAAAAGCTTTAAGCGGCGAAGAAGTCGATTATACTAAAGCATCCATAAGAAGTGCAGTTCTTCTTTTGGCAATTCCAATGATGCTGGAAATGGCAATGGAATCTGTATTTGCTTTGGTTGATCTGTACTTTGTCGGGCATCTTAAAGAAAGCGGATTTGCGATACAGACAGTCGGTTTAACAGAATCTGTGCTTTCAGTAATGTATTCTATTGCAATCGGGATGAGTATGGCTGCAACGGCGATGGTCGCAAGAAGAATCGGGGAGAAAAATCCTGAACAGGCTTCCAGAAGTGCAGCGCAGGTTTTATTGGTTTCTTTTGCTGTGACTTTTATTTTAAGTTTATTCGGAGTGATTTACGCCGAAGAAATTTTAATTCTGATGGGTTCAAAACCTGAAGCTGCAGCTTACGGAAAAGACTTCACAAGAATCATGATGGGAAGTAGTGTGATCATTATGCTTTTATTTTTGATCAACGGAATTTTCAGAGGAGCGGGAAATGCTGCAGTTGCTATGAAATCTCTTTGGATCGCCAATATTGCAAATATTATCCTTTGTCCGGTTTTAATTAAAGGTTTCGGACCGATTCCTGCTATGGGATTGACAGGAGCGGCTCTTGCCACAACAATCGGAAGAAGTATAGGAGTAATGTATCAGTTGTATTATCTTTTGATTGCAGATACGCAGATTAAAATTCAGACAAAATATTTTAAACCAAATTTTGAAATTATAAAATCTGTTGTAAAAATTGCAACTCCCGGAATTTTTCAGTTTGTCATTGCTTCTTGTAGCTGGATTTTTTTAGCACAATTAGTTGCAACTACAGGTCATGAAGATGCTTCTGCAGGTTATCAAACCGCTTTACGATTAATGATGTTCTTTATGCTTCCCGCTTGGGGATTGAGCAATGCTGCATCAACATTAGTCGGACAAAATATGGGAGCGAATGAAATGCTTAGAGCTGAACAATCCGTTATGAAAACTGTAAAATATAATGTGATTTTTATGGTGACAGTAAGTATAATTTTCTTTTTTCTGGGTGATTTTCTGGTCGGGTTTTTCACGAATGAAACTGAAATTAAAAATATTGCAACCAATGCCTTACACATAATGGCTGTAGGATTTGTTTTCTATGGAATAGGAATGGTGATGATCAATGCTTTTAACGGAGCGGGAGATACATGGACTCCGACTTGGGTAAATCTTTGCGGATTTTGGTTGTTTCAGATTCCGTTGGCATATTTTCTTTCAAAACATTTTGGAATGGGACCGAAAGGAGTTTTTATTTCGATTCCGGTAGCAGAAACTTTAATTACAGTTGTTGCCTTTATTTTATTTAAAAGAGGAAAATGGAAAACAGTGAAAGTTTAGTTTTATAAAAATTTTAACAACCTAAATCTTTGATTTTAAAGCTGTATTTTCTAAATTCGTAATAATCAACTAAAATTTATTACTATGGGAAAAGGAGACAAAAAATCAAGAAGAGGAAAAATCAACAATGGAAGTTACGGAAAAAGAAGACCTAAAAAAGCTTCGAAATCAGTGGCAGCTTCCGAAGAAAAAGCAAAAAATTAAGCAAATAAAAAAGACCGAAGATCAATTTCTCCGGTCTTTTTTGTTATTACAAATTAAATTATTTTATTTTCCAAACAATCCTCCAAGGAGACCACCTAATCCGCCACCGCCTTGTTGTTGCTGTTGATTACCTCCTCCAAGAACGCTTCCCAGAATATCATTCAAAGGATTTCCCGAAGATTGCGATTGTCCGCCACCAAGAACACTTCCTAAAATGTCATTCAATGGGCTTGATTGCTGAGCTTGAGCCTGATTAGAAGCATTCCCAAGAATTCCTCCCAAAAGATCTCCTAAACCTCCTGCTCCAACATTATTCTGTTGTTTTTCTCGTCCGATATATCCCATAATTACCGGAGCCAACATTGATAAAATCGGTCCGATCTTGTCAATAGAGATTCCTGTGTTCTGAGACAACTGGTTTTCTACGTTTTGTTTTTCACCACCAAAAATATGACTTAGGATAGAGCCGCCTTCTGCCTGTCTTGCATCTGCCTGAGAAACATCATCGAGAATACTTCCGTCGTGATCTTTATCCAAAGCATTGTTCAAAGCTTCAGCTTCGTTGGAATCCTGAGACTTGTTTCTAAGGTAAGAAATGATAAGCGGTGCAGCTACTGCCAATAAAGCAATAATTTGCGTTTTGCTGATTCCGAACTTGTTCTCAGCCTGTTCAGCAACCTGGTTGCTCGTGCTACCTGTAAGTAGGTCGATTAAACTCATAGTTTGTGTTTATTTTATTGTTTAAAGTAGATCAAAGTTATCAAAAAATATTCCCCAAAGATTTTTTTTAATTAAAAATTGAAATTAATTTCTTATATTTTATATAATTAATTGATTTACAATTGTTTAATTTTTTAAAATCGGAACATTTGAACAAGCTTCGCCAAACATTAGCGACTTTACAAGAGGTTGCAATTGTTCTACCAGTTCAATATAAGCATTTTCAGGAATTTCTTTGTCTGAACAGCCTTTCACCAAGACTCTTTTTCCTCTCATCTCTTCAAAATCATGTCTTTGAACAGCATTATGCATTAAAAGAACTTCCAGGTCTTCACGGTTTCCAAAAACTATCTTTTTAGTTACTGCAGTAAGCTTGGCTGTGATTAGAAAATATGCCCACAGTGGAACAATTGCATCCGCAGAGTTATAAACATAAACATAAGCGTCACGGTATTCTTCAGTATCAATTGCTGCAACTTTTTCGCGGAAATCTTTTTCCTTTAAGATCATTTCCATGAAAAGAAAATCTTTAAGATCAATACCTTTTCTTACCCCTTTCGGAACAAGGTCTGCGATATCAAAATTGATAAGACCGCTTTCTGCAACTTTATTTCGGATTTCAAATTCTTCTGACATTTTTTATCATTATCTTTGAACAAATTTACAAATTAAGATCGTACAACGTCTTATTTGTTCTCTATTCTAATTATAGAAATGAAATATTACATTATCGCAGGAGAGGCTTCCGGAGACTTGCATGGAAGTAATTTAATGAAAGCTTTAAAACAGAAAGACCCAAACGCAGAATTCAGATTTTGGGGTGGAGATCTGATGAAAGCACAAGGCGGAACTTTAGTAAAACATTACAGAGATCTGGCTTTTATGGGCTTTTTGGAAGTAGCCATGAACCTGCGAACGATTCTGAATAATATTAAATTCTGCAAAGAAGATATCAAAAAGAACATACCCGATGTTTTAGTTCTAGTTGATTATCCGGGATTCAATTTAAGGATCGCAAAATTCGCCAAAGAATTAGGAATAAAAGTGGTTTATTATATTTCTCCACAACTTTGGGCTTGGAAAGAGGGAAGGGTAGAGATCATCAAAAAATATGTTGATGAAATGATGGTGATTCTTCCGTTTGAAGAAGATTTCTATAAAAAACATGGTGTTCATTCGCATTTTGTGGGACATCCGTTATTGGACGCGATTTCGACACTTCAAGATATTAATATTGAAAATTTTAAAAAAGAAAATGGTTTAAACGAAAAAGAAATCATCGCTTTATTACCCGGCTCCAGAAAACAGGAAGTGGAAAAAATGTTGGAAATGATGCTTTCCGTAAGACCTTATTTTAAAGAATATCAATTCGTTATTGCAGGAGCACCAAGTCTTCCGAAAGAGTTTTATCAGAGTTATGTAGATGAAAATGTGCATTTTGTTTCGAATAAGACTTATGATTTGCTAAGATGTTCAAAAGCTGCCTTAGTGACTTCCGGAACTGCAACTTTGGAAACGGCTCTATTAAATGTTCCCGAAGTGGTCTGTTATCGCGGAAGTAAAGTCTCTTATGCGATTGCAAAAAGATTAGTTAAAAATATCAAATATATTTCTCTGGTAAATTTAATTATGGATAGAGAAGTTGTAAAGGAACTAATTCAAAATGACTTAAATACCAAAAACCTCGTCGAAGAACTGAAAAAGGTTCTGGAAGGCGAAAAAAGATCTCAGGTTTTGAAAGATTACGAAGCGCTGAGAGAAAAACTGGGAGGAAAAGGTGCGAGTGATAATGCGGCTGAGGTGATTTTGAAGGTGTAAAAATTTAAACAATTTATAAAGAATCGTAGAAAAATTTTCTACGATTTTTCTTTTCTACGAAGAATTGCGCGCGTTTTGAAAAATTTTAAAATTTTGATTTGCGAATTTTTATCCGAATAAATATTTTTGGATCACACAAATTTTGAAATTGAATAAACAATCGCTTCTTATTCTCGTGATCTGCTTTATCCTTGGAATTTTCTTTCAAGATTTTTTTTCTTTAGATGAAAATTTTATTTACGCGATTGTAGGAATTTGTCTGATTATTTTAATTTCAACATTTTCCAAATCATATTTTTTACATCGGGCAAAAACATATTTGCTGGGTTTAATGTTTTTCGGAGCCGGAATTGTCCTGCATTTTTTCAATACTTTTTCTTCTCAAAATAATTTGATTTCTAAAAATGAAACTATTGTTTTTAAAATCTCTAAAAAGCTGAATTCTAATGAGAAATATAGAAAATATGAAGCAACAGCAAATGTAAGAAGCGAAAGTTTCAACATTGTTTTATATGTTCCAAAAAGTGAAAAAGAGCTAGATTTCAATCATTATTATAAAACGCAAATTTATATTTCAAAACCAAAATCTCCGCAGTATAATTTTCAGTTTGATTATGCAAAATACCTTCAGAGGAAAAATATTGAATATCAATGTTATGTGAATGATGAAATTGCTGTTGCTGAGAGAAATGATCTGAATTTTAATGAGAAATTTTCTCAGAAAAGGCTTGATGTTCTGCAAAATATTGGCAAAACGGAAATCTCACCACAATCAAAAGAATTTTTAAAAGGAATTATTCTTGCAGACCGAACCGAGATTGATGCTCAAACCGTTCTGGATTTTAACAGATCTGGATTGGTGCATTTTCTGGCAATTTCAGGAACACATATCGTTGTGATCTTCGGATTGTTTTATTTTTTATTAATTAAAGTTTTACCTTTAAAATTTAGAAAATATGCCATTATTTCAAGCTTAATTTTTATTTGGCTGTTTACAGTTTTTATTGGATTTGGAAGTTCTGTCGTTCGTTCAAGTTTGATGTTGAGCATTTATTTTATCTACGTTTTACTTCAAAGAAAACCGGATTTATTGCATTCTTTGTCGTTGTCGGCTTTTATTATTTTAATTTTTGATACACAACAGATTTTTGACGTAGGATTTCAGCTAAGCTTTCTTGCCGTTTTAGGGATTTTTTGGTTGAATCAGCCGATTTTAAATTATTTCCCAAGACAGAATAATTGGTTTAAAAAATTGATCTTTAATACAGTTTCGATTTCCATTTCGGCACAATTGACTACACTTCCTTTGGTTTTGTATTATTTTCACCAGTTTTCTTTTATTTCAATTATTGCTAATTTTTTCATCGTTCCATTTTCGGAGGTGATTATCGTTTTCTCGTTTTTAATGACAGCTTTGATTGCTCTTCGTCTTGATTTTGGATTCATAAATATCGTTTACGATTTCATTATTCAGCTTTTATTAAAGATTATTCATTGGTTTGCGGACTTTGATACATTGTTTTTTGAAAATATCTCAATGAATCTGGCGGAAGTTTTTTCATTGTTCCTTATTGTTTATTTGATGAGGTTTACTATTTTAAAATTTAACTATAGAAATTTTTCTAGGTTAATGATAGCTGTTTTTGCATTTTTCATTTTAAGAATCAGCTTTAATTTTTATGAAAACCAACAATCTGAAGTTTTACTTTATGATTTTTCTAAAAATAAAGTTTTATCAATAAAAAAAGGAAAAGAAGTTTGCTTTTGGATTAAAGAAAATTCAGATAGACAGAAAATTATACAGTTTATTGTTAATCCTTACTGTTCCTCGAGAAGGATGGATAAATTTGAGATAAAAACTTTGCCAGATGCTGTACAAAAAGTTGTTTACAACGGCAAAATTTATGACATAAATTAATTGTTAAGCTTTTCTGTTTTTCCTTTATTTACGAGATTTCAAATCTTATTTAGAAAGATTACAAACTGACTAATTGTGAGATTTCTCACTTTTTGATATAGTTAACATTTCTTAATTTTGTGGAAATTCAAATTTAAACTTATATGGCAGGTTTAACGAGTTCTACGATAGGTAGAAAATATGCTATGGCATTATCAGCTTTATTTTTGCTGATCTTTCTTATACTGCATTTGACGACCAATTTGTTATCAGTCCTGAATCGTGATGGCTTCAATACAGCATCAGATTTCATGGGCTATAATCCTTTTGTGCAGTTCTTAATGCAGCCTATTCTTGGTTTTGCGGTTTTTTTCCATTTCATTATGGGATTTGTACTGGAAATTAAGAATAACAAAGCGCGTCCTGTAAAGTACGCATCAAACAATCCTTCTGTGAACTCATCATGGATGTCCAGAAATATGATTATTTCCGGAGCTGTTGTTTTAGCTTTTCTGGCACTTCATTTCTATGATTTCTGGTGGCATGAAATTGATTACAAGTATGTACAAGGAATTGCTCCTGATTCACAACGTTTCTGGCCGGAACTTCACGAGAAGTTTGCAGACATCTGGAGAGTGGCTTTATATGTAATTGCTTTTGTTTTATTGGGATTACACTTGGCACACGGTTTCCAGTCTTCTTTCCAGTCTATCGGGGCAAGACATCCGAAATACACTCCAGTAATTAAAGCTTTCGGAAAATGGTATTCAATCCTTATTCCTGCAGGTTTTATTTTTATCGCAATTTTTCACTTTGTAACTCAATAATATCAATATACTAATATGAGTAAATTAGATTCTAAAATTCCAGCAGGTCCTTTAAAGGATAAGTGGAAAAATCATAAAGACCATATGAACCTTGTTGCACCAAACAACAGAGATAAGATTGATATTATTGTTGTAGGTACAGGTTTGGCAGGTGGTTCTGCTGCAGCTACTCTGGCTGAGCAAGGATATAATGTAAAAGCATTCTGCTACCAAGATTCTCCAAGAAGAGCGCACTCTATTGCAGCTCAAGGGGGGATCAACGCAGCTAAAAACTATCAAGGAGACGGTGACTCTACGTACAGATTGTTCTATGATACTATTAAAGGTGGTGACTATAGAGCAAGAGAGGCAAACGTTTACAGATTGGCTGAAGTTTCTGCAAATATTATCGACCAGTGCGTTTCTCAGGGAGTTCCTTTCGGTAGAGATTACGGCGGTCAGTTAGATAACCGTTCATTTGGTGGAGTTCAGGTAAAAAGAACTTTTTATGCTAAAGGACAAACCGGACAACAATTATTATTAGGTGCATATTCTTCAATGAGCCGTCAAATTGGTAAAGGAAGAATTAAAATGTACAACCGTCACGAAATGATGGAGTTGGTAATCGTAGACGGAAAAGCAAGAGGGATCATTGCAAGAAACTTAGTAACAGGTGAAATCGAAAGACATTCTGCTCACGCTGTTGTAATTGCTTCTGGAGGTTACGGAAACGTATATTTCCTTTCTACAAACGCAATGGGATCAAACGTTTCTGCAGCTTGGAAAATCCACAAAAAAGGAGCGTATTTCGCAAACCCTTGTTATGTACAGATTCACCCAACTTGTATTCCGGTTCACGGAACGCAACAGTCTAAACTGACTTTGATGTCTGAATCTCTTAGAAACTCAGGGAGAATCTGGGTTCCTAAGAAAATTGAAGATTCTGTAGCCATCAGAGAAGGAAAACTTAGACCTGAAAATATTAAAGAAGAAGATAGAGATTATTATTTAGAAAGAAGATATCCTGCATTCGGAAACTTAGTGCCTAGAGACGTTGCGTCAAGAGCTGGTAAGGAAAGATGTGATGCTGGTTTCGGAATCGAAAATAATGATACAAAAGAAGGTGTTTACTTAGATTTCTCTACAGAGATCATCAAAAAAGGTAAAGAAGCCGCTATCGAAAAACATATTCACAATCCTACAGATCAACAGATCTATGATTTAGGAAAAGCTTGGATCGAAGAAAAATATGGTAACTTATTCGTAATGTACGAAAAGATTACAGCTGATGATCCTTATAAAACGCCAATGAAGATCTATCCTGCAGTTCACTATACAATGGGTGGTGTTTGGGTTGATTATAACTTACAATCTACAATTCCTGGATGTTTCGTTGTTGGAGAAGCTAACTTCTCAGATCACGGAGCAAACAGATTGGGAGCTTCTGCTTTGATGCAAGGTTTGGCAGACGGATATTTCGTACTTCCTTATACTATTGCAGATTACCTTTCAGCGGATATCAGAACTGGAGCGATTCCTACGAATTCTGCAGATTTTGACAAAGCTGAAAAAGAAATTAAAGATAAAGTAGATTTCTTCTTAAATAATAAAGGAACTCACTCAGTAGATCATTTCCACAAAAAATTAGGACACATCATGTGGAATAAGGTAGGAATGGGAAGAACTCCTGAAGGTTTGAAAGAAGCTATCGCTGAAATCGCTCAGGTTAAAAAAGAATTCTGGGCAGATGTAAAGGTTCCTGGTGATGCTGATGGAATGAACACTGAGCTTGAAAAAGCATTCAGAGTTGCAGACTTTATCGAGCTTGGTCAATTGATGGCTATCGATGCTTTACATAGAAACGAATCTTGTGGAGGACACTTCAGAGAAGATCATGCTACTCCGGAAGGTGAAGCAGAAAGAGATGATGTTAACTTTAAATATGTTGGAGCTTGGGAATATCAAACTGATGATATTACAACAGAAGTTCTGCACAAAGAAGACTTGATCTACGAAAACATTGAAGTTAAAGCAAGAAGTTACAAATAATCTCCAACCTATAAATAAATAATTATGAGTGCAAAAAAAGGCCTTCATCTTACCCTAAAAATTTGGAGACAAAAAAATAGCAAAACTAAAGGTCAGTTTGAGACCTACAAAATATCAGATGTTTCTACAGATTCTTCTTTCTTAGAAATGTTGGATATTCTGAACGAAAATATCATTAACGAAGGAAAAGAACCTATCGCTTTCGACCACGACTGTCGTGAAGGAATCTGTGGTATGTGTTCTCTTTACATCAATGGTAGAGCACACGGTCCTGATACAGGTATTACGACTTGTCAGCTTCACATGAGAATGTTCAAAGACGGTGAAACAATCGTTATTGAACCTTGGAGAAGTGCTGCTTTCCCTGTTATTAAAGATTTAATGGTAGACAGAAGCGCATTCGACAGAGTAATGGCTGCGGGTGGTTTCATTTCGGTGAATACTTCAGGTAATACTTTGGATGCCAATGCAATTCCGGTTCCTAAAGAAGATGCAGACAAAGCGATGGATGCTGCGGCTTGTATCGGATGTGGAGCTTGTGTTGCTACATGTAAAAACGGTTCTGCAATGTTATTCGTTGGAGCTAAAGTTTCTCAGTACGCTCTTTTACCTCAAGGTAGAGTAGAAGCGAAGAGAAGAGTTCTGAACATGGTGAAAGCTATGGACGAAGAAGGATTCGGAAACTGTTCAAATACAGGTGCATGTGAAGTAGAATGTCCGAAAGGAATTTCTCTTGAAAACATCGCTAGAATGAACAGAGAATATATGGCGGCTCTTGCTGATAGAGGATAAAATTAATTGAGATACCACAAAAAAATCGTCTCCTCATTGGATGGCGATTTTTTTAGTTAAATCTTTCATAAAAGTAATATTTAATTGCTTTTAGTTTATTGAAAAACTTATTTTTGCGTAATTATAAAATTCAAAATGAAAAAATATCTTTTATTGTTTATCATCGCGGTTTTTGCGATGTCTTGCTCTAAAAAAGTAGAAGTAAAAGGAAAAATCACTGGTGGTTCTCCGTTAGAGAGAATCGAATTTATTGAGGCTTCAGGTGTTGCCACTTTACCTTTAATTAATATTGGTGTAAATAAAGACGGAACTTTCTCAGGAAGCTTCGATGCTCCTAAAAGTGGAATGTATGTGATGTCTTATGGTGGAAAACAAAATTTAATTTATTTGAAAGGTGGTCAGAAACTTGAGATTTCAGGTAACGGAATGACTTTCCCTTCTGAATATGTGATCACTGGAGATGCTAAGAATAACAACGACTTCTTTCAGGCAACTCAAAAATATCTTTCAACGTATGCTCAGACTGTTAATATGAATGAGCTTATCATGAAAGACGAAAAAACTTTCTTGAAAGGAATTGAAAAAGTTCAAGGCGACGTTAATAAGAACATCGAAGAAAACAGTAAAAAATTCAGTCCTGACAGCGAAATCGTTAAATGGAAGAAAAATGATCTTGCAAGTACTCTACTTACAATTTTAAATCAATATGAATTGAGTCACAAGCAAATGGGTAACCCATCTTTTAAAGTGACTAAAGCTTTCACAGATTTTGAAAATAAACTTCAGGAGAATAAAGATGTTATGGTAAAGGAGAATCCTTACTACAGACAATATCTTCTTGGTAAAATGAGTCCGGATTTCCAAAAATTTGCTCAGGCAAACAGCACAGGAAAAAAAGATATTACTACTTCAGAATTATTCGCTGAATATTTAAAGAAAAATCAAAAAGATCTTTCACAAACAGCCAAAGATTATTTATTGGCTTTTGTAATGGCTCAGTCAGATATTCACCCGGGTTCTCCTGAGAAAACTGTTGAGAAAATCAAAAAGATCATCGATGAAGATATTAAAGATGCTACGATTAAAGAAGATTTGAAGAAGATCCAGTTTGCTATCAACGGATTCAAAATTGGAGAAATGGCTCCTGAAGGATCATTAGTAAAGGCAGACGGAAAAGCTTATAACCTTTCTGAAAATAAAGGAAAACCTTATTTGTTATCATTCTATGCTTCTTGGAATCCTTATATCGGAGAGTCTACAATTCCTGTATTGAAAGAAGTTGTAAATTTCTATAAGTCTAAAATGAACTTCGTTTTTGTAAACGTTGATGATACTAAAGATCAGTTTGTAAAAACAAGCAGTTCTTTACTAAAAGGAATCACTGGAACTAATGTTTATGGTGATGGAGGATTAAACTCTGATATTGCTAAGAAATATGGAGTTTACGGTTTCAAATTACCTTGTTTTATCGTTGTAGATAAAGATGGTAAAATTGCAAGCAAGCCATTCTTCAACTTAGGAGATCCTGAATTGGTAGTTGTTTTAGACAAACAAACAGGTCTTTCGGCTCCAAAGGTAAATCCTAATGTACAATTACAACAGGGAATGGGTATGGATCCTGCAGTAGTAGCGGCTCAACAACAAGCTGCAGCTCAGCAACAGGCAAATCAACAACCTGCTCCGGCGCCTACAAAATAATTTAAATTAATTATAGATAAAAACCTTGTCTTCGGATAAGGTTTTTTTTATTGTATTTTTGCAAACTGAAACTTAATGGTTTCAATTAGGAAAATAGAAAATTTTAGAATGAGTAGAAAGAATAAGAAAAATTTAATTCTTGAAAATATAAAGCTCTTGAATGCGGGAGCAAAAGGTGTGGCAATCGGTAGAACCGAGGAAGGAAAAACAGTATTGGTTTCGGGAGCGATTCCGGGAGATGTTGTGAATGTAAAGGTTAAAAAAGCAAAGTCAAAATATTTCGAAGGTGAGGCTGCAGAAATTCTTGTAAAATCACCCTACAGAGTAGAACCGAAATGTATTCACTTTGGAGTTTGTGGTGGTTGCAAATGGCAAAACATGAGCTATGAAAAGCAGTTGGATTTCAAACAGGAAGAGGTTTATAATAATATTAAAAGAATCGGCGGAATTGAAAACTTTGAAACAGTTCCTATTTTAGGTTCTGAGGAACAATATTTTTATAGAAATAAAATGGAATTTTCTTTCTCGAATGCTCGTTGGCTGACTCAGTATGAGATAAGTTCAGAAGAAAATTTTGGAAGTAAAGATGCTTTAGGTTTCCATATTCCGGGAATGTGGAGCAAAATTCTTGATCTTAAGGAATGTTTTCTTCAGGAAGATCCTTCCAACGCAATCCGTTTAACAGTAAAGAATTATGCGGTTGATAATGGATTAGATTTTTTTGATGTCAAAAATCAGGAAGGTTTTTTAAGAACTTTAATGATGAGACAGAATTCTAAAGGTGAATGGATGGTGCTTTTCCAGCTTTACAGAGAGGAAAAGGAAAACAGAGAAAAGCTTTTTGAATTTTTATTGGAAAAATTCCCGCAAATTAAGACATTGGTTTATGCTATTAATCCAAAACCGAATGATTCAATCTACGATTTAAATGTTAATGTTTATTTCGGAGAAGGTTTTTTAATGGAAGAAATGGATGGCTTAAAGTTTAAGATCGGTCCAAAATCATTCTTTCAGACAAATTACAAACAAGCATTAGAATTATACAGAAAAACTCTTGAATTTGCCGATTTAAAAGGTGATGAAGTGGTTTACGATTTATATACCGGAACAGGAACGATTGCTCAATACGTTGCAAGAAACGCAAAACACGTTATTGGTATCGAATCTGTTCAGGAAGCTATAGATGCGGCGGTAGAACATGCTGCTTTGAATGGTTTGACAAATACGACGTTCTATTGTGGAGATATGAAAAATGTCTTTAATGATGAATTTTTGGAAAATCATCCAAAAGCTGATGTTTTGATCACCGATCCTCCAAGAGACGGAATGCATCAGAAAGTTGTAGAACAAATCTTAAAACTGGCTCCGCAGAGAGTTGTGTATGTAAGCTGTAATTCTGCAACTCAGGCGAGAGATTTAGCTTTAATGAAAGATCATTATGAAGTGGTAAAAATCTTACCGGTTGATATGTTCCCACAAACACACCACGTAGAAAATATTGCGTTGTTGATTAAGAAATAATTTATTTAAATTTGAACACGATCAAATCTTAATATGAAATATTTTAAATTCCTAATAGCTGTCTGTTTTATCAGTTTACTGTTTTCATGCGGTGGCGATGATGATATTTGTGAAAGTGGAGAAGGAACTCCAAGAATGAAATTTTCTTTCTTAACAGCCGAAACCGGAAAAGAAAAAACGGTAGATTCTCTGTATGTTGCAGTGGATTATGGTTCTGGGAAAGTACAGTTGGGAGGTCAGGCGAAGATCACTTCAAGGGTAATTCCTTTAAGAGTTGATGATTCTCCTTATACAGATATTTATTTCAGAATAACAAACAAAGGAGTAGAGTCTAAGGTAAGAGTAAACTATACCACAAGATCAACGTATGTTTCGCCGGGATGCGGAATAAAATTGAATTATGAAAATCTGAACTCAGTATTAGACTTAACAACAACGTTTCCGGTGAAAAGTTTACAAGCCGGGCAAAATTTTATAGAGAATGAAGACAAGACTAATCTTTACCTTCTTTTTTAGCTTAATCGGTCTTTTGAGTTTTGCTCAGGAGAAAAAAGATAAGGAAGTAAAAAAGGAAAAATGGAAATATGAACCTAATTTTATGGTTGGTGTTGATGTTCTCAATTCAGGTGTTTCTTTTTTTTCGGATAGAAAATTGTATCAGGGATTTATTTCATCAAGAATAAAAAATAATGTTCATGGTGTTGTTGAAGCTGGTTTTGAGTCTAATATTTATCAGAAAAACAGCTATGATGCAAAAGCAACCGGACCTTTTATAAAACTGGGAGCATTTTATATGTTGGCAAAAGATCCTGAAAATCAATTCAATGGATTCTATGCAGGAGGAAAAGTCGGAGGGTCATTTTATACACAGGAATATATGGCTGTTCCGGTTCGTGGTTATGGTGGAAGCAGTTCTTCTATTGCTTTTCCATCATCTACTCAGTCTACTTATTGGCTTGAAGGCACAATTGGAGGTAGAGTTCAATTGTTTGAATCTAATTTTTATATTGATGTAAATCTTCAGCCAAAATATCTGGTTTTCACAACAAAACAAGATGAAATTCAGCCCATGATCGTTCCTGGATTCGGAAGAAGTTCTTCAAAATTCAATATGGGCTTTGCATGGAATATTGCGTATAAGTTTTAAAGAAATTTAGGTTTTGGTCTTTTAATTATTCCAGACTTACTTTTTAATAATTGATATAATCCCTCCAATTCTTTTGGGGGGATTCCTGCGTCAAAAGATGATGATTCATAAATTTTCCCAGCTGATGTAATAATGATAGTAGAAGATAATGCTCTATCAGAAAATCGTCCTGTTGTTGGAGATTTGTATGATGAAATTTTTGATAGGTCAATTAAGCCTGCCTGATTTGAAATATTTTCCCAATCAGCAGTCGATAATTCTGTTTTTGTATCATTTCCGTTTAAAAAAATGTTAAAAAATGTAGGTTCAAAGGTAATTATTCTGTTTGTACCTCTTGTTTGTTCTTTTAATTCTATTTTTTCGATTTTCTGCACTTTTTGATTTACGGTTGATATATTTCTATGAATATCTGTTTTTTGTTGAGAATTACAGTTAATAATAACTAAACTAAATAATAATAATATTTGTAAGTTTGCCTTCATTTTGATTAATTCTTGGAAAATGTTTGTTTTACTGCATTAATTACTAAAAAATGTGCCAAAAAATTATATATTTGTAATTAATTATAAAAAATACCTTATATGAGTAGTAAAATTACTTTTAGAATACCTCTTTTATTTTTCGTATTATTATGCTGTTCCGCCTTTGCTCAAAAAAAACACGGACAGGATAAAGTTGTTTTTGGCAAAACGTATACGATTGAGGATCTAAAGAAAATGAATGGGGTTATCAGGTGTGCTTCTACTGAGTATGAAGCAATGTTGCAGAAAAATAATCCTAAAAGAATGACTGATGCTCAGTTTGAAGCATGGTTAGCTCCTTTAATCGCTGATGCTAAAAATAATAAATCTCAAAACGGAGGTATTATTACAATTCCTGTCGTAGTTCACGTTATTCACAGTGGACAAGCATTGGGCTCGGCTCCAAACATTACTGATAATCAGGTTAAATCCCAAATTACAGTAATGAATAATGATTATAGAAAAATGGCATCAACTCCAGGATTTAATTCAAATCCTGTAGGTGCAGATACTATGATTCAGTTTGCATTAGCTAAAGTAGACCCTAATGGAAATCCTACAGACGGTATAGATCGTGTAAATCTTTGCCAGACTTCTTGGGCAACTACAGCTATTGACGATTATGTAAAACCACTTACAATTTGGGATCCTACAAAATATATGAATATGTGGAGTGTGAATTTTGCTGATTCTAGTTTACTAGGTTATGCTCAATTTCCTTCAAGTTCTGGTTTACCAGGTTTAGATGCTAATGGAGGTTATGCAAATACTGATGGTGTTGTAGCTAATTATTCTACATTCGGAAGCAGTGATTATGGTACGGGTTTCTTTTTGAACGCTCCTTATGATAAGGGTAGAACAATGACTCATGAAGTTGGTCATTTTTTAGGATTAAGACATATTTGGGGTGATGCTACTTGTGGTACAGACTATTGTGCAGATACACCTACAGCTCATGAGGATAATTATACTTGTGATACAAGCATACCAAGTTGTGATGACCCTTCAGTTTTTGAAATGGTTCAGAACTATATGGATTATACAAATGATACTTGTATGAATATCTTTACGATTAATCAAAAAGATCGAATTACAGCTGTCATGAATAACTCTCCTAGAAGAATGGAGTTGAAAACTTCTACAGCTGAGCAAGCAATTCCTTTATTCGCAAACGATGCAGAATTAAAAGGAGAGAGAAGTTGTAGCCAAACATCATGTGGAACTGTATCAAATGTGACTGTTCAATATATGTTGTATAATAGAGGAACAAGTACTTTAACTTCGGCTGTAATTTCTTATTCTACAAATGGAGGAGCTACTCAGACGATGAACTGGACAGGAAGTTTAGCTCAAGATAAATACGCTATGATCAGTATTCCTACAGGAGCTTCTCAGGGAAGTATTACCGCTCAGGTTACTTCTGTAAATGGAGGTGCAGATCAAAGAGCTGGCAATAATGCATCTACAGTAATTATTGGGAACTCTGTTCCTGTTGCTAGTACTAATTTTACTTTCCAATTGCAGCTAGATCCTTATGGATCGGAAGTTTCTTGGAATTTGAAAAATAGTGCAGGTTCTACGTTATATAGTGGAGGTGGATATCCTAATGCAACTACAACTTGGCCTGCTTTAATTTCTCAAAGTTGGACTCTTCCTGTAAACGATTGCTATACTTTTACTATTAATGATACTTATGGTGATGGTATTTATGTAGAAGGAGGATCTTACAGAATATTGAACTCAACAGGTACAGTTGTCATTTCAGGAAATGATTATACAACTACACAACAGAGAGTATTTAAAGTGATTCCATCTTTAGTTTTGGCAACAAACGAAGTGAAAAAGGACACATTTGCTGTTTATCCAAATCCAGCAAGTGACATTTTAAATATTACTAAAGTTTCAAGTAAAGCTAAATTTGAAATCTATAATGCTGTTGGTCAATTAGTAAAAGCTGGAAATATTGATAATAATCAAGTAAGAGTTGCTGAGTTAGTAAAAGGAACTTATATTATTACAATTAAAGACGGTAATATTTCTGAGAATATTAAGTTTATTAAAAAATAGGTTTCTTATTTTTATAATATATGAAGCTCTGAGTCTAGACTCAGAGCTTTTTTATTTAAATAGTATCAGTTTTCGAATTATGATTTTTTAATTAATGTTAGTTTTTTTGCTTTCAATTATGTTGTTTTTTAATGAAAATTTTATTTTATTTTTGCGGAATTGGTAGATTTATTTAAATAATTTATATTTGTAAGTATTAAAACATTATACATGCGAAAATCTACTACTTTTAAGGCTGTTGTCTTGCTGTCTTCTTTTTTTGTTGCTGAAATCAGTGCTCAAAATTTGACTAAAAAGAAAGCTGAGTTTGTAATTGGTAAACCTCAAATTGAGCTTGCGAAGGCACATGGTTTTGACAGGTGTTCAACAACTGAATACGAAGAGTTTTTACAAAGAACATTTCCTGGCAGAATGACTGTCGAGCAGTTTGAAGCTTGGTTGGCTCCGTTCGTAGAGCAGGCAAAAACAAACAAATCACAGAATGGAAATATTATTACAATTCCGGTAGTTGTACACGTTATTCACAACGGGCAAAATCTGGGAGTTGCTCCAAATATTGTTGATGAACAGGTAATGTCTCAGATAACGGTAATGAATAATGATTTCCGTAGAATAATGGGAACTCCGGGTTATAATACAAATGCTGTTGGTGCAGATACTCAAATTCAGTTTGCATTGGCAAAAGTAGACCCAAATGGCAACCCTACAAATGGAATTGACAGAATTAATCTTTGTCAGGCTTCATGGTCTCAAGCGGAAATAAACAGTTTTGTAAAACCGGAAACAATTTGGGATCCTACTCAGTACATGAATATGTGGAGTGTGAAATTTACAAGTTCTACTTTATTAGGATATGCGCAGTTTCCATCAAATTCAACTTTAGGAGGATTGAATACAATTGGGGGTGAGGCTTATTCTGACGGTGTGGTTGCTAATTATGCTACTTTTGGAAGCAGTGATTATAACGTTAATAATACATTTTTACTTTCAGCTCCTTACGATAAAGGAAGAACAATGACTCATGAAGTTGGTCACTTCCTAGGTTTAAGACATATTTGGGGGGATACCTCTTCTTGTGTTGTAAATGCAACGGACAGCAATAATGATTATTGTCTTGATACACCAGCAGCAGCAGCAGCAAACTATAATTGTGTAACTATTGATTCCTGTCCTTCAGATCCAGGTAATGACATGATTCAGAATTATATGGATTATACTACAGATACATGTATGAATGTATTCACAGTTAATCAAAAAGCGAGAATTACGGCTGTTATGAACAATTCTCCAAGAAGAGTAGAGCTTAAAACATCAACAAAAGATATTGCAATTCCATTATTTGCAAATGATGCAGAAGTGAAATTGGAAAGAGAATGTTCGACTGTTAACTGTTCAAGCACAACTCAATCTCCGAAAGTATCTCTTTACAATAGAGGAACGAGCACAATGACATCTGCTGTGATTACTTACACTCTTAATGGAGTCGCACAGACATATAACTGGAGCGGAAGTTTAGCTCAGGATAAATATGCTATTGTAACACTTCCGATGAGCTCAACAGCATTGGGAGGTCAGATGAATATCAATGTAACTTCTGTAAATGGAGCAACTGATCAAAGAACATCAAATAGTAATGTTACTGTTAATTATTTGGGAGCTCCAGTAAGAGCTGATTTAAATGTTGTATTCAATCTTCAATTGGATCAATATGGAAGTGAGACTTCATGGGCATTGACAAATAGTACAGGAACTACTGTTTACAGCGGTGGTGGATATACTGATGCTGATCCAAACTTGCCTGCTTTGATCACTCAAAACTGGTCATTAAATCCAAATGAATGTTATACATTTACTATTAATGATTCATATGGTGATGGTTTTTATCCTTATGGAGGATATTATAATATTAAAACACAATCAGGGACTACATTATTAACAGGCTCTCATTTTAGTTCTACGCAAAGCAGAACTTTAAAAGCTCAGGTTTTGGCAACTAATGATGTTGATAACCCAAAAAATAATATTCAGTTATATCCAAACCCAGTATCAGATATTTTAAATATTACTAGAGTTTCTGATAAGGCGACTTTTAAAATCTACGGTGCAACTGGTCAGTTAGTGAAGCAAGGAAATATTAGTAATGGGAAAATTAGTGTTTCTGAGCTCGTTAAAGGAGGCTATGTAATTACCATTGATGAGAAAGGAAAAGAAGTATTTACATCTAAATTCATCAAAAAATAATACTAAATTAATTTAATTTTAATAAATAAATAATCCTCAGAATTACCTGAGGATTATTTATTTATTATTAAAATATGATTAAAAAATACTTTTTTTAAGTTAAATATAATGTGGATATGATATTAATAGCTTAAAATAGCTATATTTGGCAAGTAAATTTAATTTGAAAAGCTATGAAGAAACTTTTTACTTCTTTCTTTTCTCTTTTTGTGTTGGGTACTGTAAGTGCGCAGTGGTCACAAACAACATATAAAGGAGAGAAAGTGAGAAAAGAGGCTAACATGAAAGCCTACTATTCATTGGATATTTCAGCATTAAGATCTCAGCTGGCAAATGCTCAGGAAACGGGAAAAGGTGCGAAAGCAGTTGAAATTTCTTTACCTACACTAGACGGTAAAGTTGAAAAATTTGCAGTATACAGTTTTCCTGTTTTTGCGAAGGATCTTGCGGATCAATATCAGCTAGGATCTTACGTAGGGGTGGGAATTGATGATCCTTCAAAATTTTTAAGATTCTCACTTGCTCCAAATGATTTTCAGTCAATGATTATTAAAGGAGGAGAGTATGAGTTTATTGAACCGGCTAATGCTGCTAAAACAGTTTATGGGGTTCATCCTAAGTCTCAAAAGAATGAAAATGGATTCTTATGTACTACAGGAGAAGATCCGGCTGCAGTAAAACAAATCGATGCATTATTGAAAACAGGTTCGTCTTTTGCAAATCAGACGACAAACTTCAACAAAAGCTACGATAAGAAGTATAGAACAATGAGGTTGGCAATGTCAACAACAGCTGAATATACTAACTTCTTTGGAGGAACAGCAGGAGCATTGACTCAAATAAATGCAACTATAACGAGGGTAAATGGAGTATTTGAAAAAGACTTTGCATTACATTTAAATGTATTAAGTTATCCGGCACTTATTTATACTAATGCTGCAACTGATCCTTACGCAACAGTTACAAATGCTGCTTCACCTCCAGCTTCTTGGAATACTTCTCTTAGAGATGTATTGGCGGCTAACGTAGGTCAGGCTAATTACGATATCGGTCACTTATTCGGAGCTTCCGGTGGTGGTGGAAACGCAGGTTGTATTGGTTGCGTTTGTATGAGCCCGGTTGGCACAACTTATGATGCAACTGTAGGATATGGTAAAGGATCAGGTATCACTTCTCCGGCTACAGGTAGCGTTAATCCTACAGCAGCTAATCCACCTTCAGGAGATAATTTTGATATTGATTATGTTGCTCACGAAATGGGGCACCAATTAGGAGCTAATCATACATTTGCACACTCTCTAGAAAGTTCAGGTACAAATATGGAGCCAGGTTCAGGATCTACAATTATGGGTTATGCCGGTATTACTGGTACAACTACGGATGTTCAGCCACATTCTGATCCTTACTTCCACGTGATAAGTCTCGATCAGGTAAATTCTAATTTGATTGCTAAAACATGTGATATAGAAACTACTATTAATAATAACCCACCTGTAATAGCTGCTTTACCTACTTATAATATTCCTAAAGGAACAGCTTTTGTTTTAACAGCTTCTGCAACAGATGCTGAAAATGATCCGCTGACTTATACATGGGAAGAGGTAGATAATGCAAGTGTTATTATTAACAAAACAAATATTGGAACAACAGCTACCGGTGCTAGCTTCAGATCTTTTAATCCTACTACAAGTCCTACACGTTACTTCCCTAAATTAGAATCTGTATTAAACGGATATTTAGATAATAGTAATAATACATGGGAATCTGTTTCTCAGGTGGCAAGAACAACAAATTTTGCTATTACTGTAAGAGATAATAATCCTGATGCGACTCAACAGCAGGCAGATTATGATGTTCAGCAAATCGTTGTTGGAAATGATGGTCCTTTTAAAGTGACTACTCAATATGCAAACATTAGTGTTCCAACAGCAATCAATTGGGATGTAGTTAATACTACAGCAGCTCCTTACAATGTTACAAACGTTAAGATTGATTACACTACGAATAATGGAACTACTTGGACAGTATTATCAGCTTCGACTCCTAATGATGGTGCTGAGAACTTCACTTTTCCGTCAACATTGAATGGACAAGTTATTAAATTGAGAATTTCTTCTATTGGTAACGTATTCTATGCTATTGGTAGAATCAATGTAGCGGCTTTTGCTCCTTGTGACGGATCTGCTGTGACGGGAGTTACAACAAGTAACCTTACTTCTAATAGTGCTACAGTAAGCTGGACACCTGTTCTAAATGCTACTTATATTATTCGTTATAGAGTTGTAGGAGCAACAGCTTGGCAACAAACAACTTCTACGAATCCTACTGTAACATTGTCTACGCTGACTGATGCTACAAATTATGAGGTTCAGGTAGCTGCTGTTTGTTCAGGAACTCCTGGAGCTTACTCTACTTCAACTAACTTCTCAACTACAGCAATTGCTTATTGTACTGCTGCTTCTACTACAGCTGCGAATCTTTATATTTCTAAAGTACAAGTAGCGAATATCAATAACACTTCAACTGGAGCTACTTATACAAACTTTACAACGAACCCTGCTCTTCAGGTAAACCTTGTAAAAGGAACTGCTTATCCTATGGTTATTAATAGTAATATTACAGCTTATGATTTTGCAGCAGTATTTATAGATTATAACAGAGATGGTGTATTTGATGCAACTGAGAGAGTATTGAATTTCCCTGTAGCAAATGTTTCTTCATTTTCCGGAACATTTACAGTTCCAACTACAGGAGTTGTGGAAGGACAAACTCTAAGAATGAGAGTTTTCCTAGGTTATGCCTCATCTTCAAATGCAGGATTATCAGCTCCTGTAACATATGTGTGCGGTAACAACTTTAACGATGGTGAAGTTGAAGACTATAACGTTGTTGTTACAGCAACAGCATTGGCAACTCATGATGTGACTGGTCCTAAAAACGATATCCAACTATATCCAAACCCAGTATCAGATATTTTAAATATTACTAAAGTTTCTGAGAAAGCTACTTACAAAGTTTACGGGGCAACTGGTCAATTGGTAAAACAAGGAAATATTAGTAACGGACAGATTAATGTTTCTGAGCTAATCAAAGGTGTTTATGTAATTACAATTGAAGATAAAGGAAGAGAGTCATTCACTTCTAAATTCATCAAGAAATAATTAAAAACATATTTTTAATGATACAAAAAAATCCTCAGGTTTACCTGAGGATTTTTTTGTATTTTATTAAAGATTTATATAAATGAAAAAAAATCATAAAGCTTTGGAGATAGTAGAAAATAGATGTATTTACTTTAAAATAGTTAAAAAAACTTCAGATGATAAGGTTGATATATATTAATTTTTGATTCCCTGATTTTGAATACTTAATTTGAATTGTTGTGAAGTTTGTATTAAAAAAATAGATATATTTTGAAATTAATAATAAAAAATGATTAGATTTGTGTAATTAATATAATATATTGAGAAAGTTATGAAGAAAAAATTTACTTCTTTCTTTTTCCTCTTTCTGTTTGCGATTACCAGTGCACAATGGAGTCCCACAACATTCAGGGGAGAAAAATCCAGAGCGGGTTCTGATATTAAGAACTATTACTCTCTAGACATTTCTTTACTAAAGTCTCAATTGGCGAAAGCGCAGGAGACGGGAAAAAATGCAAAACCCGTCACGATTTCTTTGCCAACTTTAGAAGGAAAAATTGAAAAATTTGCCGTTTACAGCTTCCCCGTGGTAGTGAAGGAACTGGCAGATCAGTATCAATTAGGATCTTATGTAGGAGTCGGGGTTGATGATCCCGGTAAATATCTGAGATTCAGTTTGGCGCCAAATGATTTCCAATCGATGATCATCAAAGATGGCAAGTACGAATTCATAGAACCAGCTGACAAAAACAAAACAGTTTATGGTGTGCATCCAAAAACTGATAAAAGTAATGAAGGCTTCCTTTGTTCTATGAATGAAGATAGGCTATCTAAGCAAGAGATAGCGAATCTTTATAAAGAAGGAAAATCATTTGCTAATCAAACAACCAATTTTGCAAAGTCTTCTGACAAAAAGTATAGAACGATGAGATTGGCAATGTCTGTAACAGGAGAATACACTCAATATTTTGGGGGGACTGTTGCAAACGCTTTGACAGCAATCAATGCTTCATTAACAAGAGTAAATGGTGTATTTGAAAAAGATTTTGCATTACACTTAAATTTACAAAACTATCCGGGTGTTATTTATACAAATCCGGCTACTGACCCTTATTCAGCGGCTGCAGCTGGTGTTGCAGGAGCTTGGAATACAGAATTACAACAAACGCTTACAGCAAACGTCGGTAATACTAACTACGATATCGGTCACTTGTTTGGTGCTTCCGGTGGTGGTGGTAATGCGGGCTGTATTGGCTGTGTTTGTATAGATCCTACTACTGCAGTACCAAAAGGTAAGGGTTCGGGATTCACTTCTCCTGCCGATGGTATTCCGCAAGGAGATAATTTTGATATTGACTATGTTGCTCACGAAATGGGTCACCAATTAGGAGGAAATCATACTTTCTCTCATGGTTTGGAAAGTGCAGGAGTAAACGTTGAGCCGGGTTCTGGTTCAACAATTATGGGTTATGCAGGTATCACTGGTGCGAATACTGATGTTCAGGCGCATTCAGATCCTTATTTCCATGCGGTAAGTATCACTCAGGTTCAAAATAATTTAACAAGTAAAACTTGTGATGTTGAGACTACGATTACCAACAATCCACCTGTAATTGCTGCATTATCAACCTTTAATATTCCTAAAGGTACAGCATTTGTTTTAACGGCTTCTGCAACAGATCCTGAAAATGATCCAATGACATTTTGTTGGGAGGAAGTAGATAATGCAAGTGTTACCATTAATAAAAATAATTTAGGAACAACTTCTACAGGAGCATCGTTTAGATCATTTAATCCAACAACGAGCCCTACAAGATATTTCCCTAAATTATCGTCAGTATTAGCTGGAGTTTTAAATAATTCTAATAATGGTTGGGAATCTGTTTCTACTATTGCAAGAACTACAAACTTCAGAGTAACAGTAAGAGATAATAATTCGGTAGCGACTCAACAACAAACTCAATTTGCAAATCAGCAAATAGTAGTAGGAAATGATGGTCCTTTTAAAGTTACCACTACTACTGCTTATAATAATGGTCCTACCAATGTAACCTGGGATGTTGTAAATACTACAGCTGCTCCTTATAGTGTTGCAAACGTAAAGATTGATTATACTATTGACAACGGTGTAACCTGGACAGTAGCTTCTGCTTCTACAGCTAATGATGGAACTGAAGCATTAAATCTAACAGGACTTACTGTTGGAGGAACTGTTAAAATCAGAGTTAGCTCAATCGGAAACGTATTCTACGCGATTGGTAGTGCAACGATAACTTCATTAACTGCATGTACAGGTGCTGCTCCAACTGGTATTGTTGTTTCAGCAATTACGCAGAGTACTGCTACAGTTACTTGGACAGCTACAGCGAATTCAACTTATGTGGTTCAGTATCGTCCGGTAGGAAGTACAACTTGGATTACTGTTCCTGTAACAGCAAATACGATTAATCTTTCAGGATTGAATGACGGTATCCAATATGAAGTACAGGTATCTACAGTTTGTTCAGGTGTTCAGGGACCTTTCTCTGCATCTACGAACTTTACGACTTTAGGTCTTACTTACTGTACAATGGCTTCTAGTAATCCTACTGAAGAGTATATTTCTAATGTTACGGTAACTCCGGTAGGAGCTTCTGTAATGAGTAATAACTCTGCAGGTGCTACTTATACTGATTATTCTACTACAGCAAGTGCTTTAGTAAATTTAGTAATTGGTTCTACAGGGAATGTCGTTTCAGTTAATAAAGCTTGGACAGGAACAGTATTCAGTGAAGCTGTAGGTGTTTGGATTGATTTTAACAGAAACGGAGTATTCGAAGCAACGGAACAGGTAATGAATTCTGCAGCTAGTACTACAACTCCTGTTACTGCTACCTTCAACGTTCCTGCAACTGCTTACAATGGTCCTGCGACTACAAAAATGAGAGTTGCTTTGCAATTTAGTTCTTCTCCTGTAATGTGTACAAGTTATACATACGGCGAAGTTGAGGATTATGCTGTTAAATTAATTCAGCCTATTCCTTGTACAAGTAATGCGCCATTAAATCTTTCTGTTACTAATATTACAGCAACTTCTGCTTATGTAACGTGGGATCCGGCTACAGGTGCTACTTATGTATTACAGTATAGACCTCTTGGTTCTCCAACTTGGACTACAGTTCCTTTAACAACCAATGCTTATACTATTGCTAATTTAATTGAACAAACACAATATCAAGTTCAGGTAGCTTATGTTTGTTCTGGAACTACAGGAACATATACTGCTCCTTATACATTTACAACTCCAGCAGTTACTTATTGTAATATTACTTCAAGTAATAATACAAATGGATATATTTCAAACGTAACGGTTGCTCCTACAAACTCATATGTTATGAGTAACGATACGGGAGCTAATTCTTATACTAACTATTCTGCAGATCCTGCTAAATTAGTTACACTAGTTCGTGGCTCTGCAAATAACTCTATTTCAACGTCTAAATCTTGGTTAACGACTACCCAGAGTTCATTGGCAGTCGGTGCTTGGATCGACTTTAACAGAAATGGTATTTTTGAAACAGGTGAAAGAGTAGTAAGTACTACAGCGAGTACAACTACGCCGATCACTGCAACGTTTACGGTTCCTACAACTTCTTACAATGGTCCGTTGACGCTTAGAATGAGAGTTATTTTCTCTACAAATACAATTACTGATCCTTGTGCTACAGTTGCGAATGGTGAGATTGAAGATTATGCGGTTAAGATTATTGATCTTGCGCCTTGTACTACAGCTCCGCCGTCTCCAGTTGTTGTTACGAACGTGACAGCTTCTACAGCTTTAGTTTCTTGGATCAATGCGACAGGTGCTACTTATACATTAAGATATAGAACAGGTACAGGTGCTTGGACAGTTATTGCTCCGGCAACTAACCCTTATACTATTATTAATTTAAATGCATCTACTACTTATGAAGTGCAGGTAGCAACTATTTGCGGTGGTGTTACTGGAGCTTGGTCTAGTTCTGTAAACTTTACTACTCCTGCAATTACTTATTGTACACCAACTACAACAAGTGTTAGTAACGGTTACATTAATAATATTACTGTGACAGGTACTAATACACCAATGATGTCTAACAACTCTGGTCCTAGTACTTATACGGATTACTCTAATGATGCTACGAAAATTATCACATTAGCTCGTAATTCTACTAACAACGTACTTTCTGTAGGAAGAACAATCTTATCAAGTACATATTCTACATATGCTTGGATCGATTTTAACGGCGATGGAGTATTTAATAATAATCCAACAACTGTTGCAGGTGGTGAGAGAATCATGAACTTAGGATATTCTTCTACAACGCCGGTTACTGCTACTTTCCCTGTTCCTGCCGGAGCTTACTCTGGTACGAATAAAGTGAAAATGCGTGTTATTGTATACTTCCTGACTCCTACAGATGCTTGTTCACCTCTTACAAGTGATGGAGAAGTTGAAGATTATCAAGTGAAGTTTGTAGATATTCAGCCTTGTACTACTGCTGCTCCTACAGGTATCACAATGTCAAACGTTGCTGCTACTACAGCTACAGTATCTTGGATCTCTTCTACAGGAGCTACTTATTTAGTAAGATGGAGAACTACTAACCCAGTTGGACCATGGATTACTTCTACAGTTGTTACTGGTAATACATTCAACATTACAGGTCTTACAGAGCAAACAGCTTATGAAGTACAGGTTGCAACAATTTGTGGTGGAACTCAAGGACCTTGGTCTACATCTACAACGTTTACGACTACGCCTATTACTTATTGTACGATGACGGGTACAGGAACGACTGATTTCATTTCAAATGTTACTATGACTTCAGTGAATCCGGGTATTCCTCCAATGAGTAATACATCAGTTCAAACGAACTATATTAGTTATACAACTCCGGCTACATTGGTTAACTTAGAAATAGGTTCTACAGGCAACCAGATTTCAGTAGCAAAAGCAGGTTCACAGAGTGATGCTGTGTCAGCTTGGATCGACTTTAATAGAAATGGTGTATTTGAAACTTCAGAGCAGATTATGGCTTCTGCAGCAAGTACAACCACTCCTGTAACGGCATTGTTTAATGTACCTGCGACAGCATACAACGGACCTTTAACAACTACAATGAGAGTTGTTCTAAAACGTACAAGTGCTCCTGTAATGTGTCAGAATGCTGTAAACGGAGAAGTTGAAGATTATGCGGTGAAATTAAGACCTTGTTCTACAACGGCACCGACTAACATAGCATTCAATACAATTACTCATACATCTGCTAATATTACTTGGACAGTACCTACAGGTGGTCTTACATTTATTATCAGATATAGAGTTGCCGGTACTACAGCATGGACGCAAGTTACAGCATCAACATTAACTGGAAATCCACCATTGGCTTTAACAGGATTAACTCCAGCAACAACTTATGAAGTACAAATTGCTGCAAGTTGTGGAACTGCTCCTGGAACATTTACACCTACTCAAACGTTCACGACGAGATGTGATCCTACACCTCCGAATGTTACAATTGGTACTGTAACGACAAACTCTGCAGTGGTAACTTGGGCTCCGGTTGTGCCAAGTGCAACATATGTAATAAGATATAGAGTTGTAGGAACTACAACTTGGATTACTGTAAATGTTACAACTGCTCCATTGAATACTTATACACTTACAGGTTTAACTCCATATACTACATATGAAGTGCAGGTTGCAAATATTTGTAACGGAGAAACTACGGTTAATACTTGGTCTAATCCTAAAGTATTCACTACAGAAAGAACTTGTGAATTACCTCCTCCGGGATTAACCATTACAAACCTTACTCCGACAACTGCGGTAGTGGTTTGGACATCTTTCCCGGGAGCAACTTATATTTTAAGATATAGAAAAGTAGGTATTCCGAGCTGGACGACTGTTACTTCTAATACGAATACTATTACATTAACAGGCTTGTTGGAATTAACTCAGTATGAAATGCAGGTAGCAAATGTATGTAACGGAGTTCCTGGTACGTATACATTACCTTATTTCTTCACAACTCCAACAGTAGTTTATTGCCAGATGCATTCTACTACAGGAACTTCTGAATATATTTCAAAAGTTACCGTTACTCCAAATGGTAAACCTGAAATGACGAATCCATCTTTGGCTTCAAATTATACAGATTATACAGGTGTTCCTGCTAAGTTTATAGAATTGATTCAAGGATCTGTTAATAATAAGATCACAATCGATAAAAAACTTACAGGTAATACTCAGGCAGGAGTTGCTGTCTGGATCGATTTCAACAGAAACGGATACTTTGATATCAATGAAAGGATTCTTGTTGCTTCATCCAATGCAGATGCGACTGTAACTGGAACATTCACAGTACCTTCAGATGCTTTTGTTAGCTTAACAGATTACAAATATGTAGTAATGAGAGTTGCAATGTCAAAAGATGCTATTCCTGTAAACTGTACTAACTTCCCGAATGGTGAGGTTGAAGATTACACTGTAAGAATTTCTAAAACTCCTGTACCTAACCCGATCAACCAAACGGATATTTTAATTTATCCTAACCCGGTTAGTACAGTATTGTATGTGAAAAATATCAGCAAAAAAGCTAGTTATAAGATCTACAGTTCTGCAGGACAATTGGTTTCAAACGGAATTATCTTGAATAATAAGATTGATGTACATGCCTTGATAAACGGAGTCTATGTAATAGACATTATGGATGGAGATGCAATTTCTGTTCAGAAGAAATTTATCAAAGAATAATATTTAATCATTTAATTAAATCAAATAGGCTCTCAGAAATGAGAGTCTATTTTTTGTTTTAAAAGTAATTAAAAGACAACAGCATAATTTATAAAATCAGCAAGAAAAGAATAAAAACCACAAAAAAACTCGCTGGAAAATCCAACGAGTTTAAATTTTATTCTATATCGAAGATTATCTTTTCGGTTTGATCCTTTAAATCTTCTAAATTTGTATTGTTATAGATAATGCAGTCTGCCAGTTTTATCTTGTCTTTTTCGGGCATTTGCTTTTCCATGACAGCTTCTACTTCCCGGTAGGTTTTTCCGTCTCTGTCCATCACTCTTTTAGCTCTGATGTTATCTTCGGCGGTTACCAGAAGAGATTTGTAGCATTCTTTATTCAGTTTTAATTCAAACAATAAAGCTGTTTCCTTAAAAACCAAATACTTCGTTTGTTTCTTTACCCAATCTTCAAAATCAATTCGAACAGCGGGGTGAATAATTTCATTTAAACTTTGAAGTAAATCTTTATCATTAAAAACTTTTTCAGCTACAAATTTTCTGTTGTAAAGCCCGTTCTGATCATAAGCTTCATCGCCTAAAAGTTGTTTAATTTTTGCCTTTAAATCATCGTTATCATTCACAATATCTTTTGCTCTGTCATCCGAATAATAAACAGGAAAACCGAACTCTTCAATGAATTTTGCAACCGTGGTTTTTCCTGAGCCGATTCCTCCTGTTAAACCAATGATTTTGGGTGCAGATAACGGATCAGGTTCTGCTTTCTGAGTCTCTGAGTTTAATAATTCTTCCATACTAAAAATTAATAACCAAAAACATCATTAAAACTAAAAGTCTCATCCAGTCTTACGCCTTTTTCTGTCATTTTAAGACTTGCTAATTCGTTGTGAGCATCATGTTCAAAGAATAATAAATATTCATTATCCACACACTGTTTCAGAAATTTGCCCTTTTCTTCTAAAGTTAAAAGCGGACGAGTGTCATAACCCATCACATATACATGAGGAATATGTCCTGCAGTAGGAATCAGATCGGCTGCAAAAACAATTGTTTTATCTTGATATTGAAGAACAGGAAGCATCTGTTTTTCCGTATGACCATCAACAAAAATGACATCCATTTTCAGATCCGGTGCAAAACCGTAATTTCCGTTTTTAGGAATTGGTAAAAAATTCAGTTGTCCGCTTTCCTGAATGGGCATAATGTTTTCCTTTAAGAAACTTGCTTTTTCTCTTGCATTAGGCTCAGTTGCCCATTGCCAATGGTTTTCGTTCGTCCAGAACTGTGCGTTTTTGAAAGCCGGTCTGTAGCCTGTTTTGTCATCATTCCATTCGATAGCTCCTCCGCAGTGGTCGAAATGAAGGTGAGTCAGGAAAACATCGGTGATATCTTCTCTTACAAAACCATATTTTTTTAAATTTTTGTCTAAATTATCATCACCCCAAAGCGAATAATGCCCGAAGAATTTGTTGTCCTGTTTGTTACCAAGACCACAATCAATTAAGATTAATTTTTTTCCGTCTTCCACAAGAAGGGAACGTGTTCCCAGTTCGATTAGATTTTTTTCGTCTGCAGGATTGGTTTTTTCCCACAAACTCTTTGGGACGACTCCAAACATGGCACCGCCATCCAGTTTAAATTTTCCACATTGTATTGGATATAATTTCATATAATATTAAGTTTTTTATAATGTATTATTTGTTTAATAGTTTCATTTTCTCAGCAATCCGTTTTCCGTTTTCGTCGCCTTTTTCGAGATTTGAGATGATATTTTGGAAATCATTTTCTTTTCTGTTTTGAGAAAGTTTTTGTTTAATAAAAATCTCAGTAGGAATAATTTTCAATCCAAAAGCTCCTTTCATCTCTTTTTCCACAAATTTCTTTCCCATCTCTTTCACCATCATCGGACATTGCTGAAATTTTTCGTATTTGGAAGTTAATTTATCTAAATGATTATACAATTCTTCCTGATTCATCAATTCAATTTTCCCATAAATCTGCACCGCTTCATAATTCCACGTTGAAACATTGATGTGATCGTACCAACTACTCGAAATATAAGTGTGAGCTCCCAAGAAATCACAAAGAACTTCATCTCCATTTTTCAGGATTTTCGCTTGTGGATTGGCTTTGGAAATATGACTTTCAATATAAATGTTTTTCGGATCATCTTCATTCAACATCATCATTGAGTGTGTCGCACGAATTTTATCCACAGAAGAAATTAATAAAGCAAAAGAGTTTTCTCTGATGATTTCTTTCATCAAATTGTAATCCTCACTTTTATATAATTTAGGAATAAACATAATTAAAACAATTCTCCGGGATTTCTAGGTATGGCAATATTCAAATGTTTGTAGGCTTTATCTGTAACCTCTCTACCTCGCGGAGTTCTGATAATAAATCCTTCCTGAATCAAAAATGGTTCATAAACTTCTTCCAATGTTTCAGGGTTTTCTGCAATAGATGTTGCCAACGCCGAAATTCCGACAGGTTTTCCTTTGAAGTTTTCAATCATGACACGCATGATTTTGTTGTCCATTTCATCCAAACCAAATTCATCAACATTTAATGAATTCAAGGCATATTTTGTAATGTTGATTTCAATTTCTCCATTACCTTTTATCTCTGCAAAATCTCGGACCCTTCTCAAAAGAGCATTAGCAATTCTTGGAGTTCCACGGCTTCTTCTTGCAATTTCAATCGCTGCATCCTCATAAATTTTCACGCCTAAAACTCTAGCACTTCGAATAATGATCATTGATAAAAGTTCAATGGTATAATATTCCAGTCTGCTTTGGATTCCAAATCTTGCTAACATAGGTTTTGTTAACATTCCGCTTCTTGTTGTTGCTCCTACTAATGTAAAAGGATTCAAGCCAATCTGAACACTTCTCGCATTCGGACCGGTTTCCAGCATGATATCAATTTTATAATCTTCCATTGCAGAATACAGATATTCTTCAACAACAGGCGATAAACGGTGAATTTCATCAATGAAAAGTACATCATTTTCTTCCAGATTTGTTAATAAACCGGCTAAACTTCCGGGTTTATCCAAAACGGGACCCGAAGTAATTTTACAGTTTACTCCTAATTCATTCGCAATGATATTCGCTAAAGTTGTTTTTCCCAAACCGGGAGGACCGTGCAACAGAACATGATCAAGCGCTCCGCCACGTTTTTTGGCAGCAGTTACAAAAACTTCAAGATTTTCTAAAGTTTTCCTCTGTCCTGCAAAATCTTTAAAGCTCTGGGGACGAATCTGTTCTTCCTGCATGAGCTCGTCATGGGAATAATTGTCTTTGTCTGGATGTAAAAAATCAGGCATTAATTCAATTTCATTTACTGTAAAGATAAGGAATTTAGGTTAAGGTTTAAAGTCAGAGATTGAGTAAAAATTAAGATTTGAGCAGAAGAGATATTTTAAGTATTTTTGAGAGAGAAAAATTTAATTAAACCGGGCTTTACAGTCTTTACGATACATAATGAAACTTATAGGACCTTTCAAGCAGGTTGTAACACTTGCCAATCTTCCGTTAAGAGGAAAAATTTCTGATGAACAAATTGAAATTGTTACTGACGGAGCAATTTTAATCAGTGATAATAAAATCCAACAAATTGGAAACTTTGAATCTTTGAAATCTGAAAATGAAAATATAGAAATTGAAACGATCGAAGGCGAACAAATCGTTCTTCCGGCGTTCGTAGATTCCCATACACATATTTGCTTTGGTGGAAACCGTGCGAATGATTTTGCAATGCGGAATGCCGGAAAAACCTATCTTGAAATTGCCGAAAGTGGAGGAGGAATCTGGAGTTCCGTTCAACATACAAGAAATGCTTCTGAAGAAGAATTATTAAGAACTTTATTAGAAAGAATCGATTTTTTAATCTCTCTTGGAATCACGACAATCGAAGTAAAAAGCGGTTACGGTTTAGACGTGGAAAACGAATTGAAAATGCTTCGAATCATTAAAAAAGCACAGGAACAAACAAAGGCGACTTTAGTTCCGACTTGTCTTTCCGCACATTTGAAGCCAAGAGATTTTGAGGGAAGCAACGAAGAATATTTGCAATATATTTTAACCGAAATTTTACCAAAAGTAAAAGAAGAGAATTTGGCAAAACGTGTTGATATTTTTATTGAAAAATCTGCATTTCAACCGGAAGAAAGTAAAGTGTTTTTACTTAAAACTAAAGATTTAGGTTTTGAAATTACGGTTCATGCAGATCAGTTTACGCCGGGAAGTTCAAGGATTGCAGTAGAAGTCGGTGCAAAATCTGCGGATCATCTGGAAGCGACAATCGATGAGGATATTGAATTTTTGGCAAAATCAGATACCGTTGCAACAGCTTTACCAGGAGCAAGTTTAGGTTTGGGAGAAAAGTTCACGCCTGCAAGAAAATTATTAGACGCAGGAGCAATCGTAGCCATTGCAAGTGACTGGAATCCGGGCTCTGCACCAATGGGAAATTTAATTACTCAAGCTTCTATTTTAGCTACATTTGAAAAGCTGACAACCGCAGAAGTTTTAGCGGGAATGACTTTCCGTTCGGCTTTTGCGCTAAATTTGGAAGACAGAGGAAAATTAGGAGAAGGCTTAAAGGCAGATTTCGTAACTTATAAAACTGATAATTTTCAGAATGTTCTTTATAATCAGGGAAGCTTGAAAGCAGAGAATGTTTATATTGATGGGGTTAGGATTTAATGCTTTATATTGCAAACTAACTTTAGATGCTTTCAGCATTAAAAATACACACACAAATTAAAATTATTAATGATGAACAATATTTGGCAGGGAAGATTAGATGGTGAAGAACTTCTTTACCATAGAATATTTCAGAGAGTGCGAGAAGAGAATAATTATGATTCGATTTCACCTAAAGATTTCGTTTTACATGGATTTGCTGTAGACGAAGGGGTTAAGAGAAATAAAGGGAGACAAGGCGCAAAAGATGCTCCGGATATTATCCGAAAAAATATGGCTAATTTTCCTGTAATTCTTCCAGATTTTTCATTGCTTGATTTTGGAAACATTACCTGTGATGATGAAAATCTTGAAAACACTCAGAATAATCTTGCCAAAAATGTTTCCAAAGTTTTATTGAAAGGAGGAAAGTCTATGGTTTTAGGAGGAGGACATGAAGTGACTTATGCGCATTATTTAGGCGTAAAAACAGCTTTTCCTGAACAGAAAATTGGAATTATTAATATTGATGCCCATTTCGATAACAGACAGCCTGAAAATGGAGTAGGAGCCAGCTCCGGAACCGGGTTTTGGCAGATTGCTCAGGAAGGAGAGATTAATTCTTTGCATATCGGAATTCAGAGAAATTCCAATACATTGAAATTATTTGATACAGCCCATCAATATGGGATGAAATATATTCTTGCCGATGAATTATTTTTTGAAAATCTTTCATCAATTTATCAGAGAATCAATGATTTGTTGGAGAGTGTTGATTACATTTATTTGACGATTTGCATGGACGTTTTTAATGCTTCCATCGCTCCCGGAGTTTCGGCTTCAGCTTATAACGGAATTTTTACAGATGCTACATTTATGCATTTTTACAGACATATTTTAAAGAGTGAAAAATTGTTGGCTCTTGATGTGGCAGAAGTTAACCCAACTTATGATATTCAGGATAGAACCGCAAGATTAGCGGCAACGCTTATGAATGAATGGTTTATGATTTAATTATTTTAAAATATTAATTGAGCACTTACTTAACATGAAATATAAAATTTCCGATAGTCAAAAACAATGGGTTGAAGCAAATTTTTTGGTTCTTATTAAAGCATGTGGATTTCCTTGGAATAAAGGAGAACAAATTTTGCTGAATCAGCATTTCTTTCCGAATACTTTTAACTCAAAAGAAATCGAAATTGAAAATATTATAAAAGATCTAATAACGATTTTCGACTTTGGAAATAAGATTATTAAGTATGAAATAATTTATGACCTAAGAGACAGTAACAGTTTCCCTTTAGCAATTCGAGGAAAATTTCAGGAAACAGAACTAGATAAAGTGTCTGATAATGAATATTGCATATATATTTCAAACTCCACTAAAGAAATGCCTAATCGTTTGATTTTTTGCTTAATTAATGATTTTTTGAGAATTAAATTATCAGATGCTAAAATTCCACATGATCAAAATAAATATTCGGAGAATTTTCTTTTTTTAGCAGGAATATATTTCGGTTTTGGAGTTATACTTACTCAAAAAAGAATAGATACGGGAAAAAGTTCAACATCATTTTGGCAAAAAAAATGGAATTTTTCCTCATCTATGTTAGTCGAAAATATTATTTATGGATTTGCCTTATATCAGAAAATATTTCCGAGCTTAGATATAAGTTGGATGAAAGAATTGCCAAAAGATTTTGAATCGAAAATCAATGAAGTTGCAAGTTTAGTACATTCTAGTATGATTGCTGATGTAAACGAAGCCGAAGCAAAATATTTCCTAAAAAAGTCTCTTGAAAAAAGTAAAAAAGATAATTTTATCTTAGCTATAGAACTATTGAATAAAGTTATTACGCTAAGTAATGATCATCAAACAATTTCCACAGCATATAATAATACAGGTTATTTAAAACTTAAAATTGGCTTTATTGAGGAAAGCTCAGTTCATTTTAAAAAAGCAATTGAATATCGTCCTGATTTTGGTTTCGCAAACGATAACCTTGGTTATAGTTTAATCTTACGAAATCTATTAGACGAGGGCTTAGTTTATTTAGAAAAGGCTGAAAAGACTCTTAATAACGATAAAGGCTATCATTATAGAAATTTAGGATTATATTTTCATAAAAAAGGAGAATTACTAAAAGCTAAAGAATACTATGATCAGGCATTTGATCACCAAAAAAGACCAATTGATTTTTTAGAATATCATTTTTCCGAGTTGCTATCTGAAATAGGAGATGAAGAAAATGCGGATAAATTTTTGAAAATTGCAGTTGATAAACGAGAGAAGATAGCAATGGATAAATTTAATTAAAATACTGCAGAATTAAATAAACCTATATTCTTCTAATAGAAAAAATCATTATTTTATTTCATATAAAGGAACTAATTTTGTAGATCTAAAAATGCTTTATAAAAAAGCATTAATAAATTCAATTTTTTTGAATTTAAAACTGAAATTACATTATGGAACAATCAATTGAAAATAAACTTATCAAAGCAGATAAGGCATTTTCAGAATGGAGAAAAGTACCATTCGAAGACAGACAAAAACTCATTGCTAAAGCAGCTGAAATCTTAAAAAACAATTCTGAGAAATTTGGAACGATCATTACGACAGAAATGAATAAGCCAATTTCGGAATCGATTGCTGAGGTTGAAAAGTGTGCTTTAATGATGAATTATTATGCAGATGCAGAAAATATTTTAAAACCTGAAAAAATTGATTCTGAATTTTCTTACTCCGAAGTTCATTATGTTCCAAAAGGTGTGATTTTAGGAGTAATGCCTTGGAATTTCCCTTTTTGGCAGGTGTTAAGATTTGCTGTTCCTGCAATTTTAGCTGGAAATACAGTTGTTTTAAAACATGCATCAATCTGTTTCGGAAGTGGAAATGGTATTGTAGAAGTTCTTCTGGAGGCTGGTTTTCCTGAAGGTATCTTCCAGAATCTTGAGGTTGGACATCAAGCTGTAAAAGAAATTCTTGAGCATAATGTAGTGAAAGGAGTGAGTTTAACAGGTAGTGGAAAAGCAGGAGGAGAAGTGGCTTCAATTGCAGGTTTAAATATCAAAAAATCTTTATTGGAATTGGGCGGAAGCGATGCCTTTATTATTTTTGATGATGCAGATTTGGATGAGGCTGTAAAAGCTGGAGTGAAATCGAGACTTCAGAACTGTGGACAAACCTGTACCGCTGCAAAAAGATTTATCATTGATGAAAAAATAGAAGATGCTTTTCTTCCGAAATTCATTGAAGAATATAAAAAATATGTTGTTGGAGATCCAATGGATAAGGAAACCAAAATTGCCGGAATGGCAAGACCTGATTTAGCGGATGATTTGGAAAAACAATTTCAAAAAGCTCTGGAAAATGGAGCTGAAATTATCATTCCTTTAGAAAGAATCTCTGATAATGAATTCAAACCGGGATTAATTCGAGTTCAAGAGGGAAATCCTATTTTACAGGAAGAACTTTTCGGACCTCTTGGAATGGTGATGATCGCTAAAAATGATGAAGAGGCTTTGCAAATGGCAAATAATATTCCTTTTGGACTTTCAAATTCTGTTTGGACTGTAGATAAAGAACGTCAATTATTTTTTATTGAAAACTTAGAATCAGGAACGGTAAATATCAACAGAATGACAAGTTCTGATCCGCGCTTTCCTTTCGGGGGATCAAAGGCTTCAGGTTACGGAACAGAGCTTTCTTTATTAGCTTTAAAAGAATTTGTAACAGCAAGAACTATTGTTGGAAATTAATTTTAAAAAATAATAGTTTAAACATAAAAAACTCCCGACATTTTCGGGAGTTTTTGTTTTTATATACAAATGACTCGTTAATTAAACGTTCGTCAATCTTAATGTATTTGTTTTTCCGCCTTCATAAGATGGAGTAGCATTGATGTTGATTACAAAATCTCCTGCCTCAATATAACCATAGTTATGCGTCAACATATTTACCTGAATAATCGTTTCATCTGTGGATTTCTTCATATCATAATAGTATGCGTGAACTCCCCAAAGTAGGTTTAGCATTGTGATAACTCTCTTGTTTCCACTATAAACGATAATATGAGAATTAGGTCTATGAGCCGCCAATTGGAACGCTGTATATCCTGAACTTGTCAATGTAACGATTGCAGTAACATTTGTCGTTTTTGCAATTCTTACAGCAGCAAGACAAACTCTGTTTGTGATGAATCTCTCATCGATACAGTTGAAATCTTTTTCAATCGGCTCGTTTTTGTGTTGATAAAAATTGGTCATTTCGATGTTTTTCACAATCTTAGCCATATTTTCAACCACTTGTATAGGATATCTTCCTACAGAAGTTTCACCTGAAAGCATTACTGCATCCGCTCCGTCCAATACAGAGTTGGCAACGTCATTTACTTCAGCTCTTGTTGGCGTTAAGCTGTTGATCATCGTTTCCATCATCTGAGTAGCGATAATTACAGGCTTGGAATAAAATCTTGCTTTTTCAACCAAAGTTTTTTGAATCGCAGGAACTTCTTCCATCGGAACTTCAACACCTAGATCTCCACGAGCAACCATCAAACCGTCACATTCCAATAGAATTTCTTCGATATTTTTTACGCCTTCAGGTTTTTCAATTTTCGCGATAATCGGAGTTTTCATTTTTCCGTTTGGATGTTTTGAAATTAACTCTTTCAAATCAATAATATCCTGAGCGTGACGAACGAACGAAAGTGCGATCCAGTCAACTTCCTGATCAAGCATGAAGTTGGCATCCTGAATATCTTTTTCCGTTAATGCAGGAAGAGAAACGTTAGTATTCGGAAGGTTTACTCCCTTTTTAGAGCTAAGAGGCCCCCCTTGAATTGTTTTTGCTTTTACGGTGTCTATCAAGTTAGTCTCAGTTACTTCCAAAACTAATTTACCATCATCAATAAGGATTCTTTCACCAACTTTTACATCTTGTGGAAACTGTTGGTAAGTCATGAAAACTTTTGTAGAATCTCCTTCCATTTTTTCATTCGTGAAAGTAAGAATGTCTCCAGGATTAAGATAAGAACCTTCTTTTACAACACCTACTCTTAGTTTCGGACCTTGTAAGTCTCCTAAAATACCAACAGAAAAGCCATATTCTTTATTAAGCTCTCTGATGATTTCAATATTTGAACGAACCAAGTCGTAATCTGCGTGTGAGAAATTTATTCTAAAAACATCAACACCTGCTCTCATTAACCCTAACATTACTTCCTTCGACGATGAAGCCGGTCCAAGTGTTGCGATAATTTTTGTCTTCTTTAAATACTTATTCATAATACTGGATAATTTGATAAAGTTCTTCTTCAGAACTTAGTGTGTAATCTTGAATTGGAAACACAAGATTTTCAGGGAGCAAAATTACGGAAAAATCAGGAAACTGTTCCGAACTATGCAAAATATATTGCACTTCTACCTGATTATTTAATAAAAATTTAATGTATTCTTCTTCTGAGAAGAGTTCAGTCTGTAATTTTTTTTGTTTACTTTCAGAAGATCTGTTTGAAATGAAAGTAAAGCAAGTTTTCGTAAACTTATGGTAAGCCTCGAATCTTGGAAAATGATAATCATAATAAGAACCATGAAGAATAAAGTCGCTTATTCGTTTAAACTTAAGGTCATTAATTTGATTTACTTTATAGAAAAACTCATGATCGGGTACATTTTTTGCTAATCTTACCAATCCTATGGTAATATCTTCAAATTCTATATCATCAAGATCATAAAGTTTTTGGATTTCCAAGTATATTTTCTTTTTTATTTAAAATATAAAACGCTCGTTGTGCAGCTTTTTCTTCTGCTTTTTTCTTGGAAGTTTCCGTAGCGTTCGCGATTTTTTCTTCTCCTAGCCATACATGACAGCGGAAAACAATCGATTTATTCACTTGAATCTCTTCGCAAGTTTCGTACTTTATATTCAGTTTTTTCTTTTGGCTCCATTCGAGCAAAAGACCTTTGTAGCTTACAATTTTATTCTCAAGCTTATTGATTTCGCTTGGCGTCAGCAATCTTTCCAAAATAATCCTTTTACAGGTATCATATTGGAAGTCCAGATAAACGGCTCCGATCAAAGCTTCAAACAAATTTCCGGAGATATTTTCACCTAAAGCTACAGAATTCTGCTTTAGCAAAAGGTCTGTAAGTTTTAAGTCTTCTCCTAATTTGTTAAGATTCTTCCTATTTACAATCTTAGATTTCATTTGTGTTAAATATCCTTCATTAGCTTTAGGATAAGTATGGAACAAATGACAAGAAATAATTGTACCCAAAACAGAATCTCCTAAAAACTCAAGTCTTTCATAATTACTGTCTTTGTTTTTAGAAGAATTTTTTAAAGAAAAAGCCTCACGGTAAAGAGCAACATTTTGCACCTCAGCACCAAGCATCTTGTTGAGTTCAGTACTGAGAAAAGAATCTCTCTCCGTTAATTTTCTTTTTCTTTTTTTGAGAAGGAATTTAGAAAAATATTTCTTTAACTCCATTCAGTAAATTTAGATTTTCTTAAATAGAACGCAAGCATTATGCCCACCAAACCCAAAAGTATTACTCATGGCTACTTTTACATCTTTCTTCGCAGCTTCGTTGAACGTAAAGTTCAGTCTGCTGTCGATATTTTCGTCATCAGTAAAATGGTTGATGGTAGGAGGAACAATACCATGAATAATAGTTCCTAACGCAGCAATAGCTTCAATAACTCCTGCAGCTCCAAGAAGGTGACCAGTCATTGATTTTGTAGAATTAATCTGAATGTCGAAAGCATGCTCTCCTAATAATTTTGAAATTGCATTAGATTCTGCAATATCTCCTAATGGAGTAGATGTACCATGCATATTGATGTGATCTACTTCATCAGCAGTTAATTCTGCGTCTTCCAAACAATTTTTCATTACCAGATAGGCTCCTAAACCTTCAGGATGCGGCGCTGTCATATGATGTGCATCTGCACTAAGACCTCCGCCTTTTAATTCTGCGTAAATTGTAGCACCACGTTTTACAGCGTGCTCATATTCTTCAAGAATAATAGATCCTGCTCCTTCACCTAATACAAATCCATCTCTGTCTTTATCGAAAGGTCTTGAAGCTGTTTTTGGATCATCATTTCTCGTAGAAAGTGCCATCATTGCATTGAATCCACCGACACCACTTGCTGTAACGGCTGCTTCAGAGCCTCCGCACACAATAACATCTGCTTTTCCTAGCTGGATTAGCATTTTGGAATCAATTAAAGCATTTGCTGAAGACGCACATGCGGAAACTGTCGTATAATTTGGTCCGTGGAAACCATATTCTATAGAAATATGTCCAGGAGTGATATCTGCAATCATTTTGGGAATGAAGAAAGGGTTGAATCTCGGAATATCCGTGTTTGCCCATCCTAAAACTTCAGTTTCGAAAGTCTCTAAACCTCCAATTCCAGAACCCCAAATTACTCCGACTCTGTTTTTATCTACACCGTCTTCAATAATCCTTGAATGTGATACTGCTTCTCTTGCAGCAACAAGCCCAAGTTGCGTATTTCTATCCATTTTTTTAGCCTCTTTCTTATCGAAATGGTCTAATGGATTGAAATTTTTGACTTCGCAAGCGAATTTTGTTTTAAAGTTTGTGGCATCAAAAAGAGTAATAGGAGCGGCACCGCTCTCACCTTTCACAAGATTTTCCCAGTATTCTTTTGCATTATTTCCAATCGGTGTTATTGCTCCAAAACCGGTTACAACTACTCTTTTTAATTCCATAAACTTTGTTTAATTTCTTTTTGTTGAAGAATATTATTTATTTACTACTTCTTCGATATAAGCGATAGCGTGACCTACAGTAGTAATTTTTTCAGCTTGATCATCAGGGATTTGAATATTGAATTCTTTTTCAAATTCCATAATAAGTTCAACTGTATCCAATGAGTCTGCTCCTAAATCGTTTGTGAAGCTAGCCTCTGGAGTTACTTCTGTTTCTTCAACGTCAAGCTTATCAGCGATGATAGCTTTTACTCTTGATGCAATGTCTGACATAGTAAATTTTTTTTTAATTGTTAGATGGTGCAAATATATAAAATTCTTTACGATAAAACATTTTTTTAGTCTTTTTTGTGGCTTACAGATGCGTATTTTGTTATATGGTTGTTTAGTGTTTTAGTTTTCAGGTGTTTATATTTTAACATTTCATGTTGTAGTTTCAGTTTATTAAAATAAAATCTGTAGTATCCTTAATATTATATATGATAAGAATCTGAATTGAAATAAATTGATAGTAAATAAGCTATAAATAAAATGGCATATTAGGTTTTTATTTAATCTCAAGAGTAATTATCTTTGAAAATTCTTAGGGTATTGTTTACTCCTTATTATAAAAGGATTTTTATATTTTAGTCAAAATTTGATTTAAAAAGTTAATGAAAAAACTCATTTACATCGTATTTCTTTTTGTTTCCGCTTTAATTTTCTCACAAGTCAAAGGAAAAATCATTAAAATAAAAGATGGTGATACAGTTGTTGTTTTATTATCAGACAAAACTCAGGAAACATTGAGACTTGCAGAAGTTGATTGTCCTGAAAACAGTCAGCCTTTCGGAAAAAATGCAAAAAAGTTTACAAGTTCACAGGTTTTTGGGAAAAATGTGACTTTTTATAAAGTAAATAAAGATAGATACGGAAGAACGATAGCGAAAATTTTCTATGGTAATGATAAATATTTGTCTAAAGAAATAATAAAAGCTGGTTTTGGGTGGTGGTATTTCAAAGCTTCGAAAGATACAGAATTGCAAAAAATTCAAAATAAGGCGAAAGAAAAGAAACTTGGCTTGTGGGTTGATAAAAATGCGGTTTCACCTTGGGATTTTAGGAAAAATAGGAGGAAAAAGAATATTATTAATCAAAATAAAAAAATCACTGAAAACTTCAGTGATTTTTTTGTGGAGTTGGAGGGACTAGATTTTTAAATCTATCAAAATCTTGATTAATTTGTAAATGCTTTGTACAAAGGCTTTTTAAGATTGTTTAATTAAGTTGAATTTATTGAAATTAAACTATATTTGAATTTTTTGGGTACAACTTTGGGTACAACTTTAATTTTTAATCATTTTAATTATGGCATCAGTAAGTTTTTTTATTAGAGGAAAAGTAGCAGATAAAGAAAGTACAATTTGGGCAAAGTTTAGAGATAAGGATATTGATATACGTGTTCCTGTTCCGTATTTGAGCTGTAAACCAAAAGAATGGAAAGAGGGAAGGGGTAAAATGCCGTCTAAAAAAATGCATAAAGATGATGCTGAAACTATAAACACTCGTCTTTCACAATTAGAAGCTAATATTATTTCAAGTTATACGGAAGATAATCCAGAAATCGATTTAAAAGAATGGCTGAAATCAATTATAGAACCTACAGTTTTAAAAGCCGAAGATAATAACTATTCGGATGATGTTGTTACTTTTATTGATACTTATATATCTTTAAAAAAAGATAGTGTTACTGAATCGACTATTAAGAAAGCTAATGTTGTTAAGCAATTAATGATAAGATATATAGTGGATAGAAAAATAAGAAAGAAAACATTTAGGGGATTAAAGTTTAAAGATTTGGATAACTCTTTTAGATTTGATTTTGAAGATTATTGTAATAAGGAGAATTATAAAATTTCTACTACATATCGTAATCTTAAATTTTTAAAAATGATTTGTAAGGTTGCTGGATCTTTTGATATTGAAGTTCACAAACATGCGGAATTATGGAAATTTGAAGTCGAAAAAGCAACAAAGCATATTCCCAAATCAATTTATCTAACTTTTGAAGAGCTAGATAAGATTGCACAAAAAGAAATGCCACATGATTATTTGGATAATGCGAGAGATTGGTTATTAATTTCCTGTTTTACAGGGCAAAGAGTAAGTGATTATATGAGATTTACCTCTTCGATGATTGTGGAAGATACTGAAGGACAGAAATACATTGAATTTACACAACAAAAGACTAATGCTAAAATGCAAATTCCTTTATTAAAAAAGGTTCAAGATGTTTTAGCAAAACGAAACGGAGAGTTTCCTCGAAAAATATCAGATGTAAAACTAAATCTTTATATCAAAGAAGTGTGTGAGATTACTGAAATAGATGAGATGGTATATAACGGTAGAACTGAGACTATAGAAAAAGATGGTAAGAATATTACTCGTAAAGTTTTTGGTGATTTTCCTAAACATAAACTCGTTACATCTCATATAGGAAGAAAAAGTTTTGCCTCTAACTTTTATGAGAAAATTCCTACTACTTATTTGCTTAATTTTACAGGACATACAACTGAAAAGCAGTTGTTGGCGTACATTAATAAGACGGAGGTTGAAAAAGCAAAATCAACAGCTAAGATATTTAATAGTTTGGGATATTAATTAAAAACCTTATGCAGAAAATAGATCAAATACAGAATAATCTAGCAATAATCAATATATATAACAGGCATACGTTAGAGAAATTTATGCTTGGAAAAAATGTAATCATTTATGATGAAAAAGAAAATGTAATTGAGAAAATTAAGATTATTGAACATTATGCTCCTATTACAAAGGAAATAAGTGATGCATTTCAAAAAAGTGGCTTTTTATACGTCCTTACGTTTAATATTTTTAATGGAAAAGCAGATGCAAAAGAAGTAAGGATCATTAATTATGTTGATTTTATTGATAAAAAAAATAACTATTCCGAAATTTTACTGACAGACTTCAAAAAAGTATTGAGTTTGATTGAACAGGATTTAGAGGATTATGTTCTAGACAATTCTAAAACTGATCCTGATAATATAAAAGATCTTATTAATAATAAAATACTAGCACAGTATTATAATTCTATGACACTTTTTAAGCAAAATTATGGAACTTATGAAATGGTTAATAGTGTTTTTAAAGATCCTGTTACTTTTTTCATTGATATTGAGAATATGAAAAAGATGTCTTTATTATTTAATAAAGCTATTGCCTCAACTATTGAAAAATATAAAAAATACATAGATAAGAATTCAGCTTTTTATAAAAAGTACAAAGAAGAACATAAATTTATCCTAAAGAGCGAAAAGAAAAATAAGAAAAAGTTCAAAGAGAAAAAACACGAAGATAATATCGAATGGAAGGATATATTCAAAGAAAAGTCTACCTATAAACAATTTATCAAATATGCGATAAAGCATATAATAAATAGGTTTATCGATTATTCTTTTATTTTCCAGAAAATGAAGCATCATGAAATTATTCATAACTATACCCATTTCAAATATATTGATTGGTTAAGAGATAATAATTTTATTACTGATAAAGACTATGAAGAGTTTGTAAAAAATGCAGGATTTAGAAGCCTTTCAAAGTCATCTTCTGAACAGAGGGAAAATAACTTTAATAATATTTTTAATCTTTAAATTTTTTATCGGAAAAAAGTTCCGAAAATCGGAAAATCAGCCAAGCTAAATTTGCATCATAATAATAAAACAAAAATATTATGACAAATTCAGCTATTCAATTGATGCAAATAGATATAGAATCTTTTGGTCAATTTATTCAAAAACTAGTTAGAGAAGAGTTAGAAAAAGTAATCCCTGCACAATCAGAGGAAAAAGAGTTTTATACTCGTGAAGAGACTTCAAAGCTTTTAAATGTCAGCCTAACAACTTTATTCCATTGGAATAATCAAGGAGTGCTTAAAGCTAAAAAAATCGGAAAACGGGTTTATTACTCGAAATCTGATGTCATGGCACAACTAACATACTAAATTCGATCAATCAGTTTTTCTGATTACAAACTCCCATTTAACAATTAATTATCAACAGCATTTGCCGTAGTAAAATACTATGGGGTACTACTTCTATACTAAATTTAAAATTTTAGAAAAATGAAAACAAATTCAATCAATCAAACAACTAAAGAATCCGTTAAAAATGAATATGCAAAACTACTTAAAGAGTGGAATAGACTTAAAAAGACTACTGATTTTCCTTTCTCTAAGTATACAGATGAAATGTTTAAAGACATTAGAACATCTTTTTCTAATAAGATCTTGCTTGAAATTAAAGCACCTCAATATTTAAGAGAGATCAAGGAAATGCATTTAACAGGTAAGCTAGACTATAATTTTATAAAAGCCTTTTCTCCGACATCTCAAAAAATATATTGGTTTGCGGAATTTCAACATCTATTTTCTGATAGGGAATATTGGGATAATTTAGCTTGTGCCTATCTTATGCAATCTTATGATCCTAATTTACCTCATGAAATTTTGTTATTGTTATTTTCTTCTAAGAGAGATGGAAAAAAATACTTAATGAATGAAGAAGATTGGACTTTTTTTGAAGCTTTACCTGATAAAATTACAGTTTATAGGGGTATGAATGAAAAAGAACTTAAAAGTGGCAAATTTAGATTTAGCTGGACTTTAGACAAAAATATTGCTGAACAATTTAAGGTAAGAAATAATCAATATTACGGGCAAAAGACATTAGTTCATGAGCTAGAGATTGAAAAAAGTAAGATCATAGCTTATATGGGTAAAACTGAGGAGGAAGTTATTATAATATTTTAATCTCATAATTAAAAGCTACACTATACATTGGTATAAGGCTGGATAAGAAAGATCTTTTTCTTATAATGCTGCACAACACTACATGCGCTGCTGTAAAAGCCTTATAAACGCCCGAAAAATCAACTAAAACATTTTACAGCAATAAACCCCCTCAAAGGCATAGTGAAAACTACTGTTATGGCTTTTGCTATGCCTTTTTTTAAAACTAAAAATTATGATTAATAAAATAAATCATTGTGCTAACAGAACCATTACAGATTCATTTAATAATATCGGAGAAGTAATCGAATTTATCCGAACTCCACCCTCAGAACATGTAAAATTAGTTCGAGATGCCCGATCTTTAAAAAGAGGTTGTGAAGAATATCAAAACATAAAAAAGTATAAGCTGTCTGCAATAGCTATTAATTTCCAGTACTCAAACAATTATATTAAAGGAAAGAATCTAGATAAACCAACAGGATACTTGTATATTGATGTTGATAACCTGACTGAACAGGATATAGAGATCAATACTGCATATATATGTGCTTACTGGCGTAGTTTATCTAATAAAGGTTTGACTTTAGTAGTGAAAGTGGATGGATTGACACCTGATAATTTTAAAATTGCTACTCAGGAGATTGCAAATGCGCTAGATATACCTTATGATCCGCAGGCAGTTTCGATTGATCGGCTTACTGTGCTATCATATGATCCTAATGCTTACTATAATGATAATGTAGAGGTTTTCCCCGTTGCGGAAATGATGCCAGTGGAAATTGTGCAGGATAGTACAGCAGTAGACACAGAAAAAAGTACCCACTACAATACTATAAATTATAACTCAATAGGGTATGATTGTAATGGGTACAAATTACGATTTAGCAATTTGGACGAGCTATTACAATTATACAATATTGTATATGATGAGTATGGTTTTTATGACTTAGGTAAGGATAATAAATTAAAGTATGCTCAGGTATTTGTGCCGCTTAAAAAGGTTTCCAAAGGTAACAGAGAGAATACTTTAAAAAGTATAGCATATCAATTGGTTGCTTTAAACAAAAAAGTAGATAAAGGAATTCTGTTAAAATATCTTTACTCTATTAACGATGGTAAAATGAATCCACCTTTGGAGAACAATGAGGTAATGGAAACCTTTGAAAAAGTTTACCGAAAGCTAAATGATATTGAACCGATTATTAATGCTGAGCGTAGATTTATTTATGACAAGTTAAAAAAACTCAGTCCAACAGATAAAAGAAGGCTTAATCTAAAAAAGATCAATCAAGATCGTAAAGATAAAACCATATCAGAATTACTAGAGTCTATGAAAAATTGGAATTTCGAGCTGGATGGAAAAATGACAATTAAAAGTTTGGAAAAAGTGACAGGTAAAAATAAAAAAACAATTCAGATTTATTACAAAGCTTTAAAAACAGAAATTATTATTAATAAGTCCAATAGTTTTGAGATCTTTAGAAGTTTAGATTATAGTTCATTGTTGAGAAATTTAGATGATCTTATGAAATATGATTTGAATTAGTCAATATTTCGACTTACACATAGTGAGACACTACTTTTCAATATTATTTTGTAATTCCTCTATTAATTTATTTACTGTTTTTTCAATATTGTCTTTTTTTAATTCGCATTCCCAAATAGTAATTATGTTCCAGCCAAGTTTAAGTAATGATTTGAAATTATTTTGGTCTCTATTTTTATTAGCATTAATTTTATTAATCCAAAAATCTGTGTTTGTCTTAGGTATAACAAAGTATGTGCAGTTTTTGTGTCCGTGCCAAAAACATCCATTTACAAAAATAATTGTATTGTATTTTTTCAAAACAATATCAGGCTTTCCAGGTAAATTTTTACTGTTTATTCTGTATCTATAACCTTTGGAAAATAAAATTTTTCTTAATAATACTTCAGGTTTAGTATTCTTACTTTTTATTTGTTGCATATTAAACCTTCTCTGTTCGGGAGTGTGTTTGTCAGCCATAAATAATTCCATTTATTAGGTTGGATTGTTCGAAAAAACAGCAGCAATTTAAGCGCTTATGTTAAATCGTTAATATCATCTAGGAACACATATTTTCTATGGTATTCCAAATATTTTTCTCTATACTCAGGAAAAATTCGCATTTTATTTTTGGCGGTTGGATTTATATTAAGTTTATCCCAAGTATATAAGCTTAATTGAGTACCACAGATTAATTCTCCATTGTCTAGAAAAGTAATATAGCCTTGATCAAATAATCTGTCATAAGTTGGTGAGAGAGCGAGACCATTTAGATAATCTAAAGCTTCTTCCTGATTATTTTCTTTAATGCAAACGCTATATGGTTTTATATGACTTGCAATTAAAAGTCTTTCATCTGAAATTTTCGAAAATGGGCATTGCGGCATATATTCTATTACAGCTCTTCTATATTTTTCTTGACCAATTCGATATGATCTTTTTATTTCTTCAATCTCGGGAATATCAAAAGCTATCTCTTCAACTAATTGCAAGGCGCTAGGATGTACAAAAGTTCGGAATTGGTAATCTAATAAAATCCTAAAATAAAATATTGGTTTAATGCTGTCTTCAGAGGGAATAGCAGGGACTAATTTTAAAATCGAAAGATAGCTTATTTTTGGCAGTATTAACTCCCTCCATAGTTTCCATATGCTGTCGTCAGATCTAATATAACCTCTGTTTTGCCGTTGTGATAAATTATCAGAAGCGTCATATATTGAGAAAGGGATGTATTCCGTTTCAATATTTTGAACTTCCTGATACCTTTTGTTGTAATAGACACTAATATCATTGTGGTAAACTTGTTCTTGGCTGTAATATTCTGCCTTAGCGTCATCTAAGTATTTAAGCAAATTTGCTTTGCTGAAAAAACAGGTATTCTCTTGAACAACAGCTCCACTCTCTTTTGCGGAGTTTAATGTTTTTCGTTTTTTATTACTGTCAAAATGCTCTAATCCCCAAGTATAATAGTCGAAAAAATTTGAAATCCGTCTGCCAAGTTCTCCGTTATATGTACCAATATGCTTTTTGCTTTCTCCATTTCCGTCAAATTGTGCCAGCTTATTTGATCTATGAATAAAGCTGTCTTCTGCTCTAAAATCTTGTATTGCATCAATTATATTGTATTCGATGTTATCTATTTTTATTCTTTGGTATTCAGGCATAATAAATAATCTTATTTCTTTAATTCCTTAAATATAGAAATGGCATTTTTTATATGTGAGCTTTGTTCTTTTGTTTGTCTGTCTTTAAGCGGCTTATTTTCCAAAGAGGCTAAGTAATAAATACCATCAATCTCTTCAAAATATAATCTTTTAGCAATAGGATCTCTCATTTTTAATTCTTTAATTGTATCCTTTTTATGAGTCACTTCTTTTAATAGTGTTTCGGGAATATTTAATCCCTTCGATTTATAACTAATAACAGATTCAAAATTTTCTATTATTGATTCTTGAACTTCTTTAGACATTTTACTGAAAGTATTGTCGAACTTTTTTGATGTGGTTGCATTATTCAATATTTGTTTAAGCTTATCCAAATTACCCAATTTAGATATTTCTTCTTTTTTGATAATTCCTTCAATATTAGCCGTATTCTGCTGTATTCCATACAGATTGTCAACCGAATAGCTTGTTGAATCGCTACAGCCAATAGTTAACATATCCTTTGCTAAATCGGGGTGGAGATTCAGGCTAAACAAAATATCTTTTCCATTTGACACGATTTTAATAAAAAAAGCATCTCTTTTGGTTTTATCTAATAAAAAAAAATGATCTTTTTCTTCAGTCAGTACAACGTCAGTATCTAAAAAAAATTCTATTGGATGTTTCGTGAAAATGCTATATGAGTAATCTTTTATTTCTTTATTATCTATTAATTCTAGAGTATCTGCTAAAGTTAAATTCTCACTCAAATTAATGTCGCTTAAATGCGTACAAGATATAATACCATCTATACTACTTGGATACTTTTCTTTTAAAATTTTGTATTCTATAACAGTATTTTTTAAAGCAAGCATGATTTCTTGAGTTGATGCAGCGTTTGGTATTAAATCGTTAAAAACAAAGAATTTCATATTAAATCAGTTTTGAGTGATTTATTTCAAACTGATCAAAAAATCCTTTCGGCCAATCATTTACACGACCATCTTTATCAATATAAATTGTTGTAATATCAGTATTTTTATTTTCGTTTAATTCTAACCAGTGTATTAATGTATTGTCAGAAAAAGCATTCTCCTTTATAAATAATCTAACTCCCGTAAATATATGGTCGCTATGAGTCTCTATGATTACCTGTGTGCCTAATTTCGCGCATAGACAAATTAGTTTTGCAAGTTCGGTTTGTCCTTTTGGATGTAGATGAGCTTCAGGATTCTCAATAATTACTAAACTGTTTTTCTCAAATGTTGAGACCAATAGAGTTGTAATTACTGGAAGAATATAGCTTAGTCCAAAACCAACGTTTGTTGCCCTATGACCATCATATGTTGCATAAGATGTATCGCTTATGTCCAAAACTTCATAATTAAAACTTACATTAGGTGAAATAACTTTAAGCCAGGCTCGAATATTTTCTAGTAGAGTAAAAGAATTTGTATCAGGGTGTTTTATTGATTCATCTAGAGATACTGGATTAACTGAATCATAATACTTAATGCACTGTAATACATTTTCACCGTTACTTCCTATCTTATTTTTTGATTGATTATCATTTAGAATAGGAATTGACAACTGCGGACCAAACCTATTTGCGGAGATATACCAAACATTAGGAAACAGATTTGGCTCAAAATTTATTTTATTGTCGGGAAATTCTATTGAATATTCAATGTCATTTATTGTAATGCTAAGTTCAGTTTTCTCTTTTGAGTTTTTGTTTCTTAAATCTAATTCTGTCCCGTGCCCATCTAATAATAAATTTTTTTCATTTTTAAATGCTTTTTCAAGGATTAGTAATGACTGAATTATTGAGCTTTTCCCACTGCTGTTTAAGCCTGTAAGAATGGTCAGGTTTTCTAAATCTAATTCTCTGTCAAAGAATGATTTAAATGCCGTTAGTGTTAGACTGTTTATCATTTGGTGTATTTATGTAATAAATCTTTCATTGTCGAATATCTCTCGAGCACTGAAGTATATTTTAAAGCATTTCTTGAAATAATATCATCAAACTTGTAATTCTTTAAAAAATTATTTTTATAATCATTTAGAAACTCATCTTTACGTTTTTTCAATAAATTAAATTTTGAATCTGAAATTTCAGATAATAAAACTCCCCAAACTTCGAATAATGATTTATTTACAGGCGTTTTTCTTTTACCAGGATAGCTTTTTCTAAAAGTATGGTCACCAAATATATCAGATGACCGTAACATACCTAAAGCAAATTTATCTCTAAGAATTTTTATATCGTTAATTTTCACTTCTGAAATAATATTCTCTGATATTTTTTTCACCTCTTTGGTATTTATTTCAGGCATTGAGTTTATTATTTTTAGAGTATCACTTAGAAATTCATCCATATTCCCATTTTTTGGATACAAGCTATAATCACGTATCATAAATGATAGAAGTCTCAATATAAATTCTCTGTCAAGCATTCTGTTGGCCTTAATTGAGCTATTTGTAGCATTTAGGAATTTATTAGTTAAAGATAGTGTCTTTAATAAAATAGTAGATTTTCCACTATATAATGCGTGTCGTATTTCTTGATCGGTTAATGGTTCGCCTCCACGATTAACCCTTTTAAAAATATTTCTTTTGACTATCTCGGGTGTTCCAGAATTTATAACTGTAAAAGTAAATTCTGTTTCTAAAATTCTGTTTTCAATAAACGTAGGTAAATCCTCAAATTTAGCATTGTTAAACTGATCTCCCCAAAATTCTAATTTTTGCAACCTAAATTTCTTATCAATAATATAATCTCTTATTGTTGAAAGTCGTTGTAAACCATCTATGACAGTATAATTTCCAATTTCGTCTGCTGAAACATAAAACATAGGAAGTGGAATTTTAAGCATTAGAGATTCAATGAGTTGACATTTTTTATCCATTGTCCAAACGGAATTTCTTTGAAAATCTGGGTTGAGGTTTATTGTGCCTTGTTTTAATCGTCGTAAAAGTGTATCCATTGTTATTTTTTTTGTGTCAATAGATATCAGTTCTGGATTAAATGGTTCAAATTCAGAATCTTCTGGTTTTGCCTCTTCCTCTTCAATGATTTCATTTACATAGTCTGAAAATAAGTAGAAATAATATTTTATTATATTATTTTCAACATTTTTAACTTTGGTTATTTCAAGATGTGAAATTACTGGCAGAGAAATCTCACGAATTAATTTATATCCCTCTGAATTGGAATTTATATATACCCGTTGACCTTGCAAATTATTTTGGTCTTTAATTTTGAATTCAATCATCTCATCTAAGTGAAGAATTTTTTCACGCTTAGTTTCCCATAATCTGTCAAGTCTGTCTTTTTCTCTATATTCTTGTGTCGGAGCTATATGCTCTTTTCTAATTTCATCCAAATACTGAATTAAGTCTTCTTTTAATAAAAAGCAATTAGATTCAAATCCCCTTTCTCCAAAAAAATCTGTAATTTTTTCTCCAGCTTGTCCCACGTATAGCTTAGCTTCTCCATTACCATCCCCAATTTTATTTAGAGGACTTACAAAAGAATCAGCAATATTTATATTCTTTAACGTTCCTAAAATTTCATAGTCTTGTTCTAATATTTCAATTTGATTCATTATCCTGTGTATTTGGTAATGTCCATTTGTTTAAGCAATGCAATGAGTACGTCAACAACTATACTGTTTCCAGCTTGTCTGTACATTTGGGTATCACTTACAGTCTGTATAAAATCGTCTCTGAACCCCATTAAACGGAGACATTCTTTTGGTGTTAATTTCCTGATTTTTCCAGTGTGAGTCACATAATTATCTACTCCAGCTCTATGCATTTTATGCATACTCTGTAAAAGAGGTCTTGCTACTTCAAGGTCTGTTTTTATTGAGGTTTTGAACGTTTTTGTTCCGCTACTCAAAACATAATCACGAACTTTATCGGATAGGTAATATTTTTCTTCAACATCATTTACATCAAAAATAAATTCATCAAATTCGCTTTCTCCTTGCTCAAAAACAAAATCACCGTGCCAATTAAATTGTTGATTAGCTTTTTGGCAGAGTGCAATTTCTCCATTTATTTGAGTGTATCTCTTATTTCTATTTTTAGAACTAGTAACGAATTTCACTCCTTTCTCTTTTAGGTAATATTTACTGTCTGTAAAATCCTCTAAAAAGTCCTGCATTTTGTATTCCAACTCAACTGGTTCTGGAAAAGTAAATTCTGCTTTTTTATCCTTGAAGCCTATCACAAAAATTCTTTCTCTATGTTGTGGCATTCCATAATTTTTAGCATTTAGAACTTGATAAAAGTACTTATAGCCAAGTTCGTCAAACGTTGCTTTTATTGTTTCAAAAGTATTCCCACTATCATGGCTTATCAAACCTTTTACATTTTCAAAAATAAAGACATTAGGTTGGCTTTCTTTTACAACCCTTGCAAATTCATAAAATAAAGTTCCTCTTGTATCGTCAAAACCTCTGCGTTTTCCAACCATTGAAAAAGATTGGCAGGGACTTCCACCAACTAATAAATCAAGTTTTCCTTTATATTTTTTACCATCAATATCGTGAACATCATTGTACCAATTACTTTCATCAATTTCATAATTCGCAAAATAACTTTGTTTTGCGAAGTTATCAATATCACTAGCAAATTGAATTTTAGATTTTAAATTTAATCGTTTTAAAGCATATTCAATCGCACCAATTCCTGAGAACATTGTCCCAATTCTGATAGTTGCATTAGGATTTGAGAATTCTTTTTCTCTCCAATCGTTATCAAATTTTATTGATGTTTGCTTAGTTAAATGTTGTGTCAATTGGTCATTGACAATGCTCAACACCTCTTGGTATTTTGGATAGTATTTCAAGTCGTCGAAAATTCTTGTTGAATAATGGTAATTTAATAAGGTGTTTTTGTCGGTTTGCAAAATTTGGCTAAGATTGTCAAATTGTTCAATATTGAGTTGACGTTCATCTTTTTCAATTTTTCCTAGTGTTGAAGGGTCAATATCGATATGTGAAGCAACCTTGCGAAGTGGGAAACCTAATTCAGTTCTTTTTTGTTTTATATATTCTCCAAATGTAACTTCCATATTTGTATGTCTTTTGTTTTGGACTATTTGTGTCCAAAAATATGGAATTGTAAATTCTTCTACAACATTTTTTTTGACTTTTATTTTTGTATAAGAACGTTTATGCATTGTATTTATTACAAAAAATAAGTCTTTTGAATTTCCCTTCATAGGTCATATATTGTGTTTGCAAGTTAAATTTAAAACACGTCAAAACTTGACGTGTTTTTTTGGATTTCTTGATTAATTAGAATATTTTAGAATTTAAATTTTGTCAAGGCTGACCGAGTCTAGCAGAATCTACTAACTCAAAGTCATATTCTTCAGTATATGAATTGTTTTGTGAGGAACTGTTTATTCTTAATATCTTTTCTTTTTCCCGACTTGCTTCCGCATAACTATTAATCTCATCATAAATCGTTCAATAATATTCTTATCAAACAAATTTAATTTACATTGTTCCTGTACATTATCCAATATCAGATATTCTTCATCTTTTGTGATAAATAACGGAGTTTCAAATATGCTCGTAACTATTATGGATTCTTTATGCTCGAAAAATTTATCACGTACTTTAAACACTACGAATGAGCATTTTATTTGGGCTGTTTTGAACTGAGGTAGGTTAGTTGTTGAATTAGCGGTTTGAATAGCCGTATCGGTTTGTATTGCTGTTGTTGAAGCATTTTCATGCACGATCTTATTATCACAGCTTATTATAGTAATTGGGAGTACCAAAATCAAGACTTTTAATCTATATCTTTTGAAAAACAGTACAATAAGCATATATGTTATCCAAAACAATAAAAGATATTTATAATCGCTAAATACAGCCTTGAAGTATAGTACTGCCTGATTAGAATATCTTTTGAAGTCCGTATCTTTAAAAAGCAATTCACTGCACATCATTCCATTTGTCGGTAGGCTTATCTTTGTTCCGAATGGAGTAGTTTGATATAATGCTCCTATCGGAGTTATGCTTGTATCAAATGAATCGGGTGTAATTACTTGACCTCCGTAACTAATAATTTGCTTACCTAAGTTTGGAACGTATGAATAAGTACTAAAGTGTTCCAATACAAAGACTGTGAGCAATGAAAATACAAACCCTAACATTGTCGAATCTAGGATATTGTGGTCTATTTGGATATTTTTCTTTTCCATCAGACTATTGGTTTTTGAGTTGTGCAATCATTTCTAAGAATATTTGGAAGTAATCCGAGTTTTTCATAAAAGTTTCTCGGGACATACTATTGTAAATATTCTTACGATACATCTCGTAATGGCTTTCTGTGCCGTATTTATGGTCGGCATAAGCTGCATTTATACAAACTTGTCTCAAACTGTTTTCGTCATAAATTTGAGATATAACCAATGGCAATACCTCTCTACCGTCCTTGAGTGTGATTTTGTCTAGTCCGTAGCTTTTGAGTTCCTGATACTTGTTGAGATAATCTGTTTTAGAAAGATTGTTGCAATCAAATTTTTCCTGTGAGAATACTGTTATACCCACGAACAACACGAGAGAAATAATGACTTTTTTCATAAGTGATTTGTCAGCTCACCCAGTCCCTAAAGTGAAGGTTAATAAATGCAAAAAGCGTGAAGGACTAAACTCAATTTGCAAATAGGAGGTTCTGACAAAACCTTTATACCACAAACAAGTTTTTGCCCAACACGCCATACGTGGGGCATCAACTGTTTATTCTGTGGTATTTTGAAACTGTCAGATTTCCTATTTACAGAATAAAAGCTAACGCTTTATATTTTTCCGATAAAATTCAGCCACGAAGATATGAATTTTTGTAATTATGTGACAGTTTATTCTTTGTGGAAATGTAATGTTTCGTGCATTATCACACACTAAAAAAGAGACTCTTATCAAAGTCTCTTCTATCTCTATATTTTTCCGATAAACCTATAATTGCAAAAAAGTGGAATTGAAAAGCAGCGGCGGATAAATATTACAAAAAGTTCAACTTTGTACTTCATCCCGCATTTTGCCAATACAATGTTATCTGCAGTTTTTCTATTTAATAAATGGAAATTTTTTTTCAAGATTTTTGTACTCGGTCATAACCTGATATTTATTTTCATATATTTTCATATCCTTTGTAAATATTAAATCTGTCACACCCTTTTCAGTAATCATATTTTTATTTGTTATTTGATAAAAATATTCAACTTCATACATACATAAATTTAAACTATCTTTTTTGACTAATAATTGTTCATAATGTTTTATTTGTTTTTTAATAATGTCAATAGAATCCCTCAGAACATTAAATTTTGCTTCTTTTTCTTTTACAGACTTATATTCTAACTTATTTACGTAGTCTTCATACATTTGCGAACCAAAATCATCAGTTCCATATTTTAATTCGTACAAATCTTTCGGCGATTTTGATTGTGATAATAAATGGTTTTTATATCTATATAATTGACATATATATACATATAATTCATCTTTATCAGACAATGTGTCAATTCTTAATATTCTCAAAGAGTCTAAGGATTTATAATCTGCTATATTTTTAAACTCTTCGCTGAAATAAGTTTTTGCAATTTTTAGAAATTCTTTTCTTTGTATTTTTTTTTCGTCTTTACATCCAAATAAAATTGGTAAAATAAACACTAAAATTAGCTTGCAAATATTTTTCATGGATGCAGTTTTTAAAAAATTGCAGATAACGTTCCGACGCTTGTCGTGGTTGGGGATTTCGAAGCAGAGTATTTTCTGCCGAAACGAATATATGAATAAAAACGATAATTCCACTAAAGCCCCAATCACGACAAACGGCTGTTGTGTGACGTACTTTTCACATCCAACTGTCCTGTTTAAATTTAGATAGTGTAATCAGATAATCATATAGTACATGTGCTAGACTGTCAAATTCTTTTGCGTAATTTTCAGTTTCATAACTTGAATGATACTGATTTATGGCACTTCGGATTGGATGACTTGAAAGATCATGCATTAACTGCATTGTTTCAGGTTCTAAATATTCTGAGTATTTATATAATTCACCTAAATTTTTATCATCATACCTAAAATTGTATTTAAAATATTCATACCAATTATCTAGAGGAACCATACTTGATCCAGCCCAATAATCTGGAGGTTTCGAATTCAATTTCATATTGTTACATAAAAGTAGAAAACCCTCAACATTTTTTGGAAATTCAACTATTAATTGTTTTTGAGGTGAATATTTTTGTATATCCCTGAAAGTAAACAAACATTGACTTTCAATTTGCTCAAAACGCATATTTATAACTTGTCTTACCTTTCTCTTTTTTCTTTTTTCGGGAATATAAACAACTAAATAGTAAAATATTCCAGAAGAAATAATGGATAAAGATAAATTATACGAAAGGACTCCTAATTCGTGACCAAATTTTACAAATTCCACAATTTCAACTAAATATATTTGATATACTAATGTATATAAAAGTAAAAGAAGGCAAGTAATTATTAATAAATTTTCGAAAACTACTTTTTTTATTTTATTTTCTTCTTTTTCAGGATGAACCATTTTTTTATAGTTTCGGTTATTTGAGTTCTACTTAGGTATGTCACACAACTTTCTAATTTACGCATTGCGTCAATAATAACAATAGATATTGCGCCAATTTTTTTAATCTTTATGAATTGATGTACATAATGATTTGATTTTCAATAACAACGGATGAATTATTTTATGCTTTTTTTTGTTTGGGCGCATATTTATATTATTTTTGATTAAAGCAGACTAATAAAAATTATATCATATCTGTACTGTGAGAAACTGAGGATATGAATCTATCTGCAATAGTTTTATAGTAATTTACAGTTTCCTTTGTTATTATACATTCGCTGTAAACTACAAAATTTGATTCATTTTGTAAATTTTTATAGGTCTATTGCGACTTAGGTAAGTAATCTTTACGGTTTTGTCGGGCGTTGAAAAATCAGATTTGAAACAAGTACATTTTTGTCAATATATTATCTACCTATTTACCCCAAAACCAAACTACACAATCTCACCAAACAAGCTCTGCAAAAATTGATTAATAAAGGTTTTTTCAGCATTTCTGCAAGATAGTACCAATATATACTAAAATTTATCTCATAATTTATCCTTTCCTAACACACTTCTAAACCATCCTAACCAATATTTCGGGTAGCTATGGTAAACGGATTGCGCTATTTCAGGTATGGTAATGGTTTTACTTGGAGAGTTTCAGAAAAATGTATAATACTTGGTCTACTATTTACACCACCCGTCAAATTTTTGCTGTATAAGACGCCCCTTATGACGAGTTTCAAAATTTTCATATAGGCACGGACACGAAAGGTACTATTCCTAAAAATGGGTGGGGTTCAATGAGTTTTTCGACATACCCCCTGCATGGAGTTTTTTGTTTTTGACGGCTGTTTTTGTTTTCCTGCGCTCCGAGTGGTTAAAAAGTTTTTAACAACGATTGATATTTTGGTTAAAAAGTGCTTGTAAAGCTGGTGGTTATAAGGTTTTTGTCGTATATTTATACTGCTTTTGTGAGCGACTTTTTACAAAAAAATGCCTAGAAGTATTGGCGTACTGCTAGGCGAATCAATAAATTTTAAATGCAACTTAAAACTTATCAACATGACAAAGTTACAAAATTGTCTTGATACTGCTAGTATCTACTGTGGCACGTATGCCAAGTATAATAACGGAAGCCTTTACGGCAAATGGCTAAACCTTTCTGATTATTCCGATTATGACGAACTGCTAACCGCAATGTATGATTTACACAGTGACGAATCCGACCCTGAATTTATGTTTCAGGATTACGAATGTCCTTTTATTGAAAAAATGGGATTATTGAGCGAATGCCACATATCTAAAGACATTTACGAAATAATTGAACAAATCAACAATTCAGGTCATGACCTAGAGGTTTACGAAGCGTGTTTGGATTGTTTAGGTAAAATGGACTTCCAAAGTCTGTATGAATATGTAAACAATTTTTATCAAGGCGAATATACAAGTGATCTGGATTTTGTACAAGAGCTATACGAAAATGATATTCCCTTCGGTCTTCCTAGCTTCGTTGTAATAGATTGGGAAGCTACAGCAAGAAACATCATGTATGATTATTTTGAATGTAATGGTCATTATTTCAAATCGTAGTATATTTGTTTTATTATAAATTTTTTGTGCTTAAAAATTCAAATAGGCTTAATTGAATTCAAACAGATTTAAAAAAGTACATTTCAAAAATTCGGGTACAACTTTGGGTACAAAAACAAAAAAGAGAAAATGTAATTATTTAAAATTCAATAACTTACAGATTCTCTTTAGTTTAAAAAGTGGAGTTGGAGGGATTCGAACCCTCGTCCAAACAAGCAATACATAAACTTTCTACATGCTTATTCTGCTATTGGTTTTCGACTGGAGGCAGAGAGCAGACACCCAACTTCCAGCTTATCTTCTAAATTTTTGTGCTTTAGCCGAAGTTTCTAAAGCCTTATTTCCGCATTCCTATATCCCAGAATCAAACGCCGCAGAACAGAGCATTTGTGGAATATCTTGCTTCCTTACTATCTTCGGGAAAACGCTTGATCTACTATACTTCGATATTAAGCTGCAAGAGCGAACTCTTCGTTGCCAGTTAAAATTTTGTAGCAAGGGATTATAGAGATCGCGCTACGGTTCTCTGCATGCTTACTTACCCATTGACCTTGCTGTCGAAACCAGTCAACCCCATAAATAAAGTGAATGCAAAGATAGTACTTTTGTTCAAATACTATTAATATTGATTGAGGCTTTTTAATAAATTTTATTTAAAGCTTTAATATTGTTGACTTATATTATTTTTTAAGGAGCTATTTCCCGCTTTCCGCTATATCTTTTTTATTACGGACTCCGCTTCGCTCCGTCCGCAACAAAAAAGGATGCCGCTTCAATCGGGGCTAGGATTGCAGTTGTTCATTTCAGGGTTTGACAATATCGATTAAGCTGTTTCCTTCCCGTATTAATCCAAAGACAAATCTTTCTTAATTTAAGTAATTCAAAAGCTTAAAAAGATTTATCAAAAATGATCTGAAATTTTGACATCAATTATAGCAACAAAAAAGTGCCGAAAATATTCCGACACTTTGTATTTAATTTTAATCTCTATTTTTCAATAAAATCCATCCGGAAAGTTGGACTGGCTTTTTATTAATTCGGTCTTCCCATTGTAATTTGTACCAGTAAGTTCCGGTTGGGAGGGGTCTTCCGATGTATTTTCCGTCCCAGATTGGAGTTTTTGTAGTAGGTCTGAATATTTCTTTTCCATATCTGTCAAAAATACCGCCTTCGAAATTTCCGTATTTGCTGATCTCACTAAAATCAATTACGTCATTTCTGCCATCACTATTCGGAGTGATCACGTTTGCCATAAAGAATGTGTAATATTCTGCAGTCGTATCACAGGTTGCTCCTCTGTTTCTTACTCTTATTGAATATTTTGTATTTCTGAGAACATTGAAAATATTGTATGCTTGCCAAGCTACACCTCCGTCAATTGAATATTCCAAAGGAACGTTTCCTTGATTTTGAACAACAATTGTTAAAAGATTATCGTTGTAAATGATTTCTTTTATTTGAGGAGTAACAATGTATCCAACTGTTGCCGTAAATGTCTTCGAACACACTGTGTTGCTAATCGTTACGGAATAAGTTCCAGGTGTATCTACATTAATGGTTTGGCTCGTTGCTCCTGTATTCCAGATGTAAGTGTAGTTTGGACCACTTCCTGCGTTTAAAATTCCTTTATCACCTTTACATATTTCGATATTTTGTAAGGTGGAAACAATTTCCGGAACTACTGTGATCGTAATTGTTGCTGGAGTTGTTGCTGAACATCCATTTGTCCCAATTCCTGTTACGGTATAAGTTGTTGTTGTGGTTGGTGAAACAATTTGAGTATTTCCTGTTCCTGTTAATCCTGTCCAAGTGTAAGTTGCTCCTCCAACTGCAGTAAGGGCAATAGATTCACCTTTACAGATTGATAGTTTAGGTGCTGAAACACTGATAATTGGTGGAGTAATATTTTTAACCACTGTTACTGAACCTTGTTTTACGCACCCATTTACTGTTGAACTTGTAATAGTTAAAGTATAAGTTCCTGCGCTATTTACAATCGGAGTTAATGTATTTGCTCCCGAAACAATATTTCCGCCACCTGTTGCAGTCCATAAAAATGTTGACCCAGGTTGATATACGGAAGCTGTTCCATTTAATGTAATCTGGGAAGTTGTACAATTAAGTTGTGCCGGAACATTAATAGTAACGAAAATTGCAGGATCCATTGTAGCTGTTGCAGACTTAGTATACTGACATCCATTTGGAGTTGTGACAGTTACAGTATAAGTTCCAGATGTGTTAACGGTTATAGTTGGAGTTGTTGCTCCGTTTGACCACAAATAGGTATTTCCTGTTCCATTTGCTGTAGCTGTTAATAGGGTTGAAAATCCTTCGCAGAACGTAAAGGTTCCTGAGATCTGAACATTCGGATCTGTACCTTGAGTAATTGTCGTAGAAACCGGATCACTTGTGCAGGTTCCGTTATTGTAAGTTAATGTATAAGTTCCTGGAGTTGAAACAGTGATCGATTGTGTCGTTGCGCCATTTGACCATGTATTTCCTGTTGCTGAGCTTGACGTTAAGGTAACCGGAATGTTATTACAAATCACATTGGATGAAGTAGTAATCGTAGGAATTGGTTTTAAATTAACAATTAATTGTAATTCCGCAACTTTCGAACAAGAACCTGATTTAACTAAAACATAAATTGTATTATTTCCAGAAATATAAGCTGTCGGAGTTGTGATAGTATTACTGTTTTCCGCCAAAGCATCTGTTTGATTTAAATAATAACTAAAAATTACTCCTGAAGTTGTACTGATATTCGGTTGAGCTGAAGTTAAATTAAATATTCCCGTATTTGTATTTGAACATAAACTTAAAGTTGAATTTTGCACAACCGGAACAGCTCCTTGAGTTACTGTTACAGATTTTGTATACTGACAGTTTGCCGGAGTTTTTACAGTGACAGTATAAGTTCCGGCTGTAGAAACTGAAATTGTATTTCCTGTCGCACCTGTAGACCATACATATGTATTTCCTGTTCCAGTAGATGTTGCAGTTAATGTAGTTGGAGCTCCACAAACAATTAAATTCCCGGAAATTTGAGGATTCGGATCGCTTTCTGCGGTTAAGGTAATAGAAACTGGTGTGCTTGTACAGGCTCCGTTGGAAGTTGTTACAGAGTAAGTTCCTCCTATTGTTACTGTGATGGATTGTGTTGTTGCTCCGTTCGACCATGTATTTCCTGTTGCAGCACTTGATGTTAAAATCACATTTCCTCCAAAACAAATTGTTGAAGACGAACTTGTGATCGTTGGCGCAGCAATTTGCGTTACATTCAATTGTAATGAAACTACTTTCGCGCAAGTTGAAGATTTTACTCTTACATATATTGTTGCATTTCCCGAGTTATAAGTTGTTGGAGTTGCAATTGTACTCGTATTTCCTGCAAGAGCATCTGCTTGATTTACATAATAATCAAAAGTTACTCCTGAAGTTGTGCTTATGTTTGGCTGTGCTGTCGTTAAATCAAATGTTGCTGTCGTTGTATTGGAACAATTCGTTAAAGTTGCATTTTGAACTGTCGGAACTACACCTTGTACAACGGTTACAGATTTTGTGTACTGGCAATTTGCAGGCGTTTTTACCGTTACAGTGTAAGTTCCCGGAGTTGTAACGTTTATTGCTGCTGTTGTAGCTCCTGTAGACCATAAGTAGGTGTTTCCTGTTCCTGTTGAAGTTGCGGTAAGGGTAGTGGAAGGTGATTCACACAATACAAGGTTTCCCGTAATCTGAGGATTTGGATCTACATCTTGAGTAATTGTTACTGAAGCTTGCGGACTTGTACAGATTCCATTTGTGCTTGTTAAAGTATAAGTTCCCGGAGTTGTTACAGTAATAGATTGTGTTGTCGCTCCCGTTGACCATGTATTTCCTGTTGCATTGCTTGATGTTAAAGTAATATTTCCGCCAGAACATAGTTTTGTTGATGAAGCAGTGATGGAAGCAGTTAAACTTTTATCTTTAAATACAATTGCATTCGTCTGTTTACAGGAATTAATTGAATTGTTCGGATTGTTCGGATCCTGATAACTTATATTATAATAATAAGTCGTACTTGTATTTACGGTAATAGGTGCTGTAATAGGATTGGTTCCTGTTGCGGCATTATTGGCAGTACTGTAATAATTAACACTGAAATTAGGATTTCCATTTAAAATTCCTGCGGATAAAGTACTGAAGTTGAAAGTTGTAGAACTTCCGCAAATATTGATTTCTCTTGGAGAACTCGCCGTTGGTCCTGCAACTCCCGGTGGAATGAAAGGATTCGGCGCAATCGTAGAATTTGTGAAAGGGGAAACGAATGTCGCTGTTCCTCCCCAGGTTAAATTGAATGTGTAAACTGTCGTAGACCAGTTGTCTATATATAAATAATACGTCTGTCCTGCCACAACATCCATATATTTACAATAAGGATCTGTGTTTCCGGCTCCGGATGAGGTGTTTGTATTAGTCATGTTCATCCCGGTATTCACAAAATATCCAGAAGCATTACATCTTATAGGAGTGCCTCTGTTTGAACAGGTTACGTTTGGTCCGTAGATTGCCCAGTCGTAATCAACAGGTCCGGTAGGAGCGAGGTCGAACGTAAGTGTTCCGCTCGTTGCAATCGTAAATTTATACCAAACCGAATGATTTTCATAAGAAAGGCAGCCTCCTAGAGTTTCGTTGATGCTTCCGATTCCGACCGGAGTATAATTAATGTTTGAGTTTCCGCAAACCGTAATGGCGGACATACAGTCTTCCTGCGCAAAAACAGAAACATAGAAAAGCATTAAAATAGAAAAGAGTAATTTTTTAAGCATGATGAAGGGGAATATTGTTTTTTACTCAGATATAAGCATCGAAATAAAATCGATTTTTTTGTTGAATAGCGTTCTCTTAGGAAAGAAATTCCTTTAAATAGGGAGGTGTTGAGTTATTCGCATAGTCGTTTGGTTTTTAATATTTTAAATAAATTGCAAATCTAAATAAATAAAGAATGCAAAAGTATAAATTTTGTTGAATTTTATTTAATAATTAATCTAAAATTATTACGAATTATCTGTTAAATATGTTTTTTTATTAAATATTCTCCCATTGTTGAGTTTTATCAGGTAATAATTTATTTAATAAAATCTTTGTTATTTAATAAAAAAGACTTAGTTTTGCAATCCAAAATGAGATGTAATATATGTTAATAATTCCAGTAAAAGATGGTGAATCCATCGACAGAGCATTAAAAAAATATAAAAGAAAATTTGATAAAACGGGTACAGTTCGTCAATTGAGATCTAGACAAGCGTTTATCAAGCCTTCTGTAACTTTAAGACAAGCTAGATTGAAAGCTGCTCACAAGCAAAGAAATCTTAGCAAAGAAGAGCAGGCTTAAGAAATTTTCTTAATTCGCATACTAATTCACTCTTTAAATAGTTATATTTGAAGAGTGAATTTTTGTTTTTATACATTGCATAATGCTGAGCAAATTTTTAGAATATTTAGAATTCGAAAAGAGGTATTCACCTCACACTATTACAAGTTACAGAAAAGATCTTGAAGATTTTTCTCATTTTTATCTCAAAACAGAATCATCTGAAGATATTTCCAAAGCCGACAAGAAAGTTATCAGAAATTTCATTGTAGAACTGAGTGAGAACGATATTTCCAAACGCAGTATCAATCGAAAATTATCATCACTTCGCAGCTTTTATCTTTTTCTTTTAAAGATCGGTGAGATAAAAGTTTCTCCCACAGAAAGTATTTCATCATTAAAATTTTATCCCGAAAAACAGATTCCAATGTCTGAAGCTGAAATGCAAAAGCTTAATGATCAGGTTTTTGATGAGGTTCATGATATTTTGGAAAAATGTATTGTAGAGGTTTTATACCAGACAGGAATTCGTAAAGCTGAGCTTTGTGGTATGACTTTTGAGAATGTTAATTTAAGCGGAAACGAGTTGAAAATAATAGGAAAGGGTAATAAAGAAAGATATATTCCCATTTCCGAAGATTTATCGGATATGCTTAGAAGTTATTTGGAAATAAGGAAGCCACAGACAGAACATCAATCATATTTTTTTGTCAACAAGAAAGGTAAAAAACTCAACGAAAAATTTGTTTATGTGGTGGTTAATAAGTACCTTAGTCTTATAACAACAAAGGAAAAAAGAAGCCCTCACATCCTTCGTCATAGCTTTGCTACTCACGTTTTGGACAATGGGGCGGAGATTTCCAAAGTAAAGAAAATATTAGGGCATTCCAGTCTTGCGAGTACTCAAGTCTATACGAATGCTAATATCGAACAATTGAAAAAAGTGTTTAATCAGGCTCATCCTAGAGCATCAAAAAAAGAAGAATTATGAAGATCACAGTACAATCAATTGGTTTAACTCCACACGAACCACTAGAATCACACATTGAAAAAAAAGTAAGTAAATTGGATACTTTTTACGACAAAATTCAAGAATGTAAAATCTTTTTAAAAGTGGAAAATAATGCAGATAAAGCAAATAAAACTGCCGAGCTTATTTTGGCGGTTCCGGGTGACGATATCGTTGTGAAAAAGACATCTGCTAGTTTTGAAGAAAGTTTAGACCTGTGCGTGGATACTGCTAAAAAGCTATTAATCAAGAAAAAAGAACTGGCGTAGAAAAAAAAGATAAAAAAAGTCATTAAAAAATTTGAGAATTCAAAAAAACCGTTCTATATTTGCACTCGCAAAAAGGGAACAGTGTTCTTTTGAATTCTTTGTTATTTAAACGCTTCCATAGCTCAGCTGGCCAGAGCACGTGATTTGTAATCTCGGGGTCGTGGGTTCGAATCCCTCTGGAAGCTCAATTTAATCTAAAACCTGGGGAGATTCCAGAGTGGCTAAATGGGACTGACTGTAACTCAGTTGCTTCGGCTTCGTAGGTTCGAATCCTGCTCTCCCCACAGTTTTTTTATTAAAAAAAGTCTTGCAGGTTTCAAGAAGTTTTCTTAGATTTGCAAACCGTTACCAATGATTTTGGAAACAAAATTGCGGAAGTAGCTCAGTTGGTAGAGCGTCAGCCTTCCAAGCTGAATGTCGCGAGTTCGACCCTCGTCTTCCGCTCAAAAAAAATACTTGAAAAAAGTAATTTTTTTAACTAATGAAATGTTTAGAGTAGAATTTTCTCAAAAACTTTCATTCAGAATATTAAAACGCTTCCATAGCTCAGCTGGCCAGAGCACGTGATTTGTAATCTCGGGGTCGTGGGTTCGAATCCCTCTGGAAGCTCAATTTTAATATAAAATATCTGGGGAGATTCCAGAGTGGCTAAATGGGACTGACTGTAACTCAGTTGCTTCGGCTTCGTAGGTTCGAATCCTGCTCTCCCCACATTTTATATTAGAAAAAGTCTTGCAGATTTTAAGAAATTTTCTTAGCTTTGCAAAGCGTTTACCAATAGTTTTGGAAACAAAATTGCGGAAGTAGCTCAGTTGGTAGAGCGTCAGCCTTCCAAGCTGAATGTCGCGAGTTCGACCCTCGTCTTCCGCTCAACAAAAATCACACTATATTTAGCGTGATTTTTTTGTTTAAGGCCGACTTAGCTCAGCGGTAGAGTGCTTCCTTGGTAAGGAAGAGGTCACGGGTTCAAGTCCCGTAGTTGGCTCTCATTTTAATCCCGATTTCCTCGGGATATTTTTTTGCCTGAACTTCTGGTTTTTATTAAAAAATATTGATCATTGTTTAGAAATTTTAATAGCTTTTTTGAACTTTAAATTTTGAACATTATCTAATTATATCTTAAGAAAATTCAGAAAACGAGTCCGAGATAAAAACAGATTATATTTTTTTAGCGCTAAGCTTCGTTGGTAGAAATTTTACCATTTGCAGCAACAATATATTTTCTTACAGTTTCCGGTTGAGCAATCTTCCAGTCGCAACGGCGAATACCGACACATCTTTTCTTCTCAATTCTGATAATGCTTACAGAATCACTTTGATTTCCTCCTAAGACATGAAAACAGCTGTCATCTTCTGCGACATAAAAACCGACGTGACCGCCATTTTCTCTTGTAAATACTAAAACATCACCGAGCATCGCAATAGTTTGCTTGGTTCCGAATTTTCGCCAGTTTAAAGCCCAAAGCGGATCTGTTACGGGTTGAAAGCCTGCTTTTTGTACAACTTTTGCGACATATAATCCACACCATGCCACCTCGTCGGAAGTATAATCTTTTTGAACACCGACATCTTTTGCCCACGACATAATGGTGGCGTTGTTCATTTTGCCTTTAATCTCATTTATTCCCAAATAACGCACACCTTCTGCGATAACTTTTGGGCTGCCTAATAAAATGTTTGGATAATTCATGTTTTTAAGTTTTAAGGTTTTAGTTAAGAATAAATGTAAGCATAATTTATCAATCTGAGCTTCAATTATTTAAATTAAATTAAATCCGCGATTCTGTATTAAATTAAACTTGATTTCTTATAGGATCTTAATGGTTTGAGTTTTCACCTTTCTTAATAGTCTTTTTACAATTAAATAAATCGAGCCTTCACCTTAAAATTTAATTAAAGTATTTCTCCTGTCAGTTCAATTCCTTCACAATCATAAAAATTTTCGTTAAATTCGTATAAAATAAATATTGATGAATATCCTTTTGTTGGAAGACGACCTTATTTTGTCAGCGGAGCTTTGTAAGTTTTTGGAGTCAAACAATTTTACGTGTGATAAAATCTATGATGGTGAGACATTTCTTCGTCAGATAAAGAACAGCACTTACGATCTGTATTTGTTGGATATCAATGTTCCGAAGATCAACGGGCTGGATGTTTGTCAGACGATTCGTTCTTTCGATAAAAATACTCCCATCATTATTATTTCGGCTTACGGAGATCTTTCCGATAAAAAAGATGCTTTTACGAGATTAGCGGATGATTATTTGGTAAAACCTTTCCAGTTTGAGGAATTATTATTGCGTATAAATTCTTTGTTAAGAAGAAAAACACCTTCTGAAACCACTGACCAGGATATTATAAGAATCGATGATTTAATTGTCAATAAAACCGAACAAAAAGTTTTTCGTGCAGGAAATGAAATCAGTCTTACTTTAAAAGAATTTCAATTGTTGGTTTATTTAGCAGAAGCGCAGGGAAGAACGGTTTCAAAGCAACAGATCACCGAACATGTTTGGGAACATAATTTCAATACGAATACAAACACGGTTGAAGTTTACATCAATTTTTTACGAAAAAAAATCGACAAAGATTTTAAAATTAAACTAATTCATACACGTTCCGGTTTCGGATATTATTTAAGTCCATTATAAAATGTCTTTAAAAAGGAAGATCGCACTTAATCTCAGTATTGCCTTTTCATTGCTTTTCGGTATTGTGATGGCGGTGATTTATATGTCTTTTAATGATTTCAGAAGAGAAGAATTCAAAGAAAGATTCAGACAGAGATTGGAGTTCACTTCTCATTTTATTGCCAAGTCCAAAGATTTTGAAGAAGAAGCGCCTGTTTTTTTTAATGAAAACTCAGATAATATTCTTTTGAATGAGACGATCTTAATTTTTAATGCTGAAAAAGAACTTATCTACAGCACGATCAAAGATCGGAATGTGACTTGGGACAGCGCCTTATTAAAAGAACTGGACGAAAAAAAGATTGTTTATTCCGAAAAAACAGTTCCTGAGATTTATGCGGCTCTCAAAACCATCAATGGCGAAAACTATTATATTCTTACAAGCGCTTTAGATACGAACGGAAATTCAAAGCTGGCTTACCTGAAATACCTTTTGATAACGGCTTATGTGATGAGTACTTTGCTCATTGGTTTTTTCAGTTATTATTTTATGGGACAGTTTTTAAAGCCTTTAGAAGATCTCAATCAGGAGATTTCGGAGGTTACGGCACATAAACTCACAACACAGATCCCAGTTCGTAATTCCAACGACGAAATTAATGTTCTTGCACAATCTTTCAATACAATGATTGCAAGATTGGATGATGTTTTTCAGTCACAGAAAGATTTTACCGCAAGCGCTTCCCACGAAATTCGTACTCCGATTACCAGAATGGCTTTCCAATTGGAGAATTTAATTAAGTTTGAGAAACATTCTCCCGAAACTTTAATTGCATTAAAACAGATTCAACGTGATGTCTATCAATTGTCGGATTTGACGAATTCATTATTATTATTGACAAAATTTGACAGGGAAAATATTCAGAGTATTTATGAAGAAGTAAGAATTGATGAAGTGATTTTCGAATCTTTCGAAGCAGTAGAAAAAAGTTATCCAAAACTGAAAATGGATTTTTTAATTTCTGAAAATACCTCCGAAAATGCATTATTGACGATAAAAGGTGTTCAGTCTTTGCTGGATATTGTTTTTATTAATTTGTTTAAAAATGCAGCAGTTTATTCCGATGATGTAGAAGTTGATGTTTTAATTACTGAAACGGACGAAAATCTCATTGTCGATGTCATTTCTCATGGAAACACAATTCCACAGGAAGAGCAGTCAAAATTATTTGAGGCTTTTAAAAGAGGCAAAAATTCTCAAAATATTTCCGGTTCTGGGCTCGGTTTAAGAATTGTTAAAAGAATTCTTGAATATCACGGAGCAAAAATTATCTATACTTCTCCTGCAGACTTATTAAATAAATTTAGTGTTGTATTTAATAAGTGACTGTAAATTAACATCATATTTTATTTATAGCAACGTCTTAAATCACTGCTTCAAGACAATTTAATTTTTTTTTAAGGATTCTTTAAGAGCATTTTAATAGCATAAAGGCATTTTTGTATCATAAAATCAATAAAATGAACAAATTTGCAGGGCTGTTGCTCGTCATTTCCTCATTTGTGACGGCACAACAGCAAATGTCGCTTTTGGACTGTGAAGAAGCTTTCCAAAAGAACAATTTACAACTGCTCGCCGAACAGTACAACATCAACATGGCCGATGCAGATATTTTGCAGGCTAAAATCTGGGAACTTCCGCAACTGAGCGGACAAATCAATGCATATAATCCTGAAGACAGAAAAGTTTTCGATGTAGGGCATGCAAAAGGCGCACAGGTAACGCAGTTAATTTACATGGGAGGCAAGAAGAAAAATGAAATTGCCTTTGCGAAATCCAATAAAGAATTGGCTCAGCTTCAGTTTTCTCAACTTCTTGTTGATTTGAAATCTCAGCTTCGTACTACTTATTTTGATTTTTATTACGAAAAACTAAAACTTGAAAATACAAACAGACAGCTAGGTTATATGAATGACCTTCTTGCTGCTTACAAAGTGCAGTCCGCGAAAGGAAATGTTTCTTTGAGAGACGAAGTGAGACTTCAAAGTATTGTAATTCAGCTGAACAACGATAAAATTGGTATTAATAAAAATATTCTTGAATTCGAACAGAATTTAAAAGTTCTTACAGGAATTACGGACGACATCAATCCACAACTTTCAGACTCGGAAGCAAAAGATATTCTGGCTTCTCAACCTTTCGGTGACGAAACGGAACTTAAGAAAAAAGCATTGGAGAATAATGCAGATTATCAATATAATTTAAAATTAATTGAAAACAGTAAGCTCTACGCTCAATGGCAAAAATCCTTAAACGTTCCGGATCTTAATGTCGGAGCGGGATGGGATCAAAATGGCGGAACTTTTAAAAATGAAGCCAATCTGATGATCGGAATTCCGTTGCCTTTATGGAAATCAAATAAAGGAAATGTAGATAAAGCGAATTTTGCCATTCAACAGAATCAGAAAAATGCAGAATTTCAAAAATTAAATCTTGAAACTAAAGTTCAGTCTGCCTACAGAACCTGGAAATCACAGTTTGACCAATTGGCAGAAATCAAAACGAATGACCTTAATAATATGGAGCTGGTCTACAACGGAATGTTGAGCAATTTCAGAAAAGGAAACATTAGTCTTATCGAATTTGCAGACTTTATGGACAGTTACAGAGAAACTGCCCTTCAAATTTATGATATGAAAAACGACATTATGCAGTCGGCAGAACAATTGAATCAACTAGTACAAACGAAAATCTTCTATTAAACATGAAAAATTATATAATCCCGATAATGATAGCTTTGTCAGTTTTATCTTGTTCAAAAAAAGAACAGGAAGTAAAACCACAGGCAAAAAAAGGTTTTGAACTGAGCAACACAATGCTGAATTCAATCGATTTAGCAAAAGTTGAGAAAAAATATATAGAAGACGATTACAATTTTTACGGAAAAATATCGGCTGATAAAAACAGTTATATCGATGTTTATCCGTTGGTAGGAGGAAATGTTCTGAGTGTCAACGTGGAATTAGGAGATCATGTGACGAAAGGACAGGTTTTGGCAACCATCAGAAGTACGGAGTTGGCGGAAGTTCAGAAGGATGTAAGCGATGCAAAGACGGATTTGGTGGTTGCACAAAACAATCTTCGGGTTGCAAAAGAAATGTACGAAGGAAAATTAAACACAGAAAGAGATGTGTTGGAAGCTAAAAGTCAGTTGCAAAAAGCACAGGATCAAATGCAGAGAGCGGGTGCGGTAAGTACGGTTTATAATGTGAAGAAAGGAAATATTTATAGTGTCGTAGCTCCGATTACAGGATATATTGTTCAAAAAAATATCAATAAAGATATGCAGTTGAGAAGCGACAGAAGCGAAAATATTTTTGATGTTGCGAATACAACCAATGTTTGGGCAATCATGAACGTGAACGAATCTGATATTGATAAAATCAGTCTCGGAATGAAAGCGCAGGTTTCCACATTGTCTTATCCTGACAAAGTTTTTGATGGAAAAATTGACAAGATTTTCAAAATCATTGATCCCGATACGAATGCAATGCAGGCAAGAGTGGTTTTGGACAATCAGAACGGACTCTTGATTCCTGACAGTAAAGCAACCATAAAAGTCACAAGCTCTGAAAATAACATGGCATTGACTGTTCCTTCAAAAGCAGTGATTTTTGATGATAACAGAAGTTTTGTGGTAATTTATAAATCCAGAACAGATGTAAAGGTTAAAGAAATAAAAGTGTTGAAACAGGTTGGTGATATCACTTATGTGTCGGAAGGTTTATCTGAAGGAGAAGAAGTGATCACGAATAATCAATTGTTGATTTATCGCTCTTTGAATAGTTAATTTATTTTAAACCATTAAGAGTTATTGAAGTGGTTAAGTTTAATTAAGAAAATATCTAAGATATTTTTTAGCATTGAGCATTATCAATTCGCTTGCGAATCACTTAATAATTCTTATCAGCTTAAATTTCCTTAATGGTTCAAAATTAATATTTAAAAAAGAAGAATTAAAAATTTCTTTCAACGACTTTTTTAGGTCACAAAAAATTCATCATGAATAAATTCATTAAAAATATAATTGCTTTTTCGTTAAAAAATAAGGCATTTACCTTTATTTGGGTAGCTATTTTGGCGGTTGCAGGATTTATAAGCTTCAAAAATATGCCTATTGAAGCTTTTCCGGACGTTACCAATACTCAAATCGTCATCATTACTCAATGGAATGGACGAAGCGCGGAAGAAGTAGAGCGTTTTGTAACGACACCTATCGAATTGGCGATGAGTCCGGTTCAGAAGAAAACAAGTGTAAGAAGTACCACAATGTTTGGACTTTCCATTGTTAAAATTCTTTTTGACGATGGAGTAGACGATACTTTTGCAAGAAATCAGGTGAATAATCAATTGCGAACAGTTAGTCTTCCGGATGAAGTCGATCCTGAAGTTCAGCCGCCTTACGGACCGACCGGAGAGATTTTCAGATATACTTTACAGAGTAAAAAGAAAGATTCCCGAGAATTATTAACCTTACAAAACTGGGTAATCGATCGTGCTTTAAGAGGAGTTCCGGGAGTTGCAGATATCAATGTTTTCGGAGGTCAGGATAAAGTTTTTGAATTAAGTATCGATCCGAGAGCTTTAGATAAATATAATCTGACACCGCTTCAGGTTTATGATGCTGTAACGAAAAGTAACTTGAATGTCGGAGGTGATGTTATCGAGAAAAACGGACAGGCTTATGTTGTACGAGGAATAGGTTTGGTAAAATCCGTTACAGATATTGGCAATATTACCATTGAAAATGATAAAGGAAACCCTGTTTTGGTAAAAAATGTTGCAGACGTTCATGAAAGCTCAATGCCTAGAGTAGGACAGGCTGGCTTGAATGGTCAGGAAGATACGGTAGAAGGAATCGTCGTGATGAGAAAAGGCGAAAATCCTCGTGAAGTTTTGGTTGGAGTAAAAGCTAAAATTAAAGAACTTAACGAAAAAATTCTTCCGAAAGATGTGAAAATGGTCACTTTCTACGACCGTGATAACTTGATGGATTTCACAACAGAAACTGTAATGCACAATTTGTTGGAAGGAATTATTCTGGTAACCGTTATCGTTTTAATTTTCATGGCAGATTGGAGAACCACTTTGATTGTTTCCATCATCATCCCATTATCCTTATTATTTGCTTTTTTATGCTTAAAAATGGCAGGAATGAGCGCCAATTTACTTTCTTTAGGGGCTGTTGACTTTGGAATTATCATCGATGGAGCCGTCGTCATGGTTGAAGGACTCTTTGTAATGCTCGATCACAAAGCTCACAAATACGGCGATGAAAAGTTCAATAAAATGGCTAAAGGAGGTTGGATCAAGCAAACGGGAACTGGTTTAGGAAAAGCTATTTTCTTTTCAAAATTAATCATTATCACTTCCTTAATTCCAATTTTCTCATTCCAGAAGGTTGAGGGGAAAATGTTTTCACCATTGGCATTTACATTAGGTTTTGCCTTAATGGGAGCTTTGATTTTTACATTGACATTGGTTCCTGTTCTTTCACACATCCTTTTAAATAAAAATGTGAAGGAAAAGAATAATCCATTCGTTAATTTTTGGGACAGAATTGTTTTAAAAGGTTTCAATTTTACTTTTAAACATAAAAAAATGAGCTTAATTGTTGCTATTTCATTCTTGGCGGTGACATTATTCTCAGGAAAATTTTTAGGAACAGAATTTTTACCTCAATTGAATGAAGGTTCACTTTGGATCACCGCAGAAATGCCGATGAGTTCTTCATTAAAGGAATCATTAAAAACAGCCGATCTTTTAAAGAAGGATATTATGAGCTTCTCGGAAGTCACGGATGTTCTTGCACAAACAGGGAGAAGTAACGACGGAACCGACCCGAACGGTTTTGGATTTGTACAGTTTGCCGTCAATCTTAAACCTAAAAATGAATGGAAACGAAAGATTACCTACGAAGAACTGATCGAGGAAATAGACAAAAAGCTGAGAACTTATCAGGGAATTACATTCAATTATTCGCAGCCGATTTCGGACAACGTTGCTGAAGCGGTGGCTGGTTTCAAAGCTGAAAATGGTATTAAAATTTATGGAGATAATCTTCAAACTTTGGATATACTTGCCGAAAAAGTTTTAAAGCAAATTAAAAACGTAAATGGTGTAAAAGATCCCGGAATTATTAAAAACATTGGTCAGCCGGAAGTAAGTGTAGTTCTTGACAGAGATAAAATGGCAGCTTACGGAGTTATGCCTGCAGATGCACAAGCGGTTTTGGAAATGGCTTTTGGTGGAAAGACAGCTTCAGAAATGTTTGACGGTGAAAGAAAATTCCCGATTCGTCTCCGTTATTCTCAGGAATACAGAAAAGATGAAAACGATATTGCAGCTTTGATGGTTCCTACGCAGGACGGAGCGAAGATTCCTTTAAAAGAAATCAGTACAATCGAAAAAGATAACGGAGCTGCATTTATTTACAGAGACGATATTAAAAGATATATTGGAGTGAAATTCTCAATTCGTGACCGTGATTTGGGAAGTACGATTGCAGATGCACAAAAAGAAGTGGCTAAAATTGATCTTCCGGACGGTTATTCTGTCGGTTGGACAGGTCAGTTTGAAAACCAACAACGAGCTTCAAAACGATTGACTCAGGTTGTGCCGATCAGTATTTTAGGGATTTTCTTCCTTTTATTTATCCTTTTCGGAAACATGAAAGATTCACTTTTGGTATTGGCAAATGTGCCTTTTGCATTGATCGGAGGAATTATAGCGTTGCATGTAACCGGAATTAATTTCGGAATTTCTGCAGGAGTAGGAATGATTGCATTGCTCGGAATCTGTATTCAGAACGGGGTAATTCTTATCACAGAATTCCATCAGAATGTCAAAAACGGATTAAGTTTAGATGAATCGATATTGCACGGTGTAAAATCAAGAACACGTCCTGTAATTATGACAGCATTGATGGCTTCTATTGGACTAATGCCTGCAGCTTTATCAACGGGAATTGGCTCGGAATCTCAGAAACCTTTGGCAATTGTCATTATTGGAGGATTGATTACGGCGACTGTTTTAACATTGTTAATTTTCCCAATCATTTTCTGGATTTTTAACAGAACAAAAAAGTCTCAACAGATATAAATTATTCTTTCATATTATATTAACCAGAAGCGCGGAAAACAAAGTTTTCCGCGCTTCACCATTATTGAAATAAAAATATTATGAGTTTAAAACCCTAATCCTACTGCAAAAGCTTTTACACTATTCGGATAATCTGCAACTGAAGTTGCAGCTCCTGTTGATGTATTGACAGTATAAATTTTTGTAGCTGAACCTACTGAAGCCATTAAATAAGCTTTTTGGCTCATGCTTCCAATATCAAAACCGTTCGTGCTTGTAATATTGATTCCCAAAGAACCTGTTTCTACCAAAGTTCCGTTATTCGGAGGATTTTGCTGATATAATTTGTCTGTATTATGATCAATTACAAATAGAGTAGTAGCGGTGGTTCCTGCAAAATTATTGGTATAAGCTGCAGCACTTATCATTGCTCCGACAGGATTTATTGCAGTATCTACAGCTGTAATTCCTCCGGTTACAGGATCCAAACGAAGGTTTTGTCCTGTGTTGCTTACAACTCTTATTTTGTCGACGCTCGGATTGAAATCAAACCCGAAATCTGTTCCGGAAAGTAAAGTTGCAAAAGGAGATGTTCCAACAGAAGTTGCAGCGCCTGTTCCCAAATTGATGGTGTAAATTCTACTCGTACTTCCCAATGCATATAATTGTCCATTTAAAGGTCGGAAATCTATTCCTAAAATACTTTCACCACTTTGCAGACCGGTCACTGCTTTTGAAACTGGCATCGGACTGTTTGGATTGAATATTTGAAGATTATTAGAATTATCTATGGCATAAGCTACCGGTTCTGTAGGAATTGCCAAATCAATAATTGCCTGTTGAAGTAATCCTATACTTGTCGCTTTTCCGTTATTCAGATCCAGAATGTGTAATTTATCATTTAAAGCTAATAAAGCTGTGCTGTTATCATATTTAATATCAAAAGCAGCCTGTCCGGTAAACGTTGTTCCCAAACTTCCAACTTCTACTAAAGTCCCGTTATTTGGGGGATCTTGCTTAAATAATTTTCCCGCAGCAGGATCAATATCATATAAAATAGTAGAAGATGCTCCTGATTTGCTGTTTGTATAAGCTACTCCTGTTACTGATGGGCTTCCTGTTCCGTTAATAGAAGTGTCCATTGCGGCTAAAGCTCCTGTTTCCGGATGTAAACGCAGGTTTTGCCCGATATTACTTACTAAACGAATTCTGTCAACGGTAGGATTGAAATCAATTGAAGCTGTTGTTCCTGAAATTGCAGGAGCAAATGCAGTTGAGCTTACGACTCTGGCTGAAGCATTGGCAGTGTTAATAATATATAATTTACTGGCATTAGATAATGCATACAATTCTCCTGTCGCCGGTCTGAAATCTATGCTTAATAATTTTTCTCCTGATGGAACTCCTGTTACAGCCGTTTTTGAAGTGAAAGTTTTTGGATTGTTGGAATTAAAGTAGACAATTTCATTCATTGCAGTAAGTCCATAAACCATAAGATCGGGACCCTGAATCATAGTTTCCGACATGTTCATAGTATTGTCATCCGAATTGTCACACGAAAATAATGTAGTAATGGCGAACACAGCCAAACAAATGTGTAATAGTTTTCTCATAATATTAATTTTAGTAGTTGTATTTATATCTACGAGAAAAGATTTGCTACGGATTTTTAAAAATGATTATTTTGAAATTATCATTTTTTTATCATTTATTGTATTCATAATTAATAAGATAGTTAGGAATTTTAATAAAACGATAGGAAGTGATTTTTTCTATTAAGAAAAATGTGTAAATTTGCACTCTCATACATTGAAATATAAGGTTTGTACTTCATTGGATCTGAATATTGAAACTTTTTTTAATAAAAAGGTTTTGGTATTTAAAAATTCATTATATTTGCACACCGAAAATTTGAAAAACAATAAATAAATAATTTTAAATCATGGCAAAGGAAACGTTTAATCGTAACAAACCACACTTGAACATTGGTACTATTGGTCACGTTGACCATGGTAAAACTACACTTACAGCTGCTATTTCTGCTGTATTAGCTAGCAAAGGTCTTGCTGAGAAAAAAGACTTCTCTGCAATTGACTCTGCTCCAGAAGAAAAAGAAAGAGGTATCACTATCAATACTGCTCACATTGAGTACGAAACTGAAAATAGACACTATGCTCACGTTGACTGTCCAGGTCACGCCGATTATGTTAAGAACATGGTAACTGGTGCTGCTCAGATGGATGGAGCAATCGTAGTATGTGCTGCAACTGACGGACCTATGCCTCAGACAAGAGAACACATCTTACTTTGCCGTCAGGTAAACGTACCTAGAATTGTTGTTTTCATGAATAAAGTTGACATGGTAGACGATGCTGAATTATTAGAGCTTGTTGAAATGGAACTTAGAGACCTATTATCTACTTACGAATTCGACGGAGATAACTCTCCTGTAATTCAAGGTTCTGCATTAGGTGCACTTACTGCAGCTACTTCAAGCCCTGTTAACACAGAAGATAAGTGGTTCAAAAGCGTAGAAGAATTAATGGATGCTGTTGATACTTGGATCGAGCAACCAACAAGAGATATGGATAAGCCATTCTTGATGCCTATTGAAGATGTATTCTCTATTACAGGTAGAGGTACTGTAGCAACTGGTAGAATCGAGGCTGGTGTTATCAACACTGGAGATCCAGTTGATATCGTAGGTATGGGTGATGAAAAATTAACTTCTACAATTACAGGAGTTGAAATGTTCAGAAAAATCCTAGACAGAGGTGAAGCTGGAGATAACGTAGGTCTATTGTTGAGAGGTATTGAAAAAACTGACATCAAGAGAGGTATGGTTATCGCTAAGAAAGATTCTGTGAAGCCACACAAAAAATTCAAAGCTTCTGTTTATATCCTTTCTAAAGAAGAAGGTGGACGTCACACTCCATTCCACAACAAGTACCGTCCTCAGTTCTACGTAAGAACTACTGACGTTACAGGTGAGATCTTCTTACCAGAAGGTGTGGAAATGGTAATGCCTGGTGATAACTTAGAGATCACTGTAGAATTGTTACAACCAATCGCTCTTAACGTAGGTCTTAGATTTGCGATCAGAGAAGGAGGTAGAACAGTTGGTTCAGGTCAGGTTACTGAAATCTTAGACTAATCATCTTAAAATAAATAAAGCTTCCGAAAGGAAACTCTCGGAAGCTTTTTATCTACGGGCATCGTCCAATGGTAGGATACCGGTCTCCAAAACCGTTGATCAGGGTTCGAATCCTTGTGCCCGTGCAAATAATAATTATGAGTTCATTTATCGATTTTTTAAAAGGTTCTTATAACGAATTCAGACATAAAGTTGAATGGCCAAAATGGTCTGACCTGCAATCTTCTACAATTGTAGTGACTATTGCAACAGTTATCTTGGCATTATTTACTTTCGGAGTTGACGAATTGTTTTCTAAAGCAATTAGTAACATCATAGGAATGCTAATCAACTTGTTCAATTAATAATAAAAGTATTTTCCAAAAATGAGCGAATTGAAATGGTATGTGCTGAAAGCAATCAGCGGACAGGAAAATAAAGTGAAAAACTATATTGAGACAGAAATCAAACGTTTAGGGTTTGAGCAGTATGTTACTCAAGTAGTTATTCCTATGGAAAAGGTTATTCAGATTAGAAACGGAAAAAAAGTTCCTAAAGAAAGACCTTACTATCCTGGATACTTAATGATTGAAGCTGATTTGATGGGGGAGATTCCTCACGTTATTAAGAACATTCCCGGAGTTATATCTTTCTTAAGTTTAACAAAAGGAGGTGATCCTGTTCCAATGAGAAAATCTGAAGTAAACAGAATGCTCGGAAGAATGGATGAGTTGTCAGAATTTGCGAGTGATGTTGAAATTCCTTACGTAGTTGGAGAAAACGTTAAAGTAATTGACGGACCATTCAACGGTTTCAACGGAACAGTAGAAAAAATTCTTGAAGATAAAAAGAAAATTGAAGTTTCTGTTCTTATCTTCGGTAGAAAAACTCCAATGGAGCTTAGCTATGTACAAGTAGAAAAAGTATAAATTATACTTAAAAATATTCTAAAACCACTTATTGTAAAATGAGTGGTTTTTTATTTATTGATAATTTTTACTAAAAATAAAGAATATCAATTTGCTATTTCAAAAAAAATTCATAATTTTGCAATCCGAAAAGTAGGCTTACTTTATGTGAGTGCGGTAACCTGCTGAATAATAAATGCTTCCAAACTCATTAATTATTCAAATTTAAAAAACAAAAAATGGCTAAAAAAGTCTTTAAAATGGTAAAACTTCAGGTGAAAGGTGGCGCTGCCAACCCTTCTCCACCAGTAGGTCCAGCTTTGGGTTCTGCAGGTGTGAACATCATGGAGTTTTGTAAGCAATTTAACGGAAGAACTCAAGATAAGCCAGGACAAGTTTTACCTGTAGTAATTACAGTATACGAAGACAAATCTTTTGAATTCGTAATTAAAACTCCTCCTGCAGCAATCCAGTTAATGGATGCGGCTAAAATCAAGGGTGGTTCCGGAGAACCTAACAGAAACAAAGTAGGTGCTGTATCTTGGGATCAGGTTAAAAAAATCGCTGAAGATAAAATGACTGACCTTAACTGCTTTACAATGGATTCTGCAGTTTCTATGGTTGCAGGTACTGCTAGATCTATGGGATTAAGAGTAACAGGAACTAAACCAACTTTTAACGCTTAATACTTAGAGAAATGGCAAAATTGACTAAAAAGCAAAAGGAAGCTTTAAGCAAAGTAGAAAAAGGAAGAATCTATAACCTTGAAGAAGGTTCAGCTCTTGTAAAAGAAGTGAACACTGCAAAGTTTGATGCTTCTGTAGATATCGCTGTAAGATTGGGTGTAGATCCAAGAAAAGCAAACCAAATGGTAAGAGGTGTTGTATCTCTTCCTCACGGTACTGGTAAAGATGTTAAAGTTTTGGCTTTAGTAACTCCAGATAAAGAAGCTGAAGCTAAAGAAGCTGGAGCTGACTATGTAGGTCTTGATGAATATTTACAAAAAATCAAAGACGGTTGGACAGATGTTGACGTTATCGTTACTATGCCGGCTGTTATGGGTAAATTAGGACCATTGGGTAGAGTATTAGGACCAAGAGGTTTGATGCCTAACCCAAAATCAGGTACTGTAACTATGGAAATTGGTAAAGCAGTAACTGAAGTAAAAGCTGGTAAAATTGATTTCAAAGTTGATAAATACGGTATTATCCACGCTGGTATTGGTAAAGTGTCTTTCGATGCTGCTAAAATCAAGGAAAATGCTCAGGAATTGATCCAGACTTTGATTAAAATGAAACCGACTGCTGCTAAAGGAACTTATGTGAAGTCTATTTATTTGTCTTCTACAATGAGCCCAGGTATTGCAATCGATACTAAATCTGTTAACTAATTATAATCCTTAAGACAATGACAAAAGACCAAAAAGTTGTAGCGATACAAGAGATCAAAGATTTGCTTCAGGATGCTAAAGTAGTATATGTTGCAGATCTTGAAGGATTGAATGCTGGTAAAGCATCAGACTTCAGAAGACAGGCTTTCAAGCAAAATATCAAAGTAAAAGTTGTAAAAAATACACTTTTGCAAAAAGCAATGGAGCAAATTGACGGAGTAGATTTCTCTGAAATGTTTGTAACTTTCAAAGGTAACTCTGCTTTAATGATTGCTGAAACAGCTAACGCTCCTGCAAAATTAATCAAAGACTTCAGAAAGAAAGAAGAAAAGCCTGCTTTAAAATCAGCTTTCGTACAAGAAACTTTCTATGTTGGTGACAACAACCTTGATGCTCTAGTAAGCATTAAGTCTAGAGAAGAAATGATCGGTGAAATCATCGGATTACTTCAGTCTCCAATCCAAAGAGTTATTTCTGCTCTTCAAAACAAATCTGAAACTGTAGAAGCTACAACTGAAGAAGTTGCTGCTCCTGCTGTAGAAGAAACTCCTGCTGAGGCAGCTCCAGAAGCTCCTGCTGCAGAAAGCACTGACGAAACGCCAGCTGCTGAATAATTACACTCAAAAAATAATAAATAATCAACAAAAACATTACAACAATGTCAGATTTAAAAAATTTAGCTGAAACGCTAGTAAACTTAACAGTAAAAGACGTAAACGAATTAGCTGCTATCCTTAAGGATGAGTACGGAATTGAGCCAGCTGCTGCTGCAGTAGTAGTTTCTGCTGCTGGTGCAGGTGAAGCTGCTGAAGAAAAGACTGAATTCGACGTAATTCTTAAGTCTGCAGGTGCTTCTAAATTAGCTATCGTTAAATTAGTAAAAGATTTAACTGGTGCTGGTCTTAAAGAAGCTAAAGATATCGTAGATGGTGCTCCTGCTCCAATCAAAGAAGGTATCTCTAAAGACGAAGCTGAAGCTCTTAAGAAGCAATTAGAAGAAGCTGGTGCTGAAGTAGAATTGAAATAATTCTAGTTTACCTAAAATAATGAAGCCTGAACAAAAATGTTCAGGCTTTTTTTTATGCATGTAATAATATTTTTATCATCATTCTTTCAATTGTAATATATTATTGTTAAAGTTAATTAAACGATATTTTATTATAATTAAACTATTTTTATATTTTGTCTTTTAAATTTATTTATTTTATGTTAAAATTATTATTAATTTAAATAAATTAATAATAAAATATCATTTTAATTAAAAATATACTATATTTGTGTCTGAAAAAAACACACAACTTTGGATACAAATTATTCTCTTCTTCAGAGCAAAGCCTTGATTTTGCTCTTTAGTTTGATATTAATAATTAGGCTTATATATGAAAGGCGCAAAGCTTTTTATATGGGAGCTATCAAATATCAGGCTTTCCCAAACATTCCCAAATTCTATTTCAAGAAATGAGCTGAGAATAGCTTAATAAAGAAATTTAGATACACTGGATAAATTCAGTTTTAACTAAACTGTAGCTTCCTGTCTTTTTTAAAACACACAAAAAACAACAAATATCTTTAAAATGAGAGTTAAATTATTCGGATTATCAGTCTTGACTTTTCTCAGTGTTATGGGAAGTGCTCAAGTTGGTATTAATACAAATTTAGGACAGGCAACTTTGGATGTCGTTGGTTTTCCTTCCAGTACAAATAAACTTGACGGAATTATTGCACCAAGACTTACAGGAGATCAGCTAAGAGCGAAAAATTATACTGCTGCTCAGACTGGAGCAATGGTGTATATAACAACTTCGGATACGGCTCCTGCTGGTCAAACAATCAATGTTACAAGTTCGGGATATTATTATTTTGACGGAACAGTTTGGATGCAGACTACACAACCTCAGTCATCCGATTGGAAAATTGTGGGGAACTCAGGAACAACGGCTACCACATCAGCTTTGGGAGCTACGATTTCATCAGGTAATTTTTTAGGAACTACGGATAATCAAAACTTAGTTTTAAGTACAAATAATTCCGTAAAAGCAATTCTTGACGTTAATGGAAATTTAAGAGGAGGAAATTCGAATACTTCATCTCCTTATGCTTCTATTTCTTGGGGTTCAAATAATACTTTATCAAACAACACTTCATCGAATATAGCATTAGGAAGAGATAATACGGTCGCTGCACAGGCTGCGAATTTTCCCGGAGCGGCAATCGGCGCAAAGAATAGTGCTTTAAATGGTGCAAAAGTTATTGGTAATAGCAATTTTGCAACAGATGCAAATACGGTTGTTTTAGGTAATAACAATGGAACAGCTAGCGTCAATGTAAGTGGAATAAATGTAGGGAACTCAAATGTGAACTCAGGTGGTTTTGCTTTTGGAACGGGAAATAATGTTACAACTAATAATTACGCTTTCGGTAATGCCAACACAGCAAGTGGAGCGGGAGGTGCAATCGCTTTTGGTACAAATGCTAATGCAACGATACCTAATCAGACGGTTTATGCAAATACGGCTCATGCTTTTTCGGGACAGGGCGTAATTGGAACGGCAATAACTGATGTTGGGATCAATATGACACCTAGCGGAACTAATATCCCTGATTTGGAAGTAAGCAAGGGTATTTTAATAAAATCAACGGGAATTCCGGCGACAACAGATTGTAACGCAAGTAATGAAGGAGCTATTGTTTATGGAAAATCGGGAACATCAGGAAATTTCTACGGCTGCAAAATTTCATCAGGAGTCTATACTTGGCAAACACTTTAAAAAAATACACAAACTCTAACATAAATTAATTCAAAATGACAAAAAAATTATTCGAGAAAGTTGCGGCTTTGCTGATGCTATTGGCAATGTCTGTAACGGCTTTCGGACAGGGTTACACACCGATTCGAGGAATGGGTGTAGAAGCAAAACCTGTCAACGGAAGCGGAATTTGTCTTGCATGCTACAATGGCAGCATGAATCCTGTTATAGATGCAAATCTAGATAACAGCGTAAGTATGGGTAGCTTTGCTACTTTGGTAAGCGGAAACGGCATTTCTGTAAAAAACACAAATACAATATATCCTGCCGGTTTTATTACAGGTTTTAATGTTGACTTGGGGACAAGCGTTATTACAGCAAGTTTTTTAAGCAACTTAAGAATCAGTACTTATAAAGCAGGAGTTCTTCAGGAAACTTCAAATAGTTCGACTTTACTTTCTGTTCCTGCTTTTGGCGGTACGAAAACCAGAATTTTCTTGCATTTCAAAACAACTAAGGCTTTTGACGAAGTAAGATTGTATCAGGTAAATGTGCTTTCTGTTTTCAGTGCGCTAAATGTTTATTATGCTTTTGCTTTTGATCCGAACAAAGTTCCTGTGGAAACCAACGGAATTTGTGACGATATTATCGCAGGAAGCGGAGTAGACGGAAATGTTTCAGGAAGCAGTAATTTCCTTGCGCCTCTTTCTTATGTGAATGACAGAGAAAAAATTGGAGACGGAGATAAAAATTCTTACGGTTCTATTGTTTTGCCGGCTGGATTATTAGGATCTTATTCGGTGGGTGTTTTGGATAAAAACCAGGTATATCCTTCAGGAAATAAAGCCGGATTTGTAATTGAACCTGATGATCAGGGGAAATTATTAAGTGCTGAATTTTTAAAAAACATCACTATCGAAACCTATTTATTCGGGCAGCTGCAAGATTCTAAAAACTTATCTGATGGAGGAGGACTAATCAATATTAAAGTATTGAGATTTGGTTCCAACAAACAAAAAATTTCCCTTACAACAACTAAACCTTTTAATGAGGTTAGATTAAAAATAACTCAGACTCTGGGTGTAAATTTTGGTGCTTTGAAAGTTTTCTATGCATTTGAAGAACCTCAAAGCTGTGACTGTAATGAATATATTCAGACTTCAGGAACTGCAAGATTGGGAGAAATTGTTCCCGGTGCATCTTGGACAGGAGCTTCGGGCACAATTTTCGGACTGACAAATATTACCAATACAGACAACGTAGTTGATACAAATACTTCAAACTTTGCAACAGTAAATTTTTCGCCAATAAATCTTTTAACTCCAACGGTAAGATTAACGGTGAAAAGTAATACGGGAGAATATCCTGTAGGAACTTTCGGAGGTTTTACATTGACAAAAAGTGCTAATTTATTTACAATTAATGCTTTAGATTATATTACAATTACTTTTTATAAAGGAACAACAGCTACAGAATCCAGAACTGCCGGCGGATTATTCAGCGGGCAGTTCATTACTTCGGCTTCCAATCAGTTTTATGTAGGTTTTACGGCAACAAAACCGTTTGACAGAATGAAAATTGAAATCAACCCGGGAATTGGGATTACGTTGGCTCAACAATATTACATTTATAATGCTTTTGTTCAGCTTGATGATGATCAGGATGGAGTTCCAAACTGTAACGATAGATGTCCGAACGGAAATGACAGTATTGACAATAATGGAAACGGTATTCCTGATTGTGCGGAGGGTTGTTCTGCTGTAAATGACAAATCATCAAGTTTAGACAGCGACGGAGACGGAATTGTTGATGCTTGTGATAAAGATTCTGATAATGATGGAATTCCTGATGCATTGGAAGATCTTAACGGAAATGGAAAATTTGAAGATGATGATGTGGATGGTGACAAATTAGTTATCGCAGAATTAGGTGACGGAATTTCAAGTTATTTAGATCTTGATTCTGATAATGACGGAATTTTAGATTTATTTGAATCCGGAATCCCAACTTCTGTGATCGATCAAATCGATGCAGATCACAATGGAGTTATAGACAATGGAGTTGCAGTTGGAAACAACGGAATCGCTGATGTTTTAGAAACTTCACCAGATTCAGGAATTATGAAGTATCCATTAAGAAATACAGATGGAGACGACAAACCAGATTTTGTTGATTTAATGTCTAATAATATTGATTATGATCTTTACACAATCGGAAAAGACAATCTTGATACATTAGGCGGTGGGTTTATTTCAACAATTAACGATGCAGACGCAGATGGAATTCAGACGGTTGTAGATACAGATCTTGTAAAAAGAGGTGCTCCAAATTCGCCACTTTCTCCTTATGCTTCTTTCGCTAAAAAAGGTGAAATGACGGCTAAGTCTTCAATTTCTGAAGTGAAATCTGTTGCGAATGATATTAAGGTATTTCCAAATCCTGTAAAATCTGGAGAAAACTTAAATGTAAAATCTGGAGAAGAGGGAACTTTCACAATGTTCTCAGCTCAAGGACAATTAATCAAATCAGGCAAATTTTCAGGTGATGCTACAATCAGCACATCCTCTTTGCCGACAGGCATGTATATTATCAAAGTAGAAACAAAATCGACAGTAAAGTCGTATAAGGTTATCGTACAATAGTTTTTTAAGAGCAAACGTTTCTACTTACGGACCACTCGAAAGGGTGGTTCTTCCTTAAAATCAATACTATATTTTTCACAGAATGTAAACAGATATTATTCTTCAGGATGATATCGGGGAATATTTTGGTTATTATTCAAATTAAAATTTAAACACAAAAAAAACAAAAATGAAGAAAATTTTCTCCTTAGTGACTACAATGCTATTTGTGGCCATAACATTCGGACAAAATTACAAACCTATTCGTGGAATGGGAATTCGGGCATATCTTGCTCAAAACGGACAATGTGTAACAGCAAATTCTTCCAATATCAATAATGTAATTGATGCAGATACAGAAACAGGTTCTTGTTTCGGAACTCTTTTGAACAATGGAGGGAACGGAATTTCGGTTGTTAATAATAACACAACATATCCTGCAGGTTCAATTGCCGGATTTAATGTTGATGTTACTAATAATTCAATGACTTCTGCTACATTAAGTTCACTTTCGATCGCAACATATAAAAACGGTGTTCTTCAGGAAACCTCTTCTGTTTCTACTTTGTCTTCTGTTCCGGCTTATGGAGGACAAAAATCCAGATCGTTTTTACATTTTAAAACAACAAAAGCTTTCAACGAAGTTCGATTGTTAAGATCAAACAATACTTCTTGCAATTCCTTGAATGTGTATTACGCTTTCACTTGTGCTCCCAATGTAAAACTTGAGAACAATGGAATTTGCGACGATATTATCGGAGGTTCATTTGCAGATTTAGACACAAATATTTCTTGTAGCAGCTCGATTTCGTCAACTTCGGTTGTGACGGACAGAGATAAAATCAGCGATGGCGACAAAAGTTCTTACGGAACAATAACGTTACCTTCAGGTTTTACGGGAAGTTACAGCATTGGAGTTTTCGATAAAAGCCAATATTATCCGGCGGGAAATAAAGCTGGATTTGTGATTTCTCCGGCAAATTCAAATTCTGTTTTTACAGAAAAAGTGTTGAATAATTTTGTCGTTGAAACCTATATGTTTGGTCAGTTACAAGATTCTCAGTCTTATGCCAACGGAATGAATATCTCTGCAATGAGTCTTGGTGGAAACAAACAGAAAATTTCTATTACAACTACGAAACCTTTCAACGAAGTAAGATTAAAAATTATTCAGAATTCTTCTTGCTCGAATATGGGGGCAATCAGAGTATATTATGCTTTTGAAGAGCCTCAGAGTTGTGACTGTATTCAATATCTTCAGTGTAATAAAGCAGCGCCTTATAAGGGTATGATCGTTTCGGGAAATCTTCCGAACGGTGGATATTATTGTGGAAAACGTGAACCTTGGACAGGAACCTGGAGTACTTCATCTTCATATTTAGGGATGTATAATGCGGAATATGTAACAGATTCAAATCCTTCAACGTATGCAACTTTTTCTATTCCTTCCAATAAAAATAATTTAACAGGAAGCGTCACGGTAGAATCTGTCGGAACAATTTATCCGGTGGGAACGTTCGCAGGTTTCACAATTGGTAAAAATATTTCTACAGATTGGAGTTCTTTGGGAACAATTTCGATTCAATTATATAATGGAAATACTTTAGTTGAACAAAAAAGTACTTCAGGTGATCTGAAATTGATCACAATTTCAGGAGGAAAAACGATGGTTGGATTTAAATCTACAAAACAGTTTAACCGCATCAGAATTTCAATAAAACATACTGCGAAGATTTGTCAGTGTATTAATTATTATATCTACAATGCTTTTGTAGAAATAGATTCTGATGGAGACGGAGTTCCTGACTGTAAAGATATTTGCCCGAATGGTGACGATAATATCGATACAGATGGAGATGGAATTCCTGATGCTTGTGATACGAAAAGCTGTATTTCCAACAGTGATAAAAGTTCGACAATAGACTCTGATGGAGACGGAATTCCTGATGCTTGTGATCTGGATTCTGATAATGACGGGATTCCTGATGCTTGGGAAGATCTGAACGGAAATGGAAGATTCGAAGATGATGATGTGGATGGTGACAGCTTGGTAATTCCTGTGTTGGGTGACAGTGTTTCAAGTTATTTGGATCTTGATTCTGATAATGATGGAATTTTAGATTTATTTGAATCTGGAATTTCAAGTGCTGTGATCGATCAGATTGATGCAGACCATAACGGAGTTATCGACAGTGGAGTTGCAGTTGGAAACAACGGAATTGCAGATGTTCTGGAAACTTTCCCAGATTCCGGAATTATGAATTATGCATTGAGAAATACGGATGGAGACGATAAAGCTGATTTTGTTGATTTAAAATCTAATAATACAGATTTTGATCTTTACTTAATTGGAAAAGATAATCTTGATATTCTTGGAGCCGGATTTATCTCAACAATAAATGACTCAGATGGAGATGGAATTCAGGCAGTTGTAGATACGGATCTTGTGCAAAGGGGTTCTCCGAATTCTCCGCTTTCGCCTTTTGCTTCGGTCAAAAAACTTGCAGGAAAAATGGCAAAAACAGCTGAAAAAATTTCAGAAACAAAACCTGTGGAAACAATCATTAATGATATTAAAATTTATCCAAATCCTGTAAAAGCTGGAGAAAATCTTAATATTAGATTTAATGAAGACGGAAATTATATATTGTTCTCAGCGCAGGGACAATTGATTAGATCAGGGAAATTCTCAGGAAATTCCGAAATCAACACTTCTTCAATACCTTCAGGAATGTATTTGATAAAGATTGATACAAAATCGACTTCGAAATCTTTTAAAATTATAGTGAAGTAATTTTGAGGTAAATTAATAAGGGCAGGTCATCCAGAAATGGATGACCTTTTTTTATGGTTTATAGAAATATTTCTATGTTTTCATTAATGCATATTTAAAATATGATTAATATTTTTAACTAATAATCATTTATTTGTTTAAAAAAATCTACATATAATGCTTTTTGATGAATAAAAAAGTGTTAAAGTTTTGTTTGTCAACATGATTTAACACCATGTGGTGATTTTTATAAGTATAATTTAATATTTTTGCGAAAAATTTTAATATAAATACGTTATATAATTAAAAATTTTAATATAAACTCTCTATGTACCTCAATTTACAATTTGTTCACAATTTATTTCGAAGGAATTTTAGGAATTTTTCATTTTTGGATGATTTGTTTGCTAATTTTTTATTTAGAAAATTCGATTTTATTAAAACTAAAATTTTTGTTCAATTTTCAAATTCAAAGAAAATGAAGATTAATTATAGTATTTTGTTCTCTTTGTTTTTAATATTTGGTGCGAATATTTTTTTGTTTTCTCAAAGTTCAAGTAAACTTTATCTTTCTTCTGCAGGAACAGGTTTTGTATACGACATTACAGGTTCTACACCATCTACTGTATCCGCAGCTTTGCCGGCAGGTATTACAACACCTTCTTATTATAATGCAAATAATGCGGGGGCTGTCAGTAATTTGGCGGTTGGATATGATGATACACAGGCAAGTAGACCTTTAGTTTTTCTGAATTCTAATACAGCGGCTAGTAGTCCAATATTAAAAAATGGTGTAGCTACAGGTTTAACATTACCAATCCAAATCGGTGGACTGGGTACTAATAATGTAATTGGTTCATATTTTGGTCAGGCTTTCGGGTTTAGTGGAAAAAACCTTTATAGATTATACCCAACTGTTTCTGCGACCCCAATGGCAATTACAGGTGATGCTATCTGGAATGCTGCAACTTCAACTGTTTTTGCAAGTGATACATTTTATGATTATCAAAATAATGTATATACACTTCTTCAAAATGTAGTAGGAACAACATACACAAGGTATTTATATCGTATAGCAATTACAAGTGCAACAACGGCAACGGCGACGCAGGTAGCTACGATCTCAGGACCTGTTGGAGTAAGAAATACAGATGCTGATACTAGTACCAATACCAATACGGGTAACGTCAGAGGAACTGCGTATCTAAATGGCTATGTATTTGCAAGTTCGGGAAATGGTAACGATGGTGTAACATTATATAGAATAAATATTGCTACAGGGGTTTCGGAATATTTGGCACAATATACTGCTACAGGTTTGAGCGCATCAAATATTGATTTGGCTTCTGTAGATTATTTTCAGCCATTTACATTTACTTGCGGATCTATCGCATTGCAGGGAACTTCTCCTTATGTGGCAGGAACTTCTTCAACAAGAACTTTGAGAATTCCTATTTCAAATATTTATGCACCGGGAACTTATACGATTAATGTTACAGGGACGGATTTTACCAATCCTGCATATTCAGCGACGATTACTTCTACTTCAACATTTATTGATGTGCCGCTTGTATATAATGGAACGGGACAAGGAGGTTATCGTACATTAACAGTAGATTTGAATGGAAGTACAACAACATGTACTTACCAAGCATTTATTGATGCAGATTCTGACGGAGACGGTATTCTGAATAGTGTAGACCTTGATGATGATAACGACGGAATATTAGATAGCGCAGAAGGTTGTACTGCAACGGTAACAATGGCTTTGGTTTCTGGAGCAACGGCGACAAGTTTAACGAATACAAATACTGCGATTGTTCCTTTAGTTCCTCCGGGAACTACATTGCCTGGAGGTGGAGTAACACTTACGAAAACTGCAGGTACAGGAAATACATGGAGTACATTTACTCCTGGTGTGACAACTGCAACGATGACTGTGAATGGATCTCAGACTTCTTCTTTCTCAACAACATATCTGGATCTTACAGGGACAATTCCAAGAACTTTAAATATTAATTTTGGAGTTACGGCAAACTCAATCAGTTCAAATAATAATCAATATCAATATGTTATTGGTATAGCTGGATTAGGAGGTGAAGGTAATTCTGTTACTAATACTTTCTCTGTTCCGCTTACAGTTGCAAGTAATGCGAATGTATTTAATACGAATTTGTATTCTTTATTAAATGGTACAGTTTCTACCACACCAGGAGCTTCAGGTACTGTTTTTACTACGAATACACCTTTAGGTACTGCGCAAGGATATACATTTTTCCTTGTACCTGCAGATGTAGCTTCTTTAACTATGACTTGGACGGGGAATAATGATCCTCACGGAATTATATTTGGTGTATATAATGCAAATTGTACAGCGGATGCGGATGGTGACGGTATTCCGAATCGTCTGGATCTTGATTCTGATAATGATGGTTGTCTTGACGCGATGGAGGGCGATGAAAATGTTGCGTATAGTATGTTGGTAAATGCACAGGCGGGTCTTAGTGTGGGTACAGGTTCTTCAGCTTCAAATCAGAACTTATGTGCAACAGCAAGTTGTGTAAATGCGAATGGTGTTCCAAATCAGGTAAATGCAGGAGGTGCTGCAGATATAGCGGGAACTCAAGGACAGGGAATTGGTGATTCTCAAAATGCATTGATATCTTCATGTTATTGCTATAAACCGGTTGTTACAACAGGAGGAACAGTTTTGAATACACTTCAGGGCGTTACTTCTTTGGGAAGAGCAGGAGCGAGTAGTGCTAATTGGCCAATGGTAAGAAAAGGAGCTTGGACAGCATTGGAATCTAAGACTAAAGGATTTGTTATTAACAGATTGACAACGGCACAAATCGCAGCAATTCCAGCTGCTAATCTCGTAGAAGGAATGATGGTTTACAATACAACATTAGATTGTTTACAGGTAAATACTACAGGTACTGCAGGAGGTTGGGCTTGTTTTAATATACAGACGTGTCCTACTAATTAATTTTAAAATTGAAAAGAATAAAAAATGAAAAACATATTTGTTATAGTATTCATGGTGTTTTCAGAAATTGCTTTTTCACAAGTAGCTATTGGGAAAACGTCGGTTTCTTCAGCATCGGTTTCTTTAGAATTTGGAACAGCAAACCGAGGAATTATTTTACCTTGGGTAACTTCAGCAGCTTCGGTAACTGGAGTGGTGAACGGAACAATGATCTATGATCTTGCAGATAAAAAAATAAAAATTAAATATGCAAGTGCTTGGAAAGATCTTTCAATAAATGCAGCTGCGGGAACTACTGTTGATCCTTTAACAAGTGTAGACGGAGTTTTGATTCAAAATGCAGCTACAGAAAATGCAAATGCAAAAATGGCTATCGGTACGCTGACTTCTACTCCGGGTATTTTAGTATTAGAGGCAACAAATAGAGCTATGATTTTACCTAAAGTAGCAAGCCCGCATCTTAATATTATTAATCCTGCACCTGGAATGATGGTGTATGATACAACCAATAAACAGCTTGCAGTTTTCAACGGTACAGCTTGGACATTTTGGAAACAATAAAATAATTTTTAGTTGAAAATAATTTAACCACTTCATTTTGAAGTGGTTTTTATTTGTGTGTATTGATAAATTTTTGTAAATTTGCAGTCTCTTTTGGCGCGAATAATTGTTTGTAAATCTATAAAATATTGAATATCACCTCTTTCATTTAAATGAAAGGGCTTTCATGTGTATAGATCTTGCGGCGACTCTGCCTCAAAAGTAATAAAAATATTTTGCATTACGCTGTGAAAAGATATACCAGCGTTGCAGTTAGGAATAAGATTCTGAGAATCAAGAGAAAAAATTAAAGACAGTTTCTAATAGCGCCAATATTATAAGGTCTTTTTTAGGTTTTTCCTTCTCAATTTTCTTTTTTCTGATATTTTTTAATGAATCAAAATATTTTTTAACCTTTCTTAAAAGTTTTATGAGTAAAACAACACCTACAATTAGGGGAAATCAGAGAGTTAACTTCTCTTCAGCGAAAGGAAAGATCATCACTCCGGACTTCTTGGATATCCAAATCGAGTCTTTCAGTGAGTTTTTTCAATTAGACACTCTTCCTGAAGACAGAACTGACGAAGGTTTGTACAAAACCTTCCAGGAAAATTTCCCGATTACCGATTCTAGAAACCAATTCGTTTTGGAATTCTTAGATTATTTGGTAGATTCTCCACGTTATTCAATCGATGAGTGTGTGGAAAGAGGATTGACGTATTCAGTGCCTCTTAAAGCAAGACTTAAATTGTATTGTACAGACCCTGAACACGAGGATTTCCAAACGGTAGTTCAGGATGTATATTTGGGGCCGGTTCCTTACATGACGCCTAGTGGATCTTTCATCATCAATGGTGCTGAAAGAGTTATCGTTACGCAGTTACACCGTTCACCTGGTGTATTCTTCGGACAGACTTACCACGCAAACGGAACAAAATTGTATTATTCAAGAATTATCCCTTTCAAAGGGTCTTGGATGGAATTTACGACAGATATCAACAGCGTAATGTACGCGTATATCGACCGTAAGAAAAAGTTACCATTAACAACTCTATTAAGAGCTATCGGTTATGAATCTGATAAGGACATCCTTCAGATCTTCGACCTTGCTGAAGAAGTGAAAGTTTCTAAAGCTGCCCTTAAAAAAGTAGAAGGAAGAACATTGGCTGCGAGAGTATTGAACACTTGGTTCGAGGATTTCGTAGACGAAGATACAGGAGAAGTTGTTTCTATCGAAAGAAATGAAATCATCCTAGACAGAGAAACGATTCTTGAAAAAGAACATTTAGATCTTATTTTGGATGCTGGTGTGAAATCTATCTTGATTCACAAAGAAAACAGCAACGAGTTCTCTATCATTCAGAATACATTACAAAAAGACCCTACTAACTCTGAAAAAGAAGCGGTAGAGTATATTTACCGTCAGTTGAGAAATGCAGATCCACCAGATGAGGAAACTGCAAGAGGAATCATTGAAAAATTATTCTTCTCTGAGCAAAGATATTCTCTTGGTGAAGTTGGACGTTACAGACTAAACAAAAAGTTAGGTCTTAATATTGCTAAAACTACTGAGGTTCTTACAAAAGAAGATATCATTGCGATTGTAAGACACTTGATCGAGCTTGTAAACTCTAAAGCTGAGGTTGATGATATCGACCACTTATCAAACAGAAGAATTAAAACTGTTGGTGAGCAATTAGCAGGACAGTTTGGTGTCGGTCTTTCAAGAATTGCTAGAACTATTAAGGAGAGAATGAACGTTAGAGATAACGAGATCTTTACTCCGCTTGATCTAGTTAATGCTAAAACTTTAACATCTGTAATTAACTCGTTCTTTGGTACCAACCAGCTTTCTCAGTTCATGGACCAAACCAACCCTCTATCAGAAATCACGCACAAGCGTAGACTTTCTGCACTAGGACCTGGTGGTTTATCAAGAGAAAGAGCAGGTTTCGAGGTTCGTGACGTTCACCATACTCACTACGGAAGAATTTGTCCGATTGAAACTCCGGAAGGACCAAACATCGGTTTGATTTCATCTTTAGGTATTTATGCTAAAATCAACAGACTTGGTTTCATCGAAACTCCATATAGAAAAGTAGAAAACAGTAAGATCGATCTTGCTGCAGATCCTATTTATTTAAATGCAGAAGATGAAGAAGACAAAGTAATTGCTCAGGCAAACGTTGAATTGAGTGATAATGGTGATTTCTTAACAGACAGAATTATTGCAAGACTAGATGGTGACTACCCGGTAGTTGAGCCGTCTCAGGTTAATCTTATCGACGTTGCACCAAACCAGATTTCTGGTATTTCGGCTTCATTGATTCCTTTCTTGGAACATGATGATGCGAACCGTGCATTGATGGGATCGAACATGATGCGTCAGGCAGTTCCTTTGTTGAAGCCACAAGCTCCAATCGTAGGAACAGGTCTGGAACAGCAAGTTGCAAGAGACTCAAGAATCTTGATTAATGCTGAAGGTGCAGGTACTGTAGAATATGTAGATGCTGATAAGATCACAATTAAATATGAAAGAAGTGAGGACGAAGATTTAGTACAATTCGAGTCTGCAACTAAAACATATAAATTGACTAAGTTTAGAAAAACTAACCAAAGTACAACAATTACACTAAGACCAAACGTAAGAGTAGGTGATGTAGTAGAAAAAGGACAGGTACTTTGCGACGGTTATGCTACTGAAAAAGGAGAATTGGCTCTTGGTAGAAACTTAGTGGTTGCGTTCATGCCTTGGAAAGGATACAACTTCGAGGATGCGATCGTAATCAACGAAAAAGTTGTACGTGAAGATTGGTTTACTTCAATTCACGTAGATGAATATTCTCTTGAAGTTCGTGATACTAAATTAGGTATGGAAGAACTTACAGCAGATATTCCTAACGTTTCTGAAGAAGCTACTAAAGATCTTGACGAAAACGGTATGATCAGAATTGGTGCTGAAGTGAAGCCTGGAGATATTATGATCGGTAAGATCACTCCAAAAGGTGAATCTGATCCAACTCCTGAAGAAAAACTTTTGAGAGCAATCTTCGGTGACAAAGCTGGTGATGTAAAGGATGCTTCATTGAAAGCAGACTCTTCATTGAGAGGTGTTGTTATCAACAAAAAATTGTTCTCAAGAAACATTAAAGATAAAAAGAAAAGAACTGAAGAAAAACTTAAACTTGAAGAAATTGAAAACACTTACAAGGCTAAGTTTGATGAGTTGAGAAATACTTTAATTGAAAAATTAAATATTCTTGTCAGCGGTAAAACTTCTCAGGGAGTTACTAATGACTTAGATGAAGAGATCATCAGTAAAGGTGTGAAATTCACTCATAAATTATTGACTTCAGTTGAAGATTATGTAAACGTTAGCGGTTCAGATTGGACTGTTGATAACGATAAAAATGAATTAATTAAACAATTAATTCACAACTACAAAATCAAATTCAATGATATTCAAGGGGTTAAAAACCGTGAGAAATTTGCAATTTCTATCGGAGATGAGCTTCCGGCAGGTATCATGAAGTTGGCTAAAGTTTACATCGCTAAGAAACGTAAACTAAACGTAGGAGATAAAATGGCAGGACGTCACGGTAACAAAGGTATCGTTTCGAGAATTGTTCGTGAAGAAGATATGCCATTCCTTGAAGACGGAACACCGGTAGATATCGTATTGAATCCACTTGGGGTACCTTCTCGTATGAACATCGGTCAGATCTATGAAACAGTTCTTGGATGGGCTGGTCAGAAATTAGGATTGACGTTCGCTACACCAATCTTCGACGGTGCTACTCTTGATCAAATCACTGAGTATACGGAGAAAGCAGGAGTTCCTAAATTCGGTCACACTCACCTTTACGATGGTGGTACCGGAGAAAGATTTACTCAGGCTGCGACAGTTGGTATCATCTATATGTTGAAATTAGGACACATGGTTGATGACAAAATGCACGCACGTTCTATTGGTCCTTACTCATTGATTACTCAGCAGCCGTTAGGAGGTAAAGCTCAGTTCGGAGGTCAGAGATTCGGGGAGATGGAGGTTTGGGCTCTTGAAGCATTCGGAGCATCGAATATCCTTAGAGAAATCCTTACTGTGAAGTCGGATGACGTGATTGGTAGAGCAAAAACTTATGAAGCAATTGCAAAAGGTGAATCTATGCCAGAACCAGGTATTCCGGAATCATTCAATGTATTACTTCACGAGTTACAAGGTCTTGGATTAGACGTAAGATTGGAGGAGTAAATTAAGATTTAATTATTTAAAAATTAAAGTATTAATTAACTCCGAGATGATAAGAGAGAAAGTGTAAAAGCTTTCAATCTTTAATCTTTTAATCAAAAATAAAATTATGTCAAATAAAAATAAATCAAGTAGATTTAATAAAATAACCATCGGTTTAGCTTCACCGGAGTCTATTTTACAAGACTCAAGAGGGGAGGTTCTTAAGCCGGAAACTATTAACTACAGAACGCACAAACCTGAGAGAGACGGGTTGTTCTGTGAAAAAATCTTCGGTCCGGTAAAGGATTACGAATGTGCTTGTGGTAAGTACAAGAGAATTCGTTACAAAGGGATCGTTTGTGACCGTTGTGGTGTAGAGGTTACGGAGAAAAAAGTAAGAAGAGAGAGAATCGGACACATCAACCTTGTTGTTCCAATCGCTCACATTTGGTATTTCCGTTCTTTACCGAACAAAATCGGTTACCTTTTAGGAATTCCTTCTAAGAAATTAGATATGATCATTTACTACGAAAGATATGTGGTGATCCAACAAGGTATTGCTAAGAAATTAGACGGTTCTGATTTCGAAAACATGGAGTTCTTAACAGAAGAAGAGTACCTTGATATCATGGAAACTCTTCCTATCGAGAACCAATATCTTGACGATTCTGATCCAAACAAATTCATCGCTAAAATGGGTGCTGAAGCTGTTGAGGAATTATTAAAAAGAATCGATCTTGATGCATTGTCTTTCGACTTGAGACACAAAGCTCACAACGAAGGTTCAAAACAAAGAAGAACTGAAGCTCTGAAAAGATTGAACGTTGTAGAAGCATTGAGAGGTGCTAATACAAGAATGATCAACAGACCGGAGTGGATGATCATGCGTGTACTTCCTGTTATTCCACCAGAATTAAGACCATTAGTTCCATTGGATGGTGGACGTTTCGCTACTTCCGATTTGAATGACCTTTACAGAAGAGTTATTATCAGAAACAACCGTTTGAAGAGATTATTGGAGATCAAAGCTCCGGAAGTAATCTTGAGAAATGAGAAGCGTATGCTTCAGGAATCAGTAGATTCATTATTCGATAATACAAGAAAATCTTCAGCTGTAAAATCTGAATCAAACAGACCATTGAAATCACTTTCAGATTCATTGAAAGGTAAGCAAGGTCGTTTCCGTCAGAACTTATTAGGAAAAAGGGTAGATTACTCGGCGCGTTCGGTAATTGTTGTAGGTCCAAACTTGCAGCTTCACGAATGTGGTATTCCTAAAGATATGGCAGCTGAGCTTTACAAACCGTTTATCATCAGAAAACTGATTGAAAGAGGGATTGTAAAAACAGTAAAATCTGCAAAGAGAATTATTGATAGAAAAGAACCAGTAGTTTATGATATCCTTGAAAACGTGATGAAAGGTCACCCTGTTCTATTGAACAGAGCACCTACGCTTCACAGACTAGGTATTCAGGCTTTCCAACCTAAGATGATCGAAGGTAAGGCAATCCAGCTACACCCATTAGTAACAACAGCCTTCAACGCCGATTTCGATGGTGACCAGATGGCGGTACATTTACCGTTAGGACCAGAAGCAATCCTTGAAGCTCAATTATTGATGTTAGGTTCTCAAAACATCCTGAACCCTGCAAACGGTTCTCCAATTACGGTACCTTCTCAGGACATGGTTCTTGGTCTTTATTTCATGACTAAAGAATTAAGCTCTACAGATGAGAAGAAAGTTTTAGGGGAAGGTTTAGCATTCTATTCTCCGGAAGAAGCGGAGATCGCTTATGCTGAAGGTAGAGTTTCATTGAACGCTAAAGTAAGATGTAGACTTCCTATTAAAGAAAACGGTGAAATCACAACGAAATTAACTGAAACTTCTGTAGGTAGAATCTTATTCAACCAGATCGTTCCTAAACAGTCAGGATATATTAATGAACTTCTTACTAAGAAATCATTAAGAAATGTTATTGGTAAAGTACTTGCTGATACAGATTTCCCTACAACTGTGAAGTTCTTGGATGCAATGAAAGATTTAGGTTATTCAAATGCATTCAAAGGAGGTCTTTCATTCTCATTAGGTGATATCGTAGTTCCTGTTGAGAAAAAGCAAATGATTGCTTCATCTATTGAAACTGTAGACGAAATTAGAGCTAACTATAACATGGGTCTAATTACCGATACAGAACGTTATAATCAGGTAATCGACGTTTGGACAAATACCAACGCTGGATTAACTGAAATGATCATGAGCAGAATGAAAGTTGACCAAGGTGGATTCAATTCTGTATATATGATGCTTGATTCTGGAGCGAGGGGTTCTAAAGAACAGATCCGTCAGTTATCGGGGATGAGAGGTTTGATGGCAAAACCGCAAAAAGCTGGTTCTACTGGTGCGGAAATCATCGAAAACCCGATCCTTGCCAACTTTAAGGAAGGTCTTTCCATCCTAGAATACTTTATCTCTACTCACGGTGCTCGTAAGGGTCTTGCGGATACCGCTCTTAAGACTGCCGATGCAGGTTACTTAACGAGAAGATTGGTAGACGTTGCTCAGGATGTTATCGTTACAGAAACAGACTGTGGAACTTTAAGAGGTACAGAAGTTACTGCACTTAAGAAAAATGACGAGATCGTTGAAAGAATCTCTGAAAGAATCTTAGGTAGAGTTTCTTTACATAATATCTATGACCCTGAAAGTGATGAAATTATTGCTGAAGCTGATCAGGTAATTACTGAGCAATTAGCTAAGATAATTGAGGAAGCAGGATTAGAATCAGTTGAAGTACGTTCTCCACTTACTTGTGAGGCTAAAAAAGGTATCTGTGCGAAATGTTACGGTAGAAACTTAGCAACAGGTAAAATGATTCACATGGGTGAAGCTGTAGGGGTTATCGGAGCACAATCAATTGGGGAACCGGGAACTCAGCTTACGTTGAGAACTTTCCACCAAGGAGGGGTTTCTACAAACGTTTCAGAAAATCCATCTATTGTAGCTAGAAGAGACGGTATCGTTGAATTGGATGAATTAAGAACAATTACATCTGAAGATGAAAATGGTAATACTGCTGAAGTAATCGTTTCACGTACAACTGAATTTAGATTGGTTGCTGATAACGAATCTAGAACTCCATTGATGATTGCCAACGTACCTTACGGAGCTATATTAGCTGTAAAACCAGGTGATAGAGTGAAAAAAGGAGACGTTATCTGTAAGTGGGATCCGTATAACGCGGTTATTATTGCAGAAACTGCAGGTAAGGTAGAATATGAGGATATTATCCAAGGTATTTCATTCCAACTGGAGATTGACGAACAGACAGGATTTGAAGAGAAAGTAATCTCTGAATCTAGAAATAAGAAAGCCGTACCTACTTTGAAGGTGGTAGATTCTAAAGGTGTTGAGCAGAAAGCATACAACTTACCGGTAGGAGCCCACTTAATGGTAAACGATGGTGAAAAAATTAAGGCTGGTAAAGTTTTAATCAAGATCCCAAGAAAAGCTGCGAAAACAGGGGATATCACCGGAGGTCTTCCGAGAGTTACCGAATTATTCGAAGCAAGAAACCCTTCTAATCCAGCTGTAGTTACAGAAATCGATGGGGTAGTTTCTTACGGAAAAATCAAGAGAGGTAACCGTGAACTTATCGTTGAGGCTAAAACTGGTGAAAGAAAAATTTATTTAGTTAAATTATCAAACCAGATCTTAGTACAGGAAAATGACTTCGTAAGAGCTGGTTCGCCACTTTCTGACGGTTCAGTTACTCCGGACGATATCTTGAAAATCAAAGGACCAACTGCGGTTCAGGAATATTTAGTAAATGAAATTCAGGAAGTTTACCGTCTTCAGGGGGTAAAAATCGACGACAAGCACTTCGAAATCATCGTAAGACAGATGATGACAAAAGTATCTATCGTTGATGGAGGTGATACTCAGTTCCTTGAAGGAGCTCTTGAGCACAAGTATGACTTCTTGGAAGAAAACAACAGAGTATTCGGACTTAAAGTAGTTGTAGAAGCTGGTGATTCTAAAGTATTCCAGCCAGGTCAGATGATCACTGCAAGAGAATTAAGAGACGAAAACTCTAAATTGAAGCGTGAAGATCAGGCTTTAGTTGAAGTAAGAGAAGCTTTACCTGCAACAGCAACGCCTGTACTTCAAGGTATTACAAGAGCGGCTCTTCAGACTAAATCATTCATGTCTGCTGCATCATTCCAGGAAACTACTAAGGTTCTTAATGAAGCTGCAGTAGCTGGTAAAGTAGATGATCTGAACGGTCTTAAGGAAAATGTAATTGTAGGACACAGAATTCCTGCAGGTACAGGTCTTAAAGAATATCAGAATGTGATCGTAGGTTCTAAGAAAGAATTCGAAGATCTTAACTAAAATTAATGATTCGGAAATTTGAGGTTTGGATTTATTTTTATATTTTCACAACCTCAAAATTTCGAATAAAAAAAATATTTTATAACAATGGACAACAATCAAAATCCGCAAGACGGAAACATCAACATCGAATTAAACGAAATGGTAGCTGCTGGAGTTTATGCAAACTTAGCTTTAGTAAACCACTCTCCATCTGAATTCGTTGTAGATTTCATCCAATTAATGCCTGGAGTACAACAAGCTAAAGTAAGATCAAGAATCATTCTTGCTCCTCTTCACGCTAAGAGAGTACTTTCTGCTCTTCAACAAAACATTACAAACTACGAGCAGCAATTCGGAGAAATCAAAGAAGTTGAGCCTTTCGTATTAGGAGGTAACAACGTACAAGCTTAAGATTTTCTTAAACATACATAAGATGCTTCAATTTCGGTTGAAGCATTTTTTTTGTCTTAAATTTTAATGAAGCCAAAATAAAAATTAACAGAACTAAAATTGGTGTGTTAAGACATATAGCATTTATCAAGACGGTATTAATTATTATTAAGCATTCAAATTAATCTAAAAATCTATCCTTATCATTAATATATATTTAATAATTAAAAATTCTCCATAAGAATTCCCCAATTTTATATCTTTGTTTTTAGATATGATATAACGATATGATAAATAATCAATTTATTCTTAATAAATTCGGCTTTTTGGGTGCCGATTTTTCAAATGAACTTAATAGACATGCCATAATCACTGATATTAAAGCAAAAACTGAAATTGTAAGGGAAGGGCAGAAAAATAAATTTGTTCCATTTTTAATAAAAGGCTCGATCAGAGTTTTTACATTAAATGACGGAAGAGAGCTTATTTACTATTACATTCGGGAAAATGATAGCTGTATGATGACGTTTTCGTCAATTTTTACAGATTATGTGAGTAGGATTTATGCTGTTGCAGAAGAAGATTCAGAGGTGATGTTAATTCCGGTTTCTGTAGTTCATGAATGGCTGATTAAATTCCCACAAATCAACAGACTTTTTTATAGTGAATATGAAAAAAGATTCTCCGATATCATGAATATGGTAAATGATGCTGTTTTTCACAGGCTTGATAAAAGAGTTTTAAACTATGTTAGACAACAGATTTCGATCACAGGAAACAATCCGATTAAACTTACACACAGAGAAATTGCCAGTCATTTGGGAACTTCCCGTGAAGTTATCAGTAGAGTATTGAAAAAAATGGAAAACGAAGGGGAGCTTGTTCAGAAGAAAGAAGGTATAAGTATAAATGAGCTGGTTAAGAAATTTTGATTTATAAAGTTTTAGGTATTTTTTAAATTTAATTGATAAAAACAATATAATAAGTGACATTTATCACACAGTTATGAATAAATAAGTCTATATGTTTGTGATACCATCAATTAAATATTAAATATATTTAAAAACTAATATATCATGAAAAAAACTATCTTATTAACTATCATGGCATCTTTTTCACTTTTAGATGCACAGGAAATTATTTTTGAAGAAAACTTCGAAAGGGGATTTCCAGGTAAATTTACCCAAGACTTTATTGATCAGGAAACAACCTGGATCGATTTTGGAATTTCTGCAATAGGAGTTGAGTCTCCATTAAAAGGTAAAAACAGTGCTGTTTTTTTTAATGGTTTGGCAACGCATCCCGTTTCAACATCATTAAGTACTCAACCTATTGATTTATCAAATGGGAATGTAGTATTGGAATTCCTGTATTTACAAAAGAAAAAGGAAAACGGAACAGATAACACTTTATCCGTTGAAATTCTTGAGGAAAACGGAAAATGGCGAAATGTTTTAACTCTCGGTGCCAATAAAAATAACGGACAGAAAAAAATAAGAATTCCTTTAACTGATTATTCTAAAAGTAATAAGTCCGCTGTAAGATTTATTTCAACTCAATACAAAACAGAGAGCGCCAATCCGATTGTTTTGGATGAGGTGATGATATTTAAAGCAAAAGATAATATTCAAAATTTAAGCCGTAACACGAATGTATTATACCCAAATCCTACAAAAGGGGTATTCCAGATTACGTCGGATTCCGGTAGTTTGAATTGCGAAGTTTTTGATATAAGAGGAAATAGAGTTATTAAAATGGATAAGATATCAAAAGATACCTTTATTGATTTAAGCAATCAGCTTCCCGGAATATATTATGTAAAAATATACGACGGTAAACAATCTACCATGCACCAGCTAATTAAAAACTAATCTATAACTAATAACCTTGAATATTATGAAAAAGATATTATTAACAATTTCTTTTGCTTCTGCTATTTTATTAACATATAACTTTGTAAAGACTTCTGATATCTATCAGGGATTCAAAAGTACTATTATGCCATCAAATGCAATGGATACAGGAAATATAGTTCCTCAATCCGAATTTGATACTTGGCTGCCAACTGGAGTAACACCTGTTGAGAATGTGTTTGTAAAGCCTGCTGATGGTTTAGCTTTTAATGATGCTGCGGCTAATCCGGTACCATTACATCCTTCAAATCCTGCAAATGCATTTATAAATCTGAACTTTTATAGATGGACAGAGCAAATGTTTTTATGGCTTTTATCACCTACGCCGTCTACCGGTGGATATGGTGGCTGTAATGGTTTCGTATTTAATTCTCCGGAATTTTATGACGTAACTGCTGCAGATCCTGTTACAGGTTTAAGAACTTTAAAAAAGCATACATGTAGACCATTTTTCTTAAAGTCTTCTAATAGTTCTGGACAATCATTAAAAAGTTTAGATGTAGGTACTGATATGACCTTTGATATCAAAGGAACATCAAATGGAGAAAATGGGTTACCGGTAATTTTTGAAAAAGAAACAAAAAAAATCTTTGATCTAGATAAAGCTCCGATTTCCAGTAATGGTAATAAATTGGTAATGGATGGGAATAATAAAAAGGAAATAAAATATGTTAAAATAGTTAATGGAAAAGCTGTTTTTTATGATATTAGTGCTCAGATAGTTAATGAGCCAAGACTTATTTATTCAAAACCATTAAATGAGAATACTACTGTACAACAGTTTAAAACTGATTTACAAAAAGATGTATTTATTGCCAGAATAGGTGGTGTTATTACCATTGTTATCGCGGATCAGGGACAAGCGACCGGTGATGTTTTAATGGCGAAAAATGGATCTCTTATCTATTACAATTCAATGGTAAATGATGTTTACGCTGTTTTCTTAACGATGGTAAAGAATGGGGTTTTACCAAATACAGCAAGATTTCCTACTACTCAGGCAGAGTTGAATGCGATAACTGCTTACGCTGCAACAAAAAATATTCCTATAATTGAACCAAATTCTCTTGCTATGGAATTAAAAACATCGTGGATAGAAACTACCAATCTGCCTAATCCTCAGGATTACGTGACAGTGAAAGCCACAATCCCGAATTATACACAAACATCAACAAATGTCTGGACCAGAAATGGAACAAAAACAGCTACTGTTGCCTTAGTAGGTATGCATATTGTAGGAAGTGTAAAGGGACATCCTGAAATGATATGGGGGTCAATAGAGCATATTAATAATTCTCCTAACAGAGCATATAGTTACAGAAATTCTAGTAACGGAATTACATCTGTAGCTGCTGATACCAACTTCGGTACAGGTACAGCTTGGTTATTTTCTTCTGCTACTGCAACATCTTTTAATGTTTCTCATATGCAAATGAACGATGTTGACATTAATGCGATATCTCCTTTTACGATAAGCGGTAGTGATACTCAGCGAACTAAACCTTTCGGTTTTGGAACATCTGCTGTAGGATTAACTGAAGACAGAAGTAATGCTCAGGTTATTGCAGGTAATAATGATGTTAATGCAAGACTTATAGGAAATGATATCAGAAAAAAATACTTTCATATAGGTTCAACATGGAATATTTCTGCAACAAATTTTGGACATGTGGGAACAAACCAGTTATCCAATACCACTATGGAAACATATTCACAATTTCAAAATGCGAATAGCGATTCCAGAACCAATTGCTTTGGATGTCATTCAGCAGGTTCTTCAGCGCAACTGAGTCCTGAACTATCATCAATCAGTCATATTTTTAATAGTAAACCGCTAGTTCCTTAAAAAAAATATAATATATAAAAAGAACAGGCTGTCTATCTAGGCAGCCTGTTTTTTACTATTAACATGTTAAATTTTATTCAATTACAAACCTATCTTGAACGGATTCAAAGAATAAAAATGCCTGTAAATGAAAATGTTAGACAAGACTAATAAATTATATTTAATTATTTTAACAATTTGATTGATAAAAACAATATAGTCGGTGACTTTTATCACATGATTTTGCAATCATAAGTCTATAAGTTTGTCATACTAATATTCTAATTCAATGTGTATGACAAAAACTCTCTTATTTTTGTCAATATTTGCCTCAGGTTTTGCCTTCGCACAGGAAGACCTGTTGAAAGATATTGACACCATTCAAACAAAAACCACAGACACTTCACAACCCGCCTTCAAGGCGCTCCAGATTGTTACGGGACAATCCACAAAATTACCTGCAAAAAAAGAATGGTATATTGTTGTGGCGCACCGTTTTGGAGATGTAAGCAAAGGTTTCAAAGAATTTTTCGGATTGGATGATGCCTCTACAAAGTTGGGTGTTATTTATGGTGCTACGGATTGGCTTTCTTTAAGCCTTTCCAGAGAAACCAATCTGAAAACTTTTGAAAGCGGTGCAAAGTACAGGTTGATGAAGCAAAGTGAAAATTTTCCGGTTGATATTGTAGGATATAATGTTTTGGCTGTGAATACAGATCTCAGCAAAGACAATTATCCGCATCTTCAGTTTGGAGACAGGCTTTCTTACCTTACGCAGGCTTTAATTTCGAGAAGATTCAGCGATGATTTTTCTTTACAGTTAACGCCGTCTTATGTTCACAAAAATCTTTACGAACCTTTAATTGAAGATAAAAATCAATTTCTGACAGGTTTGGGAGGTCGTTACAAGATCTCAAAAAGAATTTCCATTAATGCGGAATATTTTGTGAATTTCGACAATCACAGTTTCTATAAAAATCCTCTCTCTTTGGGAATGGACATAGAAACCGGGGGACACGTTTTCCAGCTTTTATTTACGAATTCCCAACTCAATTCAGACATTGGTTATTTGACGAATGCATCCGGAAAGTGGGAAAAAGGACAGATTTTCTTTGGGTTTAATCTTTATAGAGTCTTTTAAATTATGAAAAAGTTTATGTATTTAATTTCATCGGCAGTTGTATTGGTTGCTTGTGAAAGCAGAACCTATGAAGAAATCTCGGATAATACTCCGGTTGCGGAACAGGTCACTTATACCAAAGATGTAAAACCTATTATTGATGCCAATTGTATCAGTTGTCATTCACCGGGCGGTCCGGCTTCATTTCAGCCGTGGACGAGCTATAATCAGGTGAAGAATAATATCGACAATATTATCAATAGGATAGGAAGACCAAACGGAGATCCTCAGAAAATGCCTCAAGGCGGAAGCTTATCACCAACACAAATTAATATCATCACAAAATGGAAAGCCGACGGGCTTCTCGAAAATTAAAAGAATTAATATGAAAAAGCTAGTTTTATTTATTGTAGCGTTATTTTTCACCAATCTTGCTTTTGCTCAGAAATATGTAGCTAAGACAGGAAAAGTAACGTTCGAAGCGAGTGTGCCTTTATTTGAAGATGTCTTTGCACAGGACGACAATAATGTAGGTATTATTAATGCTGATACGGGAGATTTCGCATCGGTTTCTGTTGTGAAGAATTTCCATTTTAAAACAAAATTAATGGAAGAGCATTTCAACGAAAGCTATGCCGAAACCGGAAAATATCCAAAAGCAACTTTCACAGGTAAGATTGTAAATTTTGACAAATCTAAACTTTCTGCATCGCCTCAGAAATATACTGTTCAGGGAACTTTAAACTTTCATGGGGTAGATAAAGCTTATAATTCAATTGCAACAATCTATGCTAAAGATGGTAAAATATATATGTCAGGAGGATTTGTTGCCAAAACAGCCGATCATAAAGTAACGATTCCGAAAATGGTGTCTAAAAAGATTGCTGAAAGTGTGAATGTTCAATATAATTATGTTCTTTCAAAACAATGAAAAAATTAATTTTATTATTAAGTGTTTTTCTGAGCTTTTCATTCTTGTCAGCTCAGGGAAAAGCAAAATCGATTTTTGATGTTGCAAGAAACGGAACGGTTTCAGAAGTAAAAGAACTGATGAAGCAAAATCCGGATATTATCAATCAAAACAACGAAAATGGCTTTTCTCCTTTGATTTTAGCATGCTATAGAGGGAATGTAGAAGTGGCTAAATTTTTGATGGATAATGTGAAAAATGTTAATTCTGGTAGTGCTCAAGGTTCCGCACTTACGGCTTCAGTTTTTAAAAATAACAAAGAACTCACTCATAAATTATTGGCAAATGGCGCCGACGCCAATCTTGCAGATAGTAATGGGGTAACTCCTTTAATTTATGCGGTGCAGCTTCAGGACAAAGATTTGGTGAAAATGCTACTGGAAAATAAAGCGAACAAAAACTTGTCAGATAAGCAAGGAAAAACAGCGTTTGAATATGCTATCTTCTCTAAAAATCAAGAAATTATTAACTTATTAAAAAATTAAATATGAAACAAATTTTATTTTCTTTACTATTAATTGTAGGATTTTGGGGGACTTCTCAACTAAAATCTACAGGAGTTATGACATGTACGGTGGGTACAAGATCGGTAACGGCTAATATTACTTTAAACAATACCACAAACAAAGTTAGATTAGATTTAACAGGACCTTCTGACAGATGGTTTGGATTTACTTTTAGAAGTGCAGCAAATGCGGGTATGTCCGGAGCACCTACAGATGCTCTAACATATAGTGATGTTGGATTTAATGACAGAAATCTTGGGGGCATTGGGGTTTATAATTCAGATACCCAGGATTGGACAGTAGTAAATGCACCTTCAATTTCTGGAGGAACAGTTTCAATGTCTTATGAACGTAATTTAACAACAGCGGATGGAGCTAATGATTATCAGTTTAATTATGCTACAGCAAATAGTATTACCACGAAATGTGTCATTACAAGTTCCGCAGGTTTATCAATATCTCCACATGGAGGAGCTGCGAATACGGCTGTTACAAATGGAACTTTTGCTACAGTATTAGCAACAAATGATGTTGTAGCAGAAAGCAAAAAAGTAGTTCTTTATCCTAATCCAGCAAAAGAAACTATTAACTTTAAAAATTCCGATAAAATTAAATCTATTGATATTTTCGAATCAACAGGAAGAAAGGTGAGGGCTGTAAAGATGAATGGAAAAGATATTAATATTTCTAATTTGAAATCAGGAAATTACTATTTGGAGATTACGTTGAAAGATGGGTCGACTTCTTTTGAGCAGTTGATTAAAGAATAGATTTTTAAGATATTATCTTAGATATATAATTTAAAGTACTGTTGAATTGTAATACAGGACAGAACGCTTTATAATAAAAACCCCTCGCTTTTGCGAGGGGTTTTTATTATGGTTTGTTTTTTAAAGTTTTATAAAAATGGTAGTTCCCCGAACTATCTTGTCGATAAATCTGATAATCTTCAGAATTTTTTGCCTTGTATATAGAGTCACCAACTTTTAAATCATCCTTATCGGGAGCATAAATCCAAAAAGTATAATTAAAGTCACTTTCTCCAACAAACTTAGCGACTTTAGAGTTTTCAAATTTTCTATTAGATTTTATTTTTTCAATTGTACCTGTTATTTCTGAACTGTAAAATTTATTGTACTTATTTAAATTCCAAAAGAATACAAATAATACACCTGTACAAATAATTATGATAACGATAATTATATTTCTTTTATTTAATTCCATATTAATATGATCCTTTTCCAGTTACTGCACCTGTATAGTCGGCTACTCTTGCTTTCCCATCAAAACCAATTCCCACTCTTGTATTAGAGAGGGTTACACCTACTCCAACAGAACCTTTAGCTCCTGCGGCAACACCTATAGAACGTGTAATCCATCTTCCAGATACTGGACCATTATTAGGATTTGGATCAAAAGACACGGAAACCTTACCAACGACTCCTACAACATCAACGAGAGATCCACTTAAATATGCTTCTGTTCCTACAACTGAATTTAGGTTCATATCAGAGACTTTACCCGTAAAAGTACTGCTAAAAAAAGATAAATCTGTTTCACCTCCCGCTCCAAAAGCAGCACCAAGACTTAAATTGTTACCTGGATCAAAGTAAATTCCAGCATCTTTACCTCTTGTAATTACTTCAAGTCCCATACTCAATCCAGCTTCTGCTCCCCCTCCAAATGACGCCCCTCGAGTAACTCCAAATCTATCTGGAACTAAAAATCTTGCTAAAGGACTATTCCAGAAACCATCGTTAGTATTTTCGTTACTTCCCGTGATAATAGTATTCGGACCTACACTAAATGATTTTCCGTTGCTATATGATTTTCCATTAAATGTGGCTGAACCATCGTTATTTAGTTCCGCTGAAGCCGTGTCAGATCCTTTTACATATACAGTAGGATTAGCGCCCACATTAGTATATCCCTCTCTTTCTCCACTTCCTTCGAAATATTGTAATTGCATTGTACCATCTTTCTGATACCAATCTTTTCCTTCTCTCCCATCCGGGTCAGTAAACTTTATCGGATTATTAAACGCATAATTATAAGGACTATATCTTGTCATCTTCTCCGCGAGCGGATCTACAACACCCCATCTACCAATATCACTCATATACATTCTCGCTCCATAATCATACATGCCAGATTCAGTCTGCAGCTCCTTTCCATTATAGCTATATGTATACGCAGGATTTCCAACAGTAGGATTATATCCTTCATGCTTCAATCCAAAAGGATAATAATTGTTTTCTTCAAGAACTTCTGCACTGCTGCCATTATTGAAGAAACTCACACGTATATTTCCTAAATGGTCTGTATAGTTGTAAATATACTTATTATTTTCAAAATTATAATATCCTTCCGAGGTAGGCAAAAACTTTAATGTGGCATTTTCATATTGGAAGCCATCTAGGTAATCCGTTATTTTATTTCCAAAAGTTTTCTTTACTTTTCCACCATCAGCTCTATAAATATAAGAAGTATTACCTTGTGATGAAGTAATCTGCTTCGGTAAATTTAGGAAGTTGTATTGGATGGAAGAAATTCCTTTATCCAAATGGTTAGTCATATTTCCGTTGTCATCATATGAAATAATGTTTCCTCCTAAAGGATAGCCAGATAGATTTTGCGAGGAATCTGATACGGATGTTAACTTATTTCCGGAATAAATATAAGATAGATCATCAATTTGTGAAGGTATTATTTCTCCTGCTTGTGGCTGGCTCATTCTGTTTAAATGCTTAATATTTCCATTTAAATCATATTGGTAGTACTCATTATAGTATCCAACCCATATAATAGACGAATTAGGTTCTTGGTAATATCCTCCCGTAAGCCTGTTTAAAGAATCATACATGTACACGTATCTTCTTTGTACCCCATCTTGAGAAGTTTTCCAATCAATTTCAGATATATTTCCGTTGTATCTTGGTGTCCAAAAACTTGTTTGTGGCTGTTCATACTTTATTTCATACCCAAATAGTTTCCCATTAAGATTTGCAGGATCATTAATCTTAGTCAGCCAACCTCTGATATTGTAGGTGTAATCTATACTTTGAAGATTGTTTCCTACAGTTTTATTGCTAAGCTGGGATAATTCATTATAGATATTATCTGCCAAAACAACTTCAGGCTTATCATCTACCTTGTGATAATGCTGTAATAACCTGTTCTGATCATCATATATAAAACCTTCCGTTATAAACACTCCGGTTTCTCCCTGTTTTCTTACATGGTAGGTATTGGTTCTTCCTACAACTCCTGCAAAATCCAGCAAATTTTCTATCTTGGTGTAACCTCCCAGATGATTTAAAGAATATGTACCTATTGTTCTTCCTTTTTTATCGTAATAGGTATAGTTCTTCGTCCAATTATCGTCTTCAATGTTTTTTACATAAGAAGCTACAGGTAAACTTTTGGTACTGGTAGCAGAGTTTTGAGCATCCTGAGATAAAACATCCTGTCCTAAAATCTGTGTCGGAACAGCGGGTGTCTCTGTAGGATAAGTGTCATAATAATTTACCGTAAGAATAGGATCATTGGCTCCCAACGCAGGAAAGGCTGCTGTTGTATAATAGATCTGTATTCCCGACTTGTTAAATCCTGTAGTACTTCTCTGTTCATTATTGGAAGGATTGTTAACCTCCGTATCAAGAATATTCTGAAAGAAAGCGCGGGTTTCGCCATAGGTTAGCATACAGGTGTAAACCACTCTTCCGAATTTATCATATTTTGTACAAAGCCATTTGCCTTGTTCTTTTAAATTTGCATCCTGATAACCAACCTGTCTGTCCTGTTTATCATAGAGCATGTATTCCCAGCCTTTTCCGGGCAGTTTCTTTTCTGCTAAACGGTTTCTACCGTCATATATATATTGATAGCAAAGATCGCTAAGCACAGAATTCGGATCTGAAACAACAGCAGCTTTTGGTGGAATGACAAAGGCAAGCTGGTTGTATTCATTATACACATAATACGTATCTGCATTCTCTGTAGCGCTGATCACTTTTCTTACAAGCAGTACCTGTCCTTCTCCATTCTTGAACTCGATGGTAACATTTCCGTCTTCATCGGTTACTGTATTTTTGTAAAGCTGAGCAGTTCCATAGTTAACCGACTGGCTTAGAGCAGAACTTGTAGCACCATTCGCCCAAGTCGTAACGGTAGTATATTTTTTAACGGCATCACCAGTTGTATTGGCATCATAGCCAAACTGAACGGGCTTATTATCCCATGCATTTCCTA
>NZ_BAABHX010000009.1:0-196091 GCF_039542325.1 Chryseobacterium ginsengisoli
TTACCTAAGACCTATAATCTGCAACCTGAACCTTATATACAACCTTTAGGGTGGTTTTAGCGGTGGGGCTCACCTGTTCCCATTCCGAACACAGAAGTTAAGCCCACCAGCGCCGATGGTACTGCGAATAGCGGGAGAGTAGGTCGCCGCCAGTTTTTATTTAAAGTCTCATAGATTAGTTTCTATGAGACTTTTTTTATGTATAAACCTCATTCAAATAAATGAATGAGGTTTTGTATGTTCATTCTTTTTGGTTTATACCTAAGCAAATTATCTTTGCAATAAGCAATTTTGTTGATCTTTTATACTCTTTTTGCCTATTGAGCGAAGCGAAGTAATCTCAATTCTACCCTTACTTTAAAAGAGATTAGGGATAAAAAATATCGTGCAAATACATGTCTGAGACTTTTTTATACATAAGTTAAGAAATAAATTTCAAGAAGGTTCTCATTCAATGATACCAACACTTAATTTAGTTTATAAATTAGGAAAAACTTTAAGAAAGATAATAGATATAATAGATAAATTAGTTCTGATAGCAAGAACATTCCACAGTATATATTTTAAAGTGATATTAAAAAATAAAAGTTTTAAAAGTTTAGAATAACTATAAATTACTAATCTAAAATAAAGTATTTCAATAAATTATAAATCTCTTTCGATCAATTTAATTGAACTAAAAACTTCTCGGAATCATTTTTGCATAAATACATTCATAATCACTAAAAATATAAAATTATGAATACTAACAGACTTTCCGCGACGGTGGAAAAAGCACTTAGTGATCAAATGAATAAAGAAATTCATGCATCACACGTTTTCTTATCTTACGGAATTTGGGCAGATGATAAAGGCTATCAAGGTATTGCCAATTTTCTTTACAGACATGCTCAGGAAGAGAGAAATCATTCTATCAAATTCATGGAATATGTTCTTAATAGAGGAGGAAAACCAAAAGTAGATGCAATTCCAGCTCCTCCTGCTGACCCAGAATCTCTGACAGACTGTTTTGATGGAGTTTTCAAGCATGAAGTAGACAACACGACAGCAATTTACAGAATTGTAGATTTAGCATTAGAAGAAAAAGATTGGGCAACTTGGAACTTCATGCAATGGTTTGTCCAGGAACAAATTGAAGAAGAAACATTGGCGTCCAATCTAATTGACAAATTAAAAATTGCAGGTGGTGACAGAGCTACAGATGAGTCTCTGTTTACTTTAGATAAAACGTTACAGGAAGCACCAAATGATGTTCCGTTAGCGCAGGATGCTACAGGCGCGAATCCTTAAAAGCTTAACAAGTAAATTTAAAATTATTGAAAATCTGTCAAATTATTGACAGATTTTTTTTATTATGAATCTCCCTTTAAATTCACTATCTTTGCACGCTGAAAGTTCAAGGTTTTAAATTCAAAAATTGAGATTGAATTCATGAAAACTTAGAACACTAAACATTAAACTAGAATTTTACAATATGAAATGTGGAATCGTAGGCTTACCAAATGTAGGTAAATCAACTCTTTTTAACTGTCTGAGCAACGCAAAAGCACAGTCAGCAAACTATCCTTTCTGTACAATTGAACCAAATTTGGGAACAGTTTCTGTACCAGATCATAGATTGTTTGAATTGGAAAAATTAGTAAAACCAGAGAGAGTTTTGCCGGCGGTTGTGGAAATCGTTGATATTGCAGGTCTTGTAAAAGGAGCTAGCAAAGGAGAAGGATTGGGAAATCAGTTTCTTGCAAACATACGTGAGTGCGAAGCGATTATTCATGTTTTGAGATGTTTTGACAATGGAAATATCATTCACGTTGAAGGTTCGGTTGATCCAATGAGAGATAAAGAAATCATCGATATTGAACTTCAGTTAAAAGATATGGAAACTGTTGGAAAAGCAGTTGAAAAAGCAAAAAAATTCATCAAATCCGGAAAGAAGGAAGATATTTTAACATACGAAACACTTCAAAATCTTCAGAAGTTTTTAGAAGACGGTAAAAATGCAAGAGAATTCGCAATGGATGATTTTGCAAAGTCTGTAATCGGAGAGGTTCAGTTATTGACAAATAAACCTGTTCTTTACGTTTGTAATGTTGATGAGAATTCAATCAAGAATGGAAATGACTGGATTGCTAAAATTGAAGAAATGGCTAAGAATGAAGGTGCTGAAGTTGTTGTTTTAGCTGCTCAGATCGAGGCTGATATCAACGAATTAGAGACTTTCGAAGAAAGAGAAATTTTCCTTGAAGAACTAGGTCTTACTGAGCCCGGAGTAAATCGTTTGATCAGAAAAGCTTATGATTTATTAAAGCTTCAGACCTATTTCACTGCTGGAGTAAAAGAAGTAAGAGCTTGGACGATTGGTCAGGGTTGGACAGCTCCTCAAGCTGCAGGAGTAATTCATACAGATTTCGAAAAAGGTTTTATCCGTGCAGAAGTTATCAAATTTGATGATTATATGACGTATGGTTCTGAAGTTAAAATAAAAGAAGCCGGAAAACTTTCTGTAGAAGGTAAAGAATATATCGTGAAAGATGGTGACATCATGCACTTTAGATTCAACGTATAAGAAATATTAAAGTTAGTTATAAATAAAAAACGCTTCCAATGAATTTTGGGAGCGTTTTTTGCCTAAAATTTTGTTCGTCGAAATGACTTTATGAATTAGTCAATCGGAAGAAGCTGACAGATTTTCTCGGCACAGCCAATTCCAATTTTTCTGCATTGCCCTGTCATTGGATCGATGCATTGCTCTTTTCCTCCAGTAATTACACGAAGTTCTCTTTTGTTTAATTTTTTTCCGTTGTTCAGGATTTGATTTTTCATAATAATTGATTTTTAGTGAGTTAGTAAAAACTAAGTTAAGAAAAATTATTATACATAAATCACATTTGTTAGAAAAATTTTATATTATATTTGTTTTAATATGAAATATAGAATTTTTAAAGTAAAATAATATTATTCCGTACATTTGAATTTTACAAATCTTTATTATGGAAAAGATTGCACATACTTCATATACTTCGCTGGATGATTTCTACAGAGAAATGACGGCAAAATTGGGAACGGACATCGAAACTATTTTTCCGAAAGGTCTTCATAAAGATATTGGTCATTTTAATGTTTTTGATATTGCTCAAACTATTGAAAAAATAAGAACAACTTCTGAAATGCCTTATAATAGGAGGAAATATTATAAAATTAGCCTGATAAGAGGAAGAAACAGAGCGGAATATGCTGATAAAATTATTCAGATTAAAAATAATGCTTTGTTATTTGCCACTCCGAAAGTTCCGTATCATTGGGTTCCGGAAGATCCGAACCAATCGGGAAGTTTCTGTGTTTTTACCGAAGATTTTTTTATCAAAGATAAATCCCACAATACACTTGAAGATTTACCAATTTTTCAGCCGGGAAATATTCCTTTGTTTGAGATTGATGATGAATTAGCAGATGAAATTGAGCAACTTTATGGGAAGATTAAAAAAGAGATAAATTCTGACTATATTTTTAAATATGATTTAATTAGAAACTATGTTTTAGAGTTAATTCATTATGGACAGAAATTACAGCCAGCTTCAAAATTATCAACGTCTAATGATGCTTCATTAAGAGTGGTTTCATTATTTATTGAATTGTTAGAGAGACAGTTTCCTATTGAATCTTCAGATCAAAGACTGCAACTGAAAACAGCGAAAGATTATGCCGACAGACTAGCGGTTCATGTGAATTATTTAAATAAAAAATTAAAAGAAAACACAGGAAAAACAACCACAGAAATTATTGCTGAAAGAATTATTCAAGAAGCAAAAATATTATTAAAACAAACAAAATGGAATGTTTCTGAGATTGCCTATGCTCTGGGATTTGAAGAAATTGCCCATTTTTCGAACTTTTTTAAAAAGAAAACAACATTGGCTCCTTTAGAATTTCGTTCGTGATTTGAATTTTGCAAATTTCAGTTTGATTGAAGCAAACAATTCATCTCAAAAATGTCTGAACTTTGTCTCATCAAAAAAATAATTAAAATGGAAGCAAGAACAAAAATTGCATTAGTTACTGGCGGAAGCCGCGGATTGGGAAGAAATTCTGCTATAAAAATCGCTCAAAAAGGTTTGGATGTTATCATCACTTACAGAAGCAATAAAGAAGAAGCGGATAAAGTAGTTGCAGAAATTCAGGCTTTAGGTCAAAAATCGATTGCTTATCAATTGGATACAAAAGATGTTAAAAGTTTTGATGCCTTTATAAAAGAAGTTGGAGATCATCTTGAAGAAAATACAGGAAGCAGAAATATAGATTACCTTGTGAATAATGCAGGAACGGCTTTATATTCTCCAATTACAGAAGTTACGGAAGAACAGTTGGATGATGTTGTAGATATTCATTTTAAAGGTGTGTTTTTTCTAACTCAGAAGTTTTTACCGTTCATTAATGATAATGGAGGGATTGTAAATATTTCTTCAGGATTGGCAAGGTTTGCTTTACCAGGATCTTCTGTATATGGTTCTATTAAAGCGGGAGTTGAAATGTTAACGAAATACATGGCGAAAGAATTGGGAGCAAGAAAGATAAGAGCCAATGTTGTTGCTCCGGGTGCCATAGAAACGGATTTCGGAGGCGGAAGAGTGAGAGATATAAAAGAAATGAACGATATGGTGGCAAGTATCACAGCTTTAGGAAGAGCCGGTTTGCCGGATGATATTGGTGGAGTAGTTGCATTTTTATGTACTGAAGATTCACGTTGGATTACAGGACAGAGAATTGAGGCTTCAGGCGGAATGTTTTTATAAAATTAATCTGAAAATAAAAAAGAACAGTCTCTAATGAAACTGTTCTTTTTTATTTAAAATTAGCGAAGATTAGAATTACAATTTAGATAAATTTTCAAGAGCTCTTTCTAAAGTTTCCTGTTTTTTTGCAAAACATAAACGAATTACATTTTCATTCAGTTTATTTTTATAGAAGGATGAAAAAGGAACGCTTGCTACTTTGTGTTTGATTGTCAATTCACTGGCAAAATCAAAATCACTTTTATCTGAAATTTTGTCATATTTCAAAGCCTGAAAGTAGGTTCCTTCACAATCCAATAATTCGAAGGACGTATTGGCTAAACCTTGTCGTAAAAAGTCTCTTTTTTCCTGAAAGAATTGGTTTAAATGATTATAATGATTCGGATTTTTCATGTATTCTGCCAAAGCCAGCTGAATCGGTGTGTTGACGGAAAAAACATTGAACTGATGTATTTTTCTGAACTCATCTGTCAAATATTTCGGAGCGGCACAATATCCTATTTTCCAACCGGTAACATGAAATAATTTCCCGAAGGAAGCTACTAAAAGACTTCTGTTTTTCAGTTCAGGATATTTGGAGATGCTTAAATGTTGATTTCCATCAAAAACAATATTTTCATAAACTTCATCACTTAAAATTAAAATGGATGTTCCTTCAACGATTTTAATTAATTCCTGAATGTCATTTTCTTTTAAAATCTTTCCTGAAGGATTATTGGGATTGTTCAGAATTATCATTTTTGTTTTATCTGAAACTAAAGTTTTTATAACATTCCAGTCGATTTCATAATCCGGAGCTTTCATTTCAAAACGTTTTACAATTCCTCCGAAAAGCTCAACTGTTGGTTCGTAACAATCATAAGCCGGCTCAAAAATAATCACCTCATCATCTTTTTTCACAAAAGTGGCAATAGCTGTAAAAATAGCCTGAGTTCCACCTGCAGTTACCGTAATCTCTGAATCAGGATGATAAATTGCCTGATGAGAATTTTCAATTTTTTTTGCGATTTCTTCCTTTAAACCAATCATTCCTCCCATCGGAGCATATTGATTAAAGCCTTTTTTAATGAAATGATCTACATGATCCAATAGTTCAGAATCTGGCATAAAATCCGGAAATCCCTGAGATAAATTAATAGCTTCATTTTCATTGGCAAGCTGCGTCATCTGGCTGAAAATGGTAGTTCCCACGTTGGAAAGCTTCGATAAAGGAAGTTGTATCATTAAAGGTTGGTTTTTTATTGTACCGAATTTAAGGAAATTAAAAAAAAGAAAGCCATTTATTTAAATAGCTTTCTTTTTTTATTAATAACCGTCAGCAAGAGAAGCATATACAGTAACTGTAGAAACTGTATTAAGATCAGTATAGGCAAACCATGCTTTCATTTCATATTTCTCTAATTTTCTTCCACCATGATAGGCTCTCCAATCAAGTTTATTATCATCAATCATACCTTGATAGTTTTGGTGAGGTGGTGAAGGAAATTTTTCACTGTCTTTTTTTGCTTTATATTTACAGGTTGTAACCATATTTAGATTATAGTTGGTTAAAAAACACATATGAGTTGAGACTGCAACCCATGGACTTAAATTACCAGAACCTTTTCTTTGATATTTTAGTTTTGCTATAAGGCTAAAGTAAAAAACGGCTTTTTGGTAAGAAACCTTTGCATCTGCTCTGTAAGTTGTACCAGAACCATCAATTACAATAGTTGGAGAGCGATCGGGAACTTCTTTATTATGAAACATATTCTTATTACTCATAAGAGTAAGTCCTTTAATACCTGTTTTTAAATATTCAAAAATGTCAATATTCTCACTAATATTTTTATCCCATTCATTTGTAAGCATATTCATCTTGTCAGCTTTGAATGTTCCATTTTTAAAATCATTATAATTAGCTGCAAAATCTGTACTTCCTATTTCTAGAACATATCCATCGTCAATTTTGGAATTAAATATAAAATCTCCTATTTGTACAATTCCATATCGATCGATAATTCTTAATAAAAGAGGATCAACATAGCTTGAGTTTTTAAATCCTTCAATAGATAGCTCAGGATTTGCATTTATATCCTCGGTATAAGGAATATTTTCTTCAAAATCTGAAATTCCATAAAAAGAATAAGAAGAAACAAAGCCTATGCTTTTTTCCCAGTTATCTAACTCTTCTTTTGACATTTCGGATAATTGCTTAACTGCTTCTTCATAAGATTCTGGTGATTCAAATTTTAAAAAGCCATATTCTGATACAGTGACTTTATCTATACCCGCAATTGTATTTTTATTTGCCGATACTTTTACATTTAATGTTTCATTATTTTGAATTACGTCTTCATTAGAGCACGAGGAAAATAGTGCAGAAATAGTAATTGCGATTACTAAAATTAAAATACTTTTTTTCATGATTAATTATTAAATGATTAACATGACGAAATTAGAAAAACAACTATATAGAAAATATCTCAAATTAATAAGTGTAATTTTCTACACAGTAAATGCAGTAATTTTTGAGTTAACTGTGAAAATAATTTTAGATAAATAAAAATTAATTTTCCAAAATAAAGCAAAAGGATAGCTCATCGAGCCATCCTTTTTTAATGAAATAATCTAATCTTCAATGTGTTGAAAATATTTTCTTATTTTTTCGAAACTTTAAATTTCCAATTATTTCGGAACAATCATCCCATTATTTGGTAATCCATTTGGAGGTAACGTATAGATATAAGCTATACCACCAATTGGTTGTGGATTAATAATTACAGGAGCTGGTGGAGGAGTGTAACCAGGACTGCTTGGCGTAATTATTTGTACTCCCCCAAACACACTTTTCATTTCCTGTTTTGTCATTTCTTTTTTAATGAACTTTTTCATGATAATTTTATTTATTGATTAACATGACGAAAGTAGAAAAGTAATATAATAGAAAACATCCTAAACTAATAAGTGTAATTTTTGAATCAATAAATGCGGCGGTTTTGAAGTTAACTGTAAAGAGAAAAATTATTCTATATTTTCTATTTTTTGTAGGAAATCATTTTTTTTACGAGTTGAGACATCGAGCGCTGAACCGTCACTCATAATTACCTGTCCGCCTTTTCCTTTGATATATTCCTGAAGATGAGTCAGATTGATCAAATGTTTATGATGAATTCTGAAAAACTGATGTTCCGATAAAACGTCTTCAAAATCCGCCAAAGTTTTCGAAACAATAATTTGTCCTTTATTCACAAGATAAAAAGTAGTATAGCTGGAATCAGCTTCACAACGAATAATATCAGAAATACTTATCATTTTAAACCCCTGAAAAGTTGGCAGACTAATTTTTGAATTTGAGGTAAGACTATTAACTGCAGCAGCTTTATTTTTTCTGATATTTTCTAAAGCCTTATTAACGGCAATCACAAAATCTATCTTTTTAATAGGTTTTAAAAGATAATCGGTTGCCCCATTTTTTATAGCCTGAATGGCAAAGTTTTCATAAGCCGTAATAAAAATAATCTGTGCCGAAATTTCTTTAAATTTTGATAAAAGATCAAATGCAGTTCCGTCATTTAATTGAATGTCTAGAAAAATAATATCAGGTGAATTTTTTGTGAGATCAATATAAGCTTCTTCCACGCTTGCTGCCTGAAAAACGATTTCTAAGTCAGGAAATTCATTTTTTATTAAAAGTGAAATATAATCTCTGCCGTCCTGTTCATCATCAATGATGCATACTTGTGTTTTTGTTTTCATAGGGTGTAATGTATAGTTTAATTTGTGTTCCTTGCTTCCCTTCTTTTTCAAAAAGATTGTTGATTTCTAATATAATATCAGCCTCGAAAAGCTGTTTGAATGTTTCAATTCTTTTTTGAGATAATTTGACTCCAAAAGAATTTGCCTTCGATAAAGAAACCTTATTACTGTCGATTCCGATTCCATTATCCGTAATTGTTATACAAAGATGCGGAGTGGAATATTCAAACGAAATTTCAATGAGCCCTTTTCTGTCTTTCAGTCCCGGAATTCCATGTTTTATAGAGTTTTCTACAAATGGCTGTATCAGTAATGATGGAATGCTCCATGTTGTATTTACATTTTCAGAAACCGTGATTTTATAATCAAATTGATCTTTTAGACGAAGTTTTTCCATATTCAGATATAAAGAAAGGTATTCTATTTCTTCAGAGATCGGCATGAAAGTTTTCTCAGAATAATGAAGCGTTTTCCGGATCATTTCCGAGAAAATATTCAGATAATTTTCGGTTTCTTCATAATCCTTTTTATACAGCAAAAAGTGGATGGAATTAAGACAGTTATATATAAAATGAGGATTGATCTGTGCTTTTATTGCCTGAAGTTCAAGCTCTGCAATTTTCTTTTCGTAAAATAAAGTTTCGAGCTTTTTATTTCTTTTTTTGTGAAAATAATAGTTAATGATAATAATAAATAAACCTATAGAAATTAAAGCCAGTAATAACTTGAACCACCAAGTCTGCCAAAACTGCGGCTGGATTTCAAAAGCCAGATCGGTAGATTGGTACGACTGTTTTCCGTTGTAACCCAATCCGAAAATTTTTAAAACATATTTTCCCGGCGGTAATGAACTGAGAATAATTTTTGAAGAATTATTGATCTGCCATTCGTTATTCAATCCTTCTACTTTGTAACGGTAGCTGATTTTTCCCTGTGAAGTGTAATCAAGAAAGCTCAGATTAAAAACTACGTCATCGGGAGAAATTCCGTTTAGTTTTTCATTCAGATTAAAATATTCTTTATTTCCTATTTTTACAGAATTAATAATGACTTTTTTATTGATGAATTTTTCCTGAGTCAGTAATTTTTTAATAGAAAATATTCCCAAACCTTTGGATGTTCCTATAAAAATAGAATCGTTTTTTATGACGCAGCCTGAAACCATATTCGATGGAAGACCGTCTGTCTGTGTGAAATTATTAATCTTAAAATTATTTCCACTTGCCTCAATTCTCGAAATTCCGGAGTTTGTACTTGCCCAAAAAACATTTTGATTTTCAACTGTAAGCTTTTTAATCTGATTATTAATTAAACCATTCTTTTCAGTAAGCTTTCTGACTACTTTATAAGAATTAAACAAAATAATTCCATTTAGATTTGTAGAGCCGATATAAAGGTTATCTTTTAATTTTTTTATATCAGTAAAATAATAGTTCTCAAGAAACAGCTTTTTTTCTTTATTTTTTGTATTGATTTTATAAAGATCACTAAAATTTCCGGCAAATAGGCTGTCTTTGGAATAGGGAAGAGCGGTGTAAGTTCGGTCATTGTAAATCATGTTGTTCTGCCCACTTTTTAGGTTGTAGGTAAAAAGTCCGATTCCGGTACAAAGCAGAACAGAATCGTTCGAATAAGGAACTAAATTTTTTGTACTGTAAATTAATTTTTTCTGTTTTTTGCTGATAAGATCATAAACAGTGTAGTTGGTTGAAAGTCCGAATATTAAAGTGTTGTCTTTGGCAAATACAGCTTTATTATCTGCTTTACTTTTGGAATCTAAGACTATATTTTTGAATTTTCCGTTTCTGTAGATCGCTCCGGAAGATTTATTATATCCCAAAATAATATTTTCGCCGTCTTTTTCAATAGCTTTAATATATTCGGAATTGTTATTTAATGGGAGATTGATATAATTTTCAAAAAAAGTTTTGGCGATAAAAAACAGACCGTTATTTCTTGAATTAAACCAAACATTATCATCCTTATCCACCAGAATATTATGAATGACTTGGTCTGCAAGAAGTTTTACCGGAGATTTTGAACTCTGATTTTTTTCCTTCAAAGATTGATTAAAGAATAAAGTTCCGCCATTTTCTAAATTCACCCACAATTTGTAGTTTTTATCTATAAAAGTGTAAAAATAATTTTCCTTAAACTTATAAGTTCTGATTTTTTTAATTGTATAAGGCGTTGAAAGTTGATAAATATTTAGACATTGTTTTTTATCGTATAAAACAATAAAATCATCCTTCTGACAGACATTTCCTCCGACTTCGCACGGGATATAGGTTTTTTTATGAGTGATGATATGATAAGCCAGTATATTTTTAGTATAAAAACTTTTTTGATAAAGAATTTTAGTTTTTGGATCAAATTTTATAAAACCAAAATAATCTTTTCCATAATCGATAGACACCGGAATTTTTTTTATTTTTCCATTTTCGTAAACAAATACGTTTTTTACATTATTTGTACTGAAAAGATATAGTTTATTTCCATCACGCTGAACTTCGGGAATTGAAGTTCCAAGCTGGTTTTTCAGATATTTATTAATGTCGGAATTTGCAATTTTCCCATCCTTCAGATAAGCAAAATCATTCATAAACGGAATGATGAAAACTTCACCGTTTGGAAGCGGTTCACAGGAGATAACCTCGATGTTTTTAAGTCCGTCTTTTTTTCCGTACTGTTTAAATTCTTTTCCGTCAAACTTAAAAAGACCGTTATCACTTCCGATCCATATAAATCCTTTATTGTCCTGTCTTAAATGGTAAGTATACGAACTATTCAGTCCGTCATTTTCATTATAATTCAGTAATCCAGGGATTTGCGAATTGTAAAGTGAAAAAAAGAGGTTCAATACAAAGAAAAATAATTTTTTTATCATTAACTATATCTGTGCAATGTGAGTTATTAGTTTTCATAAATATATTGAAAAATATGGAATCTCGATTTTTTTGTAATAAACTTTAAATAATTCAGTTTTAAATGATGTTTAATTTCAATTAATGATAAAAAGACTTTAAGATTTAGTTTGAAATAGATTTAATCAAAAAAAAGCTGCCTTACAAGAAGACAGCCTTTCTTTTGGAATTCATTATCAACCACTTATTTTGAAATCAAAAGCTTCTGTGAAGAAGTTTTGTTTTCAGATTTTATCTCTACAATGTACGTTCCCTGTATTAATTTTTCGGTATTGATCTTAATACTTTGACGTCCATTTTCTACATTTTCAGAAGTATTAATCAATATTTTTCCTGATGCATCCATGATTTTGATGGCAACATTTCCTCTTTTTGTAAGATTTGTCTGTACATCAACATAGTTTTTTGCCGGATTTGGAACCAAAGTGTAATCTTTTATCTCACTTGAAACTCCTATTTCACCTTTTGCAACATCAGCAATATCTTTAAGAGGAGAAGTTAAATCTGTACTGTTTACAGTTTTACCCGCTTGAAATGGTTTTGGAATACAGATTTCTACACAGGTTGTACATTTTGGTTTGTCACCCTCATATTGAGTTACACAAACTTTGTAAGATCCTGCATTCAAATAAGTATGAGAAGTCATCACATCGCCTACAGTTCCATCACCCCAGTTTACTTTATATAAACTTGGCGAATTGGTACTTTCTAAAAAGATCTGCCCAACAGTATAACCTCCTGAAGTACTCGTTGTCATCTGGATTTTGAAGTTAGAATTGCATTCGTTGCAACCTTCACATGGTTTTACGCAGATATTATCATACATTACCACTTCACTTGGACTTGAAGTATAGTCCGGAGAAAGAGAAAGTGTGGTAGAACCAAACATTACGGCATTAAAATCTGCACAGGTCATACTTGGATCCATTGTCCATGTACCATCCGAATTGCTCGGTAAAGTGGAGCCTGTACAGGCAGCAATCGGTGCTTTTATACGAACCCAGCCGCTTCCGGGAGTCACTGTAATATTTGCAACGAATGTAATACTTTGAGTAGCATTAGAAAGAGTAATTCTTGGATGAATTGGAGCGCCATATCCACCGTCTTTTTCAAGATAGAAATCAAAATACAGACATTGTCCCTGAAATCTTTCGCCCAAATACATATAATCTTTATCATTAATATACCAAGAACTTCCTGAAAGATCATTTAAAATAAGATATTGAGAGCCATCCAAAGAATTCGGGCTTCCGAAATTGACGCCTACCATTCCGTTGGGATAAGGAGCGGTATGCCAGTTTCCTGCAGGATTTGAAGAATCGTTAAAATCGCTGCACGGAGCTTGATTTTGTGCACTTAATAAAAAAGTTCCTAATAAGAAATACAGGGTTAAAAAATACATTCTTACCATAATGTTATATTGATTTTATAGATCAAAAACCAACAAAAACTTTAGGAATTAATACTCATTTGATTTTGGTTTTCACCGTTTTAATTTTTTGTAGAATAAAAGTATCAGTTAAAACAATCTCACACTAAGGTGATTAAGTAAATGTGTCAGAATTTTTAGTAAGTGTGAACGATTTGTTAATAAACGTTAAAAAGCCACCCAAAGGCAGCTTTAAAAAAATTGAGATAGAAATTAAATTATCTAAAACTTAAAGTTAGTCTTGGATCAGCATTTTTTTTGTGTCAATATTTTTACCGTCAACATTTAGATTGTAAACATACGAACCTCCCTGAATTCCTGAAATATTGATACTTCCGTTTCCTTTTTCTCTCAAAGCAATTGTTTTTACCAATTGTCCGGAAATATTATAAATTAAGATTGATGCATCTTTAGAATCTTTTGGAAGATAATATTTAATGGTAGTTTCTCCTCTTCCAGGATTTGGTGCATTTTGATATAATTTTGGTTCATTTGAAGCCGAGCTTAAATCGACGCTCATTTTATTTTGCTTTAATAATTCTTTAAGCTCCTTGATTTCGTTTTTAAGCTCATCAATCTGACCTTGATAGTCGATTTCGCTATTTGCCTGTCTTGTAATTGTACTTGTTGCAACCATTACATTTCCGTCATTGTCAACTACCAAAGCTCTTCCTGATCCGCTTGGAAGCCCTTGATGACGCACTGTTCCTACCGTATGAAAATTAGCAGTTGGTGTAGTTGTTCTTACTCCTACAGACTGATCTACAATCAGCATCGTAGAAGTGGGAGACATCCCAAACATGATAGAACGAGGAATACTGTTTGTTAATTTTGTTCCTCCTGTTCCCGATCCGATCACGAAAGAACGATCGCCGGTTGCTGCAAGATCAACCCCGAAACCTCCGGAATAAAAATTTGTAAGGTCAATTCCAACACCAATAGCAAACTGATTAGCATTTCTAATGATGTTTTTCCAACCTAGAGCTACAGATTTTCCTGCATTGTTCAGTACAACGTTATCTTGTCCTGCAATAAGGTTTGCACCTCCCGCTGCTGCAAGATTATTTCCCCAACCGCTTACAAGTGAGCTTCCTGCACCAGCACCAAGATTATTACTTGCGCCTACAGCAATGCTTCCTTTAGTTTTTACAATGTTGGTGTTATTGTCTCCATCCACGATAAAACTTCCGAACTCATTAAGAATTGCCTGTCCCGGAATCGCCGTTGCTCCGTTTGTTCTCAAATAAAATGCTGTTGCACCAGTAGTTCCGGCGTAACTTGCTGTAGTTGTTCCTGCATTTCCTGTAGTTAACCATTGTGCATTTACAGCTCCGGTTGAGAAGATCATCGCTACAGCGATTAAATTTTTCGCGTTAAATAGACTTTTTTTCATAATGATAATATTTATTGTTTGATTGTTTTCCAAAAGTATCAAAGCATTAAACATCAGCCTATGAAGAGTGATTAACTGTAATGGAGAAATGAGTAGGTGTTAATATTTTTCAAATATGTGTGAATTATTAAGCTATTTTATGTAAAAACTCATTCTTCTTGCGTATGGAAACATCCAGAACGGAATTGTCTGCCATTACGACTTGTCCGCCTTTTCCTTTAATATATTCCTTTAAATGTTCAAGATTGATCAAATGTTTATGATGAATTCTAAAAAAATTATATTCTGAAAGGTTTTTTTCAAAATCATACAGCGTTTTGGAAACTATTACTTTGGTTTTATCCAGTAAATAAATAAAAGTGTAATTGGAATCTGCTTCACAACGGATAATTTCATCAATATTTACTCTTTTAAATCCCTGAAGAGTCGGAAGGTTTATTTTATTCTGAATAGAATTATTAAGAATGGAAACTTTATTTTTCTTAAAATTTTCAATTGCTTTATTGACGGTAAGAACAAAGTCAAGATTTCTTACGGGTTTCAATAAATAATCTGTAATTCCTTTTTTGATAGCCTGAATGGCAGATTTTTCGGAGTCTGTAATGAAAATAATAGGAGAGGGACTTTCCCTAAATTTTGATAAAATCTCAACCGTAGTTTCATCAACAAGTTGAATATCAACAAACAAGATGTCGGGAGAGTTTTTGCTTAAGTAATCAGATGCAAACTGAATACTGCTTGTCTGGAAATCGATCTCAAATTCAGGAAATTCGTTTTTCAGAAGTTGGGAAATAGATTTGCCATCATCTTGATCATCAATGATGCAGGCATGTAATTTAGTTTTCATGGTGTGAGTTTGGGTTTTGGTTTCAGTTTTTTATTATGTTTAATGAGCTGTAGTCATATCGATTTTTTTATTGTTTTACATTAAAATATTGCTGTATTAATTAAATTTTGTTCAATTAATATCAAAAAACAGATAAATTCTGATTTTTTTCACTTAGCATTGAATAATGTAAATATAGAGTTTCATTAATAACTATCCAACAGTTAAGAATAAATATTAAGAAAAAATGAATCAAAAGATTCGGATAATTTTTTTCAAATTCGTACTTTTGTATGTTTGCTGAAATTACATATGTCACAAGAAATAAATCCAATCTATTCCGAAGATAATATCAGAACCCTCGATTGGCAGGAACACATCCGTTTACGTCCCGGAATGTATATCGGGAAGCTGGGAGACGGTTCTTCCGCCGATGACGGTATTTATATTTTACTAAAAGAAATCCTGGACAACTCGATCGATGAGTTCAGGATGAAATCCGGTAAAAGAATTGAAATAAAATTAGACGACGGTAAAGTTACGATCCGTGACTTCGGTCGTGGAATTCCGCTTGGAAAAGTAGTGGATGCCGTTTCAAAAATGAATACCGGAGGTAAATATGACAGTAAAGCCTTCAAAAAATCCGTAGGTCTGAACGGGGTCGGTACAAAAGCCGTGAATGCCCTTTCAGATTATTTCCGTGTACGGTCCTTCCGTGACGGAAGAATGAAAATTGCAGAATTTTCACGCGGATTAATCACTGAAGATTTTGCCGAAAAAGAAACTTCAGACAGAAATGGTACCGAAATTTCTTTTATTCCGGATGGAGAGATTTTCCTTCATTTTAAATACAGGAAAGAATATATCGAAAGAATGCTTCGTAATTATTCTTATCTGAATCCGGGCTTGAAAATTCTTTTTAACGGAGAAACTTTCTTTTCTGAAAACGGGCTTAAAGATTTATTGGATGAAGAGCTGGAAAATGAAACTTTATATCCTATCATTCATCTGAAAGATAACGATATAGAAGTGGCAATTACACATACTGATAAATCACAGACCGAAACGTATTTTTCATTCGTAAACGGACAGAATACAACACAGGGAGGAACACATTTGAATGCCTTTCGTGAAGCATATGTAAAAACGATCCGTGAGTTTTTCAATAAAAATTTTGATGCTTCAGATGTCAGAAAATCTATCGTTGCAGCAATTTCCATTAACGTAGAAGAACCTGTTTTCGAGTCTCAGACCAAGACAAAATTAGGCTCAAATGATATGGGACCAAACGGACCGACGGTAAGAATTTTTATCATTGATTTCTTAAAAAGCAAATTAGATAATTTCTTACATAAAAATCTTGAGGTTGCAGAAGCGATCCAAAGAAAAATATTAATTTCTGAAAGGGAAAGAAAAGAACTTTCCGGAATTCAGAAACTGGCAAGAGAAAGAGCAAAAAAAGTGTCTCTTCACAATAAAAAACTTCGTGACTGCAGACAGCATTACAACGATCAGAAAAACGAAAGAAAGGGCGAAACTCAGATCTTTATTACTGAGGGAGATTCTGCATCCGGATCGATCACAAAGTCAAGAGATGTAGAAACTCAGGCTGTATTTTCTTTGAAAGGTAAACCGCTGAATTGCTATGGTTTAACGAAAAAAGTAGTATACGAAAACGAAGAATTTAATTTACTTCAGGCAGCTTTAAATATTGAGGAAAGTTTAGAAGATCTTAGATACAATCAGGTTATTATCGCAACTGATGCCGATGTCGACGGAATGCACATTCGTCTGTTGATGATTACGTTCTTCTTGCAGTTTTTCCCTGATTTAATCAAAAACGGTCACCTTTATATTCTTCAGACGCCTTTGTTTAGAGTAAGAAATAAAAAGGAAACGAGATATTGTTATTCAGAACTTGAAAGAATCAAAGCTTTAAATGAGCTTGGAAAGAATCCTGAAATCACTCGATTCAAAGGATTGGGAGAGATCTCACCGGATGAATTCAAGCATTTTATCGGGAAAGATATTCGTCTGGAACCTGTAGTATTGGGTAAAGATCAAACGATAGAACAATTATTGGAATTTTACATGGGGAAAAATACACCGGACAGACAAGTGTTTATTCTTGAAAATCTGGTAGTTGAAGATCCGGATATTAATAAAAAAGAAGTATTGAGTGAAATCATAGATGAAAATTAATTAAAGTTATAATTTTAGAGAAATTCAGACAAACCACAAACACAAACTAATAATATGAGACTTAGTAACCGTAATAAAGCTTCGGTTTACAGCTTCGTAAACACTTTGCTGGTCATGTTTTTGATCGCTGGTGTGGGAGCTTATCTGTTGGAAGAATACAGATTTAACATTTTAGGATGGGAAAGTTCACTATTAATCATTGTTCCGGTCTTTTTAGTAGTATTTTCTTATCTTAACGGAAGACAGATTTTTGAATATGACAGTGACGGAGAAGCACTTCATTTCAGAAACAGGAATATCATCCCTTTTTTGCATAAGCCATTAAGTGATGAATTTCCAAAGTACAAGCTGCTGAAATTTGAAGTGGTAAATATCTTTTTTGTTAAAAGACTTTACATTACAATTTCAAGTAAAAACAGCGGTTCAACAATGTTGAAATATGAAATTTCATATCTTTCGAATAAAGAGATTAATGATTTAAAATTCTCCTTAAATAAAGTAGTGAAAGCTAATAATGAGAAAAAGAGCTAAAAATAAATGATGACAGAAGAATACTCGCATAATGATGGTGAGAGCTTAAAAAAAGTTTCAGGACTTTACAAAGACTGGTTTCTGGATTATGCTTCTTATGTAATTTTAGACAGGGCGATTCCGTCGGTTTTTGATGGCTTTAAGCCTGTTCAAAGACGAATCATGCATTCCATGCGTGAGCTGGAAGACGGACGTTACAACAAAGTTGCCAATATCGTAGGAAATACCATGAAATATCATCCTCACGGTGATGCTTCTATTACCGATGCGATGGTAGGAATCGGGCAGAGAGAACTTCTGATCGATACTCAGGGAAACTGGGGGAACATCTATACAGGTGATTCTGCAGCGGCAGCGAGATATATTGAAGCAAGATTAACTCCTTTTGCGCTCGAAGTTGTTTTTAATCCAAAAACTACAGAATGGGCAAAATCTTATGACGGCAGAAATAACGAACCTATCGATTTACCTGTAAAATTTCCATTGCTTTTGGCGCAGGGAGTTGAAGGAATCGGGGTTGGTTTATCTACAAAAATTCTTCCGCATAATTTTAATGAATTGATTAATGCTTCGGTTGCTCATTTAAAAGGTAAAAAGTTTGAATTATTTCCTGATTTTCTTACAGCAGGTTTCCTTGATGTTTCTGAATATAATGACGGTCACAGAGGTGGAAAAGTAAGAGCCAGAGCAAGAATCAATCAGGTTGATAAGCATACTTTGATGATCACTGAGCTTCCTTTTTCGAAAACAACGAGCGATCTTATTGATTCTGTCTTGAAAGCAAATGAAAAAGGAAAGATCAAAATCAAAAAAATTGAAGATAATACTTCTGATAAGGTTGAAATTCTGATTCATCTTCCTAATGATTCTTCACCGGATAAAACGATTGATGCTTTATATGCATTTACGGATTGTCAGGTTACAATTTCTCCAAATGCCTGCGTAATTGTTGGTGATAAACCAATGTTTCTGAATGTTTCTGAGATTTTAAGAAGAAATACAGATCACACCGTTTCTTTGCTCAAAAAAGAGCTTGAAATAGAACTTCATGAATTGCAGGAAAGCTGGCATTTTTCTTCTTTGGAAAGAATTTTTATTGAAAACAGAATTTACCACGATATTGAAGAAGTTGAAACTTGGGAAGAAGTTATCAAAACCATTGATGCAGGCTTAAAACCTCACACAGCGCATCTTTTGAGAGCTGTTACGGAAGAGGATATTTTAAAATTAACGGAAATCAGAATTAAGAGAATTTCGAGATTCGATTTAGATAAATTTAAAGAAAATATTGCTGCTCTTGAAGGGAAAATCGAGCAGGTAAAACATCATCTGGAAAATCTTATTCAGTATGCAATTGATTATTATTTGAATATTCAGAAAAAATACGGAAAAGACAGACAGAGAAAAACTGAACTTAGAATTTTTGATACCATCGATGCAACAAAAGTTGCGGTGGCGAATGAGAAATTTTACGCTAATTTCGAAGAAGGTTTTATTGGAACTTCCCTGAAAAAAGATCAATATCTGTTTGATTGTTCAGATATCGACGATATTATTACTTTCAGGAAAGACGGAAGTATGAAAGTAGTGAAAGTAGAAGCTAAAACTTTCATCGGAAAAGATATTCTTCATGTTGCAATTTTCAAAAAGAATGATAAGAGAACGGTTTACAACATGATCTACCGTGAAGGAAGAGACGGACCTTATTATATGAAACGTTTCTCTGTGACGGGTGTGACAAGAAATACAGACTATCCTTTAGCTTCAGACAAAAAATTCTCTGAAACTCTTTATTTTTCGGCTAATCCAAATGGTGAAGCGGAAACGGTGAGTGTACTTTTAAAACCAAACCCGAGAATCAGAAAGAATAAAATGGATATCGATTTCTCAGAATTAGCGATTAAAGGGCGTGATTCTAAAGGAAATTTAGTAACAAAATATTCGATAAAAAAAGTAGACCTGAAAGAAGAAGGAGTTTCTACTTTAGCTCCGAGAAAAATCTGGTTCGATGATACGGTAAGAAGACTGAATGCAGATGCAAGAGGAACTTTATTAGGCAACTTTAAAGGTGATGATAAAATACTGACCATCAATACAAACGGTGAAGCAAAGCTGGTTTCTTTTGATCTTGGAAACCGTTTTGATGATGAATATCTGGTTCTTGAAAAATGGCGACCGAATCAGCCTGTAACCTGTATTTATTTTGACGGAGAAAAAGATATTTACTTCATTAAGAGGTTCTTATTCGAAAATACACCGAATGTTCAGACGTTTATGCCATCGGAAAACTCGAAATCATTTATCGAAAATGTAATCGTTGCGAATGGTTCGACTGCCGAAATTATTTTCGCCAAAGATAAAGGTAAAGATCGCGATCCTGAAACTGTAAATATTGATGAATTTATAACAGTGAAAGGTATAAAAGCAATTGGAAACCAGTTTACTAAATTCAAAGTAAAATCAATAAACATCACAATTCCTGAACCGGAAGAAGAAGAAGCGGAAGTTTATGAAGATCCCGAACCAATGACCGGATTTGATGAAGACGGAACAATAGGCGATTTGTTTCAAAGTGATGAGAATACAGAAAATTAAATGTTGAAAAAATTATGAGTCCAATTGTTTTAATTATAATAGCTGTTACTTGTGTCGTTAGTTATATGGGACTGAATAACGCAAGTATATTTGAAAAATATAAATTTAGTGTATCTGCAATAAATAATAGAAAGGAATATTTCAGATTGATTACTTCCGCATTTCTTCATGCAGATTTTATGCATTTGTTCTTCAATATGCTGTCTTTATATCTTTTTCAGGGTGCAGTAATGATGTTTTTTGGGAATATAGGTTTTCTGATAATATATTTTGGATCGTTAATAATTGGAAATTTATTCAGTTTAATGATCTATAAAAATCAACCTTGGTATTCTGCGATTGGTGCTTCCGGCGCTGTTTCCGGAATTATTTTCGCTTCAATTGCGATGGCTCCGAATGAGATTAGCGTAAACTTTTTACCTGGATGGATCTTTGGAACGCTATATTTCGGATATTCAGTTTATATGATGCTGAATCCAAAACAATGGGATAACCTGGGACATTCTGCACATTTAGGAGGTGCTTTTTTCGGATTGGTTTATTCGATTGTAATGCATCCTCAATTGGCATTTCATAACATGTATTATTTGGGAGTAATGTCCCTTCCTTTGATTTATTTAGGATATCAGATTTTTGTCAAGAAAAAAATTAGATAGAATATATTTAAATAAAATATCAAAACCAATGAACGCATCAGAGTTAAACAATTTTATCGTTGTACTTATTTATGGTTCATTGGTTTTGTTGTCTTTACTAAAGCTTGCCAATCCATTAAAAGTCAATAAAAAAGCCAATCTTTGGTTTGGAATATTTCTCTTTTTGTGGTCGACTTTTTGGTTGGATGAAGTCTTGTTTTTAGTCACTGATTCTACGATAGCATTTCACTCATTATTTTTTGTGCGTTTTATTCAGTTTTTGACGCCGATCGTCTTTTATTTCAGTGTATTATTTGGTAATTATACGCCAGTTTACACCGAAGGTGTAAATCTTTAACGAAACAAACAATACAAAGACTGACTCAATCCGAGTCAGTCTTATTTTTTATTAATAATCTTAAAATTTAACAAAATGGAAAATCCAAAATTGACAAACAAAGAGTTGCTTGAAGAATTAAAAAGTAGAGGATTCTTCATTATTCCAACTGACCTTCATGAAAGAGAAGAAATAGACTCAATTACGGTTTCTGTTGAGGAACCTAAAAAAGACGTTTATACAACCTGGCAAAAAGATTGGAATAAGAAAAAAAGAGGTAATGGTAAAAATTAATTTTTTACTTTATCCAATCCTTCCCATCTAACAACAATTGCTTTAGTAACAACTATCCCAAATATTTTATTTGTTTTATTTGCTGCAATTTTTACTTTATCAATAATTATATTGTAATCATCAATTAATGCATTTTCGTAGTAATATTCAGCTGTTGGTAAATTAAACCATTCTTTAGTTAACTCATCTTGTATAGTTTTTGAGAAACCTTCCTTATACATAGAATCATGAAGAGTTTCGTAATCTTGATAATTAGCATTATGTAGTTCTACTCTTATAATGAATTTTGCCATAATTTAAAAGTTTTGCCTCTAAGATAAACAATAAAAGGCATAGTTTTTGTACCTTTGTAGCAAATTTTATCGATAAAAGGAAGCGTTAGCTTTTATTCTGTTAATCTGAAATCTGGAAAATTTCTCTAATACAATACAGAATAAACAGTGGACACTTGCACCTATATGGTGTGGGTTGTCTTGTTTATATTGTATTGGCAATCCAGAGCCACAGATTAATAAGCAAGAGTTTACAGACCCACACTTTCTTATTTTATAATTACAAATTTTCTACTTTGGGTTTGGGTAGGTTTTAAAAATCTATCTTATGAAAAATTTATTATTAATCAGTTCATTATCAGTAATTTTATTAAGCTGTGAAGCAACAGCAAAAGCAACACACGGGGCAACAGAAAGTAAACTAATCAAAATCGTATCAGTTGAGCAAGGTTGCCCCGTTGAAAACATCAAAATCATAGATAAGGGAAGAGGCTCTTATGCACTTGATGTTTGTGGTAAACGAATGGTGTATAGACAGGCTGGAAGTACCTTTATGGAGTCTTCTAAAATGCAAGTTATAATGAACGGAGCAGGAAACTAGAATATCATAAAGAGTAAAAACTTACCACCAATAAATATTAATCATGTTCAACGTAAACATAAAATCAGTTTTTGAACTTACTCAAATATTTTCTACCGAACAGGCTTGTATAGACTATTTGGAAGTTATGAAATGGAGTAATGCGCCCGTAAGTCCCTTTGATGAAACTTCAAAAGTTTATAAATGTAAAAATAACCAGTATAGATGTAAGAATACTGGCAAATACTTCAATGTCAAAACAGGAACTATGTTCGAGAACTCAAAAATAAGTCTTCGTAAATGGTTCATGGCTATTTGGCTTGTTACTTCTCATAAGAAAGGTATCAGCTCTATACAGTTAGGGAAAGATATTGGAGTAAGACAGTCAACAGCTTGGTTTATGCTTCAAAGAATCAGAGCTTGTTTTGGTATTGAGAATTGCAATGAGTTAGAGGGAGTTGTTGAATGTGATGAAACTTTTATTGGTGGTAAAAATAAGAATAGGCACAAAGATAAGAAGGTCAAAAACTCTCAGGGACGTAGTTTTAAGGATAAAACACCAGTAATGGGGATGCTTCAAAGAGATGGGAAAATGAATGCTTTTGTTGTACCTGATACAAAGAAAAACAGTATTCAGCCATTAGTTTGCAGATATGTAAATCCAGAAACCACAACCTTGATTTCCGATGAATGGTTAGGATATACAGGTTTAGATAAATACTATGACCATAAAATCATAGACCATTCCAAAAAAGAGTATGTAAGTTTGCAGGATAATAACATACACACAAACAACATCGAAGGCAGTTGGAACATTCTCAAAAAGAGTGTTTCAGGGATGTATAATCATGTTTCAAGAAAGCATCTTCAAAAGTATGTTGATGAATTTGTGTATAGATTTAACCTGAGAAAGGTCACAGACCAAGAAAAATTCAGATATTTGTTGTCAAATTCAAATGTCCGAACTAAGTATAAAGAATTATGTCAATAAGTGAAGAGCTTAAACAAGAACAAGTGAGACACACTATTATAGATGGTGAAGAGTATTTCTACGTGGATGATATTAAAGACAAATTCGGTTACTTAATACTGGATATAAATAAAGTAATCTACAAAGATAAAATACCACTAATCAAAACAGAGTTTATACAGAAACTATCAAAGTTTGACCAATTCATGAAACAAACTTTGATTTTTAAACCTAAGAAAAAAGACAAAGAGAACTAATTTAGTTCTCTTTGTCTTTATATATGTGACAAATGAGATTTCTCAATTCTGACTAAAAAATAATCAAAACTTTAAATATTATGGAAAACAAACCTAAACAAGAGCCTCTTTCAGATATTCATGAATCAGCTCTAAAAATAGCAAAAATACTAAATGGAAAAAGCCTTTTTGAAAACAAAAAGATTTTAGAAAAAATCAATGAAATATTAGAAGGTTCATCAATTCTGACTTTCAGAAACTAATTTTTCAACTTCGTCAACACTTAATCTTGTAAGTATAATAGTATCTTTATCTAAATATATTCTTGTAAAAATCTCATTTAAATCAATTTCAGTTTGTAGTAATCCATATTGAGGTCTATGAATATATTTTATCTGTGAAACATTAATTTGAAATGTATCACTACTAAAATCTTTAATAAAAATAAATCCTTTCATGAGATTAAAGATACTAATTATTTTCTTATTAGGTTTGTGTAAACTGGCGTATAATTACCTAAATTTTTTTTCCATTTTACAATTTCATTTTTTATTTGTAAACTATCAATTCCATACTTTTTATAAAGATCAAATAAATCTTTATATTCTTCACCATATGGAGCAACTAAAGGAATTAATTTGTAAAGAGTTTTTTTGCCTCCAAAATTTTTCTGATATTTATCTGAAAGCACAATATATGTTTTAAATTCGTCTATCCGTTCTTGATTTCTTGGAGGATATTTGTTAAAAAGTTTTTTATACTCTTTAATAACTTTAATTGTATCCTTTTTAAATCTGTAGATACTATCAATTTCATTTACCTTATTATAATAAGTGATATAATTTAATTCTTTCGTTCTACAAGAAGTAAGATTAAAAAGAATTGATAGAACTACATATACAACGTATAATGTTTTCTTTTGTTTAAGTATTGCTGATTTCATCATGTACTATAAGATAATATTATAGAATATAAACAAGGGAGAAATACTCCCTTGTAATTTCTTCTTAACAACCAACTATTAAAGTGTTTGCAAGTTTATGATCTTTCCATGTTTCCTTATCAGGACAATTTCCTTGATTTGTATTTACATAATTAATTGCTGTAGTACCGCTTTCCATTAAACCTCCTTGAATAGATTTAAGATCGTTTAATTTTTTGTTTTCCAATGAAGAAAAATTTTTCTTCATACCGACTAATTTTTTCATTTTGTTAATTTTTGTAGATTAAAATTTAATTTTGTCATACAATCCCTGACGTGGGAATTTTAAGCCTATATTTGCATCGTGCACATACAAATACTGTCGTAGGCTATCAACGTTGATTGAGTCAAAACTAAAAATAAAAATCCAATAGTGGGGAATTAAAATTTGCAATTTTTTTGCATTTTTTTTGCAAAATATGTACACATTTTGCATATTTGTACAAAACAAATAATAATGATGGTTCAAGAAAAATTAAAAAGTCTTAGAAAAGAAAAAGGTATATCTCAAGAAAACATGGCAAAGATATTAGGTACAGATACTTCAAACTATTCACGCAAAGAACGTGGAGAAGTAAGAATTTTTGATGATGAATGGGAAAAGTTGGCAAAAACATTAGAAGTTCCTATAGACGAAATTAAAGTTGAAAATGCAAAGATTTCTTTTCAATATGATAATTCAACTTTTCAAGATCATGCAGGAAGTAATATTAATTATTCTAATATTCCAGATTTCTTCATAGAAACTCAAAAAAAATACATCGATAAACTGGAAAAGGAAATAGAAGGGTTAAGAAAAGAAAATGAAACGCTAAGATTAAAAATAAAATAATCAGCAATTAATTTATTTCCTTCTAAAAATAAATCTGTCATTCTCAGATCAACCTTATTTAAAAGATCTTCAGAAAATTCAAAAATTTAGAAATTCAATATCAAACAGCAAATGTTATAGACTTTGCTGTTTTGTTTTTTTTAAGAAAACAAAAAACCGCCCCAAAATTGAGACGGTAAAACAAAATGTTTAGAGATCTAATTTTATTTACTTTTTAATGATTTTCTGATTAATAATTTCTTTGTCAGTTTTAATCTGAACGAAATAAATTCCGCTGATAAGTTCGCTTATATTAATATTTTTATTGTTCCCTCTGATTGTTTTTATGATTTCACCTGCATTATTAATGATGTTTACCAATTCAATCGTGTCAGAAGTTGAAATATTGAAAGATGTTTCAACCGGATTTGGGTAAATCTTTAATTTTTCTGAAACTTTGCTTTCATTAGTCGCTAAAACTGTCGAAGATGCATATTGAGTTTTAATATAGAAAAGATTCGCCACACTCCCTTTTGTGATAGAATGTGAACCAGCCGTTACATTTGGAACCGTCACCACACCTGAAGAAGCTGTGTAAGAAACATTATCAACTTTAATTGTTCCCCCGAAAGTAGGATCAAATACAAGCGTCAGTGAAGATGGGGCAGAAGTTGTATAAGTGATTCCTGTTGCAGATTCTATTTTTAATCTTTTAGTTAAAGTCAAACCTTCAAAAGTTGCCGTTCCATCTGTAGAATTGATATTTGCCGAAGTAAATGTGTAAAATGAACTGGCTAAATTCGATGTTGTGAAATTATGAATTTCATTTCCCTGAGGATTCGTTCCTGTAGCTGTCACCGAAATACTTCCTGTTCCCGAAACCGGAGTTCCTGAAGAACCAACTGTAGTTACCGTAAAATCTACATCCGCTGTCGGAGTTCCTGAAACTGTAATTGTTTTTGCCGTTGTATTTTTAACAAAAGTGATTCCTGAAGCCGGAAGTCCTGTCACAGTTGCATCAGTTGCCGTTCCGCCCCAAGTGAAAACCATCGGTGCCATCGAATTTCCTGTAACTACGGTTTGATCGTTATTTGAAGCAATCAACAATGTCTGAGAACTTGCCGGAGCTGCAGTTTCTCCCTGTATTGAAACTAATGATGAAGCATAATTTTGTAAAACAGCCATTAATCCTGTATTTACCGCATCAGAAGTATCATCAACTGAATTATTGAAAGCCCAGTTAATATCTCCACCGGAAACTCTTCCCGAATATTGAGTTACATTATCTTTCGCAGCCGTTGGCGAATCAGGAACTACAGCATTCACGTACAACGACGTATCTGTATCAAAATTATTATACGTTCCGTTTCCTTGTAAAGCTTTAATATTGGTTCCTAAAACTTCATTCCTTGCGGAAGCAACATAAGCATCAAAATGACTTGCAGCTGTTGAAGAATTATACGGAATAAAAGCATTTTGCCCGATCATATAGTTGTTAAAAGCTTTTACAACACCGCCATTTTCCCCTGAAAAAGTTCCTGTTGCTCCATTTGCTACATCTGTTCCCTGTTTTGAGGTAAGGATCGGATACTTTGCATTTCTGAAATAATTTCCTTCCACAAAAACCGATGATCCCATCGTAGAACCTACGCCATATTTAGAATTTCCGTCGTAATAATTGTTATAAACATGCGCTGAATAATATCTTACTCTCGGATGTCTGGAATCTGAATGATCGAACCAATTGTGATGATAAGTGATATATAATCCTGCAGTTGTTCCTTCGCTTAAACCCAAAAGACAGCTTTTTCCATTATCCCAAAAATGATTGTATGAAAAAGTAATATACGTTGATTTTTTTGCGTCCAAAGCGCCGTCACCTTTCACCTGATCCGCATCACTTCCCGGTTTTCCATAAAAAAGATCGCAGTTATGTGCCCAAATATAACTGTTGTCCTGTTGCAGACTTAAATTATCTCCTTCTGCAGCATCAGTTAACATAAAACCAAGATTTCGGACTTCAATATTCGTTGCATTTTTAATTCTGATTCCCCAACCGTTAATTAAAGCGTCCGAACCAACACCTTCAAGCGTGATCGAACTTGCAGCAATACTTTTGTTTTCTACAACCGCATCTCCGTTCAATAAATAACTTGGATCTGTAATATTTCCGATAAATCTGATGTCTAAAGGTCGTGTGTCATTTCCTTTTTTAAAACCATCCAGAATAGTCTGCAAACCGACACATGGATTGACTGTAGCACCTGTAACATTCATGGAAACGGTGTTTTTATTATTTTGAGTAATATATAAAACTACCGCATTGGGTTTAAGAGTTCCATCCAGATTGTAAGCACCCGGAATTCTTCCGTTGCTGTGTGCAAAACCATTTCTGTCATGCGGAAGAACTGTCACTGAACTTGAAACAGTCGCAGTACCATCAATATTATTCGTTACGGGAACAACTTTTATGGTATAATTTCCAGGACTTAAACCCAAAATATCTGCACGAAAGTAAGTTCCGTAATTCCTTATTAATTGATTGTCAATGATTTTATCTGTAAAACCACCACCTGTATAGTAAACTTTATAGCTGTCGGCTCCGGTTACGGGAGTCCATTTTATGTAAGCTGTTTCCAACCATCCGGTTGCCTGTGTAATCGTAGCTTGTGCATTCAGCAAAATACAGCCAAAGACAAGCACAAAAAAAGAAAGAACTTTTTTCATGATTAATAATTTTTTAATTAGTTTAAAATTAATTCAATAATGTGTAATCGATTACACACAAATATATATAAATATTTGATTTAAATCATTTCGTTGTGAAATTAGTTTAAAAAAACAGTGAAAACTCTTTATTATAAAGAGTTTATGGAAATTCATTGAAAATATGTTAATCGTATAACCTAAATGTAAATGACTGATTTTAATTTCCCAAATAATCAATATGAGAGTTAAAAAGTTGTTTAATTACGAAAAATTTAATGAGAATTGAATGTAATTTTAAATTTTAGAGAATAATTACAGTTTTGATCACAAATGGTATTCTATTCAAATAAGGTTATATTTGGATTTTGAAAATGCCGAATGAAAATATTTGTGGCTGATTTAATGAAGTTCGATTCCATTAAAAATTATTTTCTTCCGAAAATAAAACGGTCATTCTCTGATAAATCCTTTATTAATTGGGCTTCAGAAAAATCATTTATATATAATTCCAAAGTTTCAGAACCTAATTTCTGATTGATTTCTAAAAAAAGTAATCCATTTTCATTTAAATATTTTTTAGAATCCTCAGCAATTTTTCTGTAAAAAATCAATGCATCAGAAGTAGGAGAGAAGAGCGCCATTGTTGGTTCAAATCCTTTTACCGAATTTTCAATTTCCTGTTCTTCTTCGATTCCGATGTAAGGCGGATTTGAAATAATGATGTCAAAGTTTTGTTTTAAATCAAAATTCAGATAATCAGCCTGAATAAAATTAATTTCAAGCTGATGGAATTCCGCATTTTTTTTCGCGACTTCCAAAGCTTTTTCAGAAAAATCAATAGAAGTTATTTCAGCATTAGGAAAATGTTTTTTTAAAACTAAAGGAATAATCCCGCTTCCTGTTCCAATGTCGAGAATTTTTAATCTGTCAATTGTCAATGCTGAATTTTGAATCTTTTTAATCGCAAATTCTAGTAACTCTTCCGTTTCTGGGCGTGGAATCAATACATTTTCATTTAAAAAAAAAGTCATTCCGTAGAATTCTGTTTCGCCAAGAATATGTTGATAGGGTTTGTTGGTTTTTAATTCTGAAATAACTTCCAGTAATTTTTTTTCATCATCAATCAATAATTCCTGATCAGCAAATCTTCTTTGATGAAAAGAATCAAAGCCAACAATTTTTTCTACGAAAATGGAACTCAAAAAAGCACTTTCCGAATCTGTATACAGTCCGGAAAGTTCTGTTTTGAAATATTTTTTAAATTCTGAAATCGTCATTTATCTTGTGAAAATCAGTTTTGTATCTGTCGATTTTTCTTCATCAATTCTGTAACCTTCATAGTTGAAAGCTTTCACATCATCCAAAGTCTGAGCATTGGTTTCAGCGCAGAATCTTACCACTAAACCTCTTGCGTGTTTTGTGTAAACTACAATCGTCTTAAGTTTTCCTTCTTTTAATTCATAAAAATCAAAATCAATAACTTTATGATTCAATTTTTTGCGGTCGACAGCTTTAAAATATTCGTTACTTCCTAAATTTAAGAGAATTTCGTTCTTTTTCATTTCAGAATTTAGCTGTTCCGTGATTCTTTCTCTCCAAAATTCATATAGATTCTTGTATTCATCGAACTGGAAGGGTCTTCCCATTTCCAGTCTGTAAAGCATTACTTTATCGGAAGGTTTCAACAAACCGTACAATCCTGAAAGCATTCTGTAATTCTTTTGTAAATAATCTACCGCATTTTTGTCTAAAGTTTTGGCATCCAGTCCTCTGTAAACTTCACCTGTAAAAGCAAACATTGCCGGAGCAGATTCTTTTACTGTTGGTTTTGCTTTCCATTTTTGGTTTCTTTCCCAGTTTTCATCAGCCAGTTTTGGCGAAATTTCCATTAATTCGGAAAGATATTTTGGAGATTTTTCTTTTAAATAAGAGTGTATAAATTCTGCCTGTTCAATGAATTTCGGAGTGGTAGATTTCAACAGATCCGTTGAATTTTCTGTGTTCATTAATTTAGCAGGAGACGTTACTATTTTCATAATATTAAAATGCAGATAAATGTTTGATATCAATAAGGTTCATTACTATGAGTGATACGAAATCATACATGAAATGACAGATAATCAATATCTTAATGTTTGAATAAAGTTTATAAAACAGCGCAAAAACGACACCGATAAAGAAAGGTACGAGAACCTGACCAATCGTTCCGTAAGTGCTGTGAAGGATTCCAAAAAGAATAGCAGAAATAAAGATTCCAAAGTATTGATTATTGTAAATCCTTTCAATTCTCGCTTGGACATAACCACGCATGAGAAGTTCTTCAACAACACCTGCCGTTAAGCATGTAAAGATAATTAATAAATAATTGTTTTTAAAAATAGACGAAAGCTGAGTCATTTTTTCACTGAACTTTTCGTGAGTTAAAATTTTGACTAAGACATTTAAAAAACTTCCTCCAATTAAACAGATAAAATACAGACATATTACCGCTGTAAAGTAAAAGGTAATTGGATATTTTTTGTCTTTCCAAAGTAAAAAAGATTGTTTTTCAATGAAAAAACTATAAAGAAATGTGATGATTAAAACCAACCAAATAGCAATTCTGGAATAGAAAAATTTCTCAGCCGTAATATTTGTAGTTCCTATTATTTCATTAATAAAAGGAAAAACATACAACATTACCAAAGCCAAAAGCACAAAAGTGAGCAGAATTCCTAAAGAATATTTTCCGTTCAGACTCATAAAATCAACGTAAAATTTTAATTATTGTTTACAGTTGAAATTAAATATCACCTTTTCCCTGTCTGATTACTTCAGGTTCTCCGGAAGTAAGATCAACGATAGTAGAAGCGACATTATCTCCATATCCGGAATCAATGACGATATCCACCAAATGGTCGTATTTTTCGGCAATCAATTCAGGATCTGTAGAATATTCCAGAACTTCATCATCATCTTTAATGGAAGTAGAAGCGATCGGATGTCCTAATTTTTCAACGATCAGTTGCGGAATCGGATGATCCGGAACACGAATACCGATAGTTTTATGACCTTTATAAGCTAAAGGGACACTTTTGTTGGCATCAAGAATGAAAGTAAAAGGACCGGGAAGATGGCTTTTCAAAAATCTGAAGATTGATGTATCAATAGGTCTTGTAAAGTCCGAAAGGTGGCTTAAATCATTGCAGATAATAGAGAATTGAGCCTTTTCCAGTTTGATTTTTTTGATCTGAGCCAGCTTCTCCATAGCTTTAATATCAAAAATATTACAGCCTAATGCATAAACTGTATCGGAAGGATAGATAATAAGTCCGCCATTATTCAGGGTTTTAATAACCTCATTGATAAGGTTTTCCTGAGGGTTGTCCGGGTAAATTTTTAATATTTTTGCCATAGTTCAAAGATACGAATATTAAAATAGTTTTCATAAAAGTCCTTTATTTAAAAGAAAAATTAGGATTATTAAAAAAAAGTCGTACATTTGCAATCCAATATCGCGGGATGGAGCAGTAGGTAGCTCGTCGGGCTCATAACCCGAAGGTCATCGGTTCGAGTCCGGTTCCCGCTACTAATTAAACGTTTTTGTCGGTAACGTTTTAAAAAATATACCGCGGGATGGAGCAGTAGGTAGCTCGTCGGGCTCATAACCCGAAGGTCATCGGTTCGAGTCCGGTTCCCGCTACTAAGCTAAGTGTTTTCGGTAAACACTCTAAAAATACACCGCGGGATGGAGCAGTAGGTAGCTCGTCGGGCTCATAACCCGAAGGTCATCGGTTCGAGTCCGGTTCCCGCTACTAATTAAACGTTTTTGTCGGTAACGTTTTAAAAAATATACCGCGGGATGGAGCAGTAGGTAGCTCGTCGGGCTCATAACCCGAAGGTCATCGGTTCGAGTCCGGTTCCCGCTACTATTTTAAAGAGTATTACAATTTTTGTGATACTCTTTTTTATTTCTCTATATCGTGAATTAAATGTATTATTTTTTAATGGCTTAATTTATGTAGATATACTTTATATAACACCATTAAATCATAATAGTATGTACAAGAAAATTCTCGCAGGACTAGGCGGAGCAATTGCGCTTAATCTCTTGCATGAAACCATCAGGAAAAATTTTGACAATGTTCCACAAATTAATAAAGTGGGAGAAGAAGCTTTAAACAAAGCATTGGATAAAGTTGACGCTAAGATTACAGATCATGATCAGTTGTATGCTGCAACACTCGCGGGAGATGTAATAAGTAACGGAATGTATTATGCTGCAACTGCGACAACCAATTTCAATATCGTTTCAGGAGTTGCGATGGGATTGGGAGCGATAGTGTTACCTGAGAAAATGGGACTGGATGATGATCCTGTTGCAGGAACCACCGAAAAGAAAGTAATGACTGTTGCTTATTATTTGTTTGGAGCTATTGTCACAAAATTTATTTATGATAAAATAAAATAATCATAATTTTTAACGGATTACTTTTTGCCACAATTATCTGTGGCAATTTTTTTTAACATCTTTTTCAAAGCAGAAGCTTTATGAACGGCAGTTTTCCCTGTTTTTTCACTCATCACTTCATATTGAGGATTTTCTTCTGAAGCACGGCGTTGTCTATTCATGAAAATAAAATCTTTTGTATGGATTTTTGTAATGATTCCATGAGTTTCTCCATTACTGAATCTCCATTTTACCATATCTCCTTTTTTTAATGTGCTCATTTTATTGATTTTAAATTTTATAAACATCTATTATGCCATTATTTAAACATCAATATGAAAAGAGAACCATAATATAATATGATTCTCTTTTATTAAATCGATTTTAAATTTCGTAATATTTTATCCGAACATTCCTACCTGATAATCTCCCGGAATCTGTTGGAAAGCGATGTTGAACCTATTCCAGATATTAATAGTATTTACAACTAAGGTTAAATCAATAATTTCCTCTTCCGAAAATTGGATTTTTGTATTTTCATAAACTTCATCGGAAACATGAAGACTATTTACAGCTTCCGCATATTCCAAAGCCGCTCTTTCCCTGTCTGTGAAATAAGGAGTTTCTTTCCAGGCGCTCAATCCGTAAAGACGTTGCTCTGTTTCTCCCATTGCACGAAGTTCTTTTGAATGCATATCAAGACAGTAAGCACATTGGTTGATCTGTGAGATCCTGAAATTGATCAATTCCATTAGTTGTCTGTCGATTGAAGAATGTTTTAAATACTGAACAATTCCAAAGATTGGAGTTATTGCTTTTTTTCCTTTTTCGAATAGATTAATTCTTGGTGTCATAAGATTTTATTTTTTCTTGTTTCTATCTTAATGACAATCGGATTTTTGTTTTTGGACAAATTGAATTGATTTTTTTTGAAAAATTATCATATTAATTTAAACATAAAAAAATCCCACTTAAAAAAGCGGGATTTAATATCATTTAATTAAAATAAATTATTGAGCCAATTGATTGTAAGGCGTAAGAGCATTATCATCAGCCATTGTCTGACCAAGAAAATCCTTTTTCTGATTTCCTTTCATTCTGTTTGCTGCATCACTTCCGTTGAAATAAGATTCGCTAAGTTTTGTAGTGATTTCAGAAGGGTTGAATTCAAATTTCGTGTCACCTTCTACACCTAGATATCCGTTCTTTCTTGTAAGATTTGTGATATAGTTGTTGTAGTTGATTAAAGTACCTCTAAACATTGAAGTATGATATTCCATACATTTTTTAGCCTTCTTAGAAGAGTTGTTCAGAATACAGTTATTCATATTTCCTCTGTAAAGACGCCATTCCAGTTCCACTTTTCCGTATTCTCTTGATAAAGCAGTTTTACCGTTAGACAGAATATTCGGATCACCTTCCTTTTCACTGATTTCCTGCAAATGTTTGATAACTAGAGGAACTGTATTTTGGATTTTAGTTTTAGCTTCACCTACTGCACTGAAATCCGCTGCCGGAGTACCTTTCTTTTGAGCTGTAGTAATGTTAAAAATAAGTAGTAATAGTACAATTAATAAATTATATCTTTTCATGAGAAATTTTTAAAGCACTAAAATAAATATAATTTCTCGGTTTAAACAAATTCATTTTAATTTTATTTAATAAATTTTAACAAATCTATAATATAAATTCTTCATTATTGTATAAATGACGTTTTTAGACTCTTTATGTAGACAGTTTTTTTATAAAATTTCATAATAACAATGAAAATTCATGTTCATAATTTAAGTTCATTTTTTTAATTACACCAATCTAAATACAAAAACACTTTTGCAATTTCCTTTTTTATAGAAAATGTTTTTAGAAATATTATTAAAATATTAATTAAGAAATATGACTTATAAAATCCAATAACAATAATTTCCAGATTTAAAGAATAATTGTACTGTCTTGTACTATCCTGCACGCTTAATTTTTTTTATATAAAATTTTCATATTTTTAAAAAATCATAAAAATGTTTAAATATTGAAGAATAATTTGGATGTATGATGTTTAAAATTACATTAAGCAATCGATTAACTTTTAAATTAAGCTAAAAATTAAACAGTAACTTATTAAATAGCCGGATCAATGAATAATACCCACACCGAAAATGTGTCAAAAAAAAAGAATTATGGTCTGCCACTTATTCTTATTACAAGTTTATTTTTCTTTTGGGGATTTATCCATAATCTTGATCCGATCTTGATTAAACACTTGAGAAGTGCCTTCCAACTGAATCATTTTCAGGCTTCCTTGGTCGACTCATCTGTTTTTGCAGCCTATTTTTTACTGGCAATTCCTGCCGGAATGATTATTCAGAAGTATGGTTACAAAACCGGAATTTTAGTAGGTTTATTCTTTTTTGCAGTAGGTTGTTTTCTTTTTGTTCCTGCTGCCAATACAATTAGTTATCCTTTCTTTCTCGGTGCCCTCTTTGTTTTATCTTGCGGACTTGCCATTTTAGAAACTGCTGCCAATCCTTACATAACTGTTTTGGGCGAACCTGAAAAGGCAACCCAAAGATTAAACTTTGCACAGTCTTTTAATGGATTAGCGGCTTCTGTTGCTCCAATTATCGGCGGAATTTTTATTTTGGGGGAAGAACCGAAGTCACAGAAAGAGCTTGCCACACTTAGTGAAGCAGCAAAATTAACCTACATTCACGCAGAAACATCACTGGTAAAAGGTCCTTATATAATTTTAGGATTAGTTCTTCTTCTGGTAATGATTTTATTTTTATTCATCAAATTACCGGAAGTAACCGAAAGTAAAGAAAAATCAACAAAGAATTTTCTTCAGGTTTTAGGCGTAAAAAATGTCGGATGGGGAGTTTTAGCTCAGTTTTTTTATATCGGAGCGCAAATTTATGTTTTCAGCTTTCTTTTGATTTTTGCTGAAGATGCTATTAATATGAAAGGTCAGGAGGCAAAATATTATGCCGGAGTTGCGGGATTATTGTTTATGATAGGGCGTTTTGCGGGAACTTTTTTTATGAAATATATTTCACCACAGAAATTACTGAGAATTTACAGTATGATCAGTATTGTTCTCAGTATCTGGGTTATTGTAGGAACAGGAATTTCAACGTTGTATGCGCTTGTTGCATTAACGTTTTTTATGTCGATCATGTTTCCAACGATTTTCGCTTTGGGAATTGAGGGAGCCGGTTCTGAAACAAAACCAGCTTCCAGTTTATTAATTATGTCGATTGTCGGAGGTGCAATAATACCACCAATTGCAAGTAAAATAACAGATTTTTCAGGAAATATTCATTTATCATATGTTGTTCCTTTGCTCTGTTTTATCATTGTATTTCTTTTTTCATTACGATTCAGAAATAAAAAATCCTCTTTGTAATTAAATCTAAAAATGAGCAATTTAATTTTAAAAATAAATAATAAAGACAATGTTTTGGTTGCTTTGCAGAACATTCCGGCAGAAGCCGAAATCATTTTCGAAGGAGCTACTTACACTACTTTAGAAGCAATCCCGGCTAAACATAAATTCTTTATGAATGACATGAAGCAGGGTGACGAAATATTTATGTACGGCGTTTTGGTAGGTAAAGTTCAATACGATTTGGGAGCTGGAACACGGATGACGACGGAAAACACAAAACATGCTGCCGAACCCTACTATTACCGAGATATTGATTATCATTGGACAAAACCCGATGTATCAAGATTTTTACATAAGACTTTTAAAGGATATCATCGTTCCAATGGCGATGTCGGAACGGCAAATTACTGGCTTTTTATTCCGACTGTTTTTTGTGAAAATCGTAATCTTGATATTATTAAAGAATCCTTATATAATGAATTAGGATATTCCGTAGATGCAAAATATAAAAGCTACACTCATCAACTGGTGGAAGCGATTTCCAAAGGAGAAAACATTGATGATCTTGATTTTTCTCCCTCCAATATTCCTTCAAAAGAAAGAGTTTTTAAAAACGTAGATGGCATTAAATTTTTGAATCACACCGGTGGTTGTGGCGGAACAAGGCAGGATTCAGATACACTCAGCAAACTTCTGGCATCTTACGCAGACCATCCCAATGTTGCAGGAGTAACATTGCTAAGTTTGGGTTGTCAACATCTTCAAATCGATAATTTTAAAAGAGATTTATACAACCGAAATCCTGATTTTGATAAACCTCTGCTTGTTTTTGAACAACAAAAAGCTGTAAGTGAAGAAACGATGATTAAAAATGCGATTTTCGAGACTTTGAAGGGACTTTTGGAAATCAATAAGATAGAACGTGAAGATGCACCGCTAAGCAAACTTTGTGTAGGTGTAAAATGTGGAGGAAGCGATGGTTTCAGCGGAATTTCAGCAAACCCTGCAGTTGGGCATCTTGCAGACATTCTTTCTGTTTTGGGAGCTAAAGTTTTATTAGCAGAATTTCCTGAATTGTGTGGTGCAGAACAGGATTTAATCGACCGATCTGTAGATAAAGAAACAGCTGAAAAATTCATCAAACTGATGACAGAATATGATGAACTCGCTCATGCAGTAGGTTCTGGATTTTACATGAATCCATCACCCGGAAATATTAAGGATGGATTAATTACTGACGCCATAAAATCTGCAGGTGCTGCGAAAAAAGGAGGTTCTTCGCCTGTCGTTGATGTTTTAGATTATACAGAACCAGCAACAAAACCAGGATTGAGCTTAGTTTGTACACCGGGAAATGATGTCGAAGCAACAACAGGAAAAGCCGCTTCGGGTGCTACTTTAATTTTATTCACAACCGGTCTTGGAACTCCGACAGGAAATCCAGTTTGTCCGGTCATTAAAATATCTACTAATACAGCTTTAGCAACGAAAATGTCTGATATTATCGATATCGATACAGGTGCTGTTGTTCGAGGTGAGAAAACCATTCAGGAAATGGGTGAAGATATTTTGGATTTCTGCATCGAAGTAGCCAGTGGAAACATTATTCCTAAAGCTGTTGTTTTAAATCAAGATGATTTTATCCCTTGGAAAAGAGGGGTTAGTCTTTAAAAAGTTAATTTTTTAATCTTTAATTAAATAAAAAATGTTTTCATTAAAAAATAAAAAAGCAGTTGTAACAGGAGGAGGAAGCGGAATAGGACAAGCCATTGCAGTTCAGCTTGCAGCTAATGGTGCAGAAGTTCATATTCTAGAAATCACAGAACAAAACGGACAGGAAACTCTTGAAAAAATTCAATCTTCCGGAGGAAATGCGAAAGTTTATGCCTGTGATGTTTCAAAACAGAAGGATGTTTTGGAAGTTTTCGAAAAAATTGGCGCAATCAATATTCTTGTCAATAATGCCGGAATTGCCCACATCGGAAAAGCAGATACGACTTCAGAAGAAGATTTTGACAGAATTTATAATGTCAATATTAAAGGAGTTTATAATTGCTTATTTGCCGGTATTCCGCAGATTAGAAAATCAGATGGCGGTGTGATCATTAATATGGCCTCTATTGCTGCATTGGTCGGAATTCCTGACCGTTTTGCTTACAGTACAGCAAAAGGTGCTGTAAAAGCAATGACCATGAGCGTTGCCAAAGATTATATCAATGAAAACATCCGTTGTAATTCTATTTCTCCAGCACGAGTTCATACACCTTTTGTAGATGGATTTTTACAGAAAAATTATCCTGATAATATTGAAGAAATGTTTGAAAAATTATCCAAAACCCAACCGATTGGGAGAATGGCTCAACCTGAGGAAGTTGCTTCTTTAGCCTTGTATTTATGCAGTGATGAAGCGTCATTCATTACAGGTGTAGATTATCCTATTGATGGTGGTTTTACGACTTTGAACAATTAAAAAATAACTTACGAATTATTTTCTTTAACTCAATGTTCGCAAAGATTATAAATAAAACTGATAAAAAAAAATCCTTCGCAAAGGCGCTTCGTTCAGCAAATGATAACAAAGCCTTAGCTGAGTGAAACGCCTTTGCGAACGAAAATATGCAGAAAAAGAGCAAAAAAAACATAGCGCCCTTTGCGTTAAAATTAAACATTCAAAACAATAAAATTTAAAAATGAAATTAATAAAATTCGGAAAACCGGGACATGAAAAACCGGGAGTTATAATTAACGATAAAAGATACGACGTATCCCATCTGGTAAAAGATTATGATGAAAACTTTTTTTCCGGTGACGCTATTGAAAATTTAAAATCTGAAATAAACACGCAAAATCTACCTGAAATTTCTGCCGATGAAAGACTAGGTGCACCTTTAGCAAGACCATCAAAAATCATCTGTGTAGGGCTTAATTATAAAGATCACGCTGCAGAAACCAATGCTCCGATTCCGCAGGAACCTATCTTGTTTTTTAAGGCGACCACGGCAATTGTTGGCCCAAATGATGATTTAATTATTCCTAAAAACAGTGTAAAAACCGACTGGGAAGTAGAATTAGCCATCGTTATCGGAAAAAAAGCAAGTTATATTTCTGAGGAAATTGCTCTCGAACACGTTGCAGGATACGTTTTGCATAATGATTACAGTGAAAGAGAATTTCAGTTGGAAAGAAACGGACAATGGGTAAAAGGAAAAAGCTGCGATACTTTTGCACCGATTGGACCTTTCATTGCGACGCCTGATGAAATTGAAGATGTTCATAATCTGCGTTTATGGCTGAAGGTAAACGGAGAAATTTTACAGGATGGAAATACTTCAAATCTGATTTTCGATATCCCTTTTGTGGTGAGCTACATTAGTCAGTTTATGACGTTGCTTCCGGGAGATGTGATTACGACAGGAACACCTGCAGGTGTTGGTTTGGGACAAAAACCTGAGCCTTGGTACTTGAAACCAGGTGATGTGGTGGAATTAGGAATTGATAGTTTAGGAAGCAGTACTCAGAACGTAAAAGCATACGGAGAATGAAAAAATATTGTCTAGCTCTTGATATGGTCGATGATCCTGAATTGATTGCCGAATACGAAAAATATCATCAAAATGTTTGGCCTGAAATCAAGCAAAGTATTTTGGATTCCGGAATTATAAATATGGAAATTTATAGGATTCTAAATCGATTGTTGATGATTATTGAAGTTGATGAAAATTTTTCTTTTGAAGGTAAAAATGAAGCCGATAACAACAATCCGAAAGTTCAGGAATGGGAAAGATTAATGTCGAAATTTCAACAGCAGTTGCCTAATTCTAAGCCAGGAGAAAAATGGAAATTGATGGATAAAGTATTTTCATTATAAATTTTTGAGCACATGATATTTTTTTAGCCGCAAAAGCATCAAAAGATTTTCTCATGCTTTTAGTGAATTAAAAGTTAGCAAAACGATTGAGAAGGTTGTTCATTTTGTAAACTTTTGAGTTTCTATTTTTTGTTAACCATTTCTTTTGAATCTTTTGCGGTAAATATACTTGTCAAATTACTCTTCTGCATTTTATTTAAACAAATAGTAAATCAAATGATTATTGATTCTCACGTACATTTTTGGAAATTTGATCCGGTTCGAGATGCTTGGATTACAAAAGATATGACAGCGATCCGAAGAGACTTTCTGCCGGAAGATTTTTCGTTTTATTTAAATGAAAATCAAATTGAAGGTTGTGTCGCAGTTCAAGCTGATCAAAGTGATGAAGAAACAAATTTTTTGGTGAATTTGGCTAAAGAAAATCCTTTTATTAAAGGTATTATCGGCTGGATTGATTTGACTTCTGAAAGACTTGAAGAATCACTTCAAAATTATCAGTCAGAAAAACTCATCAAAGGTTTTAGGCATATTGCAGAAGGAGAAGAAACTGGTTTCTTATTACAAAGAAATATACTCGATGGGATTTCTACACTTCATCAATATGATTATACTTTCGATATTTTATTGAGACAAAATCAGCTTTCTGATGCAGTAAAACTTTCTGAAAAACTACCAAATCAACCTTTCATTTTGGATCATTGCGGAAAACCGGATTTGAAAACCAATTATTTAAAAGACTGGAAATTAAATATCTCAGAACTTGCCCAAAATCCTAATATGTATTGCAAAGTTTCCGGACTTTTAACTCAAGGAAATTGGAATGTGATTGATGAAAAATCAATTTTTGAAACTTTGGATTTTATTTTTTCTCAATTTGGAATTAAGCGATTAGTTTTCGGAAGCGACTGGCCTGTAATGTTATTAGGCGGAAATTATATGCTGTGGCTGAAATTGATTTCAAAATATATTAGTCAATTTTCAAAGGAAGAGCAAGAGCTTTTTTTCTCTGGAAATGCTAAAGAATTTTACAAATTATAACCAATTTTTACAACAAAGGCGATTAAGTTTTAAAATATTTGCGCTCTTTGCGTCAAAAAAAAACAAAAAACATGAATTTAAATCTCGACCATAAAATAATCATTATAAGTGGTGGTGCAAAAGGCATAGGAAATGGTATTGCTAAAATTTTAGCTGAAGAAAAAGCATTTCCAATCATCATTGGCAGAAATGAAGAAGATAACAAAAAAGCCGTTCAGGAAATTGTTGATAATGGAGGTAATGCAGATTTTGTTACTGCCGAACTTTCTCAACCTGAAGAATGTAAAAAAGCTATCGAAGAAGTTGTAAAGAAATACGGAAAAATCGACGGAATCATTAATAATGCCGGTGTAAATGATGGAGTAGGACTGGAAAACGGTTCTTATGAAGATTTCATAGCTTCATATCATAAGAATGTTGTGCATTATTATCTTTTAGTTCATCATGCACTTCCTTACTTGAAAGAAAGTAAAGGTTCGATTGTAAATATTGGAAGTAAAACTGCGGAAACAGGGCAAGGAGGAACTTCGGGGTATGCTGCTGCGAATGGCGCTAGAAATGCCTTAACAAGAGAATGGGCTGTCGAACTTTTACCGTACAGCATTCGTGTAAATGCGATTATTGTTGCTGAAGCCTGGACACCGCTATACCAATCATGGATTTCTACTTTTGAAAATCCAGAAGAAAAACTAAGAAACATTACCTCAAAAATTCCTTTGGAAAACCGCATGACAACTTCCGAGGAAATTGCAAATATGGCTGCTTTTCTGTTGTCGGAAAAGTCCTCGCATACAACTGGGCAATTGATTCATGTGGATGGAGGTTATGTGCATTTGGATAGGAGCTTGTAATAATTTCATTTTATCGAGAAATTTAATTTTACTAAAACTTAAAAATACAATGTAAGCTGTAATTGTATTTTTTCTTCATATATATTGATAGCTATATTATTCCTAAATCTTACAGTTTTGGGTGAATACTACATGTAATTAATCCAATTTTCCGAATTAATAATATCCAAATACATACTTAAAGTATCTAATGCTTTAAGTATTTCCATTGAAATTCCTGCTTTTTCTATGTGATAATTTCATGCCTCTAAAAATTTAACAAATTTTAATAAAATTTATTTATCTGATTTACAGGTGTTTAAATGTTGTTTTGTTTTATCACTAAAAAAATAGTTGTTTCGATCGATTTTATTTCTACATTTGTATAACTAATTTCTTAGTGATATAAAAAATAGTGAAAATTTTATGTCACGATTAATGATAAAAATGAAAAGGATATGAAAATTCAGACTTTAACAAAAGCGGAAGAACAGGTGATGCAGTATTTATGGAAACTTGAAAAAGGATTTCTAAAAGATGTCCTTGATCTTTTCTCTGAACCAAAACCTCACACAAACACTGTTTCTACCATTTTAAAGGTGCTGAAGGAAAAAGAATTCGTAGACTATAATGTATACGGAAGACAACATGAGTATTTTCCACTGATCTCTCAGGAACAATATTCCGGGAAGACGATGAAAAGCCTTGTGAAAAATTATTTTAAAGGGTCTTATAAAAGTGCCGTTTCTTTTTTAGTAGAAAAAAATGAGATGACGGTAGAAGACCTTGAAATGCTTTTAAACGAACTTAAAAAGAAAAACTAACCTATGGAAACTGTACTTCTATACTTCGGAAAAGTTATTTTGTGTTCAGGTGTAACGTTTTTATATTATCAGTTGTCTTTAAAAGACAAGACGTTTCATCACTACAACAGATTTTATCTTTTGTTTGCGATGCTCATATCGTTGTTGCTTCCTCTAGTAAAGGTTGAAGACTTTACCATTGAAGTAAGTGATAACATATATAAGTTAATAGATCAGGTACAGAATTTTAATACAATTAAAAACTCAAACAATGACTACATTTATTTTAGAATTATTTTTTCAGCTTTGGGATTGGTTTCTTTCTATTTTTTAGGAAGATTTGTCTACGGGATCTTCAGGATCCAACAGCTTAAAAATCAATTTCAAAAGGAAAGTTTCGACGGTATCAATTTTTACCATACAAACTTATCTGAAGCTCCATTTTCTTACTTTAAAAATCTTTTCTGGAAGAATTCCATTATGCTGAATTCCGATGTCGGAAAGCAGATTTTAAAGCACGAAATGGTTCATATTGAACAGAAACACTCATTAGACAAGATCTTTATGGAGGTCATTACTTCTGTTTTCTGGTTCAATCCTTTCTTTCATCTCATCAAAAAAGAAATTAGTTTAATTCACGAATATCTGGCTGATAAAAAAGCCGTAAAACAATCGGACACAAAAGCATTTGCGCAAATGCTTTTAGCAAGCCACTTTTCCGGAAACCAGTTGCCTGCGACAAGTCCGTTTTTGAGTTCAAATCTAAAAAAACGATTAAAAATGTTACAAAAAGCTAAAACCAAATTCGGGTATGCGCGTAGAATTTTTGCATTGCCGGTAGTATTTTCAGTTGCATTTGCTTACTTGGTAAGTGCTAAAAATCAAGAAATTAAAGCAACAAATATAGAAATTGAGAAAGCCGTTTCTCAAATTAAAAAAGGAGATAAAATCACCATTAAAAAAGATACGATTACTCCGGATTCAAAAAATAATGCTGTCGCAACTCCAAGAATTTATAAAAGAGCAGATGACGATAAAAAAATTGCTGATCTGAGTAAAAAAATTCAGGAAAAAAGTGAAAACTTAAAGAGTCTAAAGCCTGAAAGCAACGAGTACAACAAAAATCTTGAAGAAATTGGAAAATTATCAGGCGAGATTGGAAAAATTGCCAGTTCACCAGATTTTCTAAAATCAGCAATGGTAATTAGAATGGACGGTAAAGATGTTAAAATTGATGAGTATTTCAACTCAAAAGAGTGGAAAAACAAAATGAAGAATATCGAAAATATGAAGTTTGAAGAAATGCCGGAATTTCCGGAAATGCCTGAAATGAATATTGAGCTTCCTGATCTTCCGCCACCGCCGCCTGGTAAACCAAATGAACCATTTTCACCGAATGTAAAGGTATATACTTTCAAAGACACGAAAGATATGAAATGGTCTCCTGAACTGGAAAAAACTTTTAAATTCAATGAATCAAGAGACAAAAGAAATGCTGAGAAAGATAAAAAAAGAGCCAAACTTGACAAAGAGCGTGCAAAATTAGACGAAAAAAGAGCCAAACTTGATGGAGAAAGAGCTAAGTTGGATGCTGAAAGAAGAGCTTTGGATGGAGATAAAAGAGTATATGTTTATGCTAATACATTTAAAAACTTCCCAAATGATAAGGTTTTTAAATTAAAGACGGATAATATCAGAATCAGCCAAAACGGACAGTCAATCATTACCTCCGGACTTAAAAATGCAAGTGGAATGGGAGATATGAAGATCTATATTGATGGTAAAGAATCTACCAAAGAAGAAATGGAAGCTCTGAAGCCAAATTCTGTTAAAAGCATGAATGTTAATAAAAGATCAGTCGATGGAGCGAGAACTTCAGGAGAGATAAGAATCGAAACTAAATAATAAAGTTCCAATCAGGCTCTGTTAATACTTAAATTAAAAAAAATATTGACAGAGCTTTTTTATTTAAATGCAACTTATGAAAAATTATATTCTACTTTTTTTATTTTTAAGTGTTTTTGCAAACGCGCAGGTCAACAGGTTTTTCTACGATTACAAATTCATTCCGGATTCTAATAATAAAGAAGATGTAAAGAGTGAAATGATGTACCTTGATATTGATAAAAATGGTTCAAACTATTACAGTCGCACCAAATTCGTCGCGGATTCTACTTCAAGAGCAGATATTGAAAAGCAAATAAAATCATTTTCGGGAAATATCAGTGTAAATAGAAGAGAAAATCCGGGACAGGTTTCATTTAAGGTTACAAAAAACTATCCTGATTTTGGAACTTATCTTTTCAGAAGCATTGCTACAGATCAATATAAAATTAAAGAAGATCAAAAACCTGAATGGAAAATTCTATCCGACAAGCAGAAAATCGGAGAATACAATGCTCAAAAAGCAACAACTAGTTTTGGGGGAAGAGAATGGATCGCTTGGTTTTCAACAGATATACCTTTTCAGGACGGACCTTACAAATTTTATGGATTGCCAGGTTTAATTGTAAAAATTGAAGATACAACAGGTTCACATATCATGACTTTAATTGGAAACAAAAAAGTTGAAGCACCTGCAGCAACAGAAAAAGAGCCGGAAATGCCACAAAATATGCGGGTTTACGGAATGGGAGGAAAAGAAATTGAAGTTTCGGAAGACCAGTTCAGAAAAGCATGGAAAGCTTACGTGAACGATCCTACGAAAAATATGAGAGAAATGATGATGAGAAATACAGATAATTCTAAAGTTTCTTTCAAGGTTAAAACTTCGGATGGAAAAGAGATCTCAGATCCGAATCAGGTTTTCAGAGAAATGGAAAAAAGAACGAAAGAAACGTTGGCAAAGAACAACAATTCTATCGAGCCGGATTTAGTAAAGTAGTACAGAAATATTCTTGAAAAAGCAGGGTGAAAGTCATATTTTCATCCTGTTTTCTTTTTATTATCTTTAAAAAATAAATTACAAAATCTATGACTGAAAAGGAAAAATGTGTGAACGGACTTTTATATAATGCGAACTACGATCAGGAATTAATAAATGAGAGAATTTCCGTTAAAGATCTTTGTCAGGAATACAACCAATTGAGAAATTCCAATGCTGAAGGAAGAAATTCTTTAATTAAAAATATTTTAGGAAAAACAAAAGAAAATATCTGTATTGAACCTAATTTTTGGTGTGATTACGGTTATAATATCGAGGTTGGCGAAAATTTTTATGCGAATCATAATCTTGTGATCTTAGACTGTGCAAAAGTCACTTTCGGAGATAATGTTTTTATCGGTCCGAACTGTAGTTTTTACACTGCAAATCATCCCATCGACGTCAAACAAAGAAATGAAGGATTAGAATCCGCTCATCCAATACAAGTCGGAGATAATGTTTGGTTTGGCGGGAATGTAGTTGTTCTTCCAGGAATTTCAATAGGAAATAATTCTGTAATAGGAGCGGGAAGTGTTGTCACAAAAGATATTCCTGACAATGTTGTTGCGGTTGGAAATCCATGTAAAGTTGTAAAGAATGTTATTAATTAAATTTAATCCAAACCAATATATTAATGAAGAAAATAATTATTGCATTTACATTTTTGTTGGGAATGCTATTCAATGCTCAGAATAAACGTTTTGTTTATGAGTACAAATTTGTTTCAGATTCTACAAAAAAAGATGAATCTAAAACCGAGTCTATGTTTCTTGATATTTCTAAAAAAGGCTCGAAATTTTACAGTAGATACAAATTTATTGCAGATTCTGTGATCGAGGCTCAGACTAAAAGTCAGAACAGGGATTTTTCTAAAATTAAATTCGGAATGGTACCATATGTTGTCGAAAAGTCTTATCCTGACTATAAAATTATATTGTTCAATCGTTTGGATATGGATGAATATAAAGTTTCGGATGAAAGAAAATTAGACTGGAAAATTTTAGCGGAAAAAGAAAAAGTTGGCGAGTTTAATGCACAAAAAGCAACTGCGAATTTTGCAGGAAGACAATGGACGGCTTGGTTTGTTACCGATATTCCGATTCAGGACGGACCGTATAAATTTCATGGATTACCGGGTTTAATTGTTAAGCTTGAAGATAAGACTAATTCACATTCTTATATTTTAAAAGAAATTAAAAATTTAAAAGATCAGGAATGGAAAAGTCAGGAAGAAAATCATAGATTCGGAGCATTAATTCCTTTGAATCAGGAAAAATATAAAAAACAGTTCCTTGACTACCGGGATAATCCTACAAAAGGAATGCGACAAATGCTTGCAAGTGGAACTAAAATAATGATGACCGATGAAAAAGGAAATAAGCTGGATATCAACGATATGATTCGTGAACGTGAAAGAAAAGTAAAAGAAGATAATGCAAAAGACAATAATTTTCTTGAACTTGATTTGTTGAAATAAATAATTACGGCGCGGAAACGAAGTTTCCGAGCCGTAATTTTATTCTAATATCTTATTCCAAAGCTCCCTATGAAATTTAATCATATTGCTGAAAGTATTTGGATTTTCTCCCATTCTTAAAATAATTAAATCCTGACTTGGAACAATATCGAGAATCTGTCCGTTCTTTCCCAAAGCACAAAACATATCCTTTGGAGCATTCGGAACCAAAGACTGATTGAAAGAAGATTCAATTCCTGGGAGTTTTATCTTATCTTTTCCGTTCAGCCACCACAAATAACCGTAAGAATGATTCATTTTCTGAGATGTCTCAAGCATTTGGTGGAAATATTCATCGTTTTTGTAATAGACTTTATCGTTGATTTTCCCTTTATTTAAAACCAATTTCCCGAATTGAAGAAAACTTTTGGCAGTGCTTGTAAAAACAAGTCCCGTTTCATTTTTTATCCATTTTCCCGAAATTCCCGATCCTGAAAGTTTCTCAGAAGTATATTGATCAATACTTTTATTTGTTGCTTTTTCTATTACTTTTGCCAGTTGAGAATATGCCGAAGTATCATAATACCAAAATGTATCAGATGGATTTTTATAAATAAAACAATCAGAGGTTATACATTTTTCATCTTTTATATAATCAAGCCCGGAAGACATTGTTAACAAGCTTTTAATGGTAATTTTATCTTCATCTTTTTTATCTATTGAAGTCCATTTTCCTAAATATTTTGAAACAGGATCATTAATATTGAGTAAATTTTCCTGTTGTGCAATTCCAATTAAAACTGCAGTTAATGATTTTCCTGCCGAAGCCCAATACCAAAAAGAATTTTCATCAAAAAGCTGTTTATTAATGATCTTTGTTCCGAAATATTTTTCATTAATTATTTTTCCGTTCTGATAAATAATAAAAGCTCTGGTTTTATTTTCAAGATTAAATGTATTTAGATGATCCAATTTTTCCGGAGAAAATTTGATGGTCTGAGAAAAACTTAAAACATAAAAAAGGAATGCAAATAAAAATAAATTCTTTTTCATGATCTTTTATTTATTGGATGATGATGAATAAGAATAGTTAAATAAAAAAAACAGCGCAGAAACTTTATTTCCGCGCTGTTTTTTATCTAAAAGTTGACAATTCTTAAGCTAATTTCTGAGAATCTGCAATGAATTGAGCCAATCCGCTATCTGTTAATGGATGTTTTAGCAAACTCAAGATCGGAGGAAGTGGTGAAGTAATTACATCTGCTCCGATTTTAGCACAGTCAATAATGTGCATTGAATGACGGATAGAAGCTGCTAAAATTTCAGTCTCGTACATATAGTTATCAAAAATCAATCTGATTTCTTGAATCAAATTCAATCCGTCAGTTGAAATATCATCTAATCTTCCTAAAAAAGGAGATACGTAAGTTGCGCCCGCTTTCGCAGCCAAAAGAGCCTGTCCTGGAGAGAAAATTAAGGTACAGTTAGTTCTGATTCCTTTATCTGAAAAATATTTTAATGCTTTGATCCCGTCTTTTATCATTGGGATTTTTACCACGATATTTGGGTGGATTGCTGCCAATTCATCACCTTCTTTGATCATTTCTTCATAAGTTGTAGAAAGAACTTCTGCAGAAATATCACCGTCTACGATCTCGCAAATAGCTTTATAATGATTTCTGATCGCTTCAGCTCCCTGAATTCCCTCTTTTGCCATCAATGAAGGGTTTGTTGTTACTCCATCAAGGATTCCAAGGTCTTTTGCTTCTTTGATTTGCTCTAAATTAGCTGTGTCAATAAAAAATTTCATTTGTTTTGAGATTTATTTCCTACAAAGATAATCATTCCATTTCGAGTGGAAAATTAATTTGAATGAGAGTTGTGAAGTGTAAGATTTAAGATTTAACAATCCAATGATAAAGTTAGTATTGGAGATAAGAATTCCCTTCCTTTGGAGGGGTGGTGAAAATTCAAAGAATTTTTGACGGGTGGTTTAAAAAAACATCAAACTTAGAATAAACAAAAATCATTAATTTTAACTTACAACAAAAACTTTAATGAAAAACCATTTTGCAACAAAGCTCGAAATCATCGGAATCAATCCTTTTATTTTCATTCCCAGTGAAATTTTAGATGAAATTTTCGAAAAATCAGGAAAAAATAAAAGTCCGATTCCTGTGAAAGGAACTGTAAATGGTAAGGAATTCAGACAAACTTTAATGAAATATTCAGGCGAATGGCGGTTATATGTAAATTTAACTATGCTTAAAAATTCACCGAAAAGAATTGGCGAAATCATTGAAATTTTTGTTGAATTTGATGATTCAGATAGGGCGATTACCATTCACCCGCAATTGGAAAAAGCAATCAATGAAAGTGTAATTGCAGCAAAGAATTTTGAGAATTTAATTCCTTCAAGAAAATTAGAATTAATAAAATATATCAATAATCTTAAAACCGAAGAAAGCATCAAAAGAAATATTGAAAAGATAATCAGATATTTACAAGGAGAGACAGATTTTTTCGGAAAGAAAATTAATTAAAATAAAAAAAGATCCGAAACATTATTCCGGATCTTTTACAACTATGAATTTAAAACTTTGTTAAGCTTTACAGCATCCTGATTGGTAGGATCATACTGTATCGACTTAGCAATGTGCTCTTTTGCTTTGTTTGGGTCACTTTTCTGTTCAGAAAAAGCAAGATAGAAGTAAGCATAGGCTAGATTCTTCTTATTTTGCTCTACTTCTTCCGGTTTTACAGTAGCAATATACTTTTCATAAGCGATTTTTGCATTCGCGTCATCTTTTGAAGATTGATACGCATAAGCCTGACTGTAATATGACGGAGCCCAATCCGGTAACAATACAGATATTTTTTTCCATGTATCTACTGCATTTGTCCAGTCTGAAGCGTCCTGATAAGCTCCCGCTAATTTCACTAAAGCTTCCGTATCCTTAGGATTTGTTTCAATTTGTTTTTTAAGACCTTCAATAGTAGAATTACCTGTTGTTTGAGTCGTTGCAGTTGCGTCTGTCTGAGTTGTTTGTGCATTTACAAAACTTACACTTCCTACTAATATCAAACCTAAAAAAAGGTTTTTGATGTTCATTTTAATCATTTTCATAATCTTATATTTTCGAATTGTACATTTTAAAATTCAATAATAATTCCATAAAGATTTAAATTTTAGAACCTTTAAGCTTTTTTAGAAAATATTAAGAAGATTAAATGTTTTTTTATCTAAATTTTTGATTCGTTGCAGTTTGAATTATCTTTGTTCTTCAATCAATTTTAATTAATATCATTTTATATGAACATTATATTAGCTTCAACTTCCACACTTTTTGGCGGAGAGTATTTAGAATATTTAAGAGAAGAATTAATTAAGCTATATGAAGGAATCGATGAAATAATTTTCGTTCCTTTCGCCCGACCAAGCGGAATTTCTCATGATGAATACACCGCAAAAGCTCGTTCTTTTTTCAAAACAATCAATATTAAAATAAAAGGACTTCACGAATTTGAAGATAAAATTGAAGCTGTGAACAACGCAAAAGGCTTTTTTACAGGTGGCGGAAATACTTTTTTGTTGGTTAAAACGTTGCATGAAGAAGGTTTAATGTCTGTTTTAAAAGAAAATATAGAAAGCGGAAAACCGTATTTAGGATGCAGCGCAGGAAGTAATATTGGTGGACAGAATATGAAAACCACGAACGATATGCCTATCGTTTATCCACCAAGTTTTGATTGTATGGGATTGGTTCCTTTTAATTTAAATCCACATTATCTTGATCCAAATCCGGATTTAAAACATAATGGAGAAACAAGAGAAACCAGAATTAAAGAATTTCTAACCCAAAATGATCTGAAAGTTGTCGGACTTCGTGAAGGAAACTGGATCAGGAGAATCGGCGACAAAATTACAGTGGAAGGAAACCAATTAACGAGAATTTTTGAAAAAAATAAAGAACCTTATGAGATCGAATCTGGAATTGAAATTTAAGTAAAATGAGAAAAATAATATATTTAATTTTTCTGTTTACTTCATTTGTGGTTTATTCTCAACCCCCAAAGCCATCCGAAGAAGAAATTTATGAAGTGATAAACTTTATCATCCAAAATGGGAATAAAAGTTCTAAGAATTTTAAAATTATTACTGAGGACCCAAATGTTAAAAATGATTCTAAATATTTTGATGAAAAATTATTAAAAGAATATTTTAACAATAAAGACATTAAATCAATAAAAGAACAATACGCAACAATAGATCAGTTTACATTAACTCCTAAATATATTTTAAATATTAGAATTATTCACAAAGAAAAATTACTTAGTTATTCTTCCAATGGAAAATATTTTTGGACGGAATTTGAAAAGAAACATGGAAAAGAAGGTTTTTTGTTTGTGGGGAAACCATTATTTACAGCAGATAAAAAAAGAGTGATTATAAATTACGGATATTTTTGCGGAGGACTTTGTGGAAGTGGTGAAAGAGTTATACTAAAAAGAAGTAATAATAGCTGGATTGTAGAAAAGGTTATGTCAGGCTTTATGAGTTAAAATCTTTATATATTTGATTAGATTAAAAAATACGGAATGAAAAAAACATTCACAATTCTTACACTTTCTACGCAAATTATTTTTGCTCAAAATATTACTCAGAAATTAGACGCTGTTACCAAAGATTTGATGGATTCTTCTGGAGCAATTTCTTCAAATTTATCATTTTATGTTTCTGATGAAAGCGGAAATATGATTTACGATTATCAGGGAAATAAAGGACTTTCTACAGCCTCGACTCAAAAAATATTTACTGCAGCAGCAGCTTTGGAAACTTTAGGGAAAAATTACACTTTTAAAACAACTTCAAGTTATTCGGGAAGTATTTCTAATGGAAATTTGAATGGAAATCTTTTTATCAGTTCGACTGGCGATCCGACATTAGGAAGTTGGCGTTATGAAGCTTATAAACCTGAAAATTTTAAACAAAAACTAATTGAAGCTGTAAAAAAATCCGGAATAAAAAAAATCTCAGGAGATTTGGTCATTGACGATTCTTACTTCGATCACCAAGCGATTCCCGGAGGTTGGCCGTGGGATGATTTGGGAAATTATTACGGAGCCGGAGTTTGGGGAGTAAATTGGCGTGAAAATCAATTTGATATCAATATTAACGGAAACGAATTCAAAAGTTTTTCATATCCTTTACAAAACGTGAATTGGCTAAACGATGTGAAAATTGGCGGAAGTTCAGACCAAAGTCTGATTTTTACAGCACCGTATTCCAATGTTGCTTTAATTAATGGAACCTTACCCTCAAAATTGGTCACAGTTTCAGGTTCGGTACCCAATCCGCCGTTGCAGTTAGGTGCTGAAGTAAACCAATGGCTGAAAGAATCAGGAATTGAATTTTCAGGAAAAGTTGTGACAAATTCTCAACTTGAAATTGAAGGAAAAAAAGCTTTGGAAGCTCCAAAAAATAATATCATTCTTACTTATGAGTCGCCGACTTTAGATAAAATTGTCTATTGGTTTTTAAGAAAAAGTATCAATATGTATGGTGAAACTTTAATTAAAACATTAGGAAAAGAAAAAAAAGGAAACCCCGGTTTTAAAAGTGGAGTAGCATTTCTGAAAGAGTTCTGGAAATCAAAAGGAATTAATCCGAATATGATCAATTTTGCCGATGGAAGCGGACTTTCACCACAGAATTATGTTGCTGCAAAAGCGGAAGTTCAGGCTTTGTTATATGCTAAAAAACAACCTTGGTTCGATTCTTATTACGACGGTTTTCCCACACAGGACAATGGAATGAAAATGAAAAGCGGAACGATGAAGGATACAAAATCTTTTGCAGGTTTCCATACCTCGAAAGATGGAAAAAAATATGTATTTTCAATCATTATTAATAATTATCAGGGAAGCGGAAGTACAGAACTGCAGAAAATCCTGAATGTTTTAAAATAAATTATTTTGAAGAAATCCATATTTGCGAGACTTAATAACTGGATCATTTTTGTATTGATGACGATCGTTGTATTAACCATCGTTATTGCTTCGACCATTCTTTTTAATTTTCTTAGAAAGGAAGAGGTTAAAAGAGTCGATATTTTGGTAACTGCCTTAAAATTTCAACAGGAAGTAAAAACTCCTAGTTTAGAAATTCAGGCATTACTTCTTCAGATTTATAGCTCAAATACTACAATTCCTTTGATTATTTTAGATAAAAATGATCAGATTATGGAACATAAAAATATTCCTCAAGATATTGAAAGTGATTCTGTAAAAATAGTTGCTTTAGCCAAAAAAATGGCGAAAAGTTATACGCCTATCGAAATTGAAATTGTAAAAGGAAATAAACAGATCGTTTATTATGATAACTCACCTTTGTTGAATAACCTTCAGTATTCACCGTATATTTTAGGGCTTTTTATTCTTTCATATTTTGGATTTTCTTTTTGGTTTTTCAGAACAATTAAAAAAACAGACGAAGGTTATCTTTGGGCTGGTTTGGCAAAAGAGACGGCACATCAAATCGGAACTCCTTTATCGTCAATGATTGGCTGGATGGAAATTATGAAACTGGATGATCCTGATTCTGAAGGTGTCCATGAGATTGAAAAAGACATTGAAAGATTAAGAACGATTTCCGAACGATTTTCAAAAATTGGTTCTGTTCCTGAATTAAATGATACAGATTTTAACGCAACGATTCAGGAAAATTATGATTATTTAAAAACAAGAATTTCAAGAAAAATAAATTTTGGCTTGCATCTTCCCAACTATAATATTTCAGTTCCACATAATAGGATTTTAATGAGTTGGGTTATTGAAAATTTAGTTAAAAATGCTGTCGATGCAATGAAAGGAGAAGGTTCTATTTCGATGTCCGTTTTTGAGCGAAACAAAAATATTTTAGTTGAGGTTCAGGACAACGGAAGCGGAATGACGAAACAACAGGCAAGAAATGCTTTTAAACCAGGTTATTCCACAAAAAAACGCGGATGGGGATTAGGTTTGTCTTTAGCTAAAAGAGTTGTACAGGAATATCATAATGGAGATATTAAAATTGCACAAACTGAAGTTGGGAAAGGAACTACTTTTAGAATTACGATTAGAAAAGCTTAATTTAAAAACACTAATTATCACAGGTTTTCATTAATAATACTAATTTTTAGATTCTAAACTGTTTAAGAAAAAAAGCGGAGAAAATTCCCCGCTTTATTATTGATATTTTATTAGATTATTTCTTTCCGGTTAACCACTGATCCTGCAGTTTTTGTTCTGCCGGAGTTGGATTGGCTTTAAAATTAAGTGTTTCCACAGTCATTTTATCCAAAATAGCTTTTCCTTTCAAATCAATTTTATCGGTTTTGTCACCGTTCTTTCTTAAAACAGTTACTGTCACATTTTGACCTTCTTTGATCGTTTTAGCATATTCAATGAAAGCCTGAATATTTTGAATGTTGATTGTTTTTCCATCCAAAGCAACGATTTTATCTGTGATTTTAAATCCTATACTTTTTGAGAAAGGTGACAATGCGGAACTCTCATCGAATGCAAATGCATTATCTTTATCATCATATCCTGTTTGTTGTGGATCTTTAATGAACCAGAAAATTGGCGGAGTTTCCTGTTTTTTTGCTTCTACACCTACCATATTCAAATATTCCATATAAGGTGTTGGCTGGCTTCCTGCAATATATTTGTTGTAGAAATCTTTTACTTGAGGATAACCCGTAACCGTTACCAGTTCATCAATCAATTTATCATCTTTGAAAGGCTTATTTTCACCGAATCTTTGAGATAATTTTCTAATCATGTCGCGGTAACCCATTTCACCATTTGATAGTTTTCTCAATTCAATATCAAGACACATCGCAAGAAGTGCTCCTTTTTCGTAAACATTTCTGTATTGGTCTTTATATTCATCCTGAAGAACATTTTTACTCATCACCGTGAAAGGCATTGTATCGTTGTAGTTCTTAGAATTGGTGATTTTTTCGTTCATTCTCTGAAGGAATTCATCTTTATTGATCAAACCTTCCTGAATCTGGAATAAATTCGCAAAATATTCTGTTCCACCTTCATACATCCAAAGATGCTGAGACATTTTCGGATCTGCATAATCGAAGTAGTGAATTTCTTCTGAATGCGTTTTCAAAGGATTTACCGTATGGAAAAACTCGTGAGAAACAACATCTGTGATTGTTTTATCAATGGCATCTTTCGGCATCATTTCAGGCAGAACAACACTTGTAGATTCGTGGTGTTCCAAAGCTCCGAAACCTTTGATCTGCGGTCCGTCACCTCCTGAAAGATAAAGCATGATTGCATATTTTTTATTGGTATTCATATCACCCAAAAATTTCTTTTGAGCAATTACCATTTTTTCTAAATTTTCTTTAAAATCAGCAGCCTTATATTTTCCGGTAGGTGAATAAACTCCTAAAACAAGATCCATTCCTCCTGCGTTGAAAGTAATGTAATCCGGTTTTGTATACATCAACGGAGAATCGGTAACTTTTGCATAGTTTGCTAATGTAAATGTATCAGTAGCTTCAGATTTATCCTGATCTACCAAAGCTGTTGTTCCGTAAAAATCTGTTGGTTTTTGGATTACCAATTGATAAGGAACATCCTGCATATTGTCGATATATCCTATAAATCCATGAGTATTGATCATGAAAATTTTTCCTGCCTCAATATCGGTTCCTGAAGGTGAAAATACAGCTTTATGTTTAGAATTATCCATTTCATCATCAAAACTGTCATTCACCAAATAAGTAACTGTGGTTAAATTTTGAGCATTTTTTAATGAATAGGTATTATCATTCACCTTTGTGAAAGCAATTTCTTTTCCTTTATTGTCAAGAAATTTGATCCCTTCTACAAATCTTCCGTAATCGTCTATAGAATAAGTTCCCGGAACGGTTTTAGGAAAGTGGAATTTTACATCTCCCGATTTCATTTTTGGAAACTCCATCGTCACGGCAACTTTATCGTCCTTTACATTCACAAGATCGATAGTCGTTTTAATAGATTGGGCATTCACCAGAAAAGCGGTTAAAATGCCTAAGCTTAGTGCTATTTTTTTCATTGAGTTTAATTTATAGTTAAGTAGTTGCTAAAAAATTAAATTTGTTACGAATGTTATATTAAACTTTTCATAAAATTTTAAAGGCTAATGAATTAATCAATAAACAGATGTGTCATTAAATAAGAAAGCAAAACCGGATGTTACGATTTTGCTTTGTTTTTTAAATATTATTGAACCTTCTTATAATCAATATAATAATTCTCGTTAAATTCCACCGGAGTTCCTTTCTTCAGTTTTACGGTTTGCCATTGTTCAGTTGGATTAATGGTTACACCTTCGACGATAATCGGAAGTTTTAAGTTCTTAATTATGTTTGAATAACGGAACTTTAATTCCTCGCCTTTTTGAGAATATTCTAAAACAGGAATTTTTGTTGTTCTTAAATATTGGTTGAAAACACTAGAAAAATCAATTCCGGATTTTTTTGAAATGTAATTTTCAATTTGTTCTGTTGTTACCGTCTGATGATAAAAATCTTTATTAATTCCTCTTAAGATTTCTCTGAATTTCTCATCATTATTGATAACCTGACGAATCGTATGAAGCATACTTGCTCCTTTTGGATACATATCTCCGCTTCCTTCGTTTCTTACACCGTATTTTCCAATGATTGGAACATCATTTTGTATACCGTGTCTGATTCCCTGAGCATAAATGTTTGCGGATTTTTTGTCCATATATTTTTCGGTAAACAAAACTTCAGAATACATTGTAAAGCCTTCATGAACCCACATATCTGCCTGATCTTTTGCGGTAATATTATTGGCAAACCATTCATGACCACTTTCGTGGACAATAATATAATCCCAGTTCAGACCAACTCCAGTTCCTGAATAATCCTGTCCCATGTAGCCATTTTGATAACCGTTTCCATAAGCAACATTACTTTGGTGCTCCATTCCCAGATAAGGCGAATCTACTAACTTATAGGAGTCTTCGTAAAAAGGATAAGATCCAAACCAATATTCAAATGCAGAAAGCATCGGTTTTACCTGTTGGAACTGTTTTTTAGCTTTATCTAAATTATAATCGATCACCCAGTAATCAAGATCCAGTTTTCCTTTTTCTCCGTTAAAAGTATCTTTGAAATTTACATATTTTCCGATATTAGGAATGATAGAGTAGGCGTTGATCGGGTTTTTGACTTCCCAAGTGTAAACCATTTTATCACCTTGAGCTTTTTTGTCAATCAATTTTCCGTTTCCGACTCCGACTAAATCTTTCGGGGTAATAATTCTCATGACAACTCCATTATCGGGTTCATCACTCCAGGTGTCTTTTGTAGGAAGCCAGATTGAGGCTCCGATTCCTTCATCAGCAACGCTCATCCAAGGATTTCCTTTTTCGTCTTTTGTAAAAACCCAGCCTCCGTCCCAAGGAGCGCGTTTTGCAATGGTAGGATTTCCGGAATACGTCACATCAATTGTGTATTTTTCTCCTTTTTTGAAGCTTTTATTTGTTTTTATCCAGATAAAATCACCATCCTGTTTGTATTCTGCAATTGGGAAATTTCCTTCTACTTTATCAGCTTTCATGGGTTGTTGAAGATCAACCTGAAAAGTTGGGTTCGTTACATCTTTCGTGATCTCAAAACTGATTTTATTGTTTCCTTTGATGCTTTTCTGAGCAAAATCCGGTTCAACGGAAAGATCATATTTTTTTACATCCCAAAAATTTCGGAATTGTGTATTGGAACCTTTTAAAGTATCTTCTTTGGTGAAAACTTTATCTTTTTCGAAGAACTGCCCAAAAACAAGTCCTGAAGCAAACAAAAGTGTGTACGAAAGTTTTTTCATCTGAATTAAATTAATTTACTAAAAATAAAGAATTAATCGATTAGACGAAAGAAATAAAATTTTGTTACATTTTTGAAAATATTTCAGTGTTTAACTATTTAATTTACGGTAAGAAATTCCCCTCCTTTGGAGGGGTGGCGAAAATTCTTTAGAATTTTTGACGGGGTGGTCTTTTTACAGAATATATTCAAAGATGTTCCTCAAATTCTGCAAAAGACGAAATTTTAATATATTATAGACTGTTTATAATTCCGACAAAAACCCTAGCCGTGATTGCAGTGGAAATCCTTTTTTGAAAAAAAAGATTGCAACGGAAAGCGCGAAAAAGCTCCAAAAAAATCCCACAGAAAAGTCTATGGGAAATATTTTTAATTTAAGTTAAATCAGTTCTGAACTGCAGGCAAATTTCCTGCTGCTTTCTGTACTTTTTTATAAGTGTAAGCACACATTATAATACTGAATTCATACAATAATAATAATGGAAACGCTGCCATGATCATACTTAAGACATCTGCAGGAGTGATAATCGCTGCAACAACCATAATTAAGACAATCGCATGACGACGGTAAGTTCTCATAAACTTTGGTGTTAAAATTCCGATTGTTGTAAGGAAATAGATAAGAACCGGGAAAAGGAAAATTACACCCATTCCTAAAACCACCTGTAAAAATAATGTGGTATAGTCGCTAAGATCGTAAAGCGGAATGATAATCTTTGAAATTTTGAAGATAACTCCAAAATTTACTGCAAAAGGAAGAATTAAATAATATCCGCATAAAACTCCCGTCATGAATAAAATCCAAACAGAATTGATGATAAAAATTGAATTTTTTCTCTCTTTCGGGTGTAAAGCAGGACTGATAAATCTCCAAAGTTCCCAGACAATGTAAGGAAATGCCGCAACAATTCCACCAAAAATGGAAACTGCCATCATCACATTAAACTGTTGATAAAGTTTACTGGCACGAACCGGGAAATCCTTTGGAAGATGAATGCTGTCTTCCCCCAAAATCATTTTAGAAAAGTGATTAACGATCTCGAAAGTCGCAAAATCGTTCCTCGTAGGACCAAAAAAGATATGATCCATAATCCAGTTGATATTAAAACCGATGACCACTGCAGCAACTATAATTGCAATAATGGAGCGGATGAGGTGACCTCTTAATTCTCCAATATGTCCCCAAAAAGACATGTCTTTACCTTCACTCACGGAATAATATTTTTTAAGATTTCAAATTTAGGAAATATTTAAAGAAGTTAGCGTTAGAAGTTAGTTTTTAATTAATTCCTTCATCCAATAATTTATGCAGATCAATAATCCCGAAATATTTTCCGTTTTCCGTTACGATAAGCTGTCCTATATTATTGTCCTTTAAAATTTTCATGGCTTCTTTTGCCAAAGCTGTTTTTTCAATCGTTTTTGGGTTTGCAGACATGATATCTTTAGCCAAAACTTTCGAAATATCATCGCCTTTCATCAACATTCTTCTCAGGTCACCATCTGTAATTACGCCGATAATTTCATCTTCATTCGTCACGACAGTAATTCCGTGCCTTGAACTGCTGATGGAAATGATAACATCTTTAACGGTTTCATTTTCTGTAACCTTAGGTTTTTGTGAAGAAAGAAAATCATCAACTTTTGAGATTAAATTTTTTCCTAAACTTCCGCCCGGATGGAATTTTGCAAAATCATTGGCTTTAAAATCGTTCATTTCCATTAAAGAAACTGCCAAAGCGTCTCCCAAAGCCATTTGTAAGGTGGTTGAACTTGTTGGAGCCAGTTTATTCGGACAGGCTTCCAAATCGACATGAGTATCTAAAATTATTTCAGAAAATTCGGCAAGTTTACTCGATTTATTTCCCGTCATTCCTATCAATGCAGAAGAATAGCTTTTTAAATAAGGAACAAGATTTACGATTTCCGGAGAATTTCCCGATTGTGAAATACATAAAACCACATCCTGTTTCTGAATAACTCCCAAATCTCCGTGAATAGCTTCTGAAGCGTGAAGAAACTGTGAAGGAGTTCCTGTAGAATTCAGCGTTGCAACGATCTTATTTCCGACATGTGCAGATTTTCCGATTCCTACAACAATTAATTTTCCTTTTGCGGAATTTATAATTTCTACGGCTTTTAAAAATTGATCGTCGAGTCTGTTTTTTAGTTTTTCAAGTTCTGAAATTTCTATCTCTAAAGTGCTTTTTGCTATTGAAAGGATATCGGATTTTTTCATTTTTATTTTATAAAGAATACAAATAATATCTAAAAAAACGTTATATTTTAAAAGAGTATTTTAATACAAATTTAATTTTTATAAATTCGTTCGCTTTTATTTTAAGCAGAATTTTATTAACTTTGGATAAGATGCAAATTTAGCAATAGAAAATTAGATGAGCGCAAAAAAAGCCAATTTATCAGGCGAATTGAAAAAATATTTCGGGTTTTCTACTTTTAAAGGTCAGCAAGAACAAATTATAGAAAACCTGTTGAATGGGAAGGATATATTTGTGTTGATGCCAACAGGAGGTGGTAAATCCTTATGTTATCAACTTCCGGCACTTATTTCTGAAGGCACGGCAATCGTTGTTTCGCCCTTAATAGCGTTAATGAAAAATCAGGTAGATGCAGTGAATGGTCTGTCATCTGATGACGGAGTAGCACACGTTTTAAATTCATCATTGAACAAAACGCAGACCAAACAGGTTTTCGACGACATTAAAGCTGGTAAGACAAAACTGTTGTATGTGGCTCCTGAATCGTTGATTAAGGAAGATTATTTAGAATTTTTGAAAGAAGTTAAGATTTCTTTCGTTGCGATTGACGAAGCACATTGTATTTCGGAATGGGGACACGATTTCAGACCTGAATACAGGAATCTGAAGTCAATTATCGATAAAATTGCCGATGTTCCGGTGATTGCATTGACAGCTACGGCAACTCCAAAGGTTCAGGATGATATTCAGAAAACTTTGGGAATGATCAATGCGTTGGTTTTCAAGGAAAGTTTCAACAGACCAAATCTATATTATGAGGTATGTCCTAAAGTAAATGTAGACCGCGAAATCGTTAAATTTATTAATCAACATAAAGGGAAATCCGGAATTGTATACTGTTTGAGCAGAAGAAAAGTGGAAGAATTTGCCCAGCTTTTGCAGGTAAACGGTGTTAATGCTCTGCCTTATCATGCGGGTCTTGACCAAAAAGTGAGGGTTGCAAATCAGGACAAATTCCTGATGGAAGAAGTCGATGTAATAGTAGCAACCATTGCGTTCGGAATGGGAATCGATAAACCCGATGTTCGTTTTGTGATTCACTATGATTTCCCGAAATCGCTGGAAAGTTATTATCAGGAAACAGGTCGTGCAGGTCGTGATGGAGGAGAAGGTTATTGTCTTGCGTTTTATGACCCGAAAGACATTGAAAAATTAGAGAAATTTTTAGCTCAAAAACCTGTTTCTGAAAGAGAAATCGGATTACAGCTGTTGAATGAAGTAGTAGGATATGCCGAAACTTCAATGAGCAGAAGACAATATATTCTGTATTATTTTGGTGAAAATTTTGATCCGATCAACGGGGACGGTGCAAAAATGTGCGACAACGCTTCAAATCCTCCAAAACTGAAGGATGCCACAAAAGATTTGGAAAAAGTTCTCAATTTAATTAATGAAACCGGAGAAAAATTTAAATCTAAAGATTTGATTTCTGTAATTTCAGGGAAAGAAAATGCAGTTACAAAATCTTATAAACTTGAGCAGACTTCTTATTTTGGCTTTGGAAAAGAAGAAACGGATAATCACTGGAAAACAATTTTAAGACAGGCAACAGTTCAGAATTTCCTGCAAAAAGATATTGAAATGTATGGTGTTTTAAAGATTACAGAAAGAGGAAGATTGGTATTGGAAGGTAAGCTTGAGCATTCGTTCCTTATTGCCGAAGACAGAGAGTTTGATTTGAGCCAGACAAAAGCAGAAAGCGACCAGATTCAAATGCAGTCAGCAGGTGGTTTGGATCAAAATCTTTTCGCGTTATTAAAAGATCTGCAGAAAAAAGTTGCAAAAAAACATGGAATTCCGCCTTATACGGTTTTTATGGAACCAAGTCTTGAAGATATGACAGTTCAATATCCGATAACGGTTGAAGAAATTGCGAAAATTTACGGAGTTGGTGAAGGAAAAGCCAAAAAATATGGTAAAGAATTTGCCGATTTTATCAGTAAATATGTAGAAGATAACAATATCGAACGTACTCAGGATATGGTTTTGAAGCAGGTGGCAAATAAATCCAGTCACAAAGTTTTCATCATCCAAAGTACTGATAAAAAAATTGATCTTGAAGATATTGCAAGAGCGAAAAACCTTTCAATGGATGAATTGTTGAAAGAGATGGAACGTATTGTTTATCAGGGAACTAAATTGAATATCGATTATTATATTGAAGATAATTTTGACGAAGACATTGTAGATGGTTTCATGGAATTCATGACTGAATCTGAAAGCGACAGTATGAAAGTTTTACTGGATGAATTCGGGGATGAACTTTCTGATGAAGAAGTGAGAATGTTACGAATAAAGTTTATTTCTGATGTTGCGAATTAGAATAGATGTTAGACGAATATAATTCTTTATTAATTAAAGATGAGACTATTATAAAGCTGTTATCTCCAAAAATTGCGATATTATTTAATGTAGTTGAATTTATTAAAATTATTTTTTCGATTTTTTGGTGTGGGATAGCATATATGATTTTGAAAGGACATTTAGATAATTTTCAGTTCTTTGATTATATTTTATTTCCGTTTTTTACAATTAGTGGATTTTATATATTAATTGGAAGATATTTGAAAAAAGGACTAAAACTATATTCTACAAAATATATAATTACTAATAAAAGAATAATCATTAAATCAAGTTTTATTTTATTTAAAGATGTAATTATTAATATTGGTGATATTAAAGAAATATATGTAGAATTTAATACACGTATGTTTGGTAATATTATTTTGGAAAAGCCACAATCATTATTTGGAGGTAGAGGAATGAATTATGGAGAAAATAAATATTCACTTGAAAGTATTCAAAACGTGTTTGATATTGTTCAAATAATTAATGTTAATCACGTAAAAGTATATGAAAATGAATATTGATTTCTTTAAATCTTATTTTTCATGAAAAAGATTTCTGTTATATTTATTCTGCCGGATTTGGAAACCGGAGGCGCAGAAAGGATCGTTACTACCATTGCGAATCATCTCTCCCGAGATCGATTTGAGCCTAAGATTTTGCTTTTACGCAAACAGGGAGGCTATCTTAATTTAGTAAGAGAAGATGTTGAAATTATAGACATTAATACAGAAAGAATCCGACATTCTTTAAAGCCTATTTTAGCAGAGATATACAGACGAAAACCGGATATTGTATTTTCTGGTTTTGGCGAAGTAAATGCTTATCTGTCATTATTTATCAAGCTTTTCCCAAGAACGAAATTCATTGCAAGAGAAACCAATGTTGTAAGTGAGCACGTTACGAGAAAAGAAATCAAATTTTTCTATAATTTCTACAATAATTATGATAAAATCATTGCGCAAAGCGATGATATGATGAAAGATCTTAACAAAAACTTTAAAATAAAATCCAATAAGATCATTAAAATAAATAATCCTGTTGATTTTGATTTTATTGATGAAAAGCTCACAAATTCTTCAAAACCCGAATGTTTTAAATATAATTATAAAAACGTCGTTGCTATCGGGAATTTATCGGCAAGAAAAGGTTTTGATAACTTACTTAAAGTTTTTTCCCGACTAAAAAATGAAAATATTCTACTTCATATTTTAGGTGACGGACAGGATCGAGATGTTTTGCATCAAATGAAAGAATTTTTAGGATTAAAAAATGTTGTTTTTCACGGAAGACAGGAAAATCCTTATCAATTTTTGAAATATGCAGATTTGTTTATTCTTTCGTCAAGATATGAAGGTTTTCCGAACGTTTTACTGGAAGCCGGAGCTTGCGGAACCTATTCTTTAGCTAATAATTGTCCAGGCGGAATCAACGAAATTATTCAAAATAATACCAACGGCGAAATTTCAGATATCGACAATCATGAAGATTTTTCACAGAAAATAATGAGGATTCTTCATGGAAATTATGATAAAGATTCAATAAAAAATTCTATAAAATCCAGATTTTCAAAGAATATTATTTTAGATGAATACGAAAAGGTTTTACTGGATCTGGTGAAGAAGTAATACACGAATTTGTATGATGGATTCTTATTTTCTTACATTTGAACTTTATAAATTTTATTTTAAAATCAATGTTCATCAATGAATAAAATCCAGAAATTAGGATGCGCTTGCGAAAAACCTACATCAACGTATACGGAATACAGAAGTTCAGAATTGGGTATCGATGAAACCAAAGGAAGATTTGCAGAAGTAAGCTTTCAGCAATGTAAACTTTGCCAGAGAATATGGATCCGTTATTTTGTTGAATTTGAAAGTTTTTCTAAATCCGGAAGATGGTACAAAGGAATTGTTTCTAAAAAAGACCGCCCAAACATAACCCCTGAAAATGCTGTAGAATATTTGGAAAGCCTTGACTGGTATGTTTATGGAGGTTCGTATTTCGAAAGTACAGGAACATTTGGAGAGGGAAAATTGAATGTGGATTTATAAGATTTTAGAGATGCTTCGACAGGCTCAGCATGACATCTCTAATACTAACTGCTTTATTTCAGCCGTTTATTTGTTGCGGTGTCATGCTGAGCCTGTCGAAGCATCTTAAATTTACTTTTAAATAAAAAGCTTTAAATCCAACTCGAAAATTTGATAAATCTCACTTTCTCACGTGGTAATTAATCATTAAATTTGTGGTAATTAAGTAAGATACTAATAAAAAATTCATAAAATAAAATGAGTCAATTCGATGTTACCGTAATCGGTTCTGGTCCTGGAGGTTACGTTGCTGCAATTCGTGCTGCACAATTAGGTTTCACAACAGCAATTATTGAAAAATATCCAACTTTAGGAGGAACTTGCCTTAATGTTGGTTGTATTCCATCAAAAGCTCTTTTAGACAGTTCTGAGCATTTTGAAAATGCAAAACACAATTTTGCAGGTCACGGAATCATTATCAATGAGCCTCAAGCTGATATCGCAAGAATGATCGAGCGTAAAAATGAGGTAATTAAGCAAAATACAGACGGAATAAGTTATCTGATGAACAAAAACAAAATCACTGTTTTTGAAGGAGTTGGAAGCTTCGAATCTGCCACTCAGATCAAGGTGACGAAAAACGACGGTTCTACGGAAACGATCGATTCTAAATATACAATTATCGCAACAGGTTCAAAACCATCTTCTTTGCCATTTATTACTTTGGATAAAGAAAGAGTGATTACTTCTACAGAAGCTTTAAATCTTAAGGAAATTCCTAAACATTTAGTAGTTATCGGTGGTGGAGTTATCGGTCTTGAATTAGGTTCTGTTTATCTGAGATTAGGAGCTCAGGTAACTGTTGTTGAGTTTATGGATAAGATTATTCCTACAATGGATGGGGCTTTAAGTAAGGAATTAACTAAAGTTCTTAAAAAACAAGGAATGAAATTCATGCTTTCTACAGCGGTTTCTGCGGTTGAAAGAAATGGAGATACAGTAAAAATCACTGCTAAAGATAAAAAAGGAGAAGAGGTAACGGTTGAAGGAGATTATTGTTTAGTTTCTGTTGGTAGAAAACCTTTCACAGATGGACTTGGACTTGAAAAAGCTGGTGTAGAACTAGACGAAAGAGGGAGAGTGAAAACAAACGATCACTTACAGACAAACGTTGCCAACATCTACGCAATCGGAGACGTTATCAAAGGGGCAATGTTAGCTCACAAAGCTGAAGAAGAAGGAGTTTTTGTTGCTGAAACTTTGGCTGGGCAAAAACCTCACGTTAATTATAATTTGATTCCTGGAGTTGTTTACACTTGGCCTGAAGTTGCCGGAGTTGGTAAAACTGAAGAGCAATTGAAAGAGGAAGGTGTGGCTTACAAAGTTGGATCTTTCCCAATGAGAGCTTTGGGAAGAAGCCGTGCAAGTGGTGATGTTGATGGTTTGGTTAAAATTATTGCAGACGAAAAAACTGACGAAGTTTTAGGAATGCACATCATCGGAGCAAGAGCTGCCGATTTGATTGCTGAAGGTGTAATTGCAATGGAATTCCGTGCAAGTGCTGAAGATATTGCAAGAAGTTCTCACGCTCACCCGACATATGCAGAAGCTATTAAAGAAGCTGCTTTGGATGCTACAGGTAAAAGACCGATCCATATGTAATCTGTATTGAATTTTAAATAATTTAAATAAATAAAGAGAAATCAGTTTTGGTTTCTCTTTATTTTTGGCATAGAAATGGAGATTGTCAAATAAAAAATTACTTATGAAGAATATTTTTATCAGTTTGGCGTTTTTTGCAGGAATTTATTCTTATGCGCAAGAAGCGGGCAAAGCAGGGGAACTTTTGAAAAATGAAGCTTCTAAAACAGAAATGGAATCTTCCAATATCAGAAAAACAGATTCACGAAACAGCAATACTTCAGGATTTAGAAATCCAAATAATTATAATTCAGGTCAAAGAATCAAAGATCCAAATTATCAATGGAATCAGAATTATGGATATTCAGAAGTTTTTCTCAGAATTCCTGAACAGGGATTTTTTACCATAGAATTAGGAGATCAGTCGATTTCAAACAGTTCCGGGAAATTCCGCTTTTTTGATTTACCGTCAGGAAGAATTCCGCTTTCTATCTATGATAACGGATATCTGTTATACAGAACAACATTGGATGTTCGTAACAACAATAGATTAGTATTAGATTTTTTCACTAATAAAGGTTTATTTTTATTAGATTCATATCCTGTTCAGAGCCAGTCTTATGGTTTTAACAGCTGGAATGATGTCTGGAATGATCCTTACGGAAACCAAGGTAATAATGGGAATGATTCGGGAAATTATGCGGATGTGATGGATAATAATACTTTCAGTCAGTTCCTTGAAATGTTGCATAAAAATGCAAGATTTGATGACAGCAGACTTTCTATGATCAATCAGCAGACGCGTACAACATTGTTTACTTCTCAGCAGATAAATACTTTGGTAAGAGAAATGAGTTTTGATAAAAACAGATTGTCATTAGCAAAATCTCTTTATTCTAAATGTGTTGATAAAAATAAATATTTCTTAGTATATGATGCGTTTGATTTCGAAAGCAGCAAAAGAGAATTGATGGATTTTGTATCAAGATTTTAAAAAAATAAAAGAAGAGGGATAGTTTTATCTCTCTTTTTTATGATCTTAAATTTAAATGAAAAAAGTTGTTTTATTCTTATTGATTCTTTTTTCAGGTTTTGCTTTAAGTCAGAATTTGAAATCAATTATTAATACTGTTACTGAAATTAATCAGACAAAAAGTTATCTGGTCAAAACTGTTCCATATTCATATTTTATGGATAAAAATCAGACAACTGACAACGGAATTGAGCTAAAAGGTTTCTACAAAGATGGGAAATTAAAGAAAATAGAATATTTCGTCGGTCTTTCTGCCTGGAAAATTGTGACTCAATATTTCTTCGCAGAAGATGGTAAATTAATTTTTGTTTTAGCTAAAAAATACCAGATTTTAGACAAAAACGGTTATTTAACAAATCCTAAACAAATTTCTGAATCAAAATTTTATTATATCAACGAAAAGCTTCGTAAAGTTGTTAAAATTCCAGCAAATAATGAGGAGGAAACTGATTATTTAAAAGAAGCAAAAAGTTTAAAAGAAGATTTGAAGGAATATAAATAGGTTAAAATTTTCAATTTTCATACCTTTACAGACTAATTTTATCATTCATGCAAATCGGGAAAACTCAGACATTAAAAATTTCAGACAAAAATAATTCAGGATGGATCTTAACGGACGAATCCGGCGAAAAGGCTTTTTTGCCTAAAATTTTCACTCAGGATGATAAAGAAACTGGTGATGAAATTGAAGTTTTTGTATATCAGGATGATAGTAAACTAAAGGCTACTACAGAGATTCCTTTGGCAGAAGTAGATGAATTTGCAGTAATGAGCTGTGTTCAGAGCCTTCCAAGCGGAGCTTTTATGGATTGGGGAATTATTAAAGATTTATTTATTCCTTACAAACAGCAGAAAACAAAAATCATTGAAGGAAAAAGATATTTGGTTAACATTTATATTGATGAAGATCTTGAATTAATTACAGGAACAACAAAGTTCAAAAGAAATCCGCAATATCATGATTTGCCTTTCAAAAAAGGAGACAGAGTTGATCTGATCATGATGAATGAAAGCGAATTGGGCTGGAATGTTGTTATCAATAAAAAATATATCGGGTTGATCTATGCTTCCGATGTCTTCAAAAAATTATATCCTTTATCTGAAGAATCTGGCTATATAAAAGAGATTCGTGAAGATGGAAAAATAGATGTTTCTCTGCAGCCACAAGGTTTTGAAAATATCGATGAATTCAAACAGAAAATCCTCAACAAACTGGAAGAAAACTACGGCTTGCTTTATCTTTCAGACAAATCGACTCCGGAAGAGATTAAAGATGAAATCCAGATGAGTAAAAAGAACTTTAAGAAAGCAATCGGAGGACTTTACAAGGATAAAATTATTGATATTTCAGACGATAAAATCAAATTGTTATAAAATAAAAAACGAGCAGAAATTTCTGCTCGTTTTGTTTTATTCTCTGTTTTTGATTAGCAGCCAGCCTGTGTAAACTCTACCATCGGAAACTTTTATTGTGTACCAGTAATTTCCTGTCGGAATTTGGCCTCCATTTAATTTTCCGTCCCATTCCATTGGTTTTTTAGAGATTATTTCTTTGAAAACCGGAAGACCTTTTCTGTCATAAACATTCACTTCAGTTCCGGGATAATTTTCAAGACCTGCAATTTTCCACTTATCACTATATCCGTCTCCATTTGGTGTAAATGCATTTGGAATATTAAAGATTGAGAAAGGTTTCTGCCCAATGATAGAGCTTATTTCATGCGGGTTAACAAATATTAATCTGAAGCCTAATTCTTAAAACCTGATGCAAATCATACAATTTTGTTTAATTATTTTGTTTAACAATTTTGTCAAAACGATTGATTGATTTATATTTGCACAAATTTGTTTAACAAAAATGTCAAATCAAGCAAAAAAGGACCAAACACAGGAATTAATCAAAGAAACCGCGAAGAATTTATTCTTTGTGAAAGGGAAGTTTGATGCCACAACACAGGAAATTGCCGATGCAGCGGGAGTTAACAGAACGCTTATCAATTATTATTTCCGTTCAAGAGATAATTTGATACAGATTATTTTTGACGAGGCTCAGAAAGTTGAGCATGAAAAATCTGATATTATTATGAATTCTGATCTGCCTTTTAAGGAAAAGATCGGTCAGTTTATAGAAGGAAGCTTGTCAACAAGTCTTCAATATCCATATTTGGAAACTTATATTGTTTCACAAATCAATAAAGGAAATTGCCATAAAAAAGATATCGAAGAAGATGAACTTCAAAAGCTTTACAAAGATATTGAAACAGAAATGGAACTTGGAAATATCGAAAGAATGAAACCTATTCAATTTGTTTTAAATATGATTTCCCTATTGGTTTTCCCGAGTGCTGTAAGACCATTACTAATGGAAAATCTTATGATAGACGAAGAAGAATTCGACAAGATCATTTCTGAAAGAAAAGATATCATTTTGAATATGTTATTTAAAAATTAGAAAAAATGTTAAAGTATTTTAAGAAATGATACGTCATTTAGAAATAATTACATCAAAGAGATAAATTACATTAAAAAAATAAACGAAGTATAAGATTATGAAAAGAAAACGTATAACTGCAAATAAGCTAAAAATTGGGATAGCGGCTGCATTTATGATTTTCGGTTTTTCATCAGTGTCTGCTCAACAGCAGGTTTCTCTTCAGGAAGCCATCAAACAGGCACTTCAAAACAAAGCAGAGGCAAAAAAAGCTGCTTTGCAGATTAAAAAAGCCGAATACAAAATTGATGAAGCCAGAGCCGGAGCTTTACCACAGATAAGCGCAACAGCGGGTTTAACCTACAATCCTGTTATTCAGGAGTCTTTGCTTGAATTTGGAGGAGAAAAGATCAGAGCTCAGTTTGGACAGCCATGGGGTTCTACAGCTTCTGTGCAGCTTCAACAGGCGATTTTTGATCAAAGAGTATTCACAGGGCTTAAAGCTGCAAAATCAACAAGAGAATTTTATGTTCTGAATGCTCAACTGACGAACGAACAGATCATTGAAAACGTAGCAACAGCTTACTATCAGGTTTTTGTTCAGGAGGAAAATCTGAAGACGGTAGAAGCAAGCTATGCAAATACTGAAAGAGTAAGAGATGTTATTAAAAGTTTGGTTGACAACGGTTTGGCAAAATCAATCGATTTGGACAGAACAAATGTTCAGTTAACTAACATAGGTTCAAACAAACAAACATTGATCAATTCTGTAGAACTTTCAAAAAATGCTTTGAAATTTTACATGGGCGTTCCAATTTCTACAGATATAGAGCTTGAAGAAAAAACAATCGAGCCAAAACCTGAATTAATCGGAAGTAACGTAAACCTTGATGATCGTACAGAGATCAAAGTTTTAAATAAAAACAGAGAACTTTTGGTTTTCAATAAAAAAGCAACGGAAGCTTATCTTTATCCTTCGGTAAGTTTGACTGCCAATTACGGATGGGGAGCAAACGGAGCAAAATTCCCATTGACAAACGGTCTTAAAAATGGAGTTCTTTGGAGTGATTTTTCTGCAATTGGTTTAAATGTCAATATTCCGATTTTCACGGGAGGTGCTACAAAAGCCAAGATTAATCAGGCAGAAGTTGATATTCAGGATCTTGATCTTGATATTCAGAATACTCAGTTAAGCTTAAGTTTAGATTATAAAAATGCAATCACCAATATGGAAAATGCATTGATCAATATCGGAAGCATGAAAGATAATGTAGGTTTGGCGGAAAGAGTTCAGAAAAATACTCAATCCAATTACCAGTACGGTCTTGCAACCCTTACAGAAGTTTTAGACGCTGAAAATGCTTTAACACAGGCAAAACAGAACTATGCAAATGCTTTATTGGATTACAAACAGGCTGAAATTAAGTTAATTAAAGCAAAAGGAGAATTAAACACACTACAAAACCCGTAATAAACTATGAAAAAGACTTTAATATATATCATCGTAGCAGCTGTCCTTATTGGTTTGGGAGCCTATAAGATTGCCGATAATAAGAAGAAACAGCAGACAGAAGTAAAAGAAGTTGCCAAGCAGGTTGATAAGATCAACGTAAATATTGTAACGGTAGCAAGAGAAAATATAGATACAGATTATTCAGCAAACGGAACTTTTCTTCCGAAGCAGGAAATGAATCAGGCTTCTGAAATTGCAGGACGTATTGTAAATGTTTTGGTTAAAGAAGGTTCAAAAGTTGGTGCAGGTCAGGTTTTGGCAACCATTAAAAGAGATGCGATTGAAGTTGATATTTCTCAGGCTCAAAACAACTTGCAAAATGCTATTATTGATAATCAACGTTACGAAAATGCTTTCAAAACAGGAGGTGTTACAAAACAACAGCTTGATAATTCAAGATTACAACTGAAAAATGCACAGGTGGCAGTAAGAGCTCAAGGTGTAAAAGTAAATGATACAAGCATTCGCGCAGGAATCAGCGGAACGATCAACAAGAAAATGGTTGAGCCGGGAACTGTGGTTTCTATAGGAACTTCTATGTTTGAAATTGTAAATATTAACAGTTTAAAACTTTCAGTTTTAGTGGATGAAAGCCAGATTGGTAGAATTGCTTTAGGTCAGGAAGTTCCGATTAATGTTAATGTTTTACCGGAAGATTCTTTCAGCGGTAGAATTACATTTATTGCTCCTAAAAGTGATGCTTCTTTAAATTTCCCAGTTGAAATTGAAGTTCAGAACAGAGGAAACCTAAAAGCAGGGATGTACGCAACAGCTGTGTTTAAAACAAATCATGGTGCTGAAACTCAGAATATGTTAACCGTTCCTGCAGAAGCTTTCGTGAATGGGGTAAGTTCAGGACAGTTATTTATTGTTCAAAACGGAGCAGCTAAACTGATCAAAGTTACCATTGGAAAAGTATATGGAGATAAAGTACAGATTTTAAGCGGACTTAACGGTGGCGAACAGGTAATTACCAGCGGACAGATCAACTTAGAGAATGGTTCTAAAATCAATATCGTAAAGTAAGAGATGAAGTTAGCAGAAATATCCATTAAAAGACCATCCTTAGTAATCGTATTATTTACGATACTTACATTGGGTGGGATCTTGAGTTACTCCATGATGGGGTACGAATTGATTCCGAAATTTGAAACCAACATGGTTACTATTTCTACGGTTTATCCGGGAGCTTCGCCTAGTGAGGTGGAAACTTCGGTAACCCGAAAGATAGAAGATGCCGTTGGTGCTTTGGAAAACGTGAAAAAAGTAGAATCATCTTCATACGAAAGTCTTTCGGTGATCATGGTTCAATTAAATACAGGAGCTGATGTAAATTATGCCCTGAATGACGCACAACGTAAAGTAAATGCAATCCTTTCCGAACTTCCGGACGATGCAGATGCACCTTCACTGAATAAATTCTCATTAGACGATCTACCGATCATGACGATGAGTGTTTCCAGTGATAAACTGAATAGTAAGGAGCTTTACGACTTATTAGATAAAAAAATTGAACCTATTTTCTCCCGTGTGAACGGTGTTGCTCAGGTTGACCTTGTTGGTGGACAGGAGAGAGAAATTCAGGTGAGTATTGATGAGAAAAAATTGCAGGGTTACGGTCTTTCAATCGGAGATGTACAACAGGCGATTCTTTCATCAAACTTAGATTTCCCTACGGGAAGTTTAAAATCAAGAACGACGAAATCTACAATCAGATTATCAGGAAAATATAAGTCTATCGAAGAAATGAGCAACCTTGTTATTTCTAATAAAAACGGAGCTCAGGTAAGACTTTCTGATGTGGCAACAGTATTCGATGCTCAGCAGGATGTAGAGAAAATTGCAAGATTCAACCAGAATCCTACGATTTTGATGCAGGTGAAGAAACAGTCGGATGCAAATGCGGTGGCGGTTTCAGAAAGCATTCAGAAAACTGTGGATGAGGTAATGAAGAACTACGCAACTCAGGGTGTAAAAGTAAAAATTGTAGATAACAGTACAGATTTTACCTTAGAAGCTGCAGATCACGTTATTTTTGACTTATTCTTAGCGGTAATCTTGGTAGCAGTTGTAATGTTATTATTCCTTCACAACATCCGTAACGCATTCATTGTAATGGTTTCTATTCCGGTTTCTTTGATTGCCACTGTTATTGGAATGTACTTAATGGGATACACACTAAACTTGATGAGTTTATTAGGACTTTCATTGGTTGTAGGTATTCTTGTGGATGACGCGATTGTTGTATTGGAGAACGTTTACCGTCACATGGAGATGGGAAAAAGCAGAATTCGTGCAGCGTATGACGGTGCCTCGGAAATTGGATTTACCGTTTCGGCGATTACATTAGTAATTGTGGTGGTGTTCTTACCGATTGCGATGAGTTCAGGGCTAGTTTCTGATATCTTGGCGCAGTTCTGTGTTACTGTAGTTATCGCTACGATGTTATCATTATTGGCTTCATTTACGATCATTCCTTGGTTGTCTTCAAGATTCGGAAAGCTTGTACATTTAACAGGTAAAAATCCTTTCGAGAAATTTATTCTTTGGTTTGAAAGACAATTGGATAAATTCACACAGTGGATCACAGGAATTCTTGAATGGTGTTTAAAATCAACTTTAAGAAGAATAATGACGGTTATCGTAACATTCTTAATCTTGATTTCTTCATTCATGTTGGTGGCATTCGGATTTATCGGAGGTGAATTCTTCCCGAAAATGGACCGTGGACAGTTCTTGGTTCAGATCGAATTATCAAAAGATGCTACAGTTGAAAAAACCAATCAGGTAACTTTAGAAGTTGAAAAATATTTAAGAAACGATAAAGATGTAGTGGATTTGATCACAACAGTTGGTCAGCAATCTTCAGGATTTGGGGCTTCACAGGCAACGGTTTATCAGTCTGAAGTTCAGGTTAATTTAATTGATAAATCTGAAAGAGCAGAAAGTACAGATATCATCGCTGCAAAAATGAAGCGTGATCTGGAAGAAAAATTCACAGGAGTTGAGTTTAAAACAGCACCAATCGGATTGATGGGAGCAGATAATGCACCAATCGAAATGGTAGTAACTGCACCGGATAATGCAACAGCAACAAAAGAAGCAACAAGAATCTTAGAATTACTGAAAAAAGTTCCTGGTTCTGTAGATGCTGAATTGTCTACTGATACAGGAAGTCCGGAAGTAAGAGTAAATATCGACAGAGATAAAATGGCTTCTTTAGGTTTAAATCTTTCAAGTGTAGGACAGGCGATGCAGACTGCATTTAACGGAAATACAGATGGAAAATACAGAGCTGGAGAATACGAATATGATATCAACATCCGTTTTGCTGATAACAATAGAAAATCGATTGATGATGTAAGAAACTTAATGTTTACGAATAATAACGGAGAGCAGATCAGATTAGCTCAGTTTGCTAATGTAGACATGAGTTCAGGTCCGAGTTTACTACAACGTAGAGATAAATCGCCTTCTGTAAAAGTACTTTCAAAAGTGGTAGGTCGTCCTGTAGGAGACGTTGCCAACGAATGGTCTGCAATGTTTATGGATAATGAAAAAACAAAACCTGCCGGAGTTAATTACATATGGAGTGGTGATATGGAAAACCAGACAGAAGGCTTTGGTACATTAGGAATCGCTTTGATGGCGGCTATTGTATTGGTTTATTTAGTAATGGTTTCACTATATGACAGTTTTGTATATCCTTTCGTAGTATTATTCTCAATTCCTTTGGCATTGATCGGAGTAATGGTAATTCTTGCTTTGACAGGAAATTCATTAAACATCTTTACCATGTTGGGTATGATCATGTTGATTGGTTTGGTAGCGAAGAACGCGATTATGATTGTCGACTTTGCAAATATGAGAAAAGCAGCAGGTGCGAATACACACGACGCTTTGGTTCAGGCAAACCATGCACGTCTTCGTCCGATTTTGATGACAACGATTGCGATGATCTTCGGTATGATCCCGATTGCGATTGCAAAAGGAGCAGGAGCGGAGATGAACAACGGATTGGCTTGGGTAGTTATCGGTGGTTTGACATCGTCATTATTCCTTACGCTAATCATTGTACCGGTAGTTTATTCATTATTTGATTCAATTCTAAGAAGAATGGGCAAAGGTGAAAAAGTAGATTATGAAGCTGAAATGAAAGCTGAATATGAACATAAAGAACTAAGTGAAGACGGTTTTACACCTAAACACGTAGATTAATATAACAACCTTAATTAACCGAAAAGCGCATCAGAAATGATGCGCTTTTTTGTGTTTTAAAAATTAGTGACTAAAAATTGGTGGTTGAGGCTTTCGAAGCAAACAATATTAACAAACTTATGATAAAGTTGGAAATCGCAAAGGCGCAAAGAGTTTTGATTTTTATACTGTTTCTAAGGCGCAAGAAAATCATAGATTTTCAATTCTACCTGAAAACTATCTAATATCTTTTTGTCATTATTTATAACATAATCAATTTTGTCACAGACAAAATCCTTGCGCCTTAAAAACAAAATTATGATTATAATTTGCGCCTTTGTGATTTCCAACAAAAATATAAGTTTAAAAAAATAATAAAAAGCTTCCAGAATCAACTGAAAGCTTTTTTTATTATTTTATAATTGACAAATTAATCTGCCATCACTTCACCGGACTTTCTGTAGATGAAATTTCCGTAGATGTGCCTTCTTGCGAAACGACTTGGCGAATCTGCATTCACCATTTTGATATAAATATTTCTTGGAACACCAATATATTCAAACATTTTTCCATTCAAATGCTGAACTTTTAGAATCTGTTTTTCAAGATAAAAGTCAGTAATGATAGATGTTGTAATCGTTTCTGTGTATTCTTCTTTATATTTTTCCTGCGTTTCCGGATTGATGCTTACCAAAAAGTGATAGGCTTCAATCACAGATTTGCTTTTTTCTTCCGCTTCCAGTTGTCCGGCTTCGTCATTCACAAATTTATCAGGATGCGTATCTTTCATCGCATTTCTGTAAATTGTTTTCAATTCTTTTAAAGTAGCAGTATTGTCTACTCCAAGAAGTTTTCTGTGTTCACCTATTCTTTTCATAACGTATGATCCTTGTTTCGCGGTGCAAAAGTAAGGTTTTTAATTGAGAAAATTGTAAGTTATTCAGTATTAATTTATTTGATATTTAGATTGCGAGTAATTGTGATGCGGTTTTAATTTATACTTTTTTTTCTTAATAATCATTATTGCAAATAGAGAAAATTTCAAATAAATTTGTAACCAATGTCTAATGTTGTCCAATATGGTTATTAAAGAGTTTTATACGATATCTGAAGCTGCTGAAATGTTAAATAAAAGTACAAAAACACTTAGGAGATGGGATGAAGAGGGTAAACTGGTTGCTGTGAGAGAACCAATGAGCAATTATCGTGTGTATCATAGAAATGATATAGAAAATTTATTTCCTGATTTCTTAGTTGATAATAACAAATCTACCGATAACTATGTTAAAGCTGAAAATAATTATAAAGTTTTAGAGCTTTTTGCAGGCGCAGGAGGGCTAGCTATAGGTCTTGAAAAGGCAGGATTAAAATGTGAAGCATTAAATGAAATAGATAAATTTGCTTGTCAAACTTTAAGAAAAAATAGACCACAATGGAACGTTCTTGAAGGGGATATTAAGAATTTCAGCTTTACAGAATATAGAAATGAAATAGATGTGGTAACTGGTGGATTTCCTTGTCAGGCTTTTAGCTACGCCGGGAAAAGATTAGGTTTAGAAGATGCAAGAGGAACTCTTTTTTATGAGTTTGCAAGAGCCGTTCAAGAAGTTAATCCTCCAATATGTATTGGCGAAAATGTAAAAGGGCTTCTGAGTCATGATAATGGGAATACTCTAAGAGGGATGATTTCTATCTTAGATGAAATTGGATATAATGTAGTCCCGGTAGAAATATTAAGAGCAATTGATTTTAAAGTTCCACAGAAAAGAGAACGTCTTATTTTGGTTGGTATTAGAAAAGATATTAATGTTAATTTTAATTATCCTAAACCTTATTCTAAAATTTATAATTTAAAAGATGCATTAAAAAAAGGAGAATTATTCGATTGTGATGTTCCTGTTTCAAATGGTGCAACTTATCCTAAAAGCAAAAAAGATGTTTTAGATTTAGTACCGCCAAAAGGATATTGGAGAGATTTACCTTTTGAAATTCAAAAAGAATATATGGGTGGAAGTTTTTATTTAGGAGGCGGAAAAACAGGAATGGCAAGAAGAATTGGTTGGGATGAACCTAGTTTAACATTGACTTGTAGTCCTGCTCAAAAGCAGACGGAAAGATGTCATCCAGATGAAACACGTCCTTTTACAGTTCGTGAATACGCCAGAATCCAAACATTTCCTGATGAGTGGGATTTTGCAGGCTCTATGGCTCAACAATATAAGCAAATAGGAAATGCAGTTCCTGTGAATTTAGGAAAGGAAGTTGGATATTCTATTATTAAATTTTTGAATTCTTATTATAATTATTTAAAACTAAAAAGTTGAGAACTAGCAATTTCCTCTGCTAGTTTTTCGACTCCTTGATTTATTAAATCTTGAGTATCAATATTTCCAATAAGTAAATGAAGTTCATCTACTAAACCTCCATAAAATTTAGGGAATCCTGTTACTCTATACCAAAATTCTTTTCCAACAATAACAGGATGTGTCTTATCAATAACCTTATAATGCATGCTTAGTTCATCTTGTTCTCCGTAAAGTACACCAACCATAAAATCAGTATTATTAATATTTTTAAAAGCTTTATTGGTTCGAGCGAGATTAATAGTATCTGTGAATTTTTTAATTAAAGGTTTAACATCTTCAGAATTGATAGTATTCGGACCAGATTTTAGTTGACACCATTTTCTTCGATTATCAATTTTATCAACAAACTCAATATCCATCCCTTTTATTAAAGAACCTTCAGCGATTTTTAAATCAACAAACATATTTTGAATTCTTGTACCGAATGAAGTATTGATTGAAGTGCCTAAAACTCTTGGATAAAATAATGCTTTTGCAACTCCAATTGCTGTGTAATTATTTTCTAAAACCTTAGATAAATATTTTACCACAATTGGATTTATATTGTAACTTTTTAATTTTGAATGAGTATTTAGAGATGCTTTAATATGGTTATCAAAAATATAAACTTTAAAATATTCTACTATTTCTTGAATTAATTCGTCTTGAGTTCTAGCTTGCATATTAAGTTATTAGTAATATTTCGTAAATATAAAGTTTATTTTAAATGAAAACAAAACAGGAGCCTTAAAGCTCCTGTAAAAATATTAATAAATTAAAATATCTCTAAAGTAAACTCCTTACTCATCTCCCGCGAAGCCTCCACCATCGCAATCAACGCCTTTTCTGTTTCATCCCAACGACGGGTTTTCAAGCCGCAATCAGGATTTACCCAAAGTTGCTGTGCAGGAATTACGGCTTGTGCTTTTTTCAGCAATTCCACCATTTCCTCTTTCGACGGAACTCTCGGAGAGTGAATATCATAAACTCCCGGTCCAATTTCATTCGGATATTTGAAGTCTGCAAAAGCATTCAACAATTCCATTTGACTTCTGGAGCATTCAATTGTAATCACATCGGCATCCATATCGGCGATATTTTGGATGATGTCATTAAATTCAGAATAACACATATGCGTATGAATCTGTGTCGCATCTTCCACACCGCTTGCCGAAATTCTAAAAGCTTCAACCGCCCATTTCAGATAATTTTGCCAGTCAGATTTTCTCAATGGAAGACCTTCACGAATCGCAGGCTCATCAATCTGAATAATTCTGATTCCTGCTTTTTCTAAATCATTCACTTCATCACGAATCGCTAGTGCAATTTGTTTGCAAGTCAATGAACGAGGCTGATCGTCACGTACAAAAGACCATTGAAGAATGGTCACAGGTCCCGTCAACATTCCTTTTGCCCATTTTTGAGTTAAAGATTGAGCATATTCCGACCAATAAACCGTCATCGGATTTGGTCTGTGAACGTCTCCAAAAATCACCGGAGGTTTCACGCAACGGCTTCCATAACTCTGAACCCAGCCATTTTGTGTAAATACAAATCCTGCCAATTGTTCCCCGAAATATTCTACCATATCGTTTCGTTCAAATTCTCCGTGAACCAATACATCGATCCCAATTTCTTCCTGCCAACGAATCGTTCTTTCAGTTTCTTGTTTCAGTAAAGTATCATATTTTTCGGCATTTAATTCACCTTTTTTGAATTTTGCTCTCCAATTTCTAACCTCTTTCGTCTGCGGAAACGAACCAATTGTCGTCGTTGGAAACAAAGGAAGTTGTAGAACATCTTGTTGCGTTTCTTTTCTAATATTGAATGGTGAATTTCTCTGTGCATCATCTTCAGTCGTCACATCAACACGGTTTTTTACATCCTGATTATGAATTAATGTGGATATTTTACGGTTTTCAATGGCTTTTTTATTTTCAGCTAAAGCCTGTAAAGCATTATAATCCGGATTTTCTGAAGCTAATTTTTTTAAATTAACAATTTCAGTTACTTTTTGTTTTGCAAAAGCCAGCCATTGTTTGATTTCAGGAGATAAAATATCTTCGTTTTTCTCGGAATCAAGGTCGAAAGGAGAGTGCAAGAACGAACAAGACGGAGCGATAAAAACTCTTTCCGAACCTAATGTATTCAAAGCTTTATTAATAAAAGCCAGAGACTGGCCGAAATCGTTTTTCCAGATATTTCTTCCATCAACGATTCCTAAAGAGAGACTTAACGTTTCAGGGATTGTATTTAAAACTTCATCTAATTGTTCAGGAGAACGAACCAAATCAATATGCAAAACATCGATCGGAAGGGAAGTTGATAATGAAAGATTGTCCTTTAAACCTTCGAAATAAGTTGCAACAATAAATTTAAGTTTCGGGAACTGTTTTCTGATTTCAGCATAAATAAACTGATAGGTTTCTTTCGCTTTTTCATTTAGATCTAAAGCTAAAAACGGCTCATCAAACTGAATATATTCCGCACCATGATTTTCAAGTTCTTTTAAAATCTGAATATAAACAGGAAGTAAATTTTGCGCTAAATCTAATTTATCAAAACCTTCTTCTTTCTCTTTTCCCAACAATAAATACGTCAGCAAACCGATAATCACAGGTTTTGCATTGATTCCTGCCTGTTTTGCGCTGATGAACTCTTTAATAATTTTATTGGAAAATAATTTAAACTCCTGATTTTTCTGAAATTCAGGGACAATGTAGTGATAATTGGTATCAAACCATTTAGTCATTTCCATCGCAGTGATATCTAAACCATCTTTTTGAAAACCTCTTGCCATCGCAAAATAAACATCCAGTTCAGGCTTTTTGAAGGCAATTTCCTGATAACGTTCCGGGATCGCTCCAACCGTCAAAGTCATATCCAAAACCTGATCGTAATACGAAAAATCGTTACACGGAATAAGGTCAATTCCTGCTTCCTGCTGCAGTTTCCAGTTGTTTTGAGTGATGGTTTTTCCGACTTCCAAAAGGTCGTATGCTTCGATTTTGCCTGTCCAATATTGCTCGCAGGCTTTTTTGAGTTCTCTGTTGCTACCAATTCGCGGATAGCCAAGAATGTGCGTTTGCATTTCTTAAAAACTTTTAAATTAAACAATGATTTTAAAAGCTCTTCAGATGCTTCGCAATGCCGTCGGAGAAAGAAATTTTGTGGATTAGAGTAGATACAGTGAGGACGTAATTTTCCTATTAATAATTTAAAATTTAACCATTAAGGGTATTTAAGCAGTTAAGATTCATTAAGGAAACATCAAAGATATTTACATAAGCCTAATGCTTAATAATTTGATATATCAAATTATCTTAAAGAATTTTTATTAAACTTAAGGCTCTCAAATTCTTATTATTAAAGATCAAGTTAAAATTTTAAACCAAAATACGTTCAAAAGTATCATCTGTCTGACCAAAAAACTCCAAACCGCGAGAGCATTGTCAATTCGGAACAGGCAGGTCTCCTGACTTGTAACAGCTTTTATCATCCTTCCCGTTTGCACAGTGGATATTCGTGGACAAAAACTTTTGGTATGTTACTTACAGTTGCGCGACAGCTCGTGATTCTCACACGATTCCCTATTAATCTACGTTATGTAAAACCTTTTCCGTTTGATGAAGTATGTAAAAGAACTGTTTTCGGAGCAAATGTAGGGATTATTTGTTTGAAATTTGGATTTTAAATTAAATAAATGCTACTCCTGTTGCCCAATCAATTTTATTTATAATGTTATAAATTTCATTGGGACACTTTTCACAAATTGTAATAAACCTAAAATTTTTTTCTTTAATTAAAGTGTCGAAAGTTGTAAGTTTTGTATTACAAACAGTGCAATTTCCATCTTTACTAATCATATTTATAGATTCCAGCTTATCAATTTCAATATTTAAATTATTTATAAGCGAAGATATTGTATGTAAGCTTTCTTTAAAATGGGCTTCTGAAAATTCCTCCAATAATAAAGCCTCAATTTTCATATCCTGAAACGTGATTTTTCTTTCTTCAAATGTTTCTAAAATATATTTTCTACAATATTCTTTTAACTGATTTGTAAATTTCGATGCTTTAAAAATGAATTCCGATTGCGGGTGGTTTATATCTATCATTATTTGATTTTTAATAATTACTCACTTCAATCAAATTCAAATCCGGATCTCTAAAATACACAGATTTTATTTTTCCCATCGCTCCGGTTCTGTCAACAATTCCTTCGATAATTTCTATATTTTTTAGTTTTAATTCCTCCAAAACTTCTTCAATATCTGTTTTCGCAATAAAACATAAATCTGCCGAACCTGAAGTCGGGTGTTCAGCTTTCGGTTCAAATTCCTTTCCTTTTTGATGAAGATTGATTTTCTGATTTCCGAAAGTTAATGCCTTTCTGTTGTCGCCGAAAGTTACAACCTCAAAACCTAAGATATTTGTATAAAATTCTACGGTTTTATCGATATCCGCAACAGTTAAAACAATGTGATCTAAATTTTTGATTTGCATAGCTTTATTTTATTTCACTGATATTATATTCATAAACTTGAAAATTATCCTTTCCAGTTTCTTTGCTTAAAATTAAAATTTCTCTCAGGTTTCCTTTAGCGTATTTAACTTCGAAAATATATCTCACAGCCATATTATCTGGAGCAAATTTTTCATCAATTAATTTTTTTCTTTGAAATGCTCCATATTTTTTTGACTTGGTATTTATCCATTCTTTAAATTCTGAATATGGAGTTTTCTGATAGAAACGGAAACTCATAAAATTGTCTAATTTAGATGCATCATCAATTCTTTTATAAAACTGATTGATTGTCTCCTCCAGAGTATATTTTACGGAACTTTTTGTTTTAAGAACTTTTCCATTACCATTGGTCAAAATAGTTTCAACTTTTTTCTGAGTATAAAAAATTGCTGAAATTAATAATAATGATGCTATAATAATTTTTTTCATTTGTTGATCATGTTAATTTTTAATAATAGATTTGGAAAAACAAAATCCATGGATACACTTTCTATATTTTTTATTGTTGTTTTGGCAATTCATCTTGCAATTGCTACTCTTTTGACAAGATATTTTCAAAAATTTACAAAAGGCAAAAAACTTGAATATCTTTATAATACGCTAATTTTTATAGCTTTCTTTATGTTGTGTCTTGGTATTTCTTTCTTTATTTTAGCTAATACTTTCACCCTTGAACGATAATTTCTGTTTCTTTCGAATAATGAAATAAGCAATTAGAAGATTGATAAACAACGAAATCCAAACAACGATTCCGTAAAATAAATGATAAGGCATATCTGTCTGATAAAAATTGTTTTTAATAATTCTGAAAGTTACTGCTGTTGTTGTAATACTATAACTCAGGATCATATATTTTTTGTGTTTTTCAACATTTCTTTTTTTAATGAATACGATAGCAGCAATCGTGAAGTAAATCCAAAGAAAATTCTGAACTAAAAATCCTGTAATTCCAATCAATCCACCATTTGAGAAGATAGAAAGGAGAAAACAAATAGGAAAATTAATGAAAAGAATATTGTAAGCATACACTTTTCCAATGATTCTGTGCAACTTTCGGTTCTCGGTTAAAAACTGATCCGAAAATTGTGTAATTCCTGTAAGAAGGCAAAACGGGATTGAAAAAATATGAATATAGAAAAATATTAACCAAATCTGATTGTTTACAACTTCCTGTTTGAACTTCAAAAAGCCAACATTCTTATCAAAAGAAGCATATTGTGAAATTGTATTCAGCATAATCATACTGAATAGAAATACGCCGAAAATGAAGAAAATATTGATTGTTTTTTTCAAAATATTATTGAATTTTAACAGGATTACTCCAAACAATTTTTATGTTCGGATCTTTAATTTGCTTTTCATATTCGTCAAAATAATTAGAATTATCCTGAATTTTTATTATTTTAAATCCAATTTTAAAATCTTCAGTTTTTGAAGCTCTTATCTTTAAAATAGTTAAATTATGAGTTTTTGATTGATTAGGATTTAAAATTAATCGGGCAGGGAAATTTTTATCACATTCAATCGGAGAAATTAATAAAGCTGAGTTACCTAAAACAAAATTGTCTGAATAACTGCAACTCATTATTGAATAAGATTTTACAGATTCAGAATTGTTGGTTAATTTAATTTGAATTTTTAATTCTTTACTATTATTAGTTGTTTTAATGGCATTTGCTGTAAGAATTAATTCTTGATTTTCTTTGTGTTTTTTATTACCACAGCTAATAAGAAGTATGAATAAAATTATTGAAAATATATTTTTCATCATTGAAAATTTTCGTCTCTTTCTTTTCTATTCTGATAATTATAAAATGCCTTATAGCTAGAAACTCCGAAATGATAAATTGCCGAAGAATAAATGAAGATCATCACAATAAACGGAGCTTTTGCTGTAAAAGAAATATTTATTGTAAATAAAGCGATGATTGCAATTAAAATTGTAATTGAAAGTAGAACCATCAATAAAATTCTTGCCCAGTTTTTCCCATCATAAACCATTACAAAAAGCCCTATCGTCAAAAGAAATCTGATAATTTGGATGACAAGTTGCTGAACATCAATTTCAGATTTTGAAGATTGGTTTACATATATTGAATATAAGCTGATCAACAACAAACTGGCAAAAGTTAATAAGGTTTTTTCTTTCCCTTCTTTCTCTAAATAATTCATGGTTTTAGTTATCGATTTTACTCCGTTTTCTGATAAATATACGTCAGTTTTGAATTTTTAATAAAATCCTGAACAGAAGTATCTTTTGTTGCATTTTTATCGGTAAGTTCAAAATAATAAACCATCAAATTTGGGAATTTTGGATCTTTGCAAACAACTTTAAATCTTTTTACTTTTTCATCCGAACTTAAAAATGATAATTCAGAAGCATTATTTAGCTTAATATTATTCACTTCAAAAGCATCTTTCCAGTTTTTTTGCAGTTTGGCAAACCTTTTCTGCGTTCTGTCACTGTCTTCGTTTTCGAATTTATCAACCTGAAACTGTGTTAAAAGCTGAGGATAAATTAATCCTTCTTTTAACAGTGTTTCTGTAATTTTATCAGCTTTATCATAAAAAATAATTTTATTATCAAATAATATCTGATTATCATTGAGCGTCATTTTTCCTGAGAATTTTTTATAATTTTTCTTTTTATAATCATTTTTAAAATGTTCAATCACGGCTTTATCTTTCGGGCTGGCTTTTTCAGTTTTTTGCCCAAAAGCAGAGACAGACAGAAATAAAGAAAGGCTTACTGTGTATATTAGTTTCATGATGTTTAGTTTAATTTTTTATAAAATATTTTTAATTCTTAAATACTGCAGCAACATAATCGTTTTTGCATCGTTAATTTCTCCGGAATCGATCATTTCCAATGTTTTATCAAATGAAAGTTCAAGAACCTCTATATTTTCGCCTTCTTCGTCCAAACCTCCGCCATCTGTAATTTTCATTTCCGTTGAATATTCCGCGATAAAAAAATGAAGAATTTCCGTTACAGAACCGGGCGACATATACGCTTCAAAGATTTTTTCAACTTTCGAAATTTTATAGCCTGTTTCTTCTTCCGTTTCTCTTTTGATGCACTCTTCAGGATTGTCATTATCTAATAATCCCGCACAAGCTTCGATCAACATTCCGCTCGGATTTCCATTAATGAAAGTTGGCAATCTGAATTGTCGGGTTAAAATTACCGTCTCAGAATTTTTGTTGTAAAGTAAAATGACGGCTCCGTTTCCCCTGTCATAAGCTTCACGGCTTTGTTGCTCAACAGTTCCGTCTTTTTTTTGAATATTGAAAGTTACCTTCTTCAAGGTATACCAGTTGTCTGATAATATTTCTGTTTTTTCAATATTTACGTTGATATCATTCATAGATTGTACAATCTTGATTAAATTTTTTATCTAACTTTTTAATAAATCTTCCAAAGCCCCCTTTAAATCAGGGAATTTAAACTCAAATCCTGCGTGTTGAATTTTTTCTGAAGAAGCTCTTGAACCTTCCAGCAAAGCACTTGCCAATTCTCCGAAAATTAATTTTAACACAAAACTCGGAACATTCGGCATGAATAAAGGCTTTTTTAAAACTTCTGCAATTTTTTCAGTTAAATTTTTATTGGTCGTATGTTCCGGTGAGGTGGCATTAAAAGCTCCATCCAATTCAGAATTTTTTAAAGCAAATTCGTAAATCGAGCAAATATCTTTAATGTGAATCCAAGGCATATATTGTTGTCCTGTGCCCAAAGGCGAACCAATTCCCATTTTTATGGTCGGAATCATCTTTTTCAATGCTCCGTCTTTTTCTGAAAGCACAACTGCTGTTCGGATTTTCACAACTCTTTCAGCTACATTTTGTTCCTTAAAATCATCTGCAACTCTTTCCCAAAGCACAACAACCTCACTTAAAAAGTCATTTCCCGGATCATCTTTTTCCGTAAAAATTTTCTCTGTTGTTTTTGTTCCGTAATAATTAATTCCTGATGCAGAAATGAAAGATTTTAACTTAATATTGTTTTTTTGTAAAGTTTTTAAAATCAGATTGGCAGAATCTACACGGCTTGAAATTAATTCTTTCTTCCGTTCATCTGTCCAACGTTTTTCAGAAATATTGGCTCCGGCTAAATGAATGACATGCGATATATTTTCAAAAGCTTTTTCATCAATTGTTCCAGTTTTAATATCCCATTCAAAATCATTGTCATTTTTCTTTTTTCGGGTTAAAAATCGTACGGAATATTCTTTTTCAAGCTTTTTTGATAATTCTTTGGCAACCAAACCATTGGCTCCGGTAATCAGGACAACTTCTTTCATATAATAATTTTGAGGTGTTGTTTATGCCTGATTTTTTACGATCAGAACAAAATCATCTTCTAAAAGTTTATAACCATAATCGTAGACAAATTTGTATTCCGAACCGTTTTTATAAACTTTAAGATTAGTAAAATATTCAAAATCAAAACCTAAGCCATCAAGCTTTGATTTGGCAATTTTTGTTTTACCGTCTGTATTTATTTCTACCAGGATTCTGTAATTTTTGCGAAGTTTATTATTTATGTTTCGCATCAGATTGCTGGAATCCTTGTTTTGTTTGTTATTAAAGGCGTTTCGGCAAGCATCGTTGCAGAATTTCTTGTCAGATCTTCCGATAATTTTTTCGCCACATTCGAGACAATTCATAATTTTTATTTTTTCATTTTGTGTATATGTTCGTGTTTTTTCTTGAGTAAATATTTGAACCTGTTATGATTCGGATAACTTCTGTTTGAGGTAATATTATTAAAAATCAAAGCAACAATCAATAAAATAATACATCCTGAAAGAACGGGAGAAAAGACATACCAAAATCCCAGCTCAGGAATTTTTCCTGTCGAACTGACCGCAATTAGTGCTGTTGCGCCACCGGGAGGATGTAAAGTCTTTGTGTATTGCATCAAAACGATTGAAAAGGCTACGGCTAAAGGTGCTGAAAGCCAGATAATATCCGGAACAATTTTATAAACTGTAACTCCTACCAATGCAGAAAGAACATGACCTCCAATCAGGTTTCTTGGTTGTGCCAACGGACTTTGGATTGCTCCATAAATTAAAACACTTGAAGCCCCGAAAGAACCGATCAGAAAGATATTTTCTGCTGCAGATAAAGTATGCGATTGTATGAAAGCGATAATTCCGATTCCGAAAAATGCTCCCAAAAACGACCAGAAATGTTCTTTATAATCAACCAGTGTTTCTTTATAGATCACATATTTTGAAACTCTGAATGTTCTTTTTATTGTCTTCTTCATATATGTTCAAATATACATAATTATCCGTTTGCAAACGACTATGACAGAATCAAATTAATTTTTTATCGGAATGCAGTTAGAAATATTTAAAATCATTAATGAAAGATGCTGTTTTTAATCATTTGATTACTAATTAATAAAACGTTTTCAAATGACTACAAACGAATTTAAATAGTTTGCAACCGACTCTGATTTTTGATTTCCACAACCTTTGCAACAGAGATTTGAGAAAATAGTGAGCATCTCTTATCTGAGTATTAATCTTAAAAAATTTAAAAGTTATGTCACTAAGAAATCAAGTAACACTTATCGGTCACACAGGTAAAGAAGTTGAAATGATCAGTTTTGAAAACGGAAATGTAAAAGCAAGTGTATCTTTGGCTACTTCTGACCATTACACCAATGCAAAAGGCGAGAAAGTAGAGGAAACACAATGGCACAATTTGGTTGCGTTCGGAAAAACTGCCGAAATTTTCCAAAAGTATGTTCCGAAAGGAAAAGAAATTGCCGTTGAAGGAAAATTGACGTACAGATCTTACGATGATAAAGATGGAGTAAAAAGATATATAACGGAAATTCGGGTAGATGAAATTCTACTTTTAGGAAGTAAATAAAACAAAAACTAAAATCATGAAAGTAAAAGTTTTTAAAATCAGATTGCCGCAGGAATTTCTTCATGAAGATCAGAAAATATTAGATGCCTTTCTGGAATCTCATGAAATTATAAAAGTGGAAACCGCTTTTGTGAATGATGAAAATTATTGGTCTGTAGTTTTATATTTTGATGAACTGAAAATTGTTCAGCAAATTGTAAAAGAGTCAAAATCAGCAAAATATTCTGTAGAAAATGATATGCTGAATTCTGACGAAGAGAAAATTCTTGAAGCTTTAAAATACTGGAGATCCGAAAAAGCAAAAGAACAGAATTTACCTTCCTATTTTATTGCAACCAACAAAGAACTGATGTCTGTAGCTAAATATAAACCTGCAAAGAAAGAAGAATTGCTTGATATTAAGGGTTTTGGAAAACACAAAATAGAAAATTACGGTGAAGAAATTCTGGAAATTTTAGAAAGCATCTGATTTTCCAATGATAGAGAAACACAAATGATTTAAATATTATCATTACAATGAAAGCTGGGAAATATCTTTTCTCCGGCTTTCTTGTTTAGCTTAAAAGTCCTTTCAATTCCTTATTTTTGCAATACTTATAAATATTAATCATCATTTATCTATTATAAAATGAAACCAGGTTTAGCAAAAGGGACGAGAGATTTTACAGCATTGGAAGTTGCAAGAAGAAGATTTATCATCAATATTTTACAGAAAAACTTCGAATTATTTGGATTCCAGCCATTGGAAACACCAAGTTTTGAAAATCTTTCGACTTTGACAGGAAAATACGGAGAGGAAGGAGATCGTTTGATTTTTAAGATCTTAAATTCAAGTATTAATGAAGCGAAAGAGGATAAAAAAAATACTATGTTGGCTGATTTTCAAAAAGCTTTAGACAAACCTTTTAGCTCAGAAAATCTAACAGATAAAGCCCTTCGTTACGACCTTACCGTACCTTTTGCAAGATTCGTGGCAATGAATCATAATCAATTAACTTTTCCTTTTAAACGTTATCAAATTCAGCCGGTTTGGAGAGCAGATCGTCCTCAGAAAGGAAGATTTAGAGAGTTTTATCAGTGTGATGCAGATGTTGTAGGAAGCGAAAGTCTTTTGCAGGAAGTGGATTTGGTTCAATTGTATTTAAAATCATTTGCGGAACTTGGAGTTTCTGTAACAATTCATATTAATAACAGAAAGATTCTTTCCGGTTTGGCTGATTATGCTGGAATTACAGATAAATTAATTGACTTCACAGTTGCTCTTGACAAATTAGACAAGATTGGAAAAGACGGTGTTGTAAAAGAATTACTGGAAAGAGGAATTGCTCAGGAATCGATAGATAAATTGGATTTCTTGTTCACTCAATCTAATGATGCCTTGGAAAATCTTCTTCAGTTAAAAGAAAAATTTGCAGGAAATGAAATTGGCTTGAAAGGTGTTGAAGAACTGGAAACTGTAATTACACAATCTTTAAATCTTGGTGTTGATATTCAGAATCTTGTTTTCGATATTACGTTGGCGAGAGGATTGGATTATTATACAGGAGCAATTTTCGAGGTGAAAGCTCATGAAGTTCAGATGGGATCAATCGGCGGCGGCGGAAGATATGACAATCTTACGGAAGTTTTCGGAGTAAAAAATATTCCGGGAATCGGGATTTCTTTCGGTCTTGACAGAATTTATCTGGTAATGGAAGAACTCGGACTTTTCCCTTCAGAAGCCACTTCAAAAGTTGAATATTTGTTTGCCAACTTTGGAGGAAACGAAACTTTGGAAGCTTTAAAATTGATCAGACAATTAAGAGATAAAGGAATTTCTGCAGAAATCTATCCAGAAGCGGCAAAGATTGGGAAGCAATTTACTTATGCAGAAAAGAAAGGAATCAAAAATCTTGTGTTTTTGGGTGAAGAAGAGATTAAAAACGGAAAAGTTACCTATAAAGATCTTGAAGCTGGAGAACAGAAAACGGTTTCTTTGGAGGAGTTTTTAGGATAAAATATATCTGTAAAAAAATAAAAGCATTATCGATAGATAGTGCTTTTTGCTAGAAATTAATCATTGTAATTTTAAAGACTGCAATGATTATCTCGAAATTAAATACAATTTTGTATTTTAGAATGTCATAAGCAAAGATCAATTTTATTATTGTGATAATTTTTTAAACTATTAAACATAAAACCAAATGAACAACATTTGTGGATTGTGCGGAACACCTTTAACGTCTATGGATACGCTTTTGGGCGAAAATAAATTGGCAGACGGTCATGTTTTGTGCAATAAGTGCTTTAATCAGGCGACCAACATTAATAAAGATGTTGTCAATAATCTTAGTCAGTTTTTCCTTCCTGAGATCAGAGGAATAATTCTTCAGGGGAAAATTGGGGAATTCGAAAATACTACAAGTTCACAACCTTCGGGTTTTCAGAATAATGAGGCTCCAAGTTTTGGGTTTGGAGGAACACCAACAAGACTCGATAATATTCAGGATCAAATCGTTGCTCTGAATGCAAGATTGAGTGTTTTCGTAAATGATGAGGTAAAAGAACTCGTAAATGTTTTAGATAACGATGAAAGACTGACCGCAATTGCAGAAGGTTTAACAATGCCCGGAAAGATTGAAGGTCTTATTTTTTCTACGCAGAAAAGAGTGGTTTTTATCGATAAAAAATTCTTCGGAAACGTACAGAAAGACGAATATCTTTACCAAAATATTTCTTCAGTAGATCATATTGAAAGCCTTTTGTTTTCTACTCTCAAGATATTTACTAAAAATGGCTCGATGGCAGAATTTAAACTTCATAATAAAAATGATGGAAAGACTTTCTGTAATGCTGTAAATGCTTATCTCAACGGTTCTGCAAAGCCATTTGTTCCACCTGTACAACAACAGCAGCAACAAATTCAGGCTTCGTCTTTCAATTTGTATAATTTGCCGACTTCGGAAATGCCATTTCAGCAAAGTGCTCCAAAGCCTGTTCAGCAAAACCCTGTCAATGTAAAAAAAGAATCTTCAGAAGTGATTTTTGAACAATTGGAAAAGCTTGGAAAGTTGAGAGAACTTGGTGTTTTAACAGAAGAAGAATTTGTAGAACAAAAGAAAAAACTGTTGGATAGACTTTAAAAATCTAATTAAAATCTCTTAATTTAAATATAAAACATGAATAATCGTTGTGGATTATGCGGAAATGAACTGACTTCGATAGATACGATGTTGGGTGAAAATCTACTTTCGGACGGAAATATTCTGTGTAATAAATGTCTGGAAAAAGCCAGTATTATTAATGAAGAACTACTTTCCGATCTGCATCAATTCAGCATAAAAGATATTGAAAATCTTGTACAAAATGGCGCAATAATTCAGGAAGATAAAACTGAGGAAAATACCGTTGAAAATTTACCAATCGTTATAAATTCTGAGCAAGGTTTATTGACTAAAGATCTTTATAAAAAAAGACTGAAAGAAATAAAACAACAGCTGGATCAGCTAAAAGCAAATCTTTCCATGTTTGCGAAAGGAGAGATCAAAGAGCTGCCAAATATTCTTGCTTTAGATGAAAAAATCCTGGCGATAACTGATGCTCAGTTTGTGAAAACTGCAGATGCGGGAATTTTGTTGGTAACTCCAAAAAGAATTATTTCTGTTTCAAAAGCGATGTTTTCTCTGGCAAAAGTTCACGAATATCTTAATGAAAATATTCTTGAGGTAAGCTTTGTGAAAAACTTTTTATCGCCAATCATTAAAATTCATACTACCGATAAAATTGTTGAGTTTGAATCTTTCTTTAATAAAGATTACGCTGAAGATTTTTACAATTTCATAAAAAAAATCTACAACAAGGAAGAACCTCAAAAGCAATCTGAAGAAGTAAAAACGGTTTCTTCTGAAGCGGTTTTCGAACAACTTGAGAAACTGGCTCAATTAAAAGAAAGTGGAATTTTAACCGAAGACGAATTTGCAGAACAAAAGAAAAGACTTTTAGAAAAACTGTAAATTCATGTTACTTTAAATAAATGACAAATACAGAAGCTTACAATCAACGACTTTTGGAAATAAAAAGACAAATTGGTAATATCGAAGTTCCGGTTTCTCCTTTTTTAATGAATGGGGAATTTAGTCGATTACCAGATGTTCTTGACAGTGATGAAAAAATTATTCATGCCGTAACAGGAAATTGGGAAGGTAGAAAACAGGGACTTTTAGTAGCAACAGATAAAAAGCTTATATTTTTAGCATATGGAATTTTTAATTCGTTTGAAGAAATTATCAATTACAGTGTCATAAATTCTATAAGTTGCAATCCTGGAGTGTTTTATGCAGATATTTCTATTTTTACTTCAGAAAAAAATATTCTCATAGAGAACGTTAACAACAAAAAAAATGCTCTAAGCTTTTGTAATAAAATGGATGAAATTCTTTCGGGTTCTAAGAAAGGAGAATCTAAACCCATTAATTCAAATCAAAACTCTGAACCTGATATTATGGATCAACTGAAAAAGCTTGGCGAACTTCGAGAAAAGGGAATTTTAACAGATCAGGAATTTACAGAACAAAAGAAAAAACTGTTAGATAAACTATGATAAAAGCAATAATTTTTAAAATGTTCAATGGAAGATGGTATTTTACATCTTTTATATCGCTAGTTTTCGGATTGTTTTGTTGGGTAGTGCTTCTTATTCTGCCAATCAGTAGCTTTACCTGGATTTTTTTCTCAGCACTTCCATTTATCCTAATCGCCATTAGTTTTATTCTGGGAATCTTAAGATTATTTAAAAAAGGTGAACTAAAAAATGGGCTTTTGCAATGTTTTTCGAGTTTTGTAATTTTTACTATTATTGGAGGATCATTTGCATATTGTCCTCCCAAAAGTCCTTACAAACCTTATAAAGGAGATATTAAAAATCCTAAGAATGCAAAGTTTTCAATGCCCTTAAAAATGACTGTCAATGAGGAAAAGCAATTAGTAGAAGTAATTAAACCCAATATACTTCTTTACGATTATTTGCAGCCGGGTTCTTATAAATATGAAGTTTTTCTTAATAAAATAGGCAAAGGAAAAGTCTATTTAAAAGTTTATGATTTCAATACAAACAGAATTCTTTCTGAAAAAGAAATTAAAAAAGAATCTCAAATTGAAGTCTTTAATTCTACGGATGAACTGAAAGAATTCAATCTTAAAGGTAGTTTTAATGTTGAAGAAGGAGATTGGGGCGATTATTACGGGAGCAGAATAGAAGTTTGGTTTCAGCCTGAAGATAAAAACCAGCCTGAAAAGAAATTAATGATGAAAAATTATGTTATTCAGGGATGGTAGAATTTTTACTTAACAATGTTACTTTTAATTGATTTTTTTAGAAAGTTATTCGTTTTATTGTCATTCTCTAAGAATCTAGACTTATTTTTAGAGATTGAATTGTAAAAATTAACTTAGATTCCTACGAAATGACAAAAATGTATATATGTTCTTATGATTTGAAATTTCGTTAAATTGTAACCAAAATAAAAAAACCAATGGAAAATTATTTAGAAATCAACAAAAACTCCTGGAACGCCAAAGTAGAGCCACATCTGAAATCAGATTTTTACTTTGTTGATGAATTTTTAAAAGGAAGGACGTCATTAAACTCAATTGAACTCGAACTTTTAGGAGATATAAAAGATAAAACTATTCTTCATCTGCAGTGCCATTTTGGTCAGGATTCTATTTCTTTATCGAGAATGGGAGCGAAAGTTACTGGAATCGATTTGTCTGATAAAGCCATTGAAACGGCAAAAGATTTGGCTCAAAAGAATGGAACAGATACAGAATTCATTTGTACTGATCTCTATAATCTTCCCAATGTTTTAGATCAAAAATTTGATATTGTTTTTACAAGTTACGGAACGATTGGCTGGCTTCCGGATCTTAATAAATGGGCAAAAATTATTAATCATTTTCTAAAGCCCAACGGGAAATTTATCATGGCAGAATTTCATCCTGTTGTTTGGATGTTTGATGATGATTTTGAAGGCGTAAAATACAATTATTTCAATGAAAAGCCAATTGTAGAAACTTATGAAGGAACTTACGCAGATCAATCTGCAGATATCGTTCAGGATTACGTGATGTGGAATCATTCTTTGGCAGATGTTCTACAAAATTTAATTGAAAATCATATAGAGATAGAAAAATTTAAAGAATTCGATTGGTCGCCATATCCATGTTTCAGACATGTAGAAGAATTCGAAAAAGGGAAGTGGAGAATTCCGCAGTTCGGAAACAAAATTCCGTTGGTTTTTGCTATCGAAGCACAAAAAAAGTCATCGTAGTTTTGAATTACGATGACTTTCTGTATATATGAATGTTAAATAAACTAGTCTTATCCTACAGTTTCCTGTGCTTTATTTTTTACTTCATCTACTTTATCCTGAACTTGGGAAGCAACATTATTTGCCTTATCCTTAAGATCATTTCCCCATTTATTCAGATTATCTTTTGCATTATTGATTTTATCTTTTACAGCTTGTTTTTCTTCATCAGATGAATTTTTGTATTTCCAGTATGCTAATGCGCCTAAACCTACTAATGCCAATAAACCTTTTGTCTTATTTCCCATGATTTCTATTTTTTAATGTTAATATTAAAGTTTAATGTTAGTTATCATGTAAAATGTGTGCCAAAAAAATAATTAAAATGATAAAATATTGTTAAAATTAATTGAAGACTTCAAAATTCTCACCGTCAAAACTTGCGAAAACCATTTTTGGATAAGAATCCTGATGATAAATATTTCCGTCTTTGTCAATGGCAATCGCACCTGCAAAGCCGTCGATTGTTTTTAATTCTTCAAAAGTTTTTGTAAAAGCATTTTCTAAAGTCATTCCGTCGGTAACTCTTGTGACAATTTTTGTTGCCGTAGCATTGCTTACAATATCTTCTCCAACTCCGGTACAGCTTACTGCGCAGAAAGAATTGGCGTAATTTCCTGCAACTGTCGCAGAATCTGAAATTCTTCCCGGAATTTCAAAACCTTTTCCTCCGGTAGAAGTGGCAACAGCTAATTTTCCGTCTTTATCAATAGCGACGCAACCGACAGTTCCTTTTCCGCCGTTATTCAGTTTAGCTTCGTATTCCTTCCTTCTTTGCGGAATTTCAGTTGAAAAATCTTCAAAACCGTTTTCATTAGCATAGATTTTTGCTCCGTTTCCACCTAAAACTCTGTCATCTTCAGTAATTAGATCTTTAGCAACAAAAATCGGATTTTTTACGTTTTGAATATTAATAACACCACTCAATTTCTGAGTTTCACCATTCATAATGGCTGCACTCATCCTGATTACGCCGTCGCTTTGGATTTGTGAACCGATTCCTGCATTATACAAAGGATCATCCTCCAAAAGAGAAACTGCATACGCAACAGCATCAAATGCAGAATGTGACTGTAAATATTCGAATGCCTTTTGAGCAATATTTTTTAAAGATTCCTGTTTGGCAGTTTTTATTTCGTGGCTTTGATCGCTTTCTGAGAAAAATCCGCCGTGGATAATTAATTTCATGCTTACTATAATTGATTGTTGATAAATAATAATTGATCTTTATGAAGTTAATTATAAATTTTAAATCATTGATTAATTATCATCCATCATTTATAATTTATTTATCTTGTGGAATTGGATTAAACTGAGAATTTTCGATCGTTAAAGTTTTTGTCGTCAAATCATAATGATCATTCATCGACATTACATGAACTGTTAAATTATCAATAGAAATAGGTTCTCCAAGATTGATATTCGTAAGATTGGTATCTTTAATAAACCTTCCGTCAACCAAAATTACTAGTCCAGAACCAACGGCAGTCATCACATCATTATGAATAAAAAGTCCGGTATCTTCTCCTAAACCGATTCCCAACGTTCTCGGATTGTTTACAACAGCCTGAAAAAGTCTTCCGATTCTTCCTCTCTGTACGAAATGCGTATCGATAATTACATTATCAATCAATCCTAAACCTTGAGTAGTTTTAATTTCACCCTTCAAAAGAGATTCCGAACTACTTCCTTGATAGATCATATTTTCAGATGCAGCTGCAGCTCCTGCAGAAGTTCCGGAATAGACGAAATCCTGCTCCTGATATTTTAATAAAATCGTATCGTGAAATCTTGTTCCTCCAAGAATTGAGGTTAGTCTCAGCTGATCTCCACCTGTAAACATAACGACGTCTGCTGCGTTTGCTCTTGCGACAATAGCATCAGAATTGGCTTCTTCACGGTTGTGAATATCAAGTATATTTACGTTTCTGGCACCTAAAAATTCAAATGCTTTTTTATATTCTGAACCTACAATCTGCGGTATTTGAGAGGCTGTCGTAATAATTTCAATAACAGAATCTTCCTTAAGTTTAGATTCGTTAATGATCTTTCGAAGAATGCCTCTTTCAAAAAAGTTTAGGTTTTTTTCTATATTCTGGTCAAAATCGGTTTCAGCAAAACTACCTTTGTTTACAGCACCTCCGATAACAATTAATTTTCCAACTGGTTTCATCATAGACTGCAAATTTAAAAAATAATTAACATTTGACGAAATTCCTACCACATTTTAATTGACTGTGAGTATTTTAGAATTGTTGATAAAATTTCTTTATTTTTTAATAAATGTTGAACTGTGGTATAGTTTCGTTTAGGGTTTTGCATTATCTTTGATTTTAAATGAAGTTATTGTTAACTATTAAAAATGCAAATAGACTATGAAAATTGAGAAGATACAGGCATTGCGTGGCCCAAACATTTGGAGCATCAGAAGAAAGAAGCTGATACAGATGAGGTTGGATCTTGAAGAAATGGAAAATTTCCCTACCAATAAGATCGATGGTTTCAGAGAAAGGATAGAAAGACTCATTCCTTCTTTATACACTCATAGATGTTCTGAAGGTGTAGAAGGCGGTTTTTTTCACCGTGTGGAAACAGGAACATGGATGGGACACGTCATCGAACATATCGCTTTGGAAATTCAAACCTTAGCCGGAATGGATACTGGTTTTGGACGAACACGCGAAACCAAAACTCCCGGAATTTATAATGTTGTTTTTGATTATATTGAAGAAAATGCAGGAATTTACGCTGCTGAAGAAGCCGTAAAAATTGGACAATCATTAATTGACGGAACAGATTATGATATAAATGCCTGTGTCCACAGATTAAAAGAAATCAGAGAAAGAGTACGTCTTGGTCCTTCTACGGGAAGTATCGTGGAAGAAGCGGTTTCCAGAAGAATTCCGTGGATTCGTTTGGGTACAAATTCTTTGGTACAGCTTGGTTATGGGGTTAATCAACAGAGATTTCAGGCTACAATTACAGGTAAAACAAGTTCAATTGCTGTTGATATTGCATGTAATAAAGAATTAACGAAAAGAATGCTTCATGATGCTGCAATCCCTGTTCCCATAGGAGATTTGATCGTTGATGAAGAAGGCCTGAACAGCGTAATCAGAAAAATAAATTATCCTGTCGTTATCAAACCTTTGGATGGAAATCACGGAAAAGGTTCATCAATTAATGTGAACGATTGGGAAGCTGCAAAAATAGGTCTTGAACATGCTCAGAAATACTCAAGAAAAGTAATTGTTGAAAAATATATTACGGGTTATGATTTCAGAGTTTTGGTGATTAATAATAAAATGGTTGCTGCTGCGAGAAGAGTTCCTGCTCACGTTGTAGGAGACGGGGAACATAATCTTCAGCAATTAATTGAGAAAGAAAATAAAGATCCGAGAAGAGGCTATGGTCATGAAAATGTCTTAACTGAAATTGAAGTAGATAAAGACACGACAGAACTTCTTGAAAAACTTCATTATACGCTTGAAACCGTTCCTCATAAGGGAGAAATTGTTTATCTTAAATCAACAGCAAACCTTTCTACAGGGGGAACTTCGATTGATGTTACAGATATGGTTCATCCGGAAAATATCACAATGGCAGAAAGAATTTCAAAAATCATCGGTCTTGATGTTTGCGGAATTGATATTATGGCTGAAAATCTTACTCAACCTTTGAAAGAAAGCGGTGGAGCTATTATTGAAGTGAATGCAGCTCCCGGTTTCAGAATGCATTTGGCTCCGAGTGAAGGACTTCCAAGAAACGTTGCTGCTCCGGTTGTAGATATGTTGTATCCTCAAGGGAAACCTTTTACAATTCCGATTATTGCTGTTACCGGAACAAACGGAAAAACAACGACAACAAGATTGATTTCTCATATCGTTAAAAGTAATGGATACAGAGTTGGTTTCACCACTTCTGACGGAATTTACATCCAAAATACAATGCTGACAAAAGGAGATACAACGGGACCTCTTTCAGCGGAATTTATATTAAAAGATCCAACTGTAGAATTTGCCGTTTTGGAGACAGCAAGAGGCGGAATTTTACGTTCAGGATTAGGGTTTTCTCAATGTGATATCGGGGTTTTGACCAATATTAAAGAAGATCATTTAGGATTAAATGATATTCACAATTTAAAAGACCTTACTAAAGTAAAAAGGGTAGTTCTTGACAGTGTAAAAAAGAACGGATGGAGCGTTATGAATGCTGATGACGAGTATTCTATGCGAATTGTCAATGACCTTCATTGTAATGTGGCGATTTTCAGTATGGATGAAAATAATAAGCACATCAAGAAATTCGCGAAAGAAGGAAAAGTTACCTGCGTTTATGAGGAAGGTTTTGTAACTATTAAAAAAGGTGACTGGAAGATAAGAATCGGTAAAGCAAAAGATTTCCCGATCACAATGGAAGGTAAAGCAAAATTCATGATTGAAAATGTTTTGGCGGCGAGTTTGGCAAGTTATCTTCAAGGTTTTGGAATTGAAGATATTTCAAATTCATTGAGAACTTTTCTTCCAAGTGCACAACTTACTCCGGGAAGACTGAATGTTTTTAAATTTAAAAATTTTAAAGTTTTAATTGATTTTGCCCACAATCCTTCAGGATATGAAGCAATTGAAGATTATCTTAAAAATGTAGAGTCTACAAAGAAAATCGGTATTATTTCAGGTGTTGGAGACAGAAGAGATAATGATATCAGAGAATGTGGAAAAATCGCCGGAAGAATGTTCGATCATATTATTATCCGAAACGAAAAACATCTTCGTGGAAGAACTGAAGAAGAGATCAACGGATTGATTATCGAAGGAATGCAGAATTCCGGAAGAGATGTAAGCTATGAAACGATTCCTAAAGAAATTGATGCCCTGAAACACGCAATGGGAATGGCTGAAGAAGGGACTTTTATCACAGCGTTAAGTGATGTTATTTCTAATGCTATTGATCTCGTTCAGGAATATCAGGCGAGAGAATTGCTTGAGGATGATAAGATTCAATAATATTTAAAAGTTTCGGCGGCATCGAAGATGCCGCCGAAACTATATTCCTCCAAAATCAACGAGATTGGTATCTGTTTCTCTTGCCCATTTATTTTTCAGATCATAATTTGTAAAATCATCATCAATTATCAACTTAAACTTAAAAATATACTCAACCTTGATTCCATAGAAGTCAGCAGGTTCCCAATTCTTAAACTTATCTGTTTTAAAAATTTCCTCAACTTGTTTGTATAAAACTTTATCTGTGATTTTGTCAGCGTAAAATTTTATGGGCTTTCCGGTTTTATCAATAATTATACAGAAAGTGTTTTCTCCTTTTTTGGAGTTTTCAGAAAGGTTGATCTCATCAGTTAATAATGATGTCCAGTGTTTAGATCCTGAATAATTGAATCTCGCGTGATAAAGTATTCTGTCATCAATATAGGTAGAGTTGTTAGAAGGATACAATTTTTGTAAACTATCACTTTTTTTCAATGATTTTTTTGCTTCATCGGTTTCTTTTTTGAGTCTTAAGAAATCATTTTTATCGAAAATAAATTTTCCTTTTTCAACGACGAATTTTATAGCTGGAATCTTTTGTGAATGGATACCAATTGAAATTATTAAAAATAAAAAAAGTGGAATTTTCTTCATGGATTTAAATTTCCTCAACAAATAATTTATTCATATATACAATAAAAGAACCTTCGAATTTCCGAAGGTTTTTATCATTAAATATTTTCCCAAGTTGTCTTTATTTTCTGCATTTTAAGAAGATAAAAATATAAAGGAATCAATTCTAATCTTACAGTAAAGCTGATATTTGAAACCGTAAACGGAATAACTGCCATCATAATAATACAAACTACAATACCAATGATTGCATCAATAATCGCGGCTTGTGGAGCCCATTTTTGCTCAAACCAAAGTCCATAAGCAACAATACCTTTATAAATTATTCCTCTGCAAAAAAAGCGTTAGAACTGCCAATCCAAATTGCGTCTTTCTTGTTAAAATCCACATTTACCATTGCGGCTTTTGTCATTCTTCCAAGATTTTCAAGTAGGATAGGACGTTCGTCATTTTCGCGCCAAATATACAATAATCTGATCTCCGCTTTTGAAAATTCACCGTTGATATCTTGGAAAACCGGCTCATAAGTTACTTTTCTTTGTAAAATATAATCCTCTTTATCTTCAATAGCGTCTGTAATTTCTTTTGTTGGATTCAAATTAACTCCACTTCCGGCAAAAGAAAATAAAGGTTTTAAAACAAAATTCTCCAGGTTTTCACTTTCCGGGAATTCATGTAAAAAATAACTTTTCGGAACAAATTGATGTTGTAAAAGCGGCAGTAAAAATTTAGAAACTTTAAAAAACCAATTCGGATGAGTAACCCAAGTTACATCAATATCTTCACGGAAATCGAACTCAGTTTTAAGATCAGGAATTCTGTCTAATTCATCAAAGATAACGCGGTTATAAATTCTTTTAATTTCAGTTAATTTTCCGTCGTTTTCGTAGAATAATTTTTTACCTTCTTTTTTTAATTTTGTTAAACAAACCGTTTTTATTCCTAATAATTTTTCAGTCAAAACAAAGTCAATGGCTGTTTTTTGCTTTTCAGGATAAATTTCAAGAAGAATAACATTTTCAGGATTTTCATTGCCAAGAATTAAATCCTTCATGTAATTTTTAAATTCTTCATGAGGCATTTTATTTTTAATTTCCGAAAGAAAAGGATAAACCTCACAAAATGTATCTTCAAAAACTTTTTGGAAAGCATAGAGAGAAGGGAAGGCTTGAAGTTCAATTAATTGCGGTTCGATTTCTCCGTTTTCACTTTTGCAGATTCCAAAATCTATGGTGAAAAAATGTGGTTGTTTCGTATCATTAGGAACTCTGCAATTATCTGGAATAGCTTTCTGCAATGTTTCGTCAGGTAAATTTTTAATCTGATCAATAATACTTTCGCTGGCGTCAATTAATTTAGATTCAAATTTTTTGGTTAAAAATAAAGGACTTTCAGAAATTCTGAATGCAGGTTCCAAACCGCTTTTTTGTTTTAAAATCTCTTTAAATTGTTCGTATTTTTCCTGTGAAAATTCCTGATTGAATTGCTTTCTATATTTTGGAATCATATTCTTTTTCTTTTTTGTGATTTAAAAAATCGGACAATTTTTGCCCGATTTTTATATTAATTATTTGATTTTTAAATTTTTAAGCCATTATTTTAGCTTGCTTCAAAACGTTTTTTTTTGCTAAGTCTAAAAATCTTGGAAGAATCTGAGCCTGTGTCAAAATGATTTTGTCTTCATCATCCATTCTGTCAACGGTCTCAAGGTATTTTTCCATACCATAATTTTCTATCATGGCTTCTTTGTTCTTTTCGTCTTTCAGATTTTCAATCATGCCTGCAGGATTAGCTTCAGGATGGAATTGTGTTCCAAAGATCTCTTCCGAAAAACGAATCGCCATAATTGCTCTTTCCAAATTAATATGAGGACGGAATTTTTCAATCGCAACGATTTTCATTCCTAATTCTTCAAAACGCTCATGGTTGGGCTCAATAAACTGGAATGCTCTCGAATCAACAGCATAAAAAGGATCTGGAAGATTTTTAAATAAAAATTCTTTTTCGCCTTCTTCTGTTTTGTGAACCGGCATTACTCCAAAAGAATACGATTTTCTTTTATTAATAGTGCCTAGTTCCCAATGAATACTAGCCAATTGAAAAGAGTGACATATTAAAAACAAATATTTTTTATCGTCATTGAATTTATTATGCTCAAAAACATCATCCAAAAACTTAGCAAATTTATCCTCCCACTCAAGGCCTTCTCTGTGCGGATCTCCGGGACCTCCCGAAGAAATAAATATGTCGAAATCTTCAATATTTGGAATTTCATTTTTGAATCTTACATCGAATGTTTTAATACTTACATTTTCTTCTGTACTTTGCTGAAACGCTTCAGAAATTTCTTTTATGTTTCTAAATCCTTGGTTTACATGATTGTTGTTCATGTCCAGCAGAGCAATTCGAATATCCTTCATACTACATTATATTTTTTGCAAAGTTACCAAAAATATTATGAAGCAGTTTCACCATGTGTTATGCCATACTCTGTTTCTGAGATCATATAATCAACAACTTTCGTCAAATCTCCCGTTTCTTTATAGATCTGAAGTTGTCTGTCTGCACCGGTTCCGTTCTCTAAAATCTTCCATGCATATTCAACTTCTTCTCTGCATCCTAATTCGTCTACAACATCATCGATAAATTCTAAAAGTTCTTTTAAAAGATCAGGATAAGGAACTGATTCTTCTTTACCAAAATCGATCAAATGAGCTTCAATTCCGCTTTTAGAAGCTCTCCATTTATTTTCATTTAATAATAATCTTCTGTAGCTTCTGAAACTTAAATTCTGCTGATGCAGTTTGTAGATTTTTGCAACCAAAGCCTGCATAATTGCTGCAAGGCAAACCGTTTCCTCTATTCTTAAAGGCATATCGCAAATTCTAAACTCTATGGTAGGATAGAACGGGTGAACTCTTAGATCCCACCAGATTTTCTTGGCATTGTCAATTGTTCCAGTCTTAACTAAAAGATCAACATAGCTGTCGAATTCCGCCAAAGAATTAAAGAAACTAGGAATCCCAGTTCTTGGAAATTTTACAAAAATTTCCTGTCTGTAAGATTTAAAACCGGTATTTCTACCAATCCAGAAAGGCGAATTCGTAGATAGTGCATAAACGTGAGGAAGAAAATATCTCATCACATTCTGAATTCTTACTCCTTCTTCACGATTGGGGATCCCGATGTGTACGTGTAATCCAAAAATTAAATTTCCACGCGCAACATCACCCATGTCATCTACGATTTTGTTGTAACGTTCACCATCCGTAATCGTATTGTGTTCCCAGTTTGAAAAAGGATGTGTTCCGCCACCGGAAACGCGAAGGTTCTGCTCGTGAGCTGTTTTTATAAGGTGTCTTCTCAGATTGGTTAATTCCGCTTTAGCTTCCTGAATGTTCTGGCAGATTCCTGTTTCCATTTCGATCATGGATTCATGCATTTCGTGCTTTAAATTTTCACTTAAAACAGCTTTTCCGCCTTCAATAATTTTCGAAACATGAGAGATCAGATCTCTGCTTTCAACATCAATGATTTGATATTCTTCTTCGATTCCAATAGTAAATTGATGCATTTTTTTTCGTGCTTTTTTATTTTTCTAAAGTTATTTTACAGAATCTTTTACGAAGGTTCCCCAAGAAATATTTTGTTTTCCAGGAACATATTCTTTCGCTTTTTCGATAGCTAATTTTGCAGCATGTTCTACAATCCAAGCAAAATTTTCTTCTCCTACAGAATTTCTGTCTGCGTCCGGAGCCGGATTACAGAAGTCGATCGCATAAGGAATTCCGTCTCTTATTGCAAATTCAACGGTGTTGAAATCGTATCCAAGAGCTTCATTCATTTTAATTGTATAATCATGAATTGTTTTCAATAATTTTTCCAATTCTTCACCTTGAGTCTGATGTGTTGTTGCGTATCTCAGATGATGTGCATTTCTCGGCTCATAAGGCATAATGTGAACATATTTTTGTCCTAAACAATACACTCGGTAATAATCGTCAAAAACAATTTCTTCCTGAACCATCATTACCAATTGCTCAGTTTCGCTCAATTTATTCCAAAGATCTTCCGGATTTTCTACTCTGTAGACGCTTTTCCATCCACCTCCGTCATGAGGTTTCATATAAGCGGGGAAGCCAACATATTCAAAAATATATTCCCAATCATGGGGAAATTTTAAATTCCTGAAAGATGTTTCTGTAGTATCTGTCGGTCTTTCATGTGATGGAAGCAAAACAGTTTTTGGAAGAGGAATTCCCAATTTTGACATTAAAGCATTATTGAAAAACTTTTCATCCGCACTCCACCAAAAAGGATTGTTGATTACATAAGTTCCGTTTAAAGCCGCGTTTTTAAGATAAGCTCTGTAAAAAGGAACATCCTGCGAAATTCTGTCGATAATTACGGCATATCCATAATCTGCACCTTGTTCCAGTTTGTCGATATTTACAGCTTCAGCGATGATGTCTCCACCTCCCAATTCGTTTACTTTATCGATAAATGCCCAAGGAAATGTATCTTCCATACCGAATAGAATCCCTACTTTTTTAGCCATAGTTGTATTTTTTTAATGTTTTGTATTAATATTTTAGTTTTAATTAAATTTAAGAAAAGAAAGCCCCTATAAATGTTGGAAAAACCATTCTCCAAAGCGGCCAGTCATGATTGATCCATTTTCTTTCGTCATACCAGAAATCAATTCCTTTTGCCCTTAAAATTTCTGCCATTTCTACATTTTTATCCTTGCAAATATCTTGGTCGGAAGTGCTCAAAACAATGTGCATGTGTTTGTACTTCCATGCTTCGTCATTTTTCACAAATTCTCTCGGACAATTGTAATACACAAGATCGTCAGAATATCCGTCCATGAAATTTCTGATACTGAAAGCACCCGAAAGACAGAATAAATGTGAAATTACATCTGGAAATCTAAATGCAAAATTTGCTGCATGATAGCCACCAAAACTTGCTCCCGCAATCGCAACACGATGCACTTTGTGGATCTTTTGGATGTAAGGAATAAATTCCTGAATCAAAAACTGAACATATCTTTCATAATTTTTAATTCTTTGCTGTGGCGAAATTTTTTCATCATAAAAACTCCAGGCATCAATTGTCTGAATATTGTAAAGTTTAACTTTTCCCTGTTCTATAAACCAATTGATGCTTCCATTCAAATGGAAATCATGGTTTTGAGTATAAAGACCTTGTGAAGTTGGAAACATGATGATCGGATGCCCATAATGTCCTGTAACTTCCACTCTAAGGCTTGTTCCTAAAATATGTGAGTAATAATCTGTATGCTCTATCTGTGGCATTTTTTTCTTATTTGGGTTTAAAAATTAGATGATTGAAGTTATTAAATGTAATAAATTCAATTCTGGCGAGTTGCTTTTTTAGGTAAACTAAATTTTATAAAATCAATAATTTATTGAAGAATAATATTTCTGTTTATTAAAAAATTATGAAGTCGGCTTGCTTTTCGGAGGAAGAATATTCAACATCTCTGCGTGAATTTTTTCTGCAGCCTTATCCAGTCTTTCCTGGACAACAGTAGAATCCTTCGATTTATAAACAATTCCTACGTGATAATCAATCGGTAAAAACTTTACGGCTTCTTCACATTCGAATTGATTGTAATCCGGCTCTTTGTCTTTAATTAAAGCTACAATCAATCCGGAATAATATCCTGTCGGTTTTGAAACTTCATAAGTTTTTCCTCTCAACAAAGCATCTTCAATCTTCGCCCATTCTCTCCAGATGTTAATATTGCTTGAAGCTTCCACCAGATCGGGAATATGTGCTCCTCCGACTCTTGAAGAGGTTTCAAGGAAGTAATATTTTCCGTCGTCTTTGCTTCTGATAAATTCCGTATGAGTTGCACCGTTCATCAATCCAAAATTGGAAAGAACTTTTGCATTGACTTGATCAAGAGCTTGAAATTCATCCGAATATCTTCCCAGAGTTTTCGTTCTGAAAACTCCGCCTTCATGTGAAACCTGCATCGGAGGTGCTAAATATTTTGAAGCAGAAGTAAAAACAATTTCTTTATTAAAAGTAAGACTGTCAACATGATAAACATCTCCCGGTTTGAAACTTTCCAGTAAGAACAAATGGCGTTCTTCACCAAGATTATTGAGTGCTTCCCAAAGATCTTCTTTAGAGCTTAGTTTTTTGATTCCCGAAGCTGATGCTTCCGAACGGGGTTTCAGAACCCATGGAGCGGGAACTTTATCAACAAAACGATTAACCTCATCATTATTAAAAACCGCAGTGAATTCAGGTACATTTATTCCCGAATCTTTTGCTTTTTGACGCATTGCCAGTTTATCTCTGAAATATCTGTGTGTCGTTTGTCCCATTCCAGGAATTCGGAACGTTTCTCTGATAAGGGCAGCTTTTTCCACGTCGTAATCGTCTAAAGCAATTACAGCGTCAACTTTTCTGGTCTGCATTAAATGTGAAAAGCCCTGAACCAGATGATCCATATTCCAAACCGACGGTTTTATTTCAGGCATATAAAATACCTCATCTATAGCATGCCATGGCCAGTTTTTGTCCTTAAGATTTTCTGAAGTTACTAAGATTATTTTATTACCGAGGCTTTTCATTTCGTCCATGAAATCATACCCCTTGTAATAGCACGAAATACATACTATTGTTTTCTCCTCCATACAATGTTTTTTAGTTTTTGATGGATTTTCAAAAATAAAAACGATTTTTTGTTAATTATTTAATGTTAAAAATTAAAATATAATGCGCTTTTGGAAATCCTTTACCAATTATACAGAGAATTTTTGTAATAAACTAATTTTTAGTGATAATTTTCGATTAAATCTGCCAATAATTGTACTCCAAATCCGGTCGCAGCTTTTTCTTTTGCATAACCGACATTTCCGAATGCTACTCCTGCAATATCAAGATGCGCCCATTTAGGATGATTTTCAATGAATTCCTCTAAAAATTTTGCAGCAACAATACAGTCTCCAATCGGTTTCATGGAAATATTCTTTAGATCTGCCACATCAGATTGAATATCATCTTTCCAAACGTCCCACAATGGTAAATTCCAAAGTCTCTGATTGGTTTTGTCACCCGTTTTTATCAAAAGATTTTTCAATTCTTCATTATTGGAAAACATTGCTCCGCAAGTATCACCAAACATTCTCACAGAACTTCCTGTAAGTGTCGCAAGATCGATCAAAAAGTCTGTTTTGAAATTTTTAGCCATATAAGAAAGACCATCTGCCAAAATCATTCTTCCTTCCGCGTCAGTGTTCAGAACTTCAATTGTTTTTCCATTATAAGCTGTAATAACATCACTTGGAAGGAAAGCATTTTCTGAAATTGCATTATCTGTGATAGGTAAGATCGCGACGATATTTACAGGAAGCTGCATTTCTGCAGCATAAATTAAAGTTCCCAAAACGGCTGTTGCACCACCCATATCCGATTTCATATAGTGCATATTATCAGGGTTTTTCAAAGAAATTCCGCCTGTATCGAATAGTACGCATTTTCCAACCAATCCGAAAGTTTTTGCGTTTTTTACAGTGGTTTTATATTCTAAAATTGTAAAAGCTGCATCGTAAGCACTTCCTTGATTCACTGAAAGATAAGCTCCCAAACCAAGTTCTTCACATTTTTTTCTGTTGAAAGAAGTGTATTTTAAATCATATTTTTTAGCCAGATTCTTCAAATGTAAACTTAAAGTGTCAGGTTTTTTAAGATTGGCAGGTTTGTTCAGCCATTCCTGACAAGCGATTTGTCCGTTGCTTAATGCTTCAGCTTTTTGATTGATGTTGTCTAGTTTTTTCTGACTTAGATTTTCGAAATGAAGCTCAAATTTGGTGCTCCAAAACGCATGATTTTTTTCGAAAGGATAATTATATGTTCCGATTAAAAGCCCTTTTGTGAATTCCTCGAACTGTTTTTCGGTCATGAAATCAGCTAAAACCAACGTTGGAGCCGCCTGTAATTTACCTTTTTGAGTTTGGGAAAACTTTATCGCAACCTGTTGGATTTCGAAATTTTGTAATGTGGATTTTCCTAAACCGATAAAATAGGTAATTCCTTCTTCATGAGCATTTACAAAAATCTCATGCTTCTTGCCTGTAAAGAAAGTGGAAATATTTTTATTGAAATTTTTACTCGTTTTCGCCCAGTCTTCTTCAGTGAAAATGTGAAAGACCTGAGTGTAGTTTTTATTTTTTTTGTTGATTAACTTCATAATTTAATTTTTAATGCTTTGTTGTTGAGGCTTAACTTCTACAGGATTCTCTGTATTATTGTAATATAGCCATTCGATCGCTCTCGGGAATTCCTGCGACCAGTAAAATTCACTGTGTGTTCCTTCCGGATTGATATTGGTTTTAAATTCAAAATCAAATAAATTTTTCTTTTCCCAACGTTTTAAGTATTCTTCAAAAAGGTAAATTCTTTTTACCATTTTCGAGCCTTCCTGACCGCCTCCGTAAAGGTAAATTTTTGTTTTAAAAGGAATTCTGAAATTCATCATCGGAAAATTATTATTCGGCTCAACCCAAAGTGACGGAGAGAAAATTAATAATTTTGAATAAACCTCAGGATAAAGAAAACCACTGTAAATACTTATCAAAGCACCTAAAGAGCTTCCTCCGATTCCTGTATTGTCGCGATCTTTTTTTGTTCGATACGTTTGATCAACATAAGGTTTTAACGTGTCTGTAATAAAACGAATGTATTTCTTTCCTTCAGAACCATTGGCTACATTGTCGTTATCAAAGATATATTCCTTGATTCTTTCCTCGCTTCCATGTTCTACAGCAATAATTATGACATCACCACGTCCATATTCTGCAAGAATCGAAAGCTTTTTGTCGATTTCCCAATTTCCGTATCCGCTTCCTTCATTGAATAAATTCTGTGCATCCTGAAGATACAGAACCGGATAACTTTTGTTGGAAACATAATAGTCGTAAGGCAAAAGCGCCCAGACTTTTCTGTAGCGGTCGAGTTGAGGAATGTAAAATTCTTCCGAAATAATCTCTGCAATCGGATAGTATTCGTCTTTAAAAGGTCCCCAATTAAATCTCCATTTTTGGACAGTGTCAGAAGTTTTTCCTGTAGATTTTGAAACTTTTCTGTTCGGGGTAATATTTCCGTACTTATCCAGTTCTACGTTTTCCCAACCTCCTTTCGTGAATTTATATTCGATAATATCAGGCAAAATCTGGTCATCAATTTCGATAAAATAGTTTTGAGGATCTTTCTGTTTAAGTTGGTAGCTATAATCTTTCGGATTCCAAATATTGAAATTTCCTGTGATGTAAATAGGTCTATCGTCACTTTCTTCTGTGTAAAGTTCAAACTTCATCTGTGTGTTTAGTAAATTTTAAAGGCTAAATTTATAAAAAATCTTTTTATTTTAAATTATTTTTAAAATCATTAATCTGTGATTAAAAAGCTCTATATTTGATAGAATCAAGTGATAGAAAGAGATTAACATAATATTTAATTCAATAATAATTAATGCTTATTGTTTATATTTTTTGTAGTTTCAGAGAAAATAATAATTTAAATCAAAACCGTGATGAATTCGGTTAAAACATATACGCTTTTTACGGATCAGGATATTTACCTTTTTAAAGAAGGTAAACACTATAAGCTATATGATAAGTTTGGCGCGCATTCGGCAGAAAAAGACGGTGTAAAAGGCGTTTACTTTTCGGTTTGGGCTCCAAATGCAAAAAAAGTTTCTGTTATCGGTAATTTTAATAACTGGAACGATAAAGATCATATTTTATTTCCACGATGGGACGAATCCGGGATTTGGGAAGGATTTATTGCAGGTTTAACGTGGGGAACTTTATATAAATATGCTATTGAAACTCCTCGGGGAGAAATTTTAGAGAAAAGTGATCCTTATGCGTTAAGCTGGGAACAAAATATTCAGGCTGCATCGATGGTTTCTACAACCTGGTACGAATGGAGAGATAAAGAATGGCTGGAAAACCGCTGGAAAAAAAATAGTTTAAACGTTCCGATTTCGGTGTATGAGATTCATTTGGCTTCATGGGTGAGAGAAGGAGATGATCCGAAAAAGTTTTTGAATTATCGTGATATAGCCCAAAAACTGGTTCCATATGTGAAAGAAATGGGATTTACCCACGTAGAATTCATGCCTGTGATGGAATATCCTTACGATCCGAGTTGGGGTTATCAGATCACCGGATTTTATGCTGCGACGTCGCGTTTTGGTTCACCGCAGGATTTGATGTTTTTAATTGATGAACTTCATAAAAACGATATTGGCGTAATTTTAGATTGGGTTCCTTCACATTTTCCAGGTGATGCAAATGGTTTGCACAGATTCGATGGTTCTTATTTGTACGAACATGAAGATCCGCGTAAAGGTTTTCATCCCGATTGGAAATCATATATTTTCAATTATGGAAGAAGTGAGGTGAAATCTTTTTTAATTTCAAATGCCATGTTTTGGCTGGAACGTTATCATGCAGATGGTTTGCGTGTGGATGCAGTAACTTCAATGCTTCATCTCGATTATTCTCGAAATGAGGGAGAATGGGAACCGAATATTTACGGAGGAAATGTAAACCTTGAAGCAAAAACTTTCCTGCAGGATTTTAATACGGCTGTTTATAAAGAATTTGGAGATAATATTATCACAATTGCTGAGGAAAGCTCGGATTTTCCGATGCTGACAAAGCCTGTTCATGACGGAGGTGTCGGTTTCGGAATGAAATGGATGATGGGCTGGATGCATGATACATTAGATTATTTTAAAGAAGAACCTTCCATCAGAAAATTTCATCATCATAAACTGACTTTTGCTTCGATGTATATGTATAATGAAAATTATATGATGCCTTTATCGCACGATGAAGTCGTACACGGAAAAGCAAGTCTGATCTACAAAATGCCGGGCGATGAGTGGCAAAAATTTGCAAATCTACGCGCATTGTATGTCTATATGTTTACGCATCCAGGAGCGAAACTACTTTTCATGGGTGATGAATTCGGGCAGACCAATGAATGGAATTTTAAACAAAGTCTGGATTGGCATTTGCTGGAATATCCTGTACATAAAGGTTTGCAGACTTTAGTGAAAGATTTAAATCATATTTACACAAATGAAACGGCTTTTTACGAAAACCAATTTGATATACACGGCTTTGAGTGGGTTCAGGCTGATGATATAGAAAATTCCGTTTATATTTATTTAAGAAAAGGAAAAAGAAAAGATGATGTTTTTATGGTGGTTTTAAATTTAACTCCAAAAGTTTTAGATTATAAAATTGGCGTGAATGCAGCAAGTCATTGGGAAATTATTTTTAATTCTGATGATGAAAGATATGCAGGAAGTGGAGTGAATGCTGCGATTTCTAATGAAGAGTATATGGGACATCAGAAATCGATCAGTGTAAATTTACCTCCGCTTTCCGGAATTATTTTAAAGAAAAAAGACAAGAAATACAAACAAAATAGAATCAAACAACACAAAAGATAAAAGGGAAAAATGGTAGTTTATCATCTAAGTACGGAGTGTTATCCGGTAGCAAAAGTAGGCGGTTTAGCAGATGTAGTGGGAGCTTTGCCGAAATATCAGAACAAAATAAAAGGTGTTGATGCAAAGGTGGTTATGCCTTGGTATAACAAATCTTTTGTTTATGATCATGAGTTTGACATAGTTTTTGATGGCTTCATTCATCAGGGGCAAAATATGCTTCAGGTACAGGTTTTAAAGGAGAAAACGGATGCTTTGGGATTTGAATTGTATATGATAAAAATTCCGGGACTTTTGGATCGTGAAAATCCTTACGGTTATCAGGATGAGAGTTTTCAGTTTTTGGCTTTTCAGCATGGTGCTTTGCATTGGTTGAGTGCAATGGAAATTCGTCCGGATATTTTGCATTGCCATGATTATCACACAGGTTTGGTTCCTTTTATGATTGAACATTGCGATGAATTTTCATTTTTAAAAGGTGTAAAAACAATCGGAACGATTCATAATGGTGAGTATCAGGGAATGATGAGCTGGGAAATGGCGAATTATATGCCGTCTTTCGATCAGTATAAATGGGGATTGATGGATTGGAACGGATACATGAATCCTTTGGCAAGTATGATTAAATGCGCAACTGCCTTTACAACGGTTTCTCAGGGTTATCTTGAAGAACTTTTTGTAAGTTTCAGGGGCTTAGAAAGTCTGGTTCGTGATGAATTTGGAAAGGCTTACGGAATTATCAACGGAATTGATGCCGAAGTTTGGAATCCTGAAACTGATCCGATGTTGGATTTTAATTTTACCGTTAAGAATGCTATTGCTCAGAAGAAAAAAAATAAAGAAAAGCTTTGTAAAGAATATGGCTTAAAGCCTGAACTTCCTTTATTTGCTTTTATTGGAAGATTTGCAACGGAAAAAGGGGCGGATTTCCTTCCTGATGTGGTTTGGAAAAGCATTAAACAAAGTTACGGAGCTTTAAATATTATGATTTTGGGTTCTGGAAACTCTTATATTGAAAATAAGCTGAAAGAATATGATTATACATACTCCAATTTTGCGTTGGATTTAGGGTATAAAGAACATCTTTCACATAAAATATATGCTTCGGCGGATTTTCTGCTAATGCCTTCAAGAGTTGAACCTTGTGGTTTGAATCAAATGTATTCGATGAGATACGGAACAGTTCCGATTGTACGATATACGGGAGGTTTGAGAGATACAGTGGAGGATATTTCGACAGGAGGAGCGGGAATTAATTTTACGTTTCCGGGAGTTGATGATATTATTCACGCAATGAACAGGGCATTATTGGTTTATAATCAAAAAGATGAAATGAAAAATCTGATCCAGGCAAACATGAATTTTGATTTTGCATGGGAGAAATCAGCAGAAAAATATATAGCTTTATATAAGAATTAAAAATATTGAAAAAGCTGTCTTTTTTATTTATTTTCATATTAATTTTCTCTTGTAGGAAAGAAGAAGGAACTTATGTTGGAGGTCATTATTGGATCTATGGTCATGGACTAAAAGATATGAGAACCGAAGAAGCTACAGAAGGTATTTCTGAAAAATGGAAAATAAAGTATGCTGATGTAGGTGGTTGTGTAGTATCTTCTGATGTAGAGAAAAAAGTAGATTCTTTAAATAAGAAAACTTTTGATGCAATAGCAAGAAGATACGGGAAAAATTGGGAAGAGGAATATGAGAAAGATATTGAAGACTTTATGATGAAAAAAGCCAATGTGATGGATATTTTAATCACCAATAAATTATTTAGAGAAGAGCTTAAAAAATATTTCATAGAAATTGATGATGCAGAGGAAAATGTAAAGGAATTAAATAATGATTTGTATAAAGTTGTAGTTTATAATCAAAAGCTAAAAGCTGAAAATAAAGAATGTTTTTCAGTAACCGTAAACACTAAGGACAAAAGAGTAAACTTAATAAAATAAAACGCAAGATAAACTTATGAATCACAATGTAATTTCCATTGTTTTAGGAGGAGGAAGAGGAACAAGATTGTTCCCACTTACGTATTCAAGATCAAAACCGGCTGTTCCCATCGCGGGAAAATACAGATTGGTAGATATTCCTATTTCGAATTGTTTAAACTCAGGATTGAATAAAATCTTGGTTTTAACACAGTTTAATTCAGCTTCTTTAAATTCTCATATCAAAAATTCTTACCATTTTGATATTTTCAGTAAAGGTTTTGTAGATATTTTGGCTGCAGAACAAAATGTTGAGAATGACAGCTGGTATCAGGGAACGGCGGATGCGGTTCGTCAGTCGATGAAGCATCTGGAAAAGTATGATTATGAATATATTTTAATTCTTTCCGGAGATCAATTGTATCAAATGGATTTTGGCGAAATGCTTGATTTCCATATTGAAAAAGGAGGTGATGTGACGATTGCAACCATTCCTGTGAACGCAAAAGATGCAACTGGTTTCGGGATTTTAAGTTCTGATGATGAAGGGAATATTACTTCTTTCGTTGAAAAACCGGATTATGATCTTTTAGATGGCTTAAAATCTGAAGTTTCCGAAGAAAATAAACATGCTGGAAAAGAATATTTGGCTTCGATGGGAATTTATATTTTCACGAAAAGTATTCTTAAGAAAATGTTTGATGAAGGAGCTGGAGACGATTTTGGAAAAGATATTATTCCAAACTCCATCGGAAAATATACAACCTTGAGTTATCAATACGAAGGATATTGGACAGATATCGGAACGATCGAGTCTTTCTACGAAGCAAATTTAGATCTTTGTCAGGATTTCCCTCAGTTTAATCTGTTCTCGTCGTCGCCGATTTTTACGCGTGCGAGAATGCTTCCGCCGTCAAAAGTGAATGGCTCTTATGTAAGTAAAGCTGTTTTCGGAGACGGATGCATCATTATGGCGGATAAAATTGAAAATTCAGTGATTGGAAACAGAACGAGAATCGACAAAGGAAGTACGATCGTAAATTCTTATGTTATGGGTGCCGATTTCTATCAGGATACGAAAGAAATTGTCGTTAATGACGGGAAAGGATTGCCAAATATGGGAATCGGAAAATACTGCTATATCGAAAAAGCAATTTTAGATAAAAACTGTTACATCGGAGATAATGTAAGAATTATTGGAGGAAAACATATGAAAGATGGTGATTATGGAACACATTCTGTTCAGGACGGAATTGTTGTTGTAAAAAAAGGTGCAGTTTTAAAACCGGGAACTCATATAGGATAATTTTACTTAAACATAAAAACAGAGTGATCAACATATTGGTCACTCTTGTTATTTTCTATACTTTTGTGCAATGCGTTTTTTTAAGATCATAGCGGTATTTATTGTTTTGTTGGTTGGAGCTTATGCAGCTTCGATGTATTATTTTGTGGATGAAAGCAAAGATTTCAAGATAGAAAAGGAGATTAATTATCCTTTGGAGAAGGTCTTTTCACAGTTTAATAATCTGCAGCATTTTACCCGATGGAATAATTTCTTTACAAGCTCTCAATCGATTGATATTGATTATTATACGCCGTACGAAGGACAGGGGAGTTCCATCAGTTATGTAGATCCGAAAAAAGATACCAATGGAGAAATGTTTATCCGTTACGAAAAATCCAACAGAGCATTAAGATATCAACTTTTTGAAGACAGAAACGAAAGTCCGACTATTGTTGATGTTAAATTTAAAGCTGTTTCCGCAGAAAAAACACAGATAACATGGGTAGTTCATACTCCGAAATTATCAGTTTTAAGACGTGTTGAAAACTTTTGGACAGAAGACAGATTTGCTGAAAATATTAATAAGAGCATGACTAATCTTAATAATGTTCTGGGCAACAAAGTAGAAAAAGATAATCAGATGGCTGCGATAAAATATGACAGTCTAATGGTTGAAAATGAAGAAGAAAAATTATTATTGGGGATTAATGTGAGTACTTCCAATAAAAAAGATGCACTTTACAAAAATATCGTGATGAATTATAATAAAATTTATAATTACACAACAATGGATCTAGGCAAAAAAGATGATGAATTCGGATTTCCAACTCTGATCACGGATGCAGATAATTACAAAGACAAAGAAGTGTCTTATTTCCTTGGAATTCCGTTGTCTAAAAAGTTTGGGGTTACAGATAACAACTTCAGTTTCAGAACACAAAATCCTACTCAGAATTATGTCATGTATTACAAAGGAAATTACGAGGGAAGAGTAAAGGCTATACAACAATTAATCCAGAAGGCAAAGAAAGATGAGATGCGTTTTAATGATATTCGTCAGACTTTTCTGGAACGCCCGATGGATGATCAGGATGTCAATATGAAGCTCTCATTATCAGTATTTAAGTAAATTTATTGAATTTATTTTTTTTATAGTTTTTTTAATAGTTTAAAGGCTGTTCCAAGTCGGTTTTTTTTATTAAATTTGAAGCTTAATTCTACAAACAAATTTTAATAACAGATAAACTGTAATAATGGACAGATTTTCATTCCTAAACGCAGCTCATTCTCAGTTAATTGAGGATTTATACCAACAGTACTTAAAATTCCCGGACTCTCTAGAACCATCATGGAAAGCTTTCTTTCAAGGCTTCGATTTTGCTTTGGAGAACTACGGAGATGACGATAATGTTCAATATATTCAGGCTCCGGCAGTTTCTGCGCCGGTAGTACAGCAAGCGACTCAGGCAGCATCAAATGGTGAAGTTCCTGAGCATATCAAGAAAGAATTCAAAGTAGTAAACCTTATTGAGGCTTACAGAACGAGAGGTCACTTGTTTACAAAAACAAACCCTGTAAGAGAAAGAAGACATTATACTCCGACTTTGGATATCGAAAATTTTGGTCTTGATAAGTCAGATCTAAATACAAAATTCAATTGCGCTGTTGAAACAGGTATGAAAGGTCCTGCAACTTTACAGGAGCTTATTACGCACTTAGAAAACATTTACTGTGATTCTATCGGTGTTGAATACATGCACATCAACAACGTTGAAGAAAAAGATTTCATTAAGCAATGGCTTCAGGTTAACGAAAACCATCCAAGTCTTTCAGCAAATGAAAAAACAGAAATTTTATTAAAATTAAATCAGGCGGTAGCGTTTGAAAATTATCTTCATACAAAATTTGTTGGGCAAAAAAGATTCTCATTAGAAGGTGGTGAAACTTTGATTCCTGCATTGGATCAATTGATCTCAAGATCTTCTCAGTTGGGCGTAGATGAAGTTGTGTTAGGAATGGCTCACAGAGGTAGATTGAATGTATTGACAAATATTTTCGGTAAATCTTACAAGCAGATTTTCTCAGAATTTGAAGGTAAAGAATTTGAAGAAGATGTATTCTCAGGTGACGTTAAATATCACTTAGGTTCTTCTAAAAAAATAAAAACAGCTTCCGGAGAAGAAGTTGCAATCAATTTAACTCCAAACCCGTCTCACCTTGAAACGGTTGCAGCTCTTGTAGAAGGAATCTGCCGTGCGAAAGTTGATGATAAGTATAAAGATTATTCTAAAGTTTTACCAATCATTATTCACGGTGACGGTGCGATTGCAGGACAGGGTATTGCTTACGAAGTTGCTCAGATGATGACTTTGGAGGGTTACAAAACCGGAGGTACAGTTCATATCGTTGTAAATAACCAGGTTTCGTTTACAACAAATTATATGGATGCGAGATCTTCTACGTATTGTACAGACGTTGCGAAAGTTACAGAATCTCCTGTAATGCACGTAAATGCGGATGATGCAGAAGCTGTAGTTCATGCTATCCACTTTGCTGCTGATTTCAGAGCGAAATTTGGTAAAGATGTTTATATTGATTTATTAGGATATAGAAAATACGGTCATAACGAAGGTGATGAACCAAGATTTACTCAGCCTAATTTGTATAAAACAATTTCTAAGCACCCGAATCCAAGAGAGATCTACAAAGATCAATTATTGAAAGATAACGTTACTTCAAACGATGTTATCGCTAAAATGGAGACGGAATTCAAAGCACTTTTAGATAAAGACTTTGATGCTTCTAAAGAAATTGAGAAAAACGTTATGGACTTGTTCATGGCAGAAGACTGGACAAATTATCCTATTGGGAAAAGAGGAGCTGTTCAGGAAGCTGTTGATACAAAATATGACTTAGAAAAGCTGAAAGAATTGGCAATTAAAATGTCAACGCTTCCAGCTGATAAAAAGTTCTTAAATAAAATTACAAGACTTTTCGAAAACAGAATTAAAGCAATCGAAGGAAACTCTTTAGATTGGGCTCTTGGAGAATGGTTGGCTTATGCTACACTTTTGGTAGAAGGTCACAACGTAAGAATTTCCGGTGAAGATGTTGAAAGAGGAACTTTCTCTCACAGACATGCAGTTGTAAAAACTGAAGATACAGAAGAGGAATATATTCCTTTAAGACAAGTTTCTGAAAGCAGATTTGATGTATTCAACTCTCACCTTTCTGAGTATGGTGTTTTAGGTTTTGATTACGGTTATGCAATGGCTTCTCCTAATACATTAACAATTTGGGAAGCTCAGTTCGGAGATTTTGTGAACGGTGCACAAATCATCGTTGACCAATATTTGGCTGCAGCAGAAGAAAAATGGAAAATTCAGGACGGTTTGGTAATGTTATTGCCTCACGGTTCGGAAGGACAGGGTGCAGAACACTCTTCAGCAAGACTGGAAAGATTCTTAACACTTTGTGCTAACGAAAATATGGTTGTAGCGAATATTACTTCTCCTGCAAACTATTTCCACTTATTAAGAAGACAATTGAAATGGTCATTCAGAAAACCATTAATTGTAATGAGTCCAAAATCATTGTTAAGACATCCAAAAGTGGTTTCTCCGCTTGAAGATTTCTCAAACAAAGGATTCCAGCCAATCTTAGATGATCCAAGTGCAGATCCTGCAAAAGTTGAAAAATTAGTTCTTTGTTCAGGTAAATTATACTTCGAATTATTGGCTAAAAAAGAAGAGTTAAATTGCGAAAATGTTGCTTTGGTAAGATTTGAACAGTTATATCCTCTTCAGACTGATGCTATCGAAGCGGTATTTGCTAAATATTCAAACAGAACATCACTTGTTTGGGCTCAGGAAGAACCAGAAAACATGGGGGCTTGGTCTTATATCTTAAGAAACTTCAGAGATACAGGAATTCAGGTAATTTCTCCGGTTCCAAGTGGTGCTCCGGCTCCGGGAAGTCATAAAATGTTTGAGAAAAACCAAAATGCAGTAATTAACAGAGTATTCGACAGAAACGATGCTCCTGTAAAAAGACCTGTAACGGCTTAATTAAAAATAATAATCATTTAAAAAATAAAAAATACGATATGTCAGTTTTAGAAATGAAAGTTCCTTCACCGGGCGAATCAATTACAGAAGTTGAAATTGCAACTTGGCTTGTGAAAGATGGTGATTATGTAGAAAAAGATCAACCAATCGCTGAAGTAGATTCAGACAAAGCTACTCTTGAATTGCCTGCTGAACAAAGCGGAATCATTACTTTAAAAGCAGAAGAAGGTGACGTGGTACAAGTAGGACAAGTGGTTTGTTTAATCGATATGGATGCTGCAAAACCTGCGGGTAGTGCTGCTCCTGCTGCAGAAGCTCCAAAACAAGAAGAGGCTCCTAAAGCGGCTGAACCGGCTAAACAAGAAGCTCCAAAACCTGCTGCTCAACCTGTTGCAGCTGCTGCGACTCAAACGTATGCTACTGGTGCTCCGTCTCCTGCAGCTAAGAAAATTCTAGACGAAAAAGGTATCGATGCTTCTCAGGTTTCAGGATCTGGAAGAGACGGAAGAATCTCTAAATCTGACGCTGAATTGGCTGCTGTTCCTGCATTCGGAGGAAACCCGCTTTCTGCTACAGGTTCTAGAGGAACAACAACGACTAAACTTTCAGTTCTTAGAAGAAAAATCGCCCAGAGATTAGTTTCTGTAAAGAATGAAACAGCAATGTTGACTACTTTCAACGAAGTTGACATGTCTGAAATTTTTAGACTAAGAAAACAATATAAAGAAGAATTTGCTCAAAAACACGGAGTAGGACTTGGTTTCATGTCTTTCTTTACAAAAGCAGTTACAAGAGCATTACAAATGTATCCAGATGTAAATGCATCTATCGACGGAGATTTCAAAGTAAATTATGATTTCTGCGATATTTCAATTGCAGTTTCAGGTCCTAAAGGATTGATGGTTCCTGTATTGAGAAACGCTGAAAATATGTCTTTTGCTAGCGTTGAAGCAAACATCAAAGATTTAGCTATCAAAGTAAGAGACGGAAAAATCACTGTTGACGAAATGACTGGTGGTACTTTCACAATTACAAACGGTGGTACTTTCGGATCTATGATGTCTACACCGATTATCAACCCTCCTCAATCTGCAATCTTGGGTATGCACAACATTATCCAGAGACCGGTTGCGGTTGACGGGCAAGTTGTAATTCGTCCAATGATGTACGTTGCAATGTCTTACGATCACAGAATTATCGACGGTAAAGAATCTGTAGGATTCCTTGTTGCAGTAAAAGAAGCAATCGACAATCCTGTTGGAATTCTAATGGGTGGAGACGAAAGAAAAGGTCTTGGATTATAATATCTTAAGAAAAATTATAATATAAATATCAAATCTCGCCTCAAAAAGGCGAGATTTTTGTATTTAAGACAATAAATACTAAAATGATGTTCTCAAAAATGACTTCAAATATCAAAGTTTCAGTAATACCTGAATATGATAGTAAAAACAGTTATCCATCCGAAAACCGTTATGTTTTCAAGTACAATATTACGATTGAAAATGACGGAAGTTTTCCGATAAAAATCCTTAAAAGAAAATGGTTGATCTTCGACGTTGGTTTTGGATACACAGAAATTATTGGTGATGGGGTAATCGGATTAACACCGGAAATTCCAACAAATGAAAATTTCGCTTATTTCTCAAACGTAATGCTTCGTTCCGGAGTTGGAAATATGAGCGGAAAATACCTAGTTAAAAACATGGAAACACAGGAAAATTTTGAAATAGATATTCCTAAATTTAATTTATTGTCGGAAGTTTTGAGTAATTAATTTAACTAAAAATACTTTCAACATCTACATCACCTGCCAAATCTCGGGAGAAAAGCTAAAGCTTTTTGATCTTCAGTTTCATATACTTAGAAACTTCTTCATTGCTTGTGAGAAATAATTTTTCAAAGGCTAAGAGAGATATTTTTGCACAAACTTCTGCATCGTCGCCTGCTCTGTGATGATTAAATTTTATTTGATGATATTCAGCCAAGTGTTTCAAACCATATTTAGGCAAATAATTCCATGATTTTTTTGCTAACTGAATGCTGCAAAGATATTCTAATTTCGGAGTAAACATTCCATAATGATTTAAACAACCTCGCAATACTCCTGCATCGAAACCAGCATTATGAGCAATCATCAGTGTTCCGTACATCATTTCCTCAACTTCATACCAAATTTCATCAAAAGTAGGAGAGTTTTTCACATCATCAGGAACAATTCCGTGAACATCAACATTAAATCTACTGAAATAAGGAAAACTCGGTGGCTTTATCAGCCAGGTTTTAGTCTCCACAATTTTAGAATCCTGTACAATACAGATTCCCAATTCACACGCAGAATTTCTTTCGTGAGTTGCTGTTTCGAAATCTAATGCACAAAAATCCATAATTAATTATAAGTGATAAATGATGATCCTTAATTCTTTTTTCCTCCTAAAAAATGCTTGAAAATAAGCCATTTTATTTGATAATAATCTGCTTTTTGGTTTTTCTGGCGACGTCTTAAAGTTTCAGGAAGTTGTGCATAAAATCCAAAATGTCCTCTTGCAACTGCCCAAAGATGTGAAAATCCATTTTTATAGGCGAAATAAAAAGAAGCAACCCCATCTAAACATAACCTGAAAAATATCAACCAGATCAGCTTTGGAAATGGTAAGTTTTTCAGCATCATTGAAAGATTATTTCTAATATTTAAATACGTTTTCTGCGCACTTTGTTTATTTAAAGTTCCACCGCCAACGTGATAAACTTTCGATTTTCCGGTATAAAATATTTTCTTTCCTGAATTAATTAATCTCCAGCAAAGATCTATTTCTTCCTGATGAGCAAAGAATCTTTCATCAAAACCTTTCTGTTCCCAAAAATCTTTCGAACGGATAAACAAACAACATCCGGATGCCCAGAAAATCTCCGTTTCATCATCGTATTGACCTTTATCTTCTTCCAAATCATCAAAAACCCTTCCTCTACAATAAGGATAACCCAAATTGTCGATCAAACCACCTGCAGCTCCTGCAAATTCAAAATAATTTTTATTATTAAATGATAATATTTTAGGCTGAATAGCAGAAATTAATGGATCTTTTTCAAATAAATGTAAAACGGGCTCAATCCAGTTTTCAGTGACTTCTACATCTGAATTCAGAAGACAATAAAATTCGTTTTTAATTTCTTTTAAACCTTCATTGTAACCATCTGCGAAACCATAATTTTTGTCATTTTTAATAATTTTTACAGATGGAAAATGAGTTTGAAGAAATTCAATAGAATCGTCAGTGGAAAGATTATCAATAACATAAATATCTGCATTCTGGGAAAATAATACTACGCTTGGAAGAAATTTTTCAAGCCAGTTTTTTCCGTTCCAGTTTAAGATGACAACTGCTAAATTTTTCGACATAAGAATCTATGCTTTTTCTGAATCAAAATTTTTAATAGAATCCTGATATTTCCATTTTCTGTGCGACCAAAGATAATTGTCGGGATTTTTTCTAATCGTATTTTCGAGTAATTGATGGAATTTCCTTACCACTTCATTTTTTACAAATTTTTCTCCTTCAGGATAAATTCTGTGATAATTAACCTGATAAAATCCGCGTTTTACCTTTGTCATTTCACAGTAAATGAAAATTAAATCCATTCTGGTCGCCAATTTATCATAACCGATAAAAGCGGGTGTTCTTTGATTCAGGAAATTCAATCCATAATTAACATGTGCAACATGTGGAGTCTGATCTGCAACAAACATATAAATCGACTCGCCATCGTTTTTATTCCTGAAAATATTTAAAATAACTTCATTCGCTTCTAATGCTTCATTTCCGAATTTATTACGAACTTTTTTCATCTGATCTTCCCAGAAATTGCTGTTAACTTTTCGATAAACAGGATGAGAATTTTTTTGCGGAGTAAGTGTTGCTAAAGCATTCATCCATTCCCAATTGAATACATGTCCTGCCATTAAAATTATATTTTTTCCTTCTTCCTTGGCTTCGTGAAATAAATGTTGATTTATATGCTGCATTCTTACACGCGACTCCAACTCGGAAATGCTGAAAGATTTTACAGTTTCAGCTAAATAATCAGAGAAATTCAGGTAGAATTTTTTTCTGATTTCTTTAATTTCTTCATCCGATTTTTCAGGGAACGAATTCTTTAAATTTTGTGTAATTACATTTTTTCGGTAGCCGACAATATAATAATTCAAAAAGAAAATAATATCTGAAAAAATGTATAAAATTTTCAGTGGAAGTTTTGAAATTAGATATAATATTTTGATCAGGAAATTCATAAAACAGGCAAATTTACGGATAATAAAATTATGGTTCTATTTTTGCTTGCAAATAGTATTATTTTTTTATTTTTATGTTATGAAAAAATTATCATTAGTAGCGTTTTTGGGTTTAAGCTTTTTTGCTTTTTCTCAGAATGTAAATACAAATAAAGTGGAGGACGTAAAAAATGACGAGAAAGCTTTATTAGTGAAGACAGATCACGCAGAATTAGAAGCAAAGAAAAAAGCTGCGGAAGAAAAAGCCAAATTGCCAAAGCCTTATGATCCGAAAGCAGATGCAGAAAAAGATATTCAGAACTTAATTGCAAAAGCAAAGAAAGAGAAGAAAAATATCATGATTCAGGCAGGTGGAAACTGGTGTATCTGGTGTTTGAGATTTAATCAATTCGTGCAGACAACTCCAGAATTGAAAAAAGTTGTTGATGAAAACTATGAATATTATCACTTGAACTATTCTCCAGATAACGAAAATAAAGCTGTTTTTGCAAAATATGGAGATCCTGGTAAAAAATTCGGTTACCCTGTTTTCATCATTTTAGATCAGAACGGAAAAATGATTCATGTTCAGCAGAGTGACGTTTTAGAAGAAGGAAAAGGATACAGTCTTGAAAAAGTGAAAGAGTTTTTCAATGTATGGAGTCCAAAATCATAAAAATGAAACCGAGAAAATTTTTCTCGGTTTTTTGTTTTATAGAAATTTTTTAATCCAGCCTAATTTTTTCTCAGAATATGGAGGATATTTAATGTTGGGTTCTCCCCAAGTTGCTTTTTCTAAAATTGCTTTCTGATGCGAAAATGTTTCAAAACCAAATTTACCGTGATAATTTCCAATTCCGGAATTTCCGACACCGCCAAATGGAAGGTTTTCATTTCCTAAATGCATCATCACATCATTGATACAGCCTCCTCCGAAAGAAAGTTTATTAATGAAGTTTTCTTTTTCTTCAGAATTATTGGTGAATAAATATGCGGCAAGTGGTTTTTCCAGTTCTAGAATTTCATTTAAAATAAGATTAAAATTTTTAAAAGAGATTACAGGTAAAATCGGTCCAAAAATTTCTTCCTGCATCACATCATCTTGCCAATTGATATTCGTAAGAATTGTCGGTTCGATATATAATTTTTCTTCGTTAAAATTTCCACCGAAATAGATTTTATCTTTATTAATTAAATTAACAAGTCGCTCAAAATTCTTTTGATTGATGATTTTAGTATAATGCTCGGAATTAGGTTCATATTTAAATTCCTGAATATATTTTATGAGTATTTCCAGAAATTGCTCCTGAATTGAGTCTTCAATCAATAGATAATCCGGTGCAACACAGGTTTGTCCTGCATTTAAGAATTTTCCCCAAATAATCCTTTTTGCTGCAACTTCGAGATTGGCATCTTTTGTAATAATTGCGGGAGATTTTCCTCCTAATTCTAAAGTAACCGGAGTTAGATTTTCTGCAGTAGCCTTGTAAACAATTTTCCCAACTTTAGTGCTTCCTGTGAAAAATATTTTATCAAATTTGAATTTTAAAAGCTCTGTTGTTTCATCGATTCCGCCTTCATAAACGTATAAATATTCCGGAGAAAAGTTTTCATTAATGATTTTTGCCATTGCTTTCATTGTATTTTCTGAAATTTCACTTGGTTTTAAGATACAGCAATTTCCTGCTGCCAAAGCTGCAACAATAGGAGAGAGGGAGAGTTGATAAGGATAATTCCAAGCTCCGATGACCAAAATATTTCCTAATGGCTCAGAATAAATTCTGCTTTTACCAAATTGATTGACAAGATTGGTACTTACTTTTTTAGGTTTTGAAAGCGATTTTAAATTTTTCAGATAATATTTAATATCATTTAAAATAAAGGAAATTTCTGTGGTAAAAGTATCAAATTTAGATTTACCAAAATCTTTATAAATGGCTTCATACAAAAGGTTTTCGTTCTCTAAAATCAAATCACGAAGTTTTTCAAGATACATTTTTCTGAATCTGATATTCTTCGTTTGCTGAGTTTTAAAAAACTCTTTCTGTTTTGATACGATTTCCTGAATTTCCATAAATCAAATTTCAGAAATTATAGCAAAACCTCTGCCTAAAATCACATAATATTCCTGACTGCGATTTTTACGGGATGATACAGTAAAATTACAATTGCAGTGATTAAAGCCAACCAAAATAGCCCTGTAAAGATTTCCATATTGGAGAGAAGAATTGCCTGTGCATTAATTTTAGCTTTAAAAGCTCCTGCAGTAAGTGATAATGATTCATTAACTGGAAGTTTAGAAATGTTGGCTCCGAAAATTTGATTCCATTGTGAATAAAAAATAGGATTTGTATCTGTAAATTCTGAACTTAAAGCATCTGAATGTTTCAACGTTAAAAATAACATCAAATTTTGCATCAAAGCGTACCCGATTGCGGTTGTCCAAAATCTTGTGGAAGTTCCGACTGCCGTTGCATTTGAAACGTATTGTTCTGGCATTCCTGCAATGAGAAAAAATACCAAAGGTGTGAAAAGTAATCCTTGCCCAACTCCCTGAAGAAATAAAGGAGGACAAATCATTTGCAGCGTTGTGTCAGGATAAAAAGTATAAGTAAACCAAGCGCAATCTATGGCTAAAATGAGGAACCCGCTAAAGAAAACCAATCTTGATGAAGCCCCTTTTGTAATGCAAAATGCTGAAAATAAAACGCCTAAAAGTGTTCCTGCAACATTCCAATATTGAATTTCAACGATGTAATCCCATGGCCATTTCCAGACAGTTGCCATGATATTGTAAACATTATTGATGCTTGCTCTCAAAATATAAAAAATGAAAAAAAGAATAACGCCGACAATCACATTTTTTGAACTGAAAACTTCAAAATGGAAAAATGGTCTTGCAGAATTTCTCTGTTTTAGCATAAATAAACCTCCGGAAATTATGCAAATAAAAAGACAAATAATGATAATATTCGATTCGAACCACATTAATCTTTTCCCGTAAATAATTGCATACGCTCCGGATTGCAGACTTAGCCAAAGCAAAAACCAACTCGTAATGTCCAGTTGATACAAAGGTTTTTTAGGGAAAAATCTATTTTTATTAAAAATAGCCACCGCAATAATCAAAACAAAAACATGAAAATAAACCATCATTAAAATCATATGCTGAAAATCGTAATCTTCAATACTCGACTTCAAAAGGGAAGTGGTGATCGTTCCGCCGGTGAGAATAATGGTGTACATGAAAAGATAGGCAATTTCTTTGGCGTGCTTTGTTTTCAGTTCGGCAATAATTAATGGCAAAAAAATAGCACCTTCCAAAACTCCAAAAATTCCCTCTAATACACGAATTACTAAAATTATATGATAATCATTTGTAATTGATAATGCATAAAGAATCAGAATTGAAATGGAAGACATCAGCAAAGTGTAATATTTCACACTGAAGTATGCCATAAATCGTTGTATTACCAAAAGTGTAACCACGAAAGTTCCGTACATTAATATCATTAAATATTGAATGTCGTCCGAATCTACATCCATAAATGAAGACGTAAAAGCACTGTTGGAATGCAATATCGACAACAGCATCAGATGTGGAAACAACGCCAGAATAAGAAGCGGAAGTTTCAGCCATTGAGGTACCCATTTATGATAAACAGTATTGTGATGCATGATATATTGAAGAATATTCTATTGATTAAAAAATGCGAAAAGACAAAAAAACAAGGTGTAAAGTAAAGGTAAGATGGCAAAATTGCGATTCTGCCTTTTCGCTAAGAAATTATTAATTTGAAAATTTGAGAGAAGGAATTCGAAAGCTTCTATATTTTCTAACAATTACTAAAGCTTTCAAATTCTCTCACACTCAAGCTTTAAATCTTTTTCGCACTTACCAAAACATTCATTCCGGAAAGTAGTTTTTCATTGTTTTGATGATTATCTAAAAGAATTTTCACGGGAAATCTCTGTTCGATTTTTACGAAATTTCCTGTTGCATTATCAGGTTTTATTAGTGAAAATTGTGAACCCGAAGCAGGAGAAACAGAAACAATTTTTCCTTTGAATTCTATATCAGGATAAGCATCTGCAGTAATGATGACTTCTTTATTTTGGTCGATTTGCCCGATTTGTGTTTCTTTATAATTGGCAATAATCCATTTTTCTTTGCTCACAATCTGTACCAAAGCCTGACCTTCTTTAATCAATTGTCCTTCCTGAATAGTTTTCTTGCCGACCCAACCGTCATAAGGCGCTGTGACAACCGTGTACGAAAGAAAAAGTTTAGCATTATTCAAATTAGCAGAACTTTGCTGAATCTGACTTTTCGCGGGTGCAACTTTTGTTCCTTGTTCATTCACACTCGCTCTCACTGCATTTTTTTGCTGTTCTAAAGCTAAAAGATTGGCTTTTGCCTGTTCGTAAGATGCTTTTACGTTTTCAAATTGCTGTTCGGTTGCTGCGTCTTCGGAAACTAAGTTTTTATATCTTTTAAAATCCTGTTCGGTTCTCCAAATATCAATTCTTGCAGAAGCAATTTTAGCATCGATGATTTTTGTATCACTTTCTTTTGTATTTACGCCACTTTCGATGGTATTGATATTTTCAGAATTCGCGTGGAGATTGGCTTCAGCCATTTTCACTTGGTTGACAAATTCACGATTATCAATTACAATTAAAGTATCTCCTTTATGAACAAATTGATTTTCGTTAAACTTAATAGTTTTGATAAAACCAGAAACTTTACTTGAAACAGGCGTAATATATTGTTCGATTTGCGCATCGTTTGTCGTTACGTTTTTTCTCGAAAAAAGGTAGAAACTTATCATTCCTGTGATTCCGCTGATGATGAGAATCCATGCTAATAAAGTAATGGTTTTGTTGATTCTTTTTTCTTTTTGAGTTAATTGCCTTTTTGCCATAGCTTTTATAAGTTTCCAATCGTGTATTGGAGTTGGTAATATTTAAGTTGTCTGTTGATTTTTACGGAAATAAGATTAGATTGAGCTTCCAGATAAGCATTGTCAGCATCGATTAATTCTGTGATTAAGCTTAATTTATTGGCATATTTTGTTCTTACAATTCTGTAATTTTCCTTAGCCTGATTAATCGCTTCTTCCGAAATTTTCACCTTTTGGTCGGTTTCCTCAAATTTTTTATAAGCTTCGTAAACATCGTGTCTGATGTTTTCTTCGTTTTCTTCGATTTGAAGTTTAGCTAAGCTTATATTTTCCTTTGCTTCCTGCATTTTATATTTGTTTTTATACAAGTTTTCAATAGGATAGGAGAGATTTACCCCAATCATTCCTAAACGATAAGCATAAGGTTCTGGTGGGAAAAACATCATGTTTGGATATTTTAAAAAATATTCTCCACCTGCTGTAATTTTCGGTAAATAATTCGCTTTTGTAATTTTTTGATCTAATTCCTTAAGCGAAAGATTTTTGTTTGCCATTTCAACGGATTCGTTTTTATGCAAAGCTGTTTCGGTTAATTCATCAACGTAAGGAATTTCTGCGTTTTCTGAAATCAAATCTTCTGTATCAACATGCATTTCCTGATTTTCCGGAAACGAGAGAATCGTTTTCAGTTTATGTTCTGCAATCTGAATATCATTGTCGAGTTCTGTCCAGCTCATTTTATGATTAGAAAGCTGTAAAGAGGTTCTTAAAACTTCATTCACTGTTACAACTCCGTTTGCTTTCAAGGCTTTTACCTGTTTGATATTTACAGAATCTTCTTTCATTTTATCATTAATCAAACTTTGCTGTTCTTTTAAATGATGAATTTGAAGAAAAGCAGTGATGATTTCCATTGTTAATTGTCTTTCGTCCAAATGAGTTTTCAATGAAGAAATTTCAGTGTCAATAGCTGCTTTTTTCTCTGTGTTTTTAATTTTTCCGCCCATATAAACGGGAATTGATGCAGAAAGAGTAAAATCGTACATCCCATTGATAATATTGTACTTTGTAGCTTTTCCGAATACGCCATTTTCCTGCTGAAAAAGATTAGTAACCTGAGTATAGCTTGTGTGAAATTCAATATCCAGAAGTTTTTCCATTTTAAGATCTTTCTCTTTTGTTTCTGATATTTCATTTTTCAAATGACTGATCTGAATGTTTTTATTATTCTTAAGACCTATTTCCAAAGCCTGTTGTAAGCTTAGATTTTGATAATCTATCATTTGTGAGTGTAGAAAACCGCTTATTAGAAATAAGCACAACGCAATACATTGATATTTTTTTGCGTTAAATATCATTTTCATAATTTAATTAAAGGTTTTTTGCTGAATTAATTTTGATAGTGCAAAGTTACAAGCCAAAGCATAGGACACGATTTGTAAAAACAGAAAAAGATTTGTCCATTTACGCCAAATTAAAATTTTCTTCCTACCTTTATTTTATGAATGACAGTCATTTTGGAGCCATTGAGGAAAAAGATACAGAATTTTATGTATATCATGTGCTAAAAGGAGATGTGAAAACAGAGAATCATTATCACAGTTCTGCTCAATTGGTGTATGCAGAAGGAGGTATAGTGCATGTTTTTACAGATCTGAAACACTGGTATTTACCGGCAAGATGTTTCATGTGGATTCCTGCAGGAACACCACATTATATTTTTTCAACAAGTCCGAAAGTTGATCTGTATAACTTTTATTTTAAAAAAGGAGAAAATGAAAATGGCTTTTTTGATGAAATTAATATTTATTCGGTAAGCCATTTACTTCGAGAGATGATTTTATATACAAAAGAATGGGATGGGAAAATCACAAAAAATGATGAAACTAAATATTATTTTCTCAAAGCTTTAAAAGGAATTTTACCTGAAAAAAGAGATAAGAATTTAGCATTTCCTGTTCAGCATCCTTTTCCTAATGATGAAATTTTATTAAAGGTTGCTCAATACATTCACGCTAACCTTGAAAAGCCTTTAACCATAGAATCTACGGCAAAAGAATTTGGAATGAGTACAAGAACTTTATCGAGAAAGTTTAAAGAGATTTTGGGGATGAATTACGTTCGTTTTTTACGCGCTTTGAGAATTACCCGCTCTTTAGAATTAATGATTGAAGGAAAATATAATATGTATGAGATTGCAATGATGGTGGGATATAACAGTCTTTCTTCTTTCAGTAATATTTTTAAAAAAGTAATTGGGATTCCGCCGACAGAATATCAGCAGAAGTTGAAAGGACAGGATTGAGTTGTAGGGAGAGTGTAGAGATTTTGAGTGTTTCTGCTTATTATTATAAAACATATTACTGTAGATTGCTTCGTCGCTTCGCTCCTCGCAATGACATAAAAAAACCACTTCAAACGAAGTGGTTTCATATATTTTGAGAAAAATCTCGTCAATATTAAGCTTCTCCAGAAGGAGTTTCTTCTACTTTAGCTACTGGTTTTGGAGCAGCTGGTTTAGGAGCTTCTACCGGTGCGTCAGATACGATGTCGAATTCGAAATTGTACTCAACATTTCTGTGTAATCTTACGTTTGCAGTTACTTTACCTGTTCTCTTAATAGTGTTCCCAGGAATTTTGATATATTTCTTGTCAACAGAAACTCCAGCTTTAGCAAGAGCAGCAGAAAGATCCGCATTGTTGATAGATCCGAATAATTTGTCACCAGAACCTACTTTTGCAGGAATAGTAATAGAAGTTTTCTTCAATTGATCTACTACACCGTTTGCTGTAGCGATTAATTTAGCTTCTTCTTCTTTTCTAGCTTCCAAAGTAGCTTCTAGAGCAGCTTTGTTTTTAGGTGTAGCTAAAAGAGCGATACCTTGAGGTAACAAGAAGTTTCTTGCATAACCTGGCTTTACGCTTACTGTGTCGAATTCAAGACCTAAGTTTTCTACGTCTTTTTTTAGGATAATGTCCATTGTTGTTGTCCTTTTTTAGATCTTAGAGTTATCTAAAATCAAGTTAGAATTAATTATTTATTCAGCAACAAAAGAAGAGATTGCTCTCTTCTTTTATTTATTTTTGTTTGTCTTATTTCAATAAGTCAGCTACGTAAGGTAGTAAAGAAAGGTGTCTTGCTCTTTTGATAGCAGCAGAAACTTTTCTTTGGTATTTCAAAGAAGTTCCAGTGTATCTTCTTGGTAAGATTTTACCTTGCTCGTTTACGAACTGTAATAAGAAATCAGCATCTTTGTAATCAACGTGCTTGATTCCGAATTTTTTGAATCTACAATATTTCTTTTCAGATTTTGTATTGATATCAAGTGGAGTAAGGAATTTTACTTCAGATTCTCCTCCAGCTGAGGCTTGTTTAGCCATATCATCTATTGCCATGTCTTTGTCTTTTTTAAAATTGGGGTTAATTATTAAGCCTTAGCTGTTTTTACTTTAGTTCTTCTAGTGATAGCATACTCAATAGCGTGCTTGTCTAGTTTTGTAGTCAGGTAACGGATTACTCTTTCGTCACGTTTGAATGCTAATTCTAGATCAGCAACTACAGTTCCTTCACCTTTAAACTCGATTAAAGTATAGAATCCATTCTTTTTCAATTGAATTGGATAAGCTAATTTTTTTAATCCCCAGTTTTCTCTGGCAACGATTTCGCAGTTCTTTTCTTTAATAAGATCTACATACTTGTTCACTGCTTCCTCCACCTGAGCTTCAGATAGAACGGGAGTTAAAATGAAAACAGTTTCGTAATTGTTCATAATGTTAAATGAATTTGTTAATTATTTCGAGGTGCAAAAATAGTGTAATTTTATAAACCATACAAGTTTTAATGTGTAATAATTATAGATTTTGTATTTTCGCGGAGCCTTTAATCTTGATGTTAAAGATCAATTTAATACCATGAAAAACAAGAATTACATTTTACCATTATTATGTGTTGGTACATTTTGCTTTTGCCAGGACAAAATTTCTAAGAAAAACGGAGAACAGTTTGATGCAAAAATTGTTGAAATAGGATCTTCGAATATCATTTATAAAGAATTGGATAATCTGGACGGACCTGCACATTCTCTCAATAAATCTGAAGTTTATCAAATAAATTACAGCAATGGCAAAACTGAAGTTTTGGGGAAATATTCAAACGTTGAAGATGCTAAAAATTTTATTGTCAATAAAATAAATGAATTTGGAATCGACAGGGATAACGATAATCAAAGATTACAGGCTGAATTTGAAGGAGATCAGATCAAGATAAATTCCATTAACAGAAAGGGACGTATTGTAGATGAAGGTGATCTTTGGGATTTAAGTAAAGTTGTTAAATTTCATAATATTTCGGCAAGAAAAAATAATGTTTTCTATTTGAATATAGTAACCTACAAATCCAGAAAATCTAAATCCGAGTTAGATAAACTTGTCATTAAGTTCACAGATTATCAGGCTGCCGTAGAATTATTGGAAGCAATGAAAGATCTGCAAGTTATGCTTAAAAAAGATTAAGTGTCAAAGAATTAGCTTAAATAAAAAAAGACCTGCATTTACAGGTCTTTTTTTATTATTTGTCGGTTAAATATTTATTTTTTAATCACTTTCGTAGATTGTAAGCCGTTTTCTGTTTGCGCTGTTACAATATAAGTTCCTGAAGGTAATTTTGATAAACTGATGTTGAATTTATTCTGATTAACTTCTGAACTGATAACATTTCTGCCTGATAGATCTACTACATTCACAGATTTTACTTTTGTCTTGGAATCGAAATTCAAAATATCATTTGTCGGATTTGGATAAACTTTGAATGTAGAATCTTTTTTATCAATTTCATTAACTGCTAAAGGTATTGCTGAAACAGTCACCGTATAATCTTCTGCCTGTCCGTAATCAGAACCTGTGCAAGGCTCTATAAGATCAGGATTGTCATCAATTGTTCCATAAATCTTTTTCACACGCATTCTTGTAGAGCCTGTAAGAGCGGTTGCAGGAACAGCGATGGATTGTACTGTTTGAACGGCATCTTCACCGGTAGAAGCTGTAATTGTTTGTGTAACAGGATAGACTTCACCTGGATCATTAAGGATTCCGTTTTGATTCCAGTCGATAAATACGGCAAAACTATTTTCGTAATTTCCGGCTGTATTTCCTTTTAATGTAATATTATAAGATTGTCCTGCAGTTACGTTTGCAGATTGTGACAAGAAATATTCATGGCTGTTTCCAACATAAGTATCAGAATCAGTGATATTATTGATGCCTGCAAAATTGACCAATGTAATCGGTTCATCTCCCGGATCACCCAAGAAGCTGTCTTCAAAAACAAGAGGGCCGCAATAATTAAGCTGAGCGGAACTTGACGCTTCTACTGAAAAATCATCAATATATAAAGCTGCTCCGTCAGAACCTACATATTGGAAGGCAACTTTTACATTTGGGTTATTTTTGTATGCACTAATATCTATCATTACAGAATTCATCGCATAATTGGAGAATGTTCCTAAGCTTGCTTCAGACCAAACCTGAGTCCATGTAATCTCATTATCGGTGGAAATTTTCACAAAAGCATCGTAATTATTATTAGGATCTACTGCCCAATAATAGCTTAAACCTGCTTTAAATTTAAGATAATAATAAGTAGCATTACCTAAATTCATGCTTGGAGAAATCAGCCATTCATTCTGCTGACCGAGAGCTGCATCGTAATCTACGGATGCAACGCTGCCAGATGAAACAGTAGAGATTTCCCATGTTTCGTTGGCGTTTGATTGTTGTACTGTCCATGTAGCGGGAATTGAAGTACCGTTGAAATTTTCACTGAGAACGACTTGTCCGAAGCCCAGGAATGGCAAAATCATCAAGACTGCCTGAAGTAATTTTTTTCGCATAATTATTAATTTTTTGGTTGAATCAAATATAATGAAAAATGATAACAATCAAAAAATCAATAAATTACATTTTTAAATTATGGATTTTGAATATATTTTAATGAAAATTTAAAAATTAACATAAATATTAGAATGATAAAGTATTAATCTTCGTTATTTCTTATTTCAGTGAGAAAATTTACTTTAATTAAATCATACAAAGAATGTCTGCTTACCAGAATAGAAGCTATAGAGGAAATCATTCCGGCTAACATTAAATGGAAAATTAATGAATGTCTGTCGGTCATTTCCAACACAATAATTGCTGATGTAAACGGAGCTCTTGTAATTCCTGTCAAAAAAGCAACCATTCCTGCGAGAATTACAACATTCGTTTCATTGGGAGTCAAATGAATAAAACCCGAAATTACAGAACCAATACTTGCTCCGGCAGTTAAAGCAGGCGCAAAAATTCCTCCAGCTCCACCGGAAGTAAAGGAAAGCGCAGGACCGAACATCCTTAAAATAGGAACGTACCAGTCTTCGTGTTTTTCAGAAGTAAAAAGAACGCGCTCCATAATCTCTTTTCCTGAGCCTAAAATTTCTCGATTAATAAAAAACGCGATGGAAGCAATAATTAAAGCACAGATTACCAAAAAAATCACATTGGCTCTGTCTGTTTTTAATTTTCTTTTTTTCCAGTCGGTCATTTTCAGCATCGTTACAGAAAGCTGACTTGCCAAAATTCCTGCGATTCCTCCAACAAGGATTATTGGAAACATGACCATTAATGAAACGTCATTAGTTTTCGGATAACCTAAGTATAAATAGGAGCCTGCCAAAGTTTGAGCCGTTAAACCGGCAATAATAACCGCTGTAAATAGAGCTGTTTTAAAATAATTGATATGTGTTTTTGAAAGTTCTTCAACAGCAAATACAATTCCGCCAAGAGGAGTGTTGAAGGCTGCTGCAAGTCCGGCTGCAGCGCCCGTCATAATCATGTTTTTCTTTGAAATTTTTGGCCACCATTCAGGAAGATATTCATTCACTTTTCTGAAAACGGAACCTGCGATCTGAATTGTAGGACCTTCTCGACCAACTGCGCCGCCACCAATCACTAAAATTACAGATGAAATAATTTTAAAAACAATGATTTTTAAACTTAATAAACTTCTTATTTTTCTGTGTTCCTTCGGATTGGCAAGTTCTACAGCTGCCATTACCTGAGGAATTCCGCTTCCTTTTGCATTGGGTGCAAATTCTTTCACGAGCCACCAAGATAAAACAAAACCAATCGGCGCAATAATGAAAATCATCCACGAATGCCAGTTCATTATTAAATGTAAAAGACCTTCACCCCAGGCAAATATTTTTGCATACATCACTGCTATGAAACCTGTGATCACCGACCCTATCCAAAAAGGAATCGCCTGAAGAAGGTTGTTCTTCAGTTGCTCGTTTCGGATGTTGTCGAAAGATTTTTTGATACTTCTTCGCAGGAGATTGAAAATTTTCAGCATTTGATAATCTTGGAGCGTAAATTTACATTAAAATTGCGAAATTTATATTTTTTCTAAGAAATTGGAGACTAGCAAGGTATTGTCAACCGAAAGTTCTTTTGGCAAGCCGAAACTTAAAATATTGTTTTTAACTTCCAGCTTAAAATCCTCATCAGAAAATGATTTTATAGTTTCTTTTCTTTTTGAGTTTAAAAAAGTCATGGTTTTGAATTGATCGCTTCCCAAAACATAATAATCTTTAAAATCGCGGTCTTTGAAATTTACATTAAAACTACTGAAAATTCCTGCAATTTTATCTGCCCATTTCTTTTTATTGACGGAAATAAAGCCACAATCTTCATCTAGTTTTTTCAATCCCCAAATTTGTAAAGTTTCGAGTTGAGCAGGTAAGCGACCTCCTTTTATTGTTTTCTCAATTTTATTGACAATAAAAAGATAAAAAGGGTTTTCTTTATTTTTATCCGTTATAAAGTAACAAATCTTGGGTGTAAATAATGAAAATGGATTTTCGCTGTCTGAGCTAAATTGATTATAAATTGAATCTTCAATATTGATGATCGATATGTCATAGATTTCAAAAAGTTGATGATACACTTCAGCAATCAAATTTTCTTCTTCTTTTGAAAAGTCGAAAAGTTTAGTAGAATTTAATTTCCTAAAATCAAGATCCATTTGTGAGAATTGTTTGTCTTAAAGATAGAATTATTACGCAAAATTTGCAAATAAAAATCAATCTCAACTTTCATTGAGATTGATTTTTATTGAACGGCTTAATTTTTATTTAAATCTTAATCTTTTTTCATTAAATCCTGTATTTTGTTGATCATATTCGAAGCGTAGGTATTTTCAGCGTTTAATTCTAAAGATTTTTTATAGTTTTCTAGAGCTAAAGCATAATTTTTAACTGAAAAATATCCTTCACCCAAACTGTCAAAGGCATTTGCTGACTGTGGATTTTCTTTGGTATTTAACGCAAAAACTTTTACAGCTTCATTAATCCTTGAATTTCTCAATAAAATATATCCAATATTATTTAACGTATCTTCAAAATTCCATTTCGGATTTTTTGTTTTAATATTATAATAATTCTTTTCTGCATTAGAATTATCTTTTTTAGAAAATTCGAGAATGATGGATTCTTCGGCTAAAGAATAAGCATCCGTTAAATTTTTATCAATGATTGCCGCAACATGATTAACGATCTGATATTGTGCCGGGAAAAAATTGTATCCACTCGACATCATGACAATGGCCATATTATTTTGCGGGAAAATTCTATATGCGCTCACATTTCCGCCAGAAAAGCCATAAGAAGGAATGTTATTCGCTTTGCTGATTTCCCAACCGTAGGCAAAAACATTTTTTTTGTTTCCATATTCAAACGGTTGCCACATCATGTCTTTCGTTTTTTGATTCAGAAAATCGTTTTTACTTAAATGGCTGCTCCATTTTAAAAAAGCGGGTAGGGTAATTGCCAATCCGTTTCCTGGATATGCCTTTTTTCCTTCGATATCTGTAGACTTTTCGTATTCTTTTGTTTCTGAATTGTAATTATACTTTGTAATACGATTCGGAATTTTTTCAAGAGCATTTGAAGAAAAAACAACTTGATTTTTAGCATCAGAAAATTGACTATTCAAAATGAAATTTTCAAAAGATTGTCCTGTAATTTTTTCAATAATCATCGAAAGAAGCATGTAATTCGTTTGATTATACTGATATTCGTTTCCTGTTGTAAAATCCATTTTTTCTTTACTCAAACGTTCAATGGTTTTAGAACTGGAGTATTCTGGCAAAATATCACTAAATGCAATAAAATTCGGTATTCCTGAAGAATGTGTCAGAAGATTCTTTATTTTTACATTTTGCCAGTCTTTTGGAAGGTTTTCAACGTATTTTGAGATGTTGTCTTCTAAAGATAATTTCCCCTGTTCGATCAGTTGGAAAATACCGACGTTGGTCACTAGTTTTGAAGTAGAATATACCCGGAACATTGAAGTTGGACTTACTTTTTTAAGGTCTTCCAGATTTTCCGCCCCATAATATTGTTCAAAAATTACTTTGCCATCTTTTATAACACCAACAGCTAATCCGGGAATTTGATTCGCTTTAATAGCTTCTTTTAGATAATTGTCAATTAATTTATATTGATTGGTTTGTTGCGAAAAAGCTAGAGTAGAGATATTTAAAGCTAAAGCTGTTAAGAGAATTTGTTTCATATTTTGAGAATATTGGTTCTTGTTTTTAATGTAAGACAGTTGAAAAGCTTATTCTATTACATTGTTTGTTCGCATTATTATAAAATGTTACAGCTTTTTCAAACAAAAAACCTTCGAAAAAATTCGAAGGTTATATTTTAAAATCGGCAAGAATTACTCATTGCCCATTACTTATTGCTTATATTTCTGTGTTCAGATCCCAGTTTTGAAGGTAATCATGAACGTGTTTTAGCATCATTCCACCTAAAGATCCATCTACAACTCTGTGATCGTAAGAGTGAGACATGAACATCAACTGACGGATTGCGATTACATCACCATCTTTAGTTTCTAGAACTGCAGGTTTTTTAACGATAGCTCCGATTGCCATAATTGCAACCTGAGGTTGAGGAATGATCGGTGTTCCCATAAGGTTTCCGAAACTTCCTACATTAGAAATCGTATATGTTGCACCTTGAGTGTCTTCAGGTCTTAATTTTTTGTTTCTTGCTCTGTAAGCTAAATCGTTGATAGCTTTTGCAAGACCGGAGAGTGATAATTGATCTGCATTTTTAATAACAGGAACAATAAGATTTCCGTCTGGTAAAGCAGTTGCCATACCGATATTGATATTTTTCTTCTTGATGATATTATCACCATTGATAGAAACATTGATCATTGGGAAATCTTGAATTGCTTTCACGATAGCTTTTACGAAAATCGGCATGAAAGTTAGTTTTTCACCTTCACGTTTTTCGAACATATCTTTGTTTTTAGCTCTCCATTTTACAACGTTGGTAACGTCTGTTTCGATGAAAGAAGTCACGTGTGGAGCAATTTGTTTTGCTTTCACCATGTTTTCAGCGATGATCTTTCTCATTCTGTCCATCGGAATGATCTCATCACCTGCAGCTACAGAAATAGTAGAAGCGGGAGCTGAAGTCGCAACCGGTTGTGGAGTGGAAGCCACTTGTGCCGGAGCAGTTTGCTGTACAGACTGATTTCCTCTGTTTTTAACGTAAGCTAAAATATCTTCTTTTGTAATTCTTCCTTCTAAACCGCTTCCTTTGATAGATTTAAGTTCAGTTTCAGAAATATTTTCTTGTTGAGCAATTGATTTTACAAGTGGAGAAAGATAAAGATCTCCCGAAAACTCTGCCGAAGCAGCTACTTGTAATGGCTGTTCGATTGTTTTTAAAGTTTCTGCATCCGGAGTTGCAACAGGAGTTTCAGTTTTTACTTCTTCCGAAACTGTATTTCCGCCTTCTCCTTCAATTTCTAAAATAGCAATAGCTTCTCCCACTTTTGCAACCTCGTCTTTTTGTTTCAGAATCTTTACGATTTTCCCCGAAACTGGTGTCGGAACGTCTGAATCTACCTTGTCTGTTGCAATTTCTACTACGGAATCATCTTCTTTTACACTATCACCTTCGTTGAACAACCAAGTGATAATTGTCGCTTCCATAACACCTTCTCCCATGGAAGGAAGCAATAATTTGTACTCTGCCATTTTTATTTTTTAGATTTTGACAAATATATAAAAAAAAACGATTTTTTTATGAAATATTAAATTTTAGAAAAATTCGATGTAAATATTTTCTCCAACATTGAGTCCGAACAAAGATTTTGCTCCGTTTTTTTTGCTGCCTTTATAGATCGTTAACTCCAAAAGCTCGCTGTCATTGAAGATTGCCGCAGACTGCCCATGAAACTCCGTCTCTCTTTCCCAGTCGGAAACCACTTCAGTATGGCTCGAAAATACTTTTGAAAGAGCTAAGTTTCTGAATTTTATGGTGAAATTCTCGTATCCATTGCCTGTACTTTCGAAAAAGTCTTTGCTGATATTTGAGATTATATTTCCGAAATTATCAATGTAAGTTACTTCACCAATAATCATCTTTTCAGACTCATTATAAACAGGTTTAGGGAATAAAAGCTGTTTTGCAGAATCAATTTTTCGCCCGATCACTTCTGGAAGTCCGCCATTCGCCAAATGTACAGCAGCAGGAACAAAAACATCAGTTGAAGTGAAGTTTACAATATCATCAAATCTGTTATTCAAAGTAATTTCATAAATAGCTTCAGGCTTAATATCAAAAAGAATTAAGCTTAAAAGTCCGTTATCGGCAGACAAAAAGTAATGTCCGTCGGCTCTGTATAAAATATTTTTTCTCGATTTATGCTGAAAACTGTCAACGGAAACAATATGAATGGTGCCTTTTGGAAAATGTTTGTAAGCATTTCTTACAATATATGATGTCTGTATAAGATTGAATGCCTGAATATCGTGGGTAATATCAACAATATTAACCTTCTGATTCAGAGAAAGAATGCTGCCCTTTACAGCGGCAACTCTGTAATCCAAATTTCCGAAATCTGAAGTAAGGGTAATGATTGACATTGATTGTTTATAGAATGATAGAAATGCAAATTTATCTAAAATAAAAGGAAAGCCCGAAAAATTATGGAAAAGAATTTGATATAATTTTCAAAAAAAGCTTTAAATTTAAAATCTAAAATTAATAAAAATACTGCATGTTTGAATTAACATATGATTTGGAGGATATCGATGCGAAAATCTTCTATGGAGTTAATAACCAATATTTCAATTTAATAAAATCTACTTTTCCGACCCTCAAAATCACAGGAAGAGATCATTATATCTTTGCGATGGGAAATCAGGAAGCTTTGGATATTTTTAAACAAAAGCTGGATGATATTGTAAAATTTATTACAAAAAACAATTCTATTGACCTGAAAGACGTTGAAAATATTCTGAATATTAAGGACGAAAACGAAAAGCAACTGATTTTTGATCAGGATATTATTGTAAAGGGAGTAAATGGTAAAATAATTAAGGCTAAAACCACCAATCTTAAAAAATTAGTCAAAGAATCTGAGAAAAAAGATATGGTTTTCGCGATCGGACCTGCGGGAACGGGTAAAACGTATACAAGTGTCGCTTTGGCTGCGAGAGCATTAAAAGATAAACAGGTTAAAAGAATTGTATTAACAAGACCTGCGGTGGAAGCAGGGGAGAGTTTAGGATTTTTGCCGGGTGATCTAAAGGAAAAGCTGGATCCGTATTTACAGCCTTTATATGATGCTCTTCGAGATATGATCCCTCATGAAAAGCTGGAAGGTTTTATTGAGAAAAAAGTAATTGAAGTTGCGCCATTGGCTTTTATGAGAGGCAGAACATTGGATGATGCTTTCGTGATTTTGGATGAGGCTCAAAATACAACACATTCTCAGATGAAAATGTTCTTAACAAGAATGGGAATGAATGCTAAGTTTATTATCACCGGAGATCCTACTCAGGTAGATTTGCCGCCAAAACAACAGTCCGGGCTGAAAGAAGCAATGAGGATTTTAAGCGACGTGAAAGAAATAGGATTTGTACATCTTACAGAAGAAGATGTTGTAAGGCATCCTGTGGTTAAAAAAATTATTTTAGCTTATAACGCAGAGGATAAACGACAACGAAATGACTAATTGATTTAAATACAAATAATTATAGTAGCAGAATGGTGAGGATCATTCTGCTTTTTGTTTATATGAATAAAAACTCCCGAGATTTTGATATTTAAAAAAAAGTACTATTTTTGCTCACGATTAATTTAAAAAAACTATTAACAAAATGAAGAAAATTTTACTTCTTGCAGCTGTTGCTGTTATGGGAATGAGCGTTTCAGCTCAGGAATTCAGATTTGGACCGAAGGTTGGTTTTGCAATGTCAACAATGAAGATTGATGAGAATCAAGATGATTTGGGAGCTAGAAAAATGAGCCCGAAATATACTTTCTACGTTGGAGGTATGGCAGAATACAAAATCAATGATAACTTTGGTTTTCAGGCAGAAGTTTTATATTCGCCACTTGGAGCAAAAGAAAAAATTGATGGAATAGATGCAGGAGTTGTTTATGTAGGTGAGCAAACTAAGGTTAATTTAGGAACTCTTTTGGTACCAATTTCAGCGAAATATTTCATTACAGAAGGTTTCTCAGTTGCTGCAGGTGCTAACTTTGGAGTTATTCTTACTGCTAAACAAAAAACTGTAATTGGGTCTGATTTTATTAGTATAGATGTAGAAGACGAAGATGGTTCTGGTGAAGTTGATATTAAAAAAGATATCAAAAAACTGAACATTGCTCCATTCGTAGGTGTAGAATATATGTTGGAAAACGGACTTTTCTTTGATGCAAGATACAGTTTAGGTGTGTCTAATCTTTCTAATGATAACAGCGGTGGTAAAGTTACTAACAGCTTTGCACAAATCGGTGTAGGATTTAAATTCGGAGGAAACTAAAATTTAGTTTTTTGCATAAAAAATTTAAAGCGGTACAAATTTTGTATCGCTTTTTCTTTATATAAAATGATACCACATTTTTATTTTCTGAAAATTTTCAATTCAATATATTTAAACTTATTAAAATGAAAAAACTATTATTATTGGGTGCTTTTGCACTTTTAGGTGGTCTTGCACACGCGCAGGAAGGTTTTAGATTGGGAGCTCATGTTGGTGCTCCGCTGGGTGATGCGTCTGATGCAGCAAGCGTTACACTAGGTATAGATGCAGCTTATATGTGGAATATTACTAAAGGACTTGATATAGGTGCTACTACAGGATATTCTCACTTTTTTGGAAAGGATAATGTTGATGATTTTGGTTTTGTGCCTATCGCAGCTTCCGGAAAATATAGATTTAGTAAAATTCCACTTTTTGTAGGATTGGATTTAGGAGCCGCTATTTCTACTAAAGATTATATCAACAGTGGTCTTTATATTGCACCAAGAGTAGGATATCAGGTGAAAAATATAGAATTATATTTAGGATTCCAGAATATCAGCAGTAAATATAAAAATCATGGGCATGACTATTATTGGTATGGTGATGATAGATTTAATTTCGGGGCAGTGAATTTCGGTGTAAATTTCTTCCTGAAATAAGAATTTTTAAAAATCAAGTATATTTAACTCCAATTGCTAAATTGGAGTTTTTTTATTCAAAAAATTGTGAAAAAGCTAAAAGCCTTTATTTAGTACGTTTTATTCTCGAAAATTGCCAATATTTGATACTGATATTAATCACGTTAACAAATTTTAATATTAAAGGGTACCACTGTAAATTTGCCATCAGAAAGTATTAAAATTTTAAAAAAATGAAAAAAGTATTATTAGCAGGTGCTATTGCACTTTTCGGTTTATCTAATGCTCAGATTGCAAAAGGAACTGCATATTTATCAGGATCTGTTGGTTATTCTCAACAAGAATCTGATAATGGTAACTATAAAAAAGAAAATTTCAACGTATTGCCTACAGTAGGATATTTCGTTGGAACAAACTTAGCAGTAGGTTTAGGAATTGGATACCAAACTGAAAAAGTTACTGAGATCACTAATACAACTGTATTTCCAGGTGCTACAGCAGTATCTACTAGCGAAATTAAGAAGCCAGCTTTCGTTGTTGCTCCTTTCGTAAGAAAATATTGGACTTTAGGTGATAAATTGTATATCTTCGGACAATTGGCTGTGCCAATGCAGTTTGGAAAAACTGAAACTGAAGCAACTACTGTAGTTACTTCAGGTTCTACAACTACTACAAACTCAACTTCTACTGAAGCTAAATACACTCAAATCGGTGTTACTGTAAAACCAGGTTTAGATTATTTCTTGAACAAAAACTGGTCTATCGAAGCTACTATTGGTGAGTTTGGTTACAACAACTATAAGCCAAAAGATGGTGATGCTACAAACAACTACAACTTTGGTTTAAACTTATCTTCTGTAACTTTCGGAGTTAAGTATGTTTTTGCAAAATAATAAACAGAGCATATAAAGCTAGAAAAAGTCCTGAGTTTACTTAGGGCTTTTTGTGCATATAAAAAATAAATTAATTTTAATTAAATAAATAATCATGAAAAAATTATTATTAGCAGGTGCAATCGCACTTTTTGGATTATCTAACGCTCAAATGACTAAAGGAGACTGGGTAATTAGCGGAAACACAGGTTTAGGATTCAATGCTACAAGCTCTAAAGTAAAAGCTAACGGACAATCTGAAGACGGACCTAAAATCAGCAGTTTTTCTGTTACTCCTTCTGTAGGTTATTTCGTAATCAACGGTTTGGCTGTTGGAATTGATTTAGGATTTGATAGCAGAACAACTAAGCAGGATGGAGATAAGGTAACTGTTTCTACATTCTCTGTAATGCCAACTGCAACATATTATTTCAATACAGGAGGTAAATTTTTCCCATTCGTAGGAGCAGGTGTTGGTTATGCATCATCTAAAACAAAATACAGTCTTTCTAGCTCAATCTCTGATCCTGTACTTTTCTCTGGAGATGCTACAACAGATGGTTTAGCTTGGAAAGCTAAAGTTGGTGTTACTTTTATGGCTACTCAGTCTTTAGGTATCAACTTAGGTCTTGGATTTGATCAGTTCTATAATAAAGATACTTATTTTGGAACAGAAGTAAAAACTACAACAAGCAACTTCGGTGCAAACGTAGGTTTCTCTTATTTCATCAAAGCTAAAGCTCAAAAAAGCGATAAATAATTAATTTTATTTAAAGATAAAAAAATCCGACTCAAACTGAGTCGGATTTTATGTTTTAATTTAACAAAAACATTGTCTTAGAACCATTCTTTTTGGTTTTGAACATATGTTCTGTCAAATTCTTCATCTGATTTTGTAAGATAAATAATACCTTCAATTAAACCAATAAGACCTCCAAGACATAATAAGCTTAATAATATCTGAAGAATTCCGGCTTTTGTATAACCTAAATAAAACTTGTGCACACCGAATGCACCAAGTAGAATTGCTAAAATTCCTGCAGTTACTTTTTTCTCAGACTTGTAAGGTTGATTGTAATTCCCTTGTTTTTCATTGATTTCCATAATAATATTTTTTAAATCGTTTTTTTTAGTGTTTTTATTTGCCGAACATTCCGCCCATTCCCGGCATATTTGGCATTTTGCTCATCATCTGCATCATTTGCTTTCCTTGAGGACCCTGCATCATCTTCATCATTTTGCCCATTTGGTCGAATTGCTTCATCAATTGGTTTACATCCTCAATTTTTCTTCCTGCACCTTTAGCAATTCTATTTTTTCTTTGAGTATTGATGATCGAAGGTCTTCTTCTTTCGTCCGGCGTCATTGAATAAATAATAGCTTCGATATGTTTAAAGGCATCATCGCTGATCTCAACATCTTTGATTGCTTTTCCAACTCCCGGAATCATTCCCATCAAATCCTTCATGTTACCCATCTTTTTGATCTGATTGATTTGCTTTAAGAAATCATCAAAACCAAACTCATTTTTAGCAATTTTCTTGTGAAGTTTTTTAGCTTCTTCTTCATCAAATTGTTCCTGAGCTCTTTCTACTAAGGAAACAACGTCTCCCATTCCCAAGATTCTGTCCGCCATTCTTTCAGGGTAGAAAAGATCCAAAGCTTCCATTTTCTCACCTGTAGAAATGAATTTGATTGGTTTTTCAACTACCGAACGAATTGTTAAAGCAGCTCCACCACGAGTATCACCGTCTAATTTCGTTAAAACAACTCCATCAAAATTTAAAGCATCGTTGAATGCTTTTGCCGTATTTACAGCATCCTGACCTGTCATTGAGTCAACAACGAATAAAGTTTCGTTAGGTGTAATCGTAGAATGAACCGTTTTGATTTCCTTCATCATCTGCTCATCAATCGCCAAACGACCTGCTGTATCCACAATCACAACATCGTGACCATTAGATTTAGCAAAATTAATAGCGTTTTGAGAGATGCTTGAAGGATCCATAGAACCTTCCTCTGTGAAAACAGGAACCCCGATCTGTCCGCCTAGAACTTTAAGCTGATCAATCGCAGCGGGACGATAAACGTCACAAGCAACTAAAAGAGGTTTTTTATTTCTTTTTGTTTTTAAATAACTGGCTAATTTTCCTGAGAAAGTAGTCTTACCTGAACCTTGAAGACCTGCAATCAAAATTACAGATGGTTTTCCTGAAAGGTTGATTCCTTCCTGAGAACCTCCCATTAAATCTACTAATTCATCATGAACGATTTTTGTCATCAATTGTCCCGGAGTAAGCGAAGTAAGAACGTTTTCTCCCAAAGCTTTATCCTGAACTCTTTTAGTAAGATCTTTTGCAACTTTATAATTAACATCGGCATCTACCAATGCTCTACGAATCTCTTTTACGGTTTCCGCAACATTGATTTCCGTGATTTTTCCTCTTCCGGAAATATTATGTAACGCTTTGTCTAATTTATCCTGTAAACTATTAAACATATGTATTGTAAATTATAGGTTTGCAAAAATAGTGAATTTTTACTATATCTAAAGACTTCGACACGTAATATTATATATAAGGTATAAATTGTTTGAGATGATAAAAATCAAATCATACAAAAATTCGATAGAAAAAGTCTATTTTTGCGATAAATTAAAATTAGCCTAATAGATGTTAGGTAAAAATAAATTTAGTAATGAAAGTCAATCCAAATATTCTGGTTACGATATTATTTTTTTTAACCTTTATGATTCATTTCTCTCTATGGAAATTTGTTTTTCATTTGGATGAAATTGTTATCGTGAAATTTTATTTATTCCTAAGTGTAATGTTTATGATGATGATTACGCTTGTTATTTTAATAAATAAAACAGTTCCTGAATTTTTAGGTTTGTCTGTAATCGGTTTAATCTTATTAAAATTCGGTTTGATGTATTTAATTAGAAAAAAATTAAACTTTGAAGTCATTCCAGGCTATAAATTTCACTTTATCATACCTTATTTTGTCCTGACAACACTGCTTACTTACTATGCGATTAAGCTAATCAATCATGACAAAAAACAGGAAAATTAATTATTGAAACTAGAAAAATTATTATATTTTTGCACAACGAAAAAAACCTATCAATGTTTAAGAAATTCGCAGTTTTATTCTACAGTATTTTTGTATTAAACTTAGTGTCTGCACAGCACGGTGAAGCTACTGCTGAGGCAGGTTCTGCTACTACAGAACTTTCAGAGAAAGATAAAGTAAGTAAAGAAAACAAAGAGTACATCGATCATCACTTGTTAGATGCACATGATTTTACATTGATGGTGGATAAAGAAGGTCATCACATAGGATTTCCTCTTCCTGTTATTTTTTATGATAATGGTATTCACGCTTTCATGAGTAATAAAGAAGGTTTCATGCACGGAGAAACTACAGAAGTTGACGGAGCTTTCTACAAATTACACCACGAAAAAATTTACAAGACTGATGCAGCTGGAAATTTAGCAGAAGATAAAGAAGGTCATGTTGCTTCTGAAAAAGTTTTAGACTTATCAATTACGAAGAGTGTTCTTATTATCTTGTTAACTTCAATCTTTATGTTTGTATTGTTTACAGGAATGGCTATATCTTATAAAAAATCTCAGGTTCCTACAGGAGCTGCAAGATTCCTAGAGCCATTGATTATTTTTGTAAGAGATGAAGTAGCTATCCCGAACATCGGACATAAATATAAAAGATTTATGGGTTATCTTTTAACTGTATTCTTCTTTATTTTATTCTTAAACGTATTAGGATTAATGCCTTTTGGAATCAATGTTACAGGTAATATTACAATGACGTTCTTCTTGGCTATCCTTACTTATTTAATTACTACATTCTCTGCAAATAAAGATTATTGGAAACACATCTTCTGGATGCCGGGAGTTCCTGTACCAATGAAGTTGATTATGTTGCCAATCGAATTATTAGGAACTATCACTAAGCCTTTCGCATTGATGATCCGTCTTTTTGCAAACATGACTGCAGGACACATCGTAGTAATGAGTTTGATCGGATTGATCTATGTGTTCAAGAACTTTGCAGCAGGTGTTGCATTCCCATTCTTAACATTGGTAATTTATTTATTGGAAGTATTGGTTGCATTCTTACAGGCTTATATCTTTACAATGTTATCAGCTTTGTTCATCGGAATGGCAGTACAGGAGCACGAGCATGAACATCATGCAGCTCACTAATCAGTAGATTTAAAATATTTTAAATAGAAACAAATTTTTAAAATTATATATTATGGAAATCCCTAAAATTGTAGGTGCTGGTATCGTAGTACTAGGTGTAGGTATCGGTCTTGGTAAAATCGGAGCTGCTGCTCTTGAAGCTATCGCTAGACAACCTGAACAATCTGGAAAAATCCAAACAGCTATGCTTATCGCTGCTGCCCTTGTAGAAGGTGTTGCGTTTGCTGCTCTATTCGCAGTAAACTAATTAAAACTAAAACCACTATCCGTAACGGTTGGTTACAGATAGTGGTTATTTAAGAAAAAAAGTAATAATTATTTATACATTTATATAATGGAATTAATTCATCAGTTTTCATCAGGATTATTTATCATTCAGTCTGTTATTTTTCTAGCATTGTTATTTTTGTTAGGTAAATTTGCTTGGAAACCTATTTTAAAGTCTATCAATGACAGAGAAACTTCTATCGTTGACGCTCTTAATCAAGCTACATTAGCAAGAAAAGAAATGGAAACTTTAAAAGAGGATAACGAAAGAATCATTCGTGAAGCTAAAATCGAAAGAGATGCAATCCTTAAAGAAGCCAGAGAAATTAGAGATAAGATCGTAGGTGAAGCTAAGGATGTTGCAAAATCTGAAGGTGACAAATTGATCGAAGCTGCTAAACAAACTATCAACGCTGAGAAGAATGCTGCAATGGCAGATATCAAATCTCAGATCGGTACTTTATCAGTGAACATCGCAGAGTCTATCTTGAAACAAAAATTGGATAACAGCGAAGCTCAAAACGAATTAGTTCAAAATTATTTAAACAAATCAAACCTTAACTAATAATGCTTACATCTAAAGTAGCTAAACGATACGCACAAGGTTTACTTGATTTTACAAATGAATCAGGTCAAACGGCTACTGTATTTTCTGAAATGAAAGATGTAGTAAAGTTGATGGCTGAGTCTCAGGACTTAAACAAATTCTTCCTTACACCTTACATTGATTCTAAAAAGAAAGTAGAGGTAGCAAAAGAGATTTTCAAAAGTTTATCAGTTTCTTCCCAGAATTTGATTACATTGGTTATCAGACACGGTCGTGAAAATCAATTGAAAAATATTGCTCAGGAATTCATCAATAAAGTTGAAGATATGAGTGGAGTACAGAGAGTTACAGTGACTACGGCAACTCAGCTTTCAAAAGAAAATCTTGATCAGATCCTAAGATCTACAAATTTGGTTAATCCAAACTCAAACTTTGATTTAAAGTTAAATGTAAAACCTGAGATTTTAGGTGGATACATTTTAAGAGTTGGAGATCAGCAAGTTGATGCTTCTGTGAAGTCTAAACTTAACCAAGTTAAAAAAGATTTTAGCTTAAATTAATAAACACACGGATGAAAAAAGTTTTATTTGGTTTTGGACTTATTGTTTCTTGTATAACTTTCGGACAAAAAGTTAAGATAAAGAAAGATATCGTTTATGTCGATGGTCAGGAATGGCTTTTGGCAGAGGAAGATACTTTTGATTATTCAATATTTGATAAAAATAAAAATGAAATTATCTTTTTCAAATATATGAAACAAAATATAGGAGATAATATGCTTTTTAATCGTTCTGGTAAACCTAACTATTATTTGGTGAAATTTATTGGGACTGATAAGTCGATCGAAATCAGACAGTTTCCTGAAGATATTCTTAAAATCATTTATAAATCTAATGTTATAAATTCAGATTTTACGTTAAATCAGGATAAGTTAAATGTATTAGTTGAAAAGTATGGAAATGATTTTTCAAAAGACACGGGTTCAACAAATACAATAATAATTCAAGATTCTACTCCTAAAAATGGAGTGAATATTAGTATCGGAAGATAAAAATTATTTTAAAAAAGAAAAAACAACCATACAATGGCAGAAATAAATCCGGCAGAAGTATCTGCGATCTTAAAACAGCAATTGGCCAACTTCGACACTCAATCAAACGTTGAGGAAGTAGGTACAGTTTTAACCATCGGTGATGGTATTGCTCGTGTATACGGGTTAGAAAACGTACAATACGGAGAGTTGGTGAAATTTTCTAGTGATGTAGAAGGTATTGTACTAAACCTTGAAGAAGACAACGTAGGTGTTGCTCTACTTGGTGAAAGTAAATTAGTAAAAGAAGGAGACACAGTAAGAAGAACAAACAGAATCTCTTCTATTAAAGTAGGAGAAGGTATGCTTGGTAGAGTAGTTGATACTCTTGGTAACCCTATCGATGGTAAAGGTCCTATTACTGGGGATTTATACGAAATGCCATTGGAAAGAAAAGCTCCTGGAGTTATCTTCAGACAGCCGGTAACTGAGCCTTTACAAACAGGTATCGTTGCGATTGACTCTATGATCCCTGTAGGAAGAGGACAGAGAGAGCTTATCATCGGTGACAGACAAACAGGTAAAACTACTGTTGCGATTGATACGATCATCAACCAAAAAGAATTCTTTGATGCAGGTAAGCCTGTATATTGTATATATGTTGCTATCGGTCAGAAAGCTTCTACTGTAGCACAAATCGTTAAAACTCTTTCTGATAAAGGAGCTTTAGCATATACCGTAATTGTTGCAGCAAACGCATCAGATCCGGTTCCAATGCAGGTATATTCTGCAATGGCAGGAGCATCTATCGGTGAGTTCTTCAGAGATTCTGGAAGACCTGCATTGATCGTTTATGATGATTTATCTAAACAAGCGGTTGCTTACCGTGAGCTTTCTCTACTATTGAGAAGACCACCGGGACGTGAGGCTTATCCTGGAGACGTTTTCTATCTTCACTCAAGATTATTGGAAAGAGCTGCGAAAGTTATAGCTGATGACCAAATCGCTAGCCAAATGAATGATTTACCTGAGTCTTTAAGACCAATTGTAAAAGGTGGTGGTTCGTTAACAGCACTTCCAATCATCGAAACTCAAGCGGGTGACGTTTCTGCATATATTCCTACAAACGTAATCTCTATTACAGACGGACAGATCTTCTTGGAGTCTGATCTATTCAACTCAGGGGTTCGTCCAGCGATCAACGTTGGTATCTCTGTATCGAGAGTAGGAGGTAATGCTCAGATCAAATCAATGAAAAAAGTTTCTGGTACTCTTAAATTAGACCAGGCTCAGTATAAGGAATTGGAAGCGTTTGCTAAGTTCGGTTCAGACCTTGATGCTTCTACTTTAGCAGTTATCTCTAAAGGTGAAAGAAACGTAGAGTTGTTGAAGCAACCTGTAAATTCTCCACTTCCTGTAGATAGCCAAGTTGCTATGATCTATGCTGGAACTGAGAATTTATTGAGAAACGTTCCGATCAGAAAAGTAAAAGAATTCCAAATAGAATATATCGAGTTCCTAAGATCTAAGCACCCAGATACAATGGCTGCTATCAAAGCTGGAAAAATCGATGATTCAATTACTAGCGTTCTTAAGCAGGCGGCTAACGATTTAGCTTCTAAATATAACTAAAAATTAGTTGATGATTGTTGGTTGATAGTTGACAGAAATATCTAAAACTAGCAACCAACAACCGACAACCAACAACTAAACCAAATATGGCAAACTTAAAAGAAATACGAGGCAGAATTAGTTCAATTTCATCTACGATGCAAATTACACGTGCTATGAAGATGGTTTCCGCTGCGAAACTGAAGAAAGCGCAAGATGCAATCGTAATGTTAAGACCTTATTCTGAAAAATTACAGGAGCTTATCCAGAATGTAAATTCTAGCTCAGATCCTGATCAGGTTTCTGTTTACGCTCAGAAAAGAGAAGTAAAAAGAGTCCTTTTTATTGCTGTTACTTCAAACAGAGGTCTTGCTGGAGCTTTTAACTCATCAATTGTTAAGGAGCTTAATGTACAGTTTCAGAACAATTCTCAATATGAGGTTGAAGTTCTTCCTGTAGGAAAAAAGGCTTTTGATGCTGTAAGAAGAAATCGCACGGTGTATAATAATGCAAGTTCTGTTTTCGATAATTTAAACTTCGATTCTGTAGCTCACGTTACGGAAGGAGTGATGAATAGCTTCAAAGAAGGTAAATTTGACGAAGTTTATTTAATTTATAATAAATTCGTTAATGCTGCAACTCAGGAAGTGACTACGGAACAGCTTCTTCCAATTTCAATGCCTGAAACTACAGAACCTCAAGTAGAAACAGATTATATTTTTGAGCCGAATAGAACAGAAATCTTGGATAACTTGATTCCTAAATCTATTAAAACTCAGGTTTTCAAAGCAATCCTGGATTCAGTAGCATCTGAACACGGAGCGAGAATGACTGCGATGCACAAAGCAACAGACAACGCACAGGCTTTGAAGAATGACCTTGTAATCTTCTACAACAAAGCAAGACAAGCTGCAATTACAAACGAGATTTTAGAAATCGTTTCTGGAGCAGAAGCTTTGAAAAATTCATAAAGAATTATTTTAACACAATATTAAAGCATCGTATCACACGATGCTTTTTTTGTTATTTTTATTTTATATATCTTTGTATCAACAAATTTATATAATTTCTAAATGGACTCGGACATAGTCAGGCTTTTGCTAGCCGTCTTACTTGTTTTACTTAATGGCTTTTTCGTAGCCGCAGAATTTTCAATTGTTAAAGTTCGTTATTCACAAATCCAGATAAAAGCCGCAGAAGGAAACTCTATGGCAAAACAGGCAGAACATATCATCAAGCATCTTGATGAGTATTTATCGGCTACACAGCTTGGTATTACGTTGGCTTCTCTTGCTTTAGGTTGGGTTGGTGAAAGCGCATTACATCATATTGTTGAAAATATTTTCACATCTCTTAGTATTGATCTTAGTCAGGCAACAGTTACCTCAATTTCGGTAGCTACAAGTTTTGTCTTGATTACAATTATGCATATTGTTTTTGGTGAGCTTATCCCAAAATCAATTGCCATAAGAAAATCAGAAGCTACTACAATGGCGACTGCAATTCCTTTGAGGGTTTTTTATACAATCTTTAAACCTTTTATATGGTTGATGAATCTGATGTCAAATACATTTTTGAGATTAGTTAAAATTCATCCTGCTTCAGAGCATGAAATTCATTCGACGGAAGAATTGCAGCTATTGGTAAAGCAAAGTGCTGACAGTGGTGAAATTGAAGAAGAAAACTACGAGATCATTAAAAATGCCTTTGATTTTACGGATCATTCTGCAAAACAGATCATGGTTCCACGTCAGAATATCACCTCAATTGATTTTAAAGAAGACATCAATGAGATCATTAATACAATCATGGATAGTGGATATTCCAGAATTCCGGTGTATTTAGATTCGATTGATAATGTGATTGGTATTTTATATACGAAAGAAATCATCAGAGAATTCGTTAAAAGAAAAGGAGAGCTTAATCATGATGATTTAAAAGAATTAATGCGTGATGCATTTTTTGTGGTTGGAAGTAAAAAGATTTCAGATTTATTGAAAATTTTCCAGCAAAAAAAACAGCATTTGGCAATCGTTATCGACGAATTCGGTGGAACGGAAGGTATTATCACTCTTGAAGATATTTTAGAGGAATTGGTAGGTGAAATTCAGGATGAAGAGGATGATGAAGAGAAAATAGTTGATAAAATCGGGGAAAATACATATTGGGTTCAGGCAACTCAGCCTTTAGATGAAATCAACGAGTTTATTCCTAAAAAATTACCGCTTTCTGAGGAAAGTGAATATAATTCTTTGGCAGGTTTTATTCTACACGCTTTGGAAGATATTCCGGAAGAAAATCAGGAATTCGAATTAGATGATTACCATTTCAAGATTTTGAAAATGAATAATAAAAGTGTCGAACTTGTAGAATTGATATACGAAGAGCCTAATAATATTAATGATCTTGCCGATAAAATAGGAGAGGTTTAATCTATTTTAAATATATTAAAAATGATTTTTTATAACAGTATAAAAGATTACGAAGACCCGAAACGCCAATACGAAGAAGAAGTTCTTGTATTAGATGATACAGATGAAGTCTATAAATTGGTGTTACATAACGACGATGTTCATACTTTCGATTATGTAATTGATTCTTTGATAGAAGTTTGTAAGCATACCTTAGAACAAGCCGAACAATGTACTATCTTGGTGCATTTTAAAGGCAAATGTACGGTAAAAACAGGCTCAATAGATATTTTGAAGCCAATGCACGAAAAACTACTTTCAAGGGAATTAACAAGCGAAATAGTATAATACAAAGCTCTGACAGTTGTCGGAGCTTTTTTTGTATTTAATAATTTTAAGTTTTTTTTAATGTTTTATAAAAAGATGTTAATATTTAGTAAATATTTTATATATTGGCTTTTTATAACATCAAAAAACATTTATATGAAACTGAAAATTAATTCGTTAATTCTTGGCTGTGTATTATCATGCTCTGTAATGATGGGTCAGGAATCATCTTTGGAAGCACCTGCAAGAAGATGGATCACAGAAAATTCACGAAATCTTGGAATTCAGAATTCTAGTCAATTCAAATTAAATTTTGTCAGAAAAGGAAGTTCTGGAGAAACATTACGTTTTCAACAGATGATGAAGGACGTTCCTGTTTTCCAGTCTGAACTTGTTGTTCATTTTAATAAAAATGGAGGAATATCTTATACTTCTACAGAAAGTTTTAAAAAAGATATAAAAGAAATTAGTGTTATTCCTTCGTTTCCAGCATCCGAAGCTCTTATAAAGGCTCATCAAGCTTCACACACGAAAGGAACAATTACCCATGAAGATAATAAACTGTATGTATATCTTACAGATTCGGGAGATACAAAATTAGTATATCGTGTTTTGACGAGCTCTTTCGAAAATCCGGGAAGTTGGGAAACAATTATAGATGCACAGACTGGAGAAGTAATAAGCGTTAAAGATGTGGCTTATTACTATAAAGAAAAAGATAAAAATCCTGAAAAGAAATCAAATAAAAAGAATACTAAAGCCAAAAAAGTTTTGGTTTCAGGAACTGGATATATTTTCAATCCGGATCCTCTTTCTAAAATGCAGGTGGCTTATGCAGGACAGTATGTTGATAATAATGATGCTACGAATGCCAGTTTAGATGCTGCAAGAACTTTAGTTACAATTCCTGAACTGGATTTAACTGCCGGAGTTTACAAATTAAAAGGTTCTTATGCAGAAATTAAAGATCTTGAAACACCATCAACAGGTCTTTTTACACAAGCTACCAATCAGTTTTTATTTAATAGAAATGATCAGGGATTTGAAGCTGTAAATGCTTATTGGCATATTGACAACAGCTTACGTTATATTAATGAAACAATGAATATTGATTGCAAGCCATTAACAAACGCGGGAATTTTATGGTTCGATCCTCATGGTTTGGATGGTGATGATAATTCTTATTACAGCAACGGAAGGCTCGTTTTTGGAGAAGGTGGAGTAGATGACGCTGAAGATGCAGACGTTGTTCTGCATGAATTAGGACACGGAATCCACGATTGGCTTACCAATGGAAGTTTGTCCCAAGTTCAGGGATTAAGTGAAGGTTGTGGAGATTATTGGGCACAATCCTATAGCAGAAGCCTAAATCAATGGCCTTCCTCTGCAGCAGCTTACAACTGGATGTTCAGTTGGGACGGACATAACGAATATTGGGCGGGAAGAATTACCAATTATACAGTTTTATATCCTGGTTCCGGAGCAATCCATACAAGAGGACAGATTTGGGCATCTGCTCTTATGAGAATCTACGATAAAATAGGCAAAGCAAAGACAGACAGAGCATTTCTGGAAGGAATAAGCATGACAAATTCAAGTTCAAACCAACAGAATGCTGCGATTGCCGTAAGACAGGCTGCAATTGATATGTTGGGAACATTTGGGTTTACCTGTGCGGATATTGCTCAAATGACACAGGAATTTACAGCGGCAGGTTACGTTTTACCGGCATATACTTGTCTTTTGGCAGTTAATGAAGCAGAGAAAAAAGATATTATTTCCGTATATCCGAATCCGGTTTCAGATATTTTAACGGTTTCTATGAAAATTAACAAAGAAGAAAAAGCCGAAATTTACAATATGGAAGGCAGAAAAATAATGGAAACAACAATTGGAAACGGAAGAAATACCATTAATGTTTCACATTTACAGGTTGGAGATTATCTTTTAAGGATAAAAGGTTTGGAGATCTCAACTAAATTTATCAAAAAATAAAATTGAATTTAAATATTAAATCCGGTGTTTCTGCATCGGATTTTTTCTTGAGAAATTCAGCTTTCATTATTTTATTTGCATTGAACTAAAATAGTATATTTGTAAAAACTATAAAGAAACAAAAAAGAATGCTTGTAATAGGAATTGCAGGAGGTACAGGATCCGGCAAAACTACGGTTGTTGATAAGATACTTCAACAGCTTGATATCGAAGGAATGAATATCCTTTCTCAGGATAATTATTATCATGATAATCATAATCTTACGCTTACAGAAAGAGAGGCTTTGAATTATGATCATCCAAAATCCATCGATTTTGATTTGCTGATACAGCATGTAAAAGCTTTAAAGAATAATGAGCCGATTGAACAGCCGATTTACAGCTTTGTAACACATGGACGAACCGGAGATCATGTAACTGTAGAGCCTAGAAATGTATTGGTGGTGGAAGGAATTTTAGTTCTTACCAACAAAGAATTATTAAAAGAGTTTGATTTAAAAGTATTTGTTCATGCAGATTCTGACGAAAGACTGATCAGAAGGATCCGAAGAGATACTCAGGATAGAGGAAGAGATTTGGGAGAAGTTTTGCACCGTTATCAAACGACTTTAAAACCGATGCATCAGGAATTTATTGAGCCTTCAAAAAATGAAGCGGATCTTATTATTCCGAACATGAGGCAGAATTCCGTAGCGATTGATTTTTTAACTACTGTTATTAAAAATTCGTTGAGAAAACATTAAAAATGAAAGAAAATAAGCTTATTAAAGACATCCAGCCAAAGTCTGAAACACTTAAAGTTATTCAAAAATATGTTTTGAATAAATATACTATTACAATTTGCCTGTTTCTGGTTTGGATGATTTTCTTTGATAAAACTTCGTTTTTGGTAATCAATGAGCTGAATGGCGAGATTGGCAAATACGAAGAACAGCTTCAATATTATAAAACCGAATACGAAAAAAACGATGCGTTTTATAAAAAATTGATGAACAATAAATCTGAAAAAGAAAAATACGCAAGAGAAAATTATTTTATGAAAAAGCCGGATGAAGAGATTTTTATTCTGGTCGTAGATAGTGCAAAAGCTAAAAAATAATTTAAAAAAGTGATTGGTGAATTGCCGATTTGCTTTGCTTGTCAAATTTTTTAATTCAAAACTTATAATAAAGAATGTCAAATACAGATACATTTTCTAATTGGGAAAATCTAGTAAAAAAACAACTTAAAATTGACGATATTTATTCAATTCTTACCAAAGAAAATTTGGAAGGGATTGAAGTAAAACCTTTTTATGATTCGGTGCAAAAACCTTTGGTAAACCTGCCAAAAATTGAAGAAAGCACGCATTTGGTGGCAAGATATCATGAAAGTTTAGAAGAAGATGTATTTGCTTTTATTTTGGATCAAAATGTAGAAAATCTTGAGGAAAAAACAATTTTCGTAAATAATATCGATTTGGCGGGACATATCAGTCCGAAAGAAGAAGATCAGTATTTTTCTTTAATTGATGTTTTTGATGAAAAAGAAGCTACAATTAATGATCAGTTGGTGAAAGAATTATTGGCAAAACAGTTTAGAAGAAATATTTGTATAGATATTTCCCTTCATCAAAACGCTGGAGCTGCAATTTACCAGCAATTGGGAATTGCTTTGGCAAAAACTAAAGAATTGGTAGAAGTTTATGGCTCTGAAATTTTAAATAAACTGATTTTCAGAATCGCAATCGGAGGAAACTATTTCTTCGAAATGGCAAAACTGCGAGCTTTTAAAATGGTTTTCAATCAACTTTCTAAAGAATATAACTTAGACGAAATTCCATATATTTTTGCAGAGACTTCTTTAAGAAATAAAGCTGTTTCTGACAACGAAAATAACCTGATCCGCTCTACTTTAGAATTGGCTTCTGCAATGATTGGCGGAGCTGATGCGGTTTTCAGTAATAATTATTTGGTTGACAGAAGTACGGATAATTCTGAAGAAATTTCTTTTAAACAACAGATTGTTTTGGCTTACGAAAGTATCATTAATGTCTTTGAAGATGCTTCAAACGGAAGTTATTATGTAGAAGATATTACTAAGCAGATTGCAGAAAAATCTTGGGCTTTATTTGTTGAGATTGAAGAAAATGGAGGATATCTTGAGCTTTTAAAACAAGGAATTATCCAGAAAAAGATCTACGACTATGCTGTTGAAGAACAAAAATGGGTGGAAGAAGGAAAAATAAAGTTGATCGGAGTTAATTTATATCCAAAACTAGACGTTAAAAAGTCTGTTGGGGAATTGTATAACGAAAAAGAAATAAAAGCTGTTCGTTGGGCTGAAATGTTTGAATAATGAAGGAAAAACTGGTTGATTTATTTGAGTATACGTTTCATTTTAACAAAGAAATGATTAAAGTTATTGCGGAAAATATATCGAAAGTTGATGAAAAAACGATCAGTCTGATCAATCATACCTTGAACGCTCAACAAATCTGGAATTCCAGAATATTAAACGAAGCGACTTTCGAAGTTTGGCAGATCAATCCTTTTGAAAATTTGAATGAAATTAATCTGCAAAATTTTAATGGAAGTATTGAAATTGTAAAGAATTCAGATTTAGATCAAATAATCGAATATAAAAATTCAAGAGGAACATCCTTTGAAAACAGTATTTTTGAAATGCTTTTTCATGCAATCAATCATTCAACTTATCATCGGGGACAACTCAATTCTCTATTGAAACAAAGCGGAATTGAGCCAGTATTGACGGATTATATTTTTTATAAAAGATAATTAGACGTAAATATCTGTGCCGATCTGTGAAAATCTGTGGTCAAATAAATAATTCTTATAAATATTAACCACAGATTTTCACAAATTTTCACAGATGATTGTGGATAGTATTTTGGAAAAATTTAAATAAACACAAACAAATATAATGAAAGAAAATGAGATAAGTTTTTATATCAGAAAATCAATATTTTCTGTTTATAATGAGCTTGGTCCTGGCTTGCTTGAAAAGGTCTATGAAAATGTTTTAATTCATGAACTTCAAAATAATGGCTTGAATGTAAAAGCTCAAGTTCCAATGAAAATAAAATATAGAGATACTTTTATTGATTCTAGTTTTATTGCAGATATTATTGTTGAAAATAAAGTTATTATTGAGGTGAAAGCTGTTATAGAAATTAACAACATCCACCATCAACAATTATTAACCTATCTGAAATTAACAAATTTAAAGCTAGGCATTTTAGTAAATTTCAATACGGATTATATTGATAAAAGTATTTTCAGAAAAATAAATGGCAATTTAGATTATTAAAAATAAAACACGATCATCTGTGAAAATCTGTGAAAATCTGTGGTCAAAAAAATAATAAACACCGAAGTTCAAAAATACATCAACGCAAATCTAAATACAGACTTGCACACCTTATTATTGAAAAAATCCCCATTTCCTGAAGTTTCCATGCAGGAAATCGTTCAACAAATCAAAGGAAAGCAGGTTGCGCAGAAAAAGTTTCCTTTTTTATTGAAAGAAGGAATAATTTTCCCACCACAATTGAGCTTAGAGCAATCTTCATCCGAAAAAACAGCATTATATAAATCCGAAATTTTAAAAGGAAAGAAGTTTATTGATTTAACGAGTGGTTTTGGGATTGATGCTTATTATTTGTCCAAAAATTTTGATGAAATAACTTTAGTTGAACAAAATTCAGATCTTTTAGAAATTGTTGAACATAATTGGACTGTTTTACAAAGAAAAGCAAAATTTATTAATCAAAAACTGGAAGATTTTCTTAATGAAAACAAAGAAACCTTTGATGTAATCTATCTTGATCCCGCGCGAAGAGATAATAATAAAAATAAGGTTTTTCTGTTGGAAGATTTGTCACCCGATATTCTTGAAATTCAGGAAAAATTACTTTCAATTTCTAACGTGGTTGTGATAAAACTGTCTCCATTAATCGATTTGAAATATCTTGTTTCTGTTTTACCAAGTATTTTCAGGATTGATATTATTGCGTTAAAAAATGACGTAAAGGAGGTCGTTATTTTTTTATCAAAAGAAAATTTAGGAGAAATTACCTGTAATTGCGTGAATCTCGAAAGTGGAGAATCTACTTTTACATTTAAGTTTGGAGAAGAGGAAAATGCTCATTCAGAATATGACGAACCGGAAAAATTTATTTATATTCCCAATAATTCAATTTTAAAGGCAGGGATTTTTAATGTAATCTCAGAGAAATTTGGATTGAAAAAGCTGCATCCGAATACACATCTTTATACTTCAAATGAAAAAATTAATGATTTTCCCGGAAGGATTTTAGAAGTAGAAGTTGTTGGAAATAAACAAATTAAAAAGAAAAGTCAATTTAATATTATTTCAAAGAACTATCCGTTAAAACCTGAAGAAATAAAGAAAAAATATGGCTTAAAGGACGGTGGAGAAAGCTATATTATTTTTACACAATCCAAAAAAGGAAAAATAATAGTAAAATCAGTATAAAAATGTTGCCGAAAAATATAGGATTTCTTAATTTTGGGCAATTAAAAATTTAGGGATGAAATCGCTTGCTGCTAAAATAATTATGAACAGCTTAAATAATGTGATTCCATACGAACTTTAAAAAAATAATTTTAGATATGAAAAAATTAGTTATCTGTTTAGCTCTTGCGACTGTTGCTGTAAGCTGTAAAAAAATTCAGGCTGGAGGAAATAAAAATACTTTAAAGCTTGAAGAAGGAGCTGAAAGATATTCTGATGATCCACAAGGTGAAGGTCACGGTCATGAAGCTGCAGCTACACATAAAGAGGAGGCAACTGCAGAAAAGCATGAGACTGAAGCTCCAAAAACGGATAGCGCAGCTACTGCAAAGCCTGCTGAAGCTGAAAAAGCACCAAAAGCTGAGCACTAATTATTAGTACAATATAAAGAATATCCTGCAGAAATGCGGGATATTTTTTTGGAGCTTATCCCGCTTTCCGTTACAATTCCTCATTACGCGGCTACGCTTCGCTCCGCCGCTCCATTGCGGGATTTTCACTACAATCGGGCTAGGAATTTCGTCATTTCATCAAAATATTACATAATTCAGAAGATTTTGACAGAGAAAGAAATTAGGTTTAATAATAAACCTGAGGAAAATTATATGTTTTTGTTTGTTCCTGCGGGGCAAATTTTTTACTTTTAACAAAATAATATTTTACAATGCAAGAGACATTAAATTACATCAACGAAAATAAACAGCGTTTCGTAGATGAATTATTTGAATTATTGAGAATTCCTTCTATTTCTGCAGATCCTGCGTATAAAGATGACGTTTTGAAATGTGCAGATGTAGTAGCGGAATACCTTAAAAATGCAGGTGCCGATAATGTGGAAATTTGTCAGACAAAGGGATATCCTATCGTTTACGGGGATAAAATTTTAGATAAAAACTTGCCGACGGTTTTGGTTTACGGGCATTATGATGTTCAGCCTGCTGATCCTTTGGAATTATGGACGAAACCACCTTTCGAACCATATATCGAGAAAACCGAACTTCATCCTGAAGGTGCGATTTTCGCAAGAGGTTCCGCAGATGATAAAGGTCAGTTTTTTATGCATTTAAAGGCTTTCGAAGCGATGATGAAAACAAATGCTGTTCCTTGTAATGTTAAGTTTATTTTAGAGGGTGAAGAAGAAGTTGGGTCAGTAAGTTTAGGAGATTTTGTTAATGAAAACAAAGAAAAATTATCTTGCGACTGTATTTTGATTTCAGATACTCATATCTATAGCAATGAACAACCGACTGTTACAACAGGTTTGAGAGGTTTAAGCTATGTAGAAGTTGAAATTGAAGGACCAAACAGAGATTTACACTCAGGACTTTATGGTGGAGCAGTTCCGAACCCAATTCATGTGCTTTCAAGAATGATTGCTAAATTGATCGACGAAGATGGTCATATCACAATCGACGGATTTTACGACAATGTAGAAACCGTTTCTGACGCAGATAGAGCCGATATGAATAAATTAAAAGACAATCCGGAAGAATTCAAAAAATCGATCGGATTAAGTGGAGTTGAAGGTGAAAAAGGCTATACAACGCTTGAAAGAACTTCTATCCGTCCGACTTTAGACTGCAACGGAATTTGGGGTGGCTATACAGGAGAAGGTGCAAAAACAGTTATTCCTTCTAAGGCTTCTGCTAAAATTTCAATGCGTTTGGTTCCTTATCAGACTCCGGAAGAAATTACAGAGAAGTTTACAAAATATTTTGAAAAAATTGCTCCTGAAAACGTAAAAGTGAAAGTTACGCCACATCATGGAGGTATGCCTTACGTTTTACCTACAGACACAAAAGAATTCTTAGCTGCAAAACAGGCTATGGAAACAGCTTTCGGAAAAGAAGTTCTTCCATACAGAGGTGGAGGAAGTATTCCGATTACAGCAATGTTTGAACAGGTTTTAGGTGCTAAATCTGTATTAATGGGATTCGGGTTAGATTCTGACGCGATCCATTCTCCAAATGAACATTATGGATTATTCAATTTCTATAAAGGGATTGAGAGTATTCCTTTGTTTTTTGAGAATTATTCGAAATAATTAAAAGTATTCTTTTATGCTTTAAAATCTCATAATTATTTATGAGATTTTTTTGTTTTCAAATATCACTGTTTAGAGATTTTCCCTATATTTAACAATCAAAATAATAAATTAATAACTATGAAAAAAATTGCTTTAGTGGCAGCTTGTGCCTTATTTGCTAATTCTTTATTTTCTCAATAATGGACAGGGAATCTAAATTCTACCGATAGTATTTACAGAGATGGAAAAGTAAGTGTCGGTTCTTCGCAAAGTGTAGATAAATTAAATGTTAGCGGAGGATTGAGAATGCTTGGTGGTACTGTTAATTTTGGATATATACCATTTTCTACAGCCAGTATGAATTCTTATTTTTCTATGGGATATGTTGATAATAGTAGTTCAAATCTCTCAAGTGGTTTTTATCTTTATCCATTTTCATCAGATCTCCTTTCAATAGATATAAATACAGGAATGGTTATCTATCCGGAGTCTTATAAAGCACTTTACATGAATAGTGTAGGTAAGATCGGAATGGGTGCCAATAATTTTAGTTGTTCTGATCGTAATGATTATATGTAATCTTCCCTTCGTTAGGTACATTCAAAAGTAGAGTTTTTGTTTTCCATTTGCTTTTAGAGAATGAATTTAAATAATTTATTCGTAATCATTTGACTATTAAAATATTATTACTATATTTATGAAACTAAATAATTATGACATGAGAAAAATTTTACTTTCTTTAGCTATTTTTAGCTATTTTATGGGCAGTGCTCAGATGAATTACGGTTTTGAATCTGCACAAGGATTTAATGTAGGAGCTATTGCTGGTCAAAATGGATGGGGAGGAACTGCAGCTGTATATATTGGAGCAGTAACTGCAGAGCAAGCTAACCCAGGAACACAATCTTTGAAAATTACAGGAAATAATGGGACTAATCATGCGTCTGCAGGTGCTATTAGCCCAACTGTAACTGTAAATGGACCTATTGTAACAGTTGTTTTCAATGCTTATTTTACAACATCTACTCCAGCAGGAGATGAATGTGATTTCTTTTTTTCACCACAATCACCTGCTCAAAGTACAATTAATGCAAGATTAAGATTTGATTATCAAAATAACATCCAAGTAATTGATATGGATCCATCAACTCTTCAACTTGCTTATATAGACACTGGTACAAATTTTACAAGAAATGCTTGGAATACATACAAGATACAATTAGATTTTACAAATAATATAGCAACATATTATCAAAATGGAACTCTAATCTATACTGGTCAGGTTGCAGGAGGAACTTTGGTTGGAAATCTTGCTATTACCAGTGATAATTATAATAGTGCAGCATATTTTGATGGAATTCAAGTTGTGAGTGGAGTATTAGGAACTTCTGATGTTAAAAAAATATCGTATAAAATGTATCCAAACCCAACTTCTGATTTTGTAGTTATTGAAACTAAAGATAAAATAAATTCAATTGAGATTTATGATTTTTCAGGAAATAAAATAAATGCGTCTTTTGTTGAAAATAAAGTTGACTTAAGAACATTACCGATTGGTGTTTATCTTTTAAAAATAAACACACCTAAAGGTCAGGTAATTGATAGAATAGTTAAAAAATAGATTAATAAAATAAATTTTAAAACGCTTCAATCCAAGCGTTTTTTTTATTGTCGTAAAAAGTAAACTGACAAATGTTAGTTAATAAAAACGTTCCAATTGGAGCGTTTTTATTATTTTTAGGAACTTAATTTAGAATATGACGATAGAAAATAAAGTTGCTTATATAACAGGTGGAACAAAAGGAATAGGTTTCGGAATCGCAAAGATTCTACTTGAAAATGGAGTTTCAGTTGCATTTTCGGGGAGAAAAAGAGATGATGTTGAAAAAGCTGAACAAGATTTAAAACAATATTCTGAAAATGTTTTAGGAGTTGTTTCAGATGTAAGAAATCTTGAAAGTGAAGAAAAAGCTGTAAAATATACCATAGAAAAATTCGGAAGATTGGATTTTGTGATTGCTAATGCAGGTTTAGGGATTTTCAAGCCTGTAGATCAACTGTCCGCAGAGGAATGGAATGATATGATCGAAACAAATTTGACGGGTGCTTTCTACACCTTAAAAGCTTCTGTTGAAGAATTAAAAAAGACAGAAGGATACTATATCACTGTTTCAAGTTTAGCAGGTGCAAATTTCTTCGAAAATGGAACGGGCTATAACGCTTCAAAATTCGGTGTAGTAGGTTTCACACAGGCTGCAATGATTGATTTAAGAAGATATAATATTAAATCAACGGTAATCATGCCGGGTTCAGTAGCAACAAATTTTAATGGAAATATTCCTTCTGAAAAAGATGAATGGAAAATTCAGCCCGAAGACATGGGAAATCTGGTATTGGATATTTTAAAAATGAACCCTAGAGTTTTGCCAAGTAAGATCGAATTTAGGGCAACCAAGCCTGCAAAGTAGGGACTTTAATGCATTGAATAGTAAAATAATAAGTACTATGCATGCATAATATATTTTTTATTTATATTAGCAAAAATTAATTAAAACAAAATCTCAGTATAAAATCCCCTAATTTTTATACAAAAGAGAAACAATAAAATAGTACACATGAAAATATTAGTTTGTATAAGTAGTGTTCCGGATACTACTTCCAAAATTAACTTTACAGCGGATAAGTCTGCGTTCGACAAAAACGGAATTCAGTGGGTAATCAACCCGCTAGACGAATTTGCGTTAACAAAAGCAATCAAATTACAAGAGTCTCAAGGTGCTACTGTAACGGTAATCAACGTAGGTGATGCTGCAACAGAACCAGTTGTGAGAAAAGCTTTGGCAATCGGAGCAAACGATGCGGTAAGAGTAAATCTTGATCCTAAAGACAGTTATTCGACTGCTAAAGAAATCGCTGCTGTTGCTCAAAACGGTGGTTATGACTTGATTCTTTGCGGTAAAGAATCTATTGATTACAATGGTGGTTCCGTTCCGGGAATGGTTGCTCAGTTGTTGAATCAGCCTTTCGTAAACGCTTCTGTAGGTTTGGATGTAAACGGAGCTGAAGCTACTGCGGTAAGAGAAATTGAAGGAGGTAAAGAAACTATTTCTGTGAAATTACCGGCCGTAATCGCTGGTCAGAAAGGATTAGTAGACGAAAAAGATTTGATCATTCCAAACATGAGAGGTATTATGTCTGCGAGAACAAAACCTTTACAGGTTGTAGAACCTACTTCTACAGAGGTGAAAGTTCAGGGAGTTTCTTACGACAGTGTTCCTCCAAGAGCTGCTGTAAAATTGGTTTCTCCGGATAATTTGGATGAATTGGTAAGATTACTTCACGAAGAAGCAAAAGTAATTTAAGAGATCATAGGTATTAGATAAAAGGTAATAGTTTAATACATGCTTTTTAACCTAATTCCTAAAACCTAACCCCTACAACCTAAAAAATAAAAAAAATGGCAGTATTCGTATACGCAGAAAATATAAACGGAGTTTACAAAAAAGCGGCTTTTGAGGCAGTTTCTTATGCTAAAGCTGTTGCAGATAAAGCTGGAGACACAGTTACAGCGATCTCTGTAAACCCAACAGATTCTTCAGATTTATTATATAAATATGGAGCATCAAATGTAATTAATATCAAGGACGAAGGTCTTAAAAGTTTCTCGGCTAAAGCTTATGCTCAGGCTGTAAGTGAAGTGGCAAACGGAAATATCATCGTTTTTCCTCACACAACAGATGCTTCTTCAGTTGCTCCGATGTTGGCAGTAATGAACGGACATTCTTTAATTACTAATGTTTTGGAAGTTCCGGAAAGTCTTTCTCCGTTTCAGGTAAAAAGAAAAGCTTTTTCAGGAAAAGGTTTCATGCATGCAAAATCTGAAGCAGCAGGAGTTATCCTAACAGTTTCTCAAAATGCTTTTGGAGTTAAAGAAAATGCAGTTTCAGGTTCAGAAGAAGTGAAAAACTTATTTGTTGCTAATGAAGATACTAAAGTAATTTCTCATGAGCAAAGTTCAGGAAAATTAGACTTAAAAGAAGCTGAAATCGTAGTTTCTGCGGGTAGAGGATTGAAAGGTCCTGAAAACTGGGGAATGGTAGAGGATTTAGCAAACCTTTTAGGTGCAGCTACGGCTTGTTCTAAACCGGTTTCAGACATCGGTTGGAGACCTCACACAGAACACGTAGGACAGACAGGTAAAGCAATTTCTCCAAATCTTTACATTGCAATCGGTATTTCTGGTGCAATTCAGCATTTGGCAGGAGTGAACTCTTCTAAAACGATTGTTGTAATCAATAGTGATGCTGAAGCTCCGTTCTTCAAATCGGCTGATTACGGTGTAGTGGGAGATGCTTTCCAGATTATCCCTGCATTAACAGAGAAAATTAAAGCTCTTAAAGGATAAGAGACGTAAATTGTGAATGATCAATTCGCTTTGCTGTCAATTTTGTTTAATTAGAAAATTTATTGGCAAGGTAAAATTGATTTATTGAAATATAATTCACGATTCACCGATCATTATAATACAATAAAAGCCCATTTTTGGGCTTTTATTTTTGTCTAAAATTAAATCCTACAATAAAAAATTAATTTATATTTGTAGTTATGGATTATAAACAGTTAATTATTCGCGGAATATCGTACAGCCAGACACAATCCGGGGCGTACGCGTTGTTATTGGAACATGAAGAAACACACATAAAATTACCTGTTGTTATAGGAAATTTCGAGGCTCAATCCATTTCTCTTGGTCTGGAGAAAGACATTCATCCGCCTCGTCCTCTTACACACGATTTATTCACAAAATTTATAGTTTCTGCCAATTATGAACTGATCTCTGTGATCATTTATCAGATTGTAGACGGAGTTTTCTTCTCCAATATTAACTTTAAAAATAAAGCTAATGAAGAGGAAATGATTCTTGATGCAAGAACTTCCGATGCAGTGGCAATGGCAGTAAGATTTGATGCTCCTATTTTTACGACTCAGCAAGTGTTGAACGAAGCAGGAATTCTTTTAGAATTGGAAGATGTAGCTAAAGAAGACCAGCCTTTTTCTGAAACTATTCAGACAACGGAAGACAGTTTGAGATCTGTTTCTATGGAAGAGCTTCAAAAATTATTGGAAGAAGCCGTAAAAGAAGAAGATTACGACACTGCCTTGGAGATTCAGGAAGAAATCAAGAGGAGGAAAAAGAAAATTGATTAATAGAGATATTTTACACTAATTATGAATTTAAAATTACGACTTACCATCCTTAGTTTTCTGCAGTTCTTCGTTTGGGGAGCATGGTTGATTACGATGGCCAATTTTTGGTTTGGTACAAAACATTGGGATGGAGCGCAGTTTGGAGCTGTTTTCGGAACAATGGGGATCGCATCCATTTTTATGCCGACCATTACCGGAATTATTGCGGACCGTTGGGTAAATGCAGAACGGATTTTTTCGGTTTTACAAATCCTGTACGGTTTAGTTCTTTTCTTTTTACCACATACTGAAAGCCCAAGTTCTTTTTATTATGTAATGTTGGCTGCGATGTGCTTTTATATGCCGACAATCGCATTGGCAAACTCTATATCTTACACTGTTTTAAAGAACAGTAATTTGGATGTTGTTAAAGATTTTCCCCCGATTCGTGTTTGGGGAACCATTGGTTTTATTGTGGCAATGTGGGTTACCAATCTTACGGGAAATAAAGCTACAGAAGGACAGTTTTATATTGGAGGAGTAGCGGCAATTGTTTTGGGGATTTATGCATTGACTTTACCTAAATGTCCGCCACAGAAACTAATAGACAAAAGTGCTCCTTTAGTGGAACAGTTAGGTCTGAATGCATTCAAGCTGTTTGGAAATTATAAAATGGCATTGTTCTTTGGATTTTCGATGCTTTTAGGCGCTGCATTGCAGTTGACAAACGCTTATGGAGACGTTTTTCTAAGTGAATTTTCTCATTTTCCTAAATATGCAGAATCCTTTGTAGTTCAGAGATCAACAATTGTGATGTCTATTTCTCAGGTTTCTGAGACATTATTTATTTTGGCAATTCCTTTCTTTTTAAAACGATACGGAATTAAAAAAGTAATGTTGATTTCAATGTTTGCATGGGTTTTAAGATTCGGATTCTTTGCTTACGGAACGCCGGAAGGATATGGAGTATCATTAATCATTTTATCTTGTATTGTTTATGGAATGGCTTTCGATTTCTTTAATATTTCGGGATCACTTTTCGTAGAAACTACTACAGATAAAAAAATCCGCTCTTCTGCACAGGGATTATTCATGATGATGACGAATGGTTTCGGAGCTTATTTCGGGAGTAATATTGCGGGTTGGGCAATTGATAAATTTTTTACGCACAAATTTACAAACGCTACAGAATTAGCAAATCATCTTGATACAACGCCAGATAATGCTACTTTTCTTGAAATTCTTAAAAATACATTCAATTCGGTAGTGAATTCGGATGGAACTTTGTCTTCTGCCGTTATGCTGAGAGACTGGCCAAATATCTGGATTGCTTTTGCTGCTTATGCATTAGTTCTTGCGGTTCTTTTTGCTGTTTTATTTAAACATAAGCATGACCCGAACGAATTAGGAGATATAAAACACTAATATTATATCATTGATTTTTAATATATTAAATTGCATTTTCAAAAAAAGTGCAATTTTTTTTGTTTTTAAGGCAACCTTTTTAGCAATCTTTCGTCTTATAAATAGAAACTGATAAATGAAGAACATAGAAGAGAATTTTAAACTGGCAAAAAAACAGGATCGGAGAGGGCAGAAAGCTCTTTACGAAATGTTTTCGGTGAAAATGCTTGCCATTGCAAATTCTTACGTCAATAATCTCCATGATGCGGAAGACATTTTAATGAATTCTTTTTTTACGTGTTTTTCAAAAATTGACGAATGCAGAGAGTGGAAAAGTTTTCAGTTTTGGCTGAGGAAAATTGTAGTCAATAATTCAATTAATTTCATCAGGAAAAGCAAAAATATTCTTTATACAGATGTTGAGGTGAATGAAATTGGAAATATAGAAGACGATTGGGAAGATAAAGTGGAAGAGATCAATATGGAAGAAATTTTTTCCAAAATGCCGGACGGATACAGGCTGATTTTTAATCTTTACGTTTTTGAAGAGAAAAAGCATCACGAAATTGCAGAAATTCTCAATATTTCTGAAGGCACGAGCAAAAGCCAGTTGAGCAAATCTAAGAAATGGATCGCAGATTTTTTAAAGCAAAAGAAAGATGAAAAACAATACGTTAAATAAATTAAAATCCGACTATGAAGAGCTTGAAATAAAGCCTTCATTAGAGCTTTGGAACAAATTGGATCAAAGGTTGGACGAATCACCCGAAATTGTTTCAAAAACATCTTTCCAGTGGTTGAAATATGCCGCAGTTATTTTGTTATTGATTTCTGCAGGAACTTTCATCTATTTTAATATCAATAAAAAAAGCTTTAATTATAAAAAAACAGATTATATCGTTAAAAAACGGTTAGAAAATAAGATGAATCTGATAAATCCGGAGTTTGAAAATCAACCAATTATTTCAGATGAAGAAAAAATAAAAAATAATGAAGTGAAAGTTGTTGTTGAAAATCAAAAATTGAATTCAAACAAAGAAAAAGAAATCATTCAACCTCAGATTTCAGAATTCAAAATATCTAAAATAACAATCAAACAGCCTGAAAAGATTGATATTAAATCAGTTGAAATTGAAAATAAAATTCCAAATCTTCCAGTAATTGCAGAAGTTAAAAAAGCTAAATCAACCTACATCAATTCCAATGAGCTTCTTTTGGGAAGAGAATTTGATAAAACAAGAGAAAATCCTTACAAAGATGATGTAAAGTTCGGAGTTTTTAATTTTGATAAGCCTAAAATAGATAATGTTACGGTTTTGGGAGTGTCCGTATACGTTGATTCTAAATAAATCTTAAACTTTTTTAATCTTAAAATACTGTTTATAAAAATGAACAGAGGTAAAATATTGTCTAAAAATAATCTAAAATATATGAAAACAAAAATTGCTTTAATGACTGCTTTAATGGCTTTTTCTTACACTTTTGCACAGGAAAATCCACATGCAAATCCTTCAATGAAAAGCTATTCGAGAAAGATTGACAGCATCGTGGTTTCGGAGAAAATAAAAATGAATAAGGAGCTTGATGATGTTGATAAAAACTTCAATAATAACAAAATTAATATCGACGAAAAACAAAAGCAAAGAGCCGAAATCGCTTCAAAATACGAACAGAGCATCAATGAAAAAGTTGACTCCCAAAAATCTGAACTAGAAGAGGCAACCAGAGAAATGGTAAAAGATGCTGTTTTGAAACCGAATGATTCTTCAAGAAGAGGTAAAAATCAAATAATTTTTGGGTTGGGTGGAATCAAATCGCGTATGGATACAGAAAAGAAAACACCAAAAGATTTTCTTAGTTCTTGGGAATACTCTGTTGCACTTGTGGGAACGAGTTATGCTTCAAAAGATAATCCTTTCAAATTCTATGATAAAAGTTCTGATATAAAAAATGTAGTTTTCAACTCTTCCAGTTTTGCGATACGATATGAAAATCAGCTTGGTGGATTCAAAAGCCCTGTATTTTACCGTTTGGGTGTTGCTTACAGATGGGATCAGGTAAAACCGAAATACGGACAGGTTTTTACTCAGGATAATAATACATTGGCAATCAAAGATTTTACGAAAGGAAATTTGAAAGAAACACATCTTGACAACCATTATATTTTCGTTCCGGTAGATTTCAGATTTGTTTTAAATCCTAAATATATTGATTATGATGGCGTAAAATATTTGGATAATAGAAAAAGCCAGTTCAGTATTATCGCGGGAATTTATGGAGGAGTAAGAGTTACGAGCAATATTTATAATAAATACTCTAATGAATTCAGTAACAGGATTGTGGAAAGAGAAAGATTAACGCATGGAGTGAATGATTTTGTTGTTGGAGGAAAACTTGGGATCGGATATGCAGGTTTCAATATTTATGTGCAGAAAGATTTTACACCGACATTTAACAATAATGCGAATCTTACACACAAATATGGACTTCAAATCGGTATCGAATTACTGAATGTCAATTTTTAATTTGATAATAATGGTCATTATTTTTTGTGAAATATTAAATTTAATTTTAAAATTTTTAATATTAATATTTAGTTAACGATAAATTACTGTTTTTAAAACACACTCATTTTAAGTGTGTTTTTTTTTGTATTTTGGCACTTTAAGAATTATGAAAAATATTCAGTTATTAGGATTGTTATTGGTGATTGTAGGAAGTTTCCTGCCTTTAGTTCATGTGCCTATTATAGGAAACTGGAACTATTGGAAACTTGATCATTCATTAGCTATTGTATGCTGGATTCTTTCTGCTGGAGCGTTGTTTGGGATTGTGAATAACAGTGCGAAAGTAGCTAGAATTTTTGCGATTTTATTAATCGTATTATTCGGTTTTACACTATTTGCGGTAAAAATGCAGTCTATGGACTATTTTAGTTTTATGCCCATCAAATCTTTTCAGGAAAAACTGGCAGGGATTGTAAAATTAAGATGGGGATGGGCTGTTGAATTTTTAGGCGCTTTCATTATCATTTTAGCAAAAAATAATAAATAGACACATATATGAACTTTTTAAAAATACTTTCTGTAGCAGCTTTATTTTTATGTGTTTCTCAAATAGATGCTCAGAAAAAAGAAGACAATAAGGCTAAAACTGAAGTGGCTAAAAAACCTTTAGACAATCCTGTGAAATGTAATAACATTAAGGACGGAACTTTTTTACGAATCAATTATCCTAAGAATCTTTGGTATATGACGGTAAAAGATAATGTTCAGACAGAATATTATAATGACGGGAAAGATTTTATAAAATCGACTATGGTTTTTGTTGATGATTGTAATTATAAAGCTATTGTCCTTGAAAAATCAGAAAAAGAAAATCCTATAAAAATAGGTGATGTTTATTCAAATAGAATATTTGCAAGTCAGGATAATTTTTTAAGAATTGAAAGTGTCTTGAATGGTGAAAAATACGATTTGCCATTAGAAAAAGTAATAGAAGATAAAAAATAGAAATAAAGTATATACACATGAAAGAAGTATTCATCGTTTCCGCAGTAAGAACTCCGATGGGAAGTTTTTTGGGAAGTTTATCAGCTGTTCCGGCTACTAAGCTTGGATCTGTTGCAGTAAAAGGAGCATTAGACAAAATCGGTCTTGATCCGAAGTCGGTTCAGGAAATCTATATGGGGAACGTTTTACAGGCTGGAGAAGGACAGGCTCCGGCTCGTCAGGTTGCTTTAGGAGCGGGGCTTTCGAATGAAACTATCGCTACAACGATCAATAAAGTTTGTGCTTCAGGAATGAAGGCTGTAACGATGGCAGCACAGGCAATCAAAGCTGGTGATGCGGAAGTAATTGTTGCAGGAGGTATGGAAAACATGTCTTCAGTTCCTCATTATTATAACGCAAGAAACGCGACTAAATTAGGCGATGTTAAAATGCAGGACGGAATGGTTTTAGACGGTCTTACAGACGTTTACAACAAAGTTCACATGGGAGTTTGTGCAGAGAAATGTGCTACAGATTATAGTATTTCAAGAGAAGAGCAGGATAATTTTGCAATTCAATCTTATAAAAGAGCTGCACAAGCTTGGAGCGAAGGAAAATTCACTGAAGAGGTTGTATCTGTTGAGATTCCTCAAAGAAAAGGAGATCCTATCGTTTTTGCTGAAGATGAAGAATATAAAGCAGTAAACTTTGACAGAATTCCTACACTTCCTACAGTTTTCAAAAAAGAAGAAGGAACGGTAACAGCTGCAAATGCTTCAACTCTTAATGACGGAGCTTCTGCATTAATTCTTGTTTCTAAAGAAAAAATGGAAGAATTAGGTCTTAAGCCTTTAGCAAGAATCGTTTCTTACGCTGATGCAGCTCAGGCGCCTGAAGACTTCACAACTTCTCCTTCAAAAGCTTTGCCGATTGCTCTTAAAAAAGCGGGATTGGAGCTTACAGATATCGATTTCTTCGAATTCAACGAAGCGTTTTCTGTAGTAGGTTTGGCAAATAACAAAATCTTAGGATTAGATGCTTCTAAAGTGAACGTAAACGGTGGAGCAGTAGCAATTGGTCACCCACTTGGAAGTTCAGGTTCTAGAATTATCGTTACTTTGATCAATGTTTTAAAACAAAACAATGCAAAATACGGTGCTGCAGCTATCTGTAACGGTGGTGGTGGTGCTTCGGCAATTGTTATTGAGAATATGTAATTAAATTTTAATATTTAAATATAAGAATTGGAGTCATTTGGTTCCAATTTTTTGTTTTTATGGGTTCGATTTGTAAAAAGCATTGACAATTATCAAGAGTTTTTTCAAGCAATTATCAACGAATATTGGTGGTTTCTGTCTGTAATTTTGTCTCATTAATAACAACAAAAAAATAGTTAAAATGAACAAAATAGTTTTCATCACAGGAACAAGTACAGGATTCGGAAAATTAATGACGATTACACTTTCTAAAGCTGGTCATACTGTAATTGCAGGAATGCGCGGAACTTCAGGGAAAAATGCAGAAGTTGCAAAAGAACTTTCAGCACTTGAAAATGTTGAAGTTGTTGATATTGATGTTACAGACGATAATTCCGTCACAAATGCATTTGATGAGGTTTTGGCTAAGTATGGTCGAGTTGATGTTTTGGTAAATAATGCAGGTTTAGCCGGATTTGGTTTGGTAGAAGCTTATTCTATAGATCAGATCAAAAAGTTTTTTGAAGTCAATTTTTATGGAGTGATTCGTACTTATCAGGCGGTTTTGCCAAGTATGAGAAAAGCAAAATCTGGATTAATTATTAATCTTACTTCGGGAGCAAGTGGACATTCAATGCCTTTTATGGGACCTTATTTGGCATCAAAATTTGGTGTTGAAGCAATAGTTGAAGCTATTCAGGATGAATTATCACAGTTCAATATAGAAAATGTAACGATTCAACCGGGAGTTTATCCTACAGAAATGAATTCAGGAAGTAAAGCAGGTGTTCAAGCCGATAAACCGGAAATTACGGAAGAATATAATCCTGTAGCTTCAGAAATATTTAATGCTATCGGAGCCGGATTGTTTGGTAAAATGCAGGAGTTTGATATGAATCCTCAAATAATTGCAGACGGTGTATTGAAACTTGTTAATATGGAGAACGGAACTCGTCCGTTACGTTATCCGCTTGATGCAATCGCTCAAGGTACAGATATTGAATTTATCAACGCAAGAGCAGAATTAAAACAAAAATGGATGGAAAAATATGCCGGATAATTCATATAATTAAATCTTTATAAAAATGAGAAGTGATGTAGAAATGCATCACTTTTTCTTTGCTGAATACACTCAGATTTTCATAAAAAAGAATTTATATCCTCTGTTAAATTCTAATTAATAAAAAAAAGCACCGAATGTTCAATGGTTTTTATATTTTTGTGCTACTAATATTTAATTGAAATGTCTGAAATTGAGAATCAACAACCTCAGAATATAAAGAATAATCCAAAGATTATGAAAGCCTGGGCGGTGTATGACTGGGCAAACTCTGTTTATTCACTGGTTATTACATCTGCAATATTCCCTATCTATTACACGATCCTTACGACAGCTTACAACAAAAAAGAGTTTGTTGCAGCTGCTAAAGAAGTTCAGGAAGTTCCTGTAAGACACATGATAAGAATATTTGGAGAAAATTACGAACCAGATGCTGTTCTAAGTTTTTCCTACGCATTATCATTTTTTCTTGTCGTACTTTTGTCACCGTTTTTGTCATCTTTGGCAGATACTATCGGGAACAAAAAATCTTTTTTACAGTTTTTCTGTTATCTGGGAGCAACATCTTGTATGGGATTGGCGATGTTTACAGGAATGTCGAATGTCTTTTTAGGCTTGCTGTTCAGTATTACGGCGAGTGTAGGTTTTTGGGGAAGTTTGGTATTTTATAATTCGTTTTTACCGGATATTGCTACTCCCGAAAAGCAGGATTCACTTTCGGCGAAAGGATATATTTACGGTTATATAGGATCTGTAATTTTACTGGTTATCTGTTTGTTATTAATTCAGCTGGTTGCGAAAGGTCCGGAACAGGCTAAGATTTATATCAGAATCAGTTTCTTATTAACGGGAGCTTGGTGGTTTGGTTTCTCACAATATACTTTTAAACATTTACCGCAATTCGGAGATGTGAAGGATAAACTTCCTAAAGATCTGGTTCTTTTAAATTATAAAAACATTTTTAAAAAGCATGAAGAACAGGGTGGTTTCTTTGAAGTTTTAAAAGATAACATCAGTTTTTATAAAGATATTGCTAAAGAAAGCTTTCGAGAGCTGTTTCGTGTTGGAAGTAAGCTTTTTTCAGATAAAGGTCTGAAATTTTTCCTGTCGAGTTTCTTCTTTTACAGTGTAGGAATGCAGACTATATTTCTGATGGCTGTTCCTTTCGGAAGTACTGTTATCTTTCCGAAGGAAGTCGATAAATATAAACTTATTATTACAATTTTAGTAATCCAGATAATTGCTATTTTCGGAGCCTTCCTATTCTCAAAATTGTCTAAAAAGATCGGGAACAAAAATGTGATTACCATTGCAGTTATTATTTGGATCATCTGTTGTTTATCCGCATATTCTTTGAATAAAGAAAACCCGAATCTTCAGCTTCAGTTTTATGGTTTAGCGGGACTTATAGGTTTGGTAATGGGTGGTCTTCAGGCGATGTCCAGATCAACATACTCAAAGTTATTACCGGAAAATTCTATGGAAAACACAACGTATTTCAGTTTTTATGATGTACTTGAAAAAATAGCGATTATCTGCGGAATGCTTATTTTCAGTGTATTTATTCAGAAGTTTCATAATATGCAGTATGCATTCATATCAATGGGAGCATTTTTTGCAGTCGGAGCAATCCTTATCAGATTCGTGAAAAAATAATATATTAAAACTTTGATTTTAATTTTAAAAAAAGGCATTAATTATATTAATGCCTTTTTTGTTTATAGGAGATTGTATTATTTTTACATTTAAGTTGTTATTAAGTTTTAAATTCTGTGAAAATTATAGCAAATATTCACAATGTCTATATTTTTTTTGTTTATTTGCAAATTGTAAATAAAAAGTAATAATGATAAAAAAACTTCTAACTCTCTGCATTCTACAGTGTGCAGTTTTTGGTTTTTCTCAAAGCATGAAGCCTGTTGCTCAGAAGGTTTCGGAATATCATGCTCAGAAGAAAAATTTTGAAAAGTATGATTTATTCACAGTAAATAAGACTTCGGAAAAACTGGCTGAATATAAAAGAGCAGCAACAGATATCTCTGTTTTAAATATTGATAGTAAACAACTAAAAAAGCTTGTCTACGAAAAACCTGAATATCTGGAAGTTTCTTTCCCTTTCGACGGGAAAATAATTACTATGGAACTTTATAAAAATCAGATTTTCACTAATGATTTTAAAGTTACTACAAACAAAGGGGAAATCGTAAACTATACTCCGGGAGCTTATTATCAGGGAATTGTAAAAGGTGACAATCAGTCGATTGTAGCATTCAGTTTCTTTGATAATGATGTGGTAGGAGTTGCTTCTACAATGGAATTAGGAAATGTTGTTGTAGGAAAAGTAAAAAATTCAACAGATTTTGTAAGTTATTCAGATTCAAAACTGACGGGTTTAAATCCTTTCATTTGCAATGTTGATGAATTAGCGGAAAACCAGAAACAAAAAGTTGCTTTTGATCCAAGCGCTAAGAAAAATACAGGAAAAGTATTGACTCAAAACTGTGTAAGAATTTACTATGAAATTTGCTATACACCGTATGTAAATAACGGTTCAAACACAACAACAACATCCAACTGGCTGACTGCAATTCACAATAATATTTCGACACTTTATAACAATGATGATATCAGAGTTGCTCTGAACGAGATCAATATCTGGACAACGGCAGATCCTTACACGGGAACTCCAAACGCTAATTTGGCGAGCTTCAGAACAAACAGACAGACTTTTAACGGAGATTTGGCGCATTTGGTAAATCAGCCTTCTACAACGAGTGTGGCTTATGTGAATTCTCTTTGTACAACAAGCAGACACGCTTATTCAGGAGCTTCTCAGACATACAGCAATGTTCCTGTTTATTCTTGGACGATCGAAGCAATGACTCACGAAATGGGACACAGTTTAGGTTCTCCACATACTCACGCTTGCGCTTGGAACGGAAATTCTACAGCAATCGACGGTTGTGGTCCTGCTGCAGGATACAGCGAAGGTTGTACAGGTCCTCTTCCTTCTTCAACAGTAAAAGGAACAATCATGAGTTACTGTCACTTAGTTTCAGGAGTTGGAATTAATTTTGCCAACGGTTTTGGTCCTCAACCTGCAGCTTTGATCAGAAGTACGGTAGACTCTAAAGCTTGTTTAGGAACCAATTGTACAACAGCTTGTACTACAACAGTTTCAGGATTGGCTGTTTCAAATATTACACAAATTTCTGCAAATGCAACATTTACAGATGCAACATCGACCTCTTGGAAATATAGATTAACAAAATTTGATGGAACTCCTGTTACAGCGGGAACGACAACAACTCAATCATTCAGTTTTGCAAATCTTTCGCCTGGAACATATTATCTTTTATCGGTTGGAACAGATTGTTCAGCGGCGTATCAAAGAACACAATTGTTCATGACGGATGCAGATTGGTGTAGTGGATTCCAGTTTACAGACACGGGAGGAACAACAGCAAATTACGGAGATAGCCAAACGATTGTAAAAACATTCTACCCAAGTTCAGGATCTTTAACAATGAATTTCACAGAATTTGGTTTAGAACAGGATTATGATTTTATGTATATCTACAACGGTCCATCTACAAGTTCACCAATGTTTGCCAACGGAAATGCGTTAACGGGAACAACTTTACCTGGAACATTCACTTCTACGCATCCTTCAGGAGCAATTACGGTAAGATTTGTTTCTGATCCGGCGGTAAATGATATCGGCTGGAAAGCGAACTTCTCTTGTGCAGTTTTGGCGGTGGAAGACGTAAATACGAAAGACAATTCAGTTAATATTTATCCAAATCCTGCAAGAAATGTAATTACAATTTCGTCTAAAGATGCTTTGAAATCATTCAAAATTTTTGATGAAGCAGGAAGACTAATAAAATCTGAATCTTCTTTAAAAGGAAATAAATTTGACGTTAATATTTCTTCCATGCAGACAGGAAATTATGTGGTAACTGTTGAAACAGAAAAACAAAAAATAACAAAGAAACTTATTAAGCAATAATTTTTCATTATTTAATAATAAAAGCCTGATTATGTCAGGCTTTTTTGTTAACTTTAATATAAGAAACGCAGATTTTAAGATTAAATTAAAATTTTAAAGTCTTTTTGCTGTTAAAATATGTTAGAATTCGGCTCGAATTTTGCTTATATTCAGCGGAATAGTTTTAAATTTGCAAAAAAATTTATTTAAATAAATGACAAACCCATTATTTTACGCAAAAATTCTTTTGTTCGGAGAATACGGAATCATAGAAGATTCTCAAGGTTTGACATTACCTTATAGTTTCTATAAAGGTACCCTCAAGTTTTCATCATTAGATTCCGAATTTGAAAAAAAATCTAATGAACATCTTATAAAATATTCAGATTATCTACAGAATTTGGAACTTCCTGAGACTTTTGAGCTTAATGTTTCAAAGTTTAAAGAAGAAATTTCTGCAGGATTATTTTTCGACAGCAACATTCCGCAAGGTTATGGAGTAGGCAGTTCAGGTGCTTTGGTAGCAGCTATTTTCGAACGCTATTCGATTTCTAAACACGAACCGGAAAATATTTCTAAAGACGAACTAAAAAGTCTGAGAAAAGTTTTTGGTTTAATGGAAAGTTATTTCCACGGAAAAAGCTCAGGAATTGATCCTTTGATCTGTTATATGAATCTTCCAATTCTTATCGAAAGCAAAGAAAGTGTAGATAAAGTTGCTATTCCGGAAAGCGAAGCAGGAAAAGGAGCAATCTTTTTGATCGATTCTGGAATGACAGGCGAAACCGGACCAATGGTTCAGATTTTCTTTGAAAAAATGAAAACGGAAGGTTTCCGAAAAACTCTAAAAGAAGAGTTTATCCGTTATAACAACGCTTGTATCGAGGCTTTCCTGAAAAAAGATATGAATCCTTTCTTTAGAAATTTAAAAAAACTTTCATATTGGGCATACGAACATTTCCGTCCGATGATTCCTGAGAGTATATTTAATGTCTGGAAAAAAGGTCTGGATTCTAATGCTTATTATTTAAAACTCTGCGGAAGTGGAGGTGGCGGTTATATTTTAGGTTTCACTAAAGACTACGAAAAAGCAGAAAAAATGCTTGATGGCTTTCATAAAGAGGTTATTTACAGATTTTAACGGGTTGGGAAATGAATTCTGAAAAAGAAACTTTCCAACAGAAAAATTATATTCAAAAATCTTTTTTTTATAGATTTTCACAATTTGTGGGCTTTCTTTTGGGAGCTCGCTTTTTTGTTGCTATCCTGCTTACTTTTGCATTATATGTTTCCACATTTTTTCTGTTTAATCAGGATGAAACTTTTAGAAAATTTGTCTTTGATTTTAAAGTTCACGGTATTATTTTCTGTACGGTTCTTACGATTTTGGCAGGAGGAATTATCAATCAATTTTATGATTTTGAGAAAGATCATGTTGTGAAACCTTTCAGGACAAGGCTTCAAAGTTTCATTAAACAGAAATATTTTTTATACGTTTATTTGTTTTTAAGTGTAATTTCTTTAGGAGTTGCATGGATGATTTCGCATAGGGTTTTTGCGTTTTTTGTTGTCTATCAATTCTTTATGTGGTTTTATAGCCACAAGCTTAGCCGGATTTTAATTTTAAATAATCTCACTTTTGTAAGTCTTACTTTATATCCTTTTTTCGGAATGATGGTGTATTATGAAACCTTTTCGAAAAAAGTTCTACTGATGGCTATTTTTCTTTTTTTGATACTTTTATGTATTGATATTGTGAAAGATACATTAACGAAAAGCGTAGACAAAGCTTTTGGATATATTACGATTCCAAATTATTTTAAAAATAAAAATACAAAAGCTATCATTATTTCTTTATTGGTAATAACAATAGCTGTTTCCATGAAATTGATTCTTAAAACCGGAATCTCTGGATTTATGGCTTATTATTTTACAGGAGGCTTGTTTGTTTTTATTTTATGTGTTTATCTTCTTTTGAATCATTCGCGAAGAAGTAATTTTTTGACGCTCAATATTTTAAGGATTTGGGTGTTTGTAGGAATTATCGCAATGCTTTTAAACGGATTGGGTGGTAAATTGTAGAAAATTTTCTCTGAAAAACCTTATATTTTATTACTTTTGCAGAACCTTAAATTTATATAAAAGTAATGCCCATTTTTAACGATACTAAAGTCGCATTTGCAGACAAATCTGATGCACAGTTAAGAAAAGCGTATTGGATGTTCAAAATGATTGAGCAGCCTTCACTTACGAAAGTTGGAACTTCTGTTCTTAATTTCACGGTTCATAATAATTTTCCTTTCGTTACCGGAATTGTAAAAAACACTTTGTTTGAGCAGTTTTGCGGTGGTGAAACGCGTGAAGAAAGTATGAAAGTGGTAAAACAGCTTTTCAAAAGAGGAGTCGGAAGTATTTTTGATTATTCCATTGAAGGTAAAGAAGATGAAGCAACTTTTGATGCGGTTTGCCAGGAAATTAAAGATATTATTAAATTTTCTGTAGGAAATCCTGCGATTCCTTTTATCGTTTTTAAGCCTACTGCTTTCGGAAGAATTGATTTATATGAAGCTGTTGGAAAAAATGCAGAACTCACTTCAAGCCAGAAGGAAGAATGGGAAAGGGTAGTAAAAAGATTTGATGAAGTCTGTAAACTTTGCCATGAAAATGATAAAAAAGTAATGGTAGATGCTGAAGAAACCTGGATGCAGGATGCAGCAGATCATCTTTGTGAAGAAATGATGGAGAAATACAATCAGGAAAAACCTATCGTTTGGAATACAATCCAGATGTACAGAACCGGAAGATTGGAATATATGGAAGCACATTTGCAAAGAGCGAGAGAAAAAGGTTATTTTATTGGCTATAAGATTGTTCGTGGAGCTTACATGGAAAAAGAAAGAGCTAGAGCTGCAGAAAAAGGATATGCAGATCCGATTCAGCCAAACAAAGAATCTTCCGATAAAAATTATAATGCAGGAATTGATTTCGTAATGAATCACTTGGATAAAGTTTCAGCATTTTTTGGAACTCACAATGAGCTTTCTTCGGAGTTGGTGATGGACAAAATGAAGTCTGCAGGTTTGGAAAATGATAATCCTCATATATATTTCGGACAGCTTTACGGGATGAGCGATAATATTACATTCTATTTGTCTGATAAGGGCTATAATGCGGCAAAATATCTTCCTTATGGACCTGTAAAAGATGTTGTTCCATATCTTACTAGAAGAGCTCAGGAAAACACTTCTGTTGCAGGACAGACAGGTCGAGAACTCGGTCTTATCAGTAAAGAATTGCAAAGAAGAAAAAGCAGTAAATAAATTTTATTTCTTAAAAATAATGAGCCTTACAAAATATTTGTGAGGCTTTTTTATTGCTATAAAACTTTAGCAAGATTTAAAAATGATAATTTATATAAAACTAAAGAATAAATAAAATTGATGATGATAAAACTATAAGCGCAAAATGTTGCAGTTTTCTTCTTTAAATATTTTTGACCTGATATTTTTCTATGATCAGTTTTTTTATGGCTCAAAACTTTCGAATTTTCCGTTTTCGTAGAAGATGACAATTCGTTTTATCTTACTTTGTTGATTTTCAATAGCTTGATTGATAATTTGATCACTAGATTTTTCTAATCGCTGAGAATCCGATATTTTTTCCTGAGTCGTAGTTTGATGTGTTATAAATGATTCTCGCTGAATTGTTTTTGGTTGTTCTATTTCTTCTTCAGCTCCAAAATCTTCATCGTTATTCATCATGGTGAAAAGATCGGGTAGAGAAGTCGTCTTTGTTTTTTCTTCTTCGTAAACCTCTTCATTTTTTTCTTCGACTGTTTGCGTTTCCATAAGATCAGACTTCAGCATTTCACCTTCACCTGTTACCAACCAATCCCAAAGAATTTCCGGGAAACGTGATTTTATTTTTATGATAAACTCCAGAGACGGTTTATTCCTTCCGGAAGTAATATGAGAAATAGAAGAACGTTGTACATCGATCTCATCTGCAAATTCAGAAGAGGTAAGATTGGAATACTCTATAACTTTGGAAATTCTCTCGTTTAAGCTCATAAAAATAATTTTTAATGATGTTACAAATGTAAATAAATAAATTTACAAATGCAAATTAGTATAAATAACAAATGTAAATTAATATTAAATACAAATGTAAACAATATAAATAGCTAAAAATGAGCATATTAATAAACAGATTAAATTTGTACTTAATATTTTACAAAAGTTTATCAACAATTAAATGTCAAAATCAACAATTTCTGAAATAAAAAGTAGATAACTTATTGGTAAGTTACTTTTGAATAAATACTAATATTTATTAAATAAAGTTATTTTTGCCAAGACATATTCTGTCGATTTAATAATATTGAATAGTTAGATACCTAAATGTCTCATAAACCTCTCAAATATGCATAAATAGGCGGTTTACAGCTGTAAAAAGTGATAAATTAAGTACTTAAAATGCTGTTTTTGATTGATTTTAGATCACTTTTAAATAGCAAGAAAGTTATTAAGAATTACAGTTTACATTATTAAATTTGAAAATATAAAACTTAAAATTTTTAAAATGTATCCAGAATATTCTATAATTTACATTTGTATATCGAATAAATTCTAATAGTTTTCCACAGTATTTATGTTTAATGAAAATCCTAATAATAGTGGATAACTACTCATTTCTACACTTAAAGTAACATTAATAATAAGATTCAATTAAACATTTTAATTAACTGAATTTCATATATTTAAATATCTTTAATTAAATTGTTAACAATCCACAATTTTATCAACAGACATTTTGGCAGTTTGCATTGTTTAACCAAATTACATATGTAAATTTTATTTTTTCCTCAAAAATTGTTAAATTTGACTCTTGTAAACTATTACACAATGAACTTTGAACAATTGTATCAGCAAAATCCTGATTTCCCAAATCGTTATATTTCCCCTGAAAAATTATTTTCTTACTTACAGACAAATCTCAGCGATCATATTCAGGAGATTGGAAAATCGTATTTAGAGAAACCTATTTATAAATTGACAGTCGGAACTGGAAACATTAATGTTCTTGCCTGGTCGCAAATGCACGGAAACGAGTCAAACGCAACTCATGCAATGCTTGACTTGTTAATGACTTTAGATAAAGCACCGGAATTGAAAGATGAATTATTCAGTAAGGTTAAACTGGATTTTATTTTTATGTTAAATCCCGACGGTTCGGAAAGATGGACGAGACTTAATGCTGTAGATATTGATCTAAACAGAGACTTCCACAATGAATCGAGCAAAGAGATAAAATTCTTAAAAAATGCAGTAGCTTCTGAAAAATATGATTACGCTTTGAATCTTCATGAGCAAAGAACGATTTTCACAACAGACGGAATTCATCCTGCAACACTTTCATTTTTGGCTCCGTCTGAAAATTACGAAAGAACAGTTACAGACAACCGAAAAAAATGTATGGCTGTAATTGCGAATATTTATAATCATTTAAAAGAAATGATCCCGAATCAGATCGGAAGATATTCTGATGAGTTTTACCCGACTTCTACAGGCGACAATTTCATCAAAGCAGGAATGCCGACGATTTTATTTGAAGGAGGACATTTTGTAGATGACTACACAAGAAAAGGAACAAGAAAATATTATACGATTGCTTTATATTATGCATTAAAAGCAATTTCTGAATTAAACTCTAAAATTGATGGTTGGGAAATCTACAATGAAATTCCCGAAAACAGAGAAACGCATTATGATATCGTTTACAGAAACGTAAAATTAAATACAGATCATGAATGTATTTTGGATGTAGCTGTTCAGTACAGAGAAATTATGGAAGAAGGAAAAGACGAAATTTCTTTTATTCCATTTGTAATAGAAGTGGGAGATGTTAAAAGAAAAGGTTGGCTGGAAGTCGACTGTACCGGAAAGAAATTTATTTCCGCAACGAAATATCCAAAGTTGGATGCAGAAGTAAATTTTAAAATAGAAGATTAAAAATTAAAAAAGCGGAACAATTTGTTCCGCTTTTGTTTTATACTAAATGTCATTTCTACGAAAGGAGGAATCTTTAACGTTTAGAGATTCTTCCCTTCACTTTGTTTCGTTCAGAATGACAATGCTAAGTTTAATTTAGTTCACAACTTTAATTCCGTTTGCCACAAATCTGATTTCTTCTTTCGGAGTTGTAATCGCATCGATTTCAGATTGAGGCTTTTTAGCATCTTCTGCATAGTGCTTTTGCTCGTCGATAGAAGTTACTTTTCTTTCAGCAGTTCCGTCTAATACAACAGTTTTACCTTTCAAAGCTGTTGGAACAAAGAATGCATAATCCTTCATTTTCACGAAAAACTGAGAATTATCTTCAGTCTGAATTGTTAACCAACATCCTTTTTTATCGCAAACGTCTGTTACTTTACCTTTTACGGCTACGTTTTCTACTTTTTTGTTATCTTTTTTAAGTTTTTTGCTTAATTTATCTACAGAGATTGCTTTTGATTCTGTTCCTGAAGTTACAGCACTTCCATATGTATCACCTACCAATGCATTTCCTGCAGGAGGTCCGAATTTCTTAGTTTCCTGTGCAAATGCCAAAGATGAAGCACTTACAGCTACCGCAAATAATATCGCTTTGAATTTCATTTTTAATATTTTTTTCAAAAGTACTAATAAAAATTGAATCGTAAATCTTTTCAAAACTTGATAAAAAACAGGTCATGTTTTCTAGTGTTTAAACTCGTTTTAAATAAATGTTGAATTTTTGATTGTTGGAAATCGCAAAGACGCAAATTAAATTAAAAAGACTGCTTTAAGGCGCAAAGATTTTATCACAGATAAAATTTGTAAAATATTTGTAGTAAACATTTGTAGAAAATCTTGATTTTCTTGCGCCTTAAAAATAATCTAAAGATTAAAAACTATTGCGTCTTTACGATTTCAAACAAAGAATTCTCTTCCTTAATGTCAAACAAAATAAAAAAACAATCCTATAATTATTTATATTTGACACCTATAATCAACTATGCAAAAAAAACTAAAACTTTGGGACGCCATTATGCTCGTAATGGGTTCAATGATCGGTAGCGGAATCTTTATTGTAAGCGCCGATATGATGCGAAATCTCGGTTCAGGATTCTGGCTGATCGTCGTTTGGGTCATTACAGGAATTATGACCGTTGCTGCGGCAATCAGTTATGGAGAACTTTCTGCATTGTATCCGAAAGCAGGTGGACAATACACTTATCTGAAAGAAATTTTCGGAAAAAAGATGGGCTTTTTGTACGGTTGGGGATTATTTACGGTAATTCAGACGGGAACAATTGCGGCAGTTGCAATGGCTTTCGGAAAGTTTACAGCATATTTAGTTCCGGCTCTGAATGATGCAGCTCCGATTTTCCAAAGTGGAGAATTTAAAATTACATGGATTCAGATTTTAGCGATAGGAACGATCGTTTTATTAACCTATTTTAATACGAGAGGCGTAGAAAGCGGAAAAATACTTCAGAATATTTTCACGGGATCGAAAATTATAGCGATTCTGGGATTAATTGGAGCAGGTTTTGTCTTGGTTGATTTTTCTCATCTGGCTGAAAATTTTAGTTTAGGTTATGATTCTTTCAGTAATCTTAAAAAAGACGTTCTTGGAAATTACTTGAAAGAAGGTTGGGAACCCATTGGCGGAATGACTTTATTAGGTGGAATTGCTGCAGCAATGGTTGGCTCAGTATTCAGTTCTGTAGCTTGGGAAAGTGTGACTTTCGTTTCCGGAGAAGTTGAAAATCCAAAGAAAAATGTAGTGAAATCTATGATTTACGGAACTTCAGCCGTAATGATTTTATATCTTGCTGTGAATTATGTGTATCTTAATGCATTGGACAGGGATGCAATTGCTTTTGCTGAAAATGATAGAGTAGCGGTTGCAGCTTCACATTTTATTTTTGGAAGCGCAGGAACAATTATTATTGCATTGTTGGTAATGGTTTCAACTTTTGGTTGTAATAACGGGCTGATTTTAGCAGGAGCAAGAGTTTTCCAAACGATGGCAAAAGACGGAATGTTCTTCAAACAAGCCGAAAAAAACAATAAAAATGAAGTTCCTGCAAATGCACTTTGGATGCAGGGAATTTGGGCTTCTTTACTGTGTTTAAGCGGTCAGTACGGAAACCTTCTAGATATGATCTCTTTCGTTATCGTACTATTTTATATGATTACAGTTTTCGGAGTTATTTATCTGAGATTTAAGCAGCCGAATTTAGAAAGACCTTACAAAACCTGGTTATATCCGATTACGCCGATTGTTTATCTGATCATCGGTACAGGATTTTGTATTCTGTTGTTAATTTACAAACAACAATACACTTGGCCTGGATTCGTAATGGTTTTACTCGGACTTCCGGTCTATTATTTTATTAATCGAAATAAGAAAATTGAAGAATAAATTAAAAGCTGTTTGACAAACTCAGGCAGCTTTTTCTTTTCCAAAATAAGCTGATAAAGATATTTCGGAAGTTTTTTAGAAGCTTAATCCCGCTTTCCACTATATCTTTTGTTTCGCTTTGCTACACAAAAGGATGTCGTTGCAATCGGGGCTATGGTTTTTGTCATTCTTTACAATTTAGCTCAATCAATTCAAAAATATTTTAAAACTGACAGAATAAAAACTTATCTCAAATATTGAAATGTTTATATTTGGAAATAACAGCAATACGTTTACAATGAACACAGAAGAACAAATCCAAGAATATATTAACAGTCAGTCCGAATCAAAGAGAATTGACATGCAGGAATTGCACAAGAATATTCTGGAAATAATGCCGGAAAGCAGATTATGGTTTCTGGATGGCAAAAACACAGAAGGAAAAGTTGTTTCCAATCCGAATATTGGGTATGGTTTTCAAATGATGAAATATGCAGATGGATCAACGAGAGAATTTTATCAAATCGGTCTCAGTGCAAATACAACAGGAATTTCTGTTTATATTTTAGGTATCGACGACAAAACCTATTTAACCAATAACTATGGAAAAGAAATAGGAAAGGCAAGTGTGACGGGATATTGTATTAAATTCAAAAAACTGAAAGATATAAACCTTGAAACACTAGAAAAAGCAATCCGGTTCGGAATTGAACAAACGCAGTAATTTCATTATAAACTTTGATTTAAAGTTCATTATTTGGAAACGGTAAATTTTAAATCATATTTTAAAATTTTACAATACTCTTTTTCGTGAAAAATGTTTAATTTGGTATTTCTTTTCAAGGAAACGAGACAATGAAGTAAAAAATAAAGAAGCCGAATCATGGACACACCAAATTACAGAATGCCTTTTGTTCCATCAACATTAATGACGGAGGGAGGAAGTATCGACACCTGCGACATGGGTGAAAGTATTGCCCACAACATTATGTTATTGATAACTACAAAAAAAGGCGAAAACAGATATGATGAAAATTACGGAAACGACGTTTGGAATCTGGAATTCGATAACGGAATTACAAGCGCTGTCTGGGAAACTGTTTTTATAAAAAGTCTGAAAAGACAGATACAGGAATACGAACCAAGAATTGTTCAGCCGCAGATTGAAGCATACATTCAGATTGTAGAGCACAGCTACGATACAAAAGAACACACCGAAATCAAGAAGAAAGTAAAAATCGCCATCAATGCAAAAATGGAAGAGTCGGGAGAGCGTTTCAGCTTTTCTACAGAACTTTTTCTAAGCCCGATGTCGATTGATTAATTACTTTAAACTGTAACCAAAACTTATGAACTTAGACCAGAATATATATTCCAAAGAATCCGTAAAAGCGAGAATGCTTCAGAATGCAACCAAAGTTTGGGGATTGAAAAGTCCGCAATCTCTTGATCCGTTCGTAAAACTCTTGATCGATGCATTCAGCACGGAAGTTTTCAAAGCAAATAACGAAATACAGACTGTCAATGCCAGAATTTTAGAAAAACTGGCGAAATTATTGACACCATCAATTTATACACACCCAATTCCGTCTCACGCGATTGCATTCACGCAACCTTACGAATCATCAGAAATTTTGTTGGAACACACAGAGTTTTTCTTCAGAAAGCAGATGACTTCCACGATAAAATCAGAGTCGGATAAGCAAATTAATATTCCTTTTACTCCGATTGGAAATGTCAGAATTAATAAAGTTCAGACTTCCATTATGTTTGTTGGGAATACTTGCTATGGAATCGATGACAGATTAAATAAAATTCCCATCGCAAGATTTCAGGGAAAACCTGAAGATTACAGGAAAGTAACTATTGGAATTGATGTTACAAAATATTCAAACGAAACTTTTCCTAAAAACTTAAGTATTTATTGCTCAAACCCTGCGTTTGAACATTTGGATTTTACCTACAAATTATTGCCTTACATCATAGTTTCAAGCAACGGAAATCCTTTGTTTGTAAAAGAAGGTTTAACCTATTATAAAAATACCCAAGCCGACGGATATGAACAGATGTTCCGTGAACAATCTATCCAGAATAAAGTTATTGAGGATGTAAAAAGCATTTATAATCACAAATTCATTGAAATAAGCGGAATTTCAAATTCATTATTTTCAGATGCAGGAAAACTTCCTGAAAATCTTAGTTATGTAGATTATAAAGAAGAAATCACAAAGTATATCGACGGAAAACGCTATTTATGGCTGACTCTTGAGTTTCCGCCACAGTTTTCTGCAGAGATTTTGGATAATTTTTCATTTGTTTTAAATGCTTTTCCTATTTACAACCGCGGTTGGAAAAAAACAGAATACAGTTTAGACATCATGGGAAATAATATTCCTCTTGTAACGGATGAAGGAGAACATTTTTTATATGTTGATGAGGTTCAAGACGGAGACGGAAGAAGGTATACAGAAATTCCTTTCACGCCAAACGATGATCTTAGAAAAGGTTTATACACTGTAAGAAAAGGCGGAATGGAGCGTTTCACGAATAGAAATGCAGTCGATATGATCGCCAATGTTCTTGAATTAACAAGAGACGAAATTGCAGCATTCTCTTTATTAAACCGAGATAATGTGAAAGGTGTTCTTAGCGAAATGTCCGACAAGATGAAATCAATGGTTCAGAAAGTAAATAATGCGAAAAGAAGCATTAAACAGGAACTGAACTATGTCATCATGGAACCTGTCGACAAAACAGATCATACTTATGCTTCGTTTTGGATCACACATTCTACACTCGCGAATCATATGCGTCCGGGAACTGAACTTTCAAATCAGCTAAAATCACAAATGTTGGTTCTTTTAACAGAAACAATCGGCGGTTCGGAAGAACAGAAAGGAACGGACAGTATTCAAGCTTACAAATATGCTTTGACGACGAGAGATAAAATTATTTCTCTGGAAGACGTGAAAAACTATTGCAGAATGGTTTTAAAAGACGAACTGAAAGATGTAAGAGTCACTCGTGGAACAATGATCAGCAATAAGCCAAAAGAAGGTTTTATCAGAACGGTTGAGGTTGATATTATTCCACAGAATTATTCTTTCTACGGAAGAGCGTATTGGGAAAATATGGCAAATATTTTGAGAAATCAGATTATTTCTAAAGCCATCGACGGAATTGAATATGTCGTGAAAGTAACAAATGAAGATTCGGATTTTTCTGATAATTAATGATATTTTTTAAATTAAATTGAAGAGATCCTTCGACAAGCTCAGGATGACATCGTGAAGATCTTCTACATTTTTTAATTTTAAAATAAAACAGTTAGTATTAGGATTCTGTCATCCTGAGCGCGAAGCAGTCGAAGGATCTCAAACAATAATAAAAAAAGTTTCGGGCAAACCTTTGGTTTGCCCGAAACTCATTAAAAACACATTATTTAAAATAACCGATTCATAAGAATCACCTCTCTATTTTCCAATAACGGAACAACCTGTTCCAGAACTATACTTTTAAAATGTTCAGAATTTCTGTGTATTTCTACAGCATCTGCATCAACATAACCTTCATATAAGATGATTGTATTTTCATCAGATTGACTTTGATGCAATTTATAGAACAAATTTCCTTCTTCCCGAGTACTTTTTTCTCCGGCTTCTTTCATTAATTGAAGAACGGCATCCAGTTTTCCTTCTTTTACCTGCCATTTAGCATGAACAAATACATTATTTTGATCCATTTTTTTAATTTTAAAATTAAATTAAGCTTTTTTAGCTTCCAAAAGAGCTACAATTTTTTCACCAACTCCTTTTGCAGAAGCAGGATTTTGTCCGGTTACAAGATTTCCGTCCGCAATACTGTTTGCAGACCAAGGTTTTGCAGCATGGAAAATCGCTCCCTGTTCAGTCAAAGCTGTTTGAAGATCGAAAGGAACATCCGGTCTTGCATAATTATCTTCTTCTTCAGTCGTGAAAGAAGCGATATTTTTACTATTTACAAGATACGTTCCGTCGCTTAATTTTACATTTAATAAAGAAACAGGACCGTGACAAACTGCACCGACAACACGATTGGTTTCGTAAAATTCAGCAATTACTTTTTTAAGTTCAACAGTTTCAGGCATGTCAACCATTGGAGCTAAACCTCCTGGAACAAACACCGCATCGTAAGAACTTACATCTACATTAGAAAGTTTTGCTGCATTATGCATTTTTTCCCAGCCTTTTCCGATTAAGAATTTTAAATTATCAGGATCATCGGCTAAATTTAATGCATCTAAAAATGGAGATTCACCTGTTAAACTTGCAAAATCGATTTGATAACCTGCTTTTTCAAATTCTGCATAAGGATGTGCTACTTCAGATAAAAAAGTCCCTGTTCTTCTGTTATTAGGTCCGATTGTGTTTGCATTGGATACAATGATTAATACTTTTGGGTTCATGACATTAAATTTTTAGTTAATTAAATATTTTTTTGATCTTTTGAAATTGTTTTAATTTCTATAGCAAATGTATATCGATCCAATGCCTCAAGAGAAGGAGTGAAGTCACAAAAAAAGTGTGATTTAGATCACACTTTTCGTTTTATTTATTATTTGAATACAGTCGGCTCAACGTTTCCCGGCTTACTCCTAAATATTCTGCGACGTATTTTTTAGGAATTTCAGAGATAAGATCCGGATATAATCTTACAAAATCCTCATATCGTTGTTGAGGTGTACTTGATAATAAAAGGATTATTCTTTGCTGTAAAGCAATATAACCGTTGGTCAATTTAACTCTGAAAAAATGATCCATTTTATGAAGTTCTGAAGCCAGTTTTTCTCTTCCCTGTAATGTAAGACTTACTACCTCGCCGTCTTTAAGGCATTCTACAAACATTGTAGCATTCTGTTGTTTGAAAAATCCTATATAGTCAGTCATCCACCAATTTTTTTTCGCAAACTGAAGAATATGTTCTTTACCGTTTTCATCGATATAAAAAACTTTATAGATTCCATCCAAGGTCAGAAATTCATATTTTACTTCATCACCTTCATGAATAAGGAACTGATTTTTACGAACTTTTTTAATAGTAAAGAATGTTTTGATATATTCAAATTCTTCGTCAGTAAGTGGAGTTATTGCCTCGATATGTTCTCGCAGTCTATTCATGGTCGGGTTTAATATATTGTAAATTTAAATAAAAAGAAGAAATCAAAATTTTTTGTTTAATCAATTCATAAATTAAACTTTTCATCCTTTATAAGTTAATTAATCTAACATTTTTTAACATCAAAAATTCCTAAAATTTCCGTAATTTTGCACATCGTGATTTTCAGGTAAAGTCACACCAAATTATGAGTAAATCAACAGAATATATAGAAGTTTACGGAGCCAGAGAACATAATCTTAAAAACATTAATGTAAAAATTCCACGTAACGAATTGGTCGTAATTACAGGACTTTCGGGAAGTGGAAAATCTTCACTGGCTTTTGATACGATTTTTGCGGAAGGTCAACGCCGTTATATTGAAACTTTTTCCGCGTATGCACGACAATTTTTAGGAGGTTTGGAACGTCCCGATGTTGATAAAATCGAAGGATTGTCTCCCGTAATTGCGATCGAACAAAAAACAACCAATAAAAATCCCCGTTCAACTGTAGGAACTGTTACAGAATTATACGATTACCTGCGTCTTTTATATGCAAGAGTTTCTGATGCTTATTCTCAGACGACAGGAAAGAAATTGGTAAGTTATACGGAGGATCAAATTCTTGAAACCATCAAAGAAAATTATAAAGGCGAAAAGATCATGTTGATGGCGCCTGTTGTTCGTTCAAGAAAAGGGCATTATCACGAACTTTTCGTGCAAATGGCAAAGAAAGGATATGGACAGGCAAGAATTGACGGTGAATTACAAGATATTGAATACGATTTAAAATTGGATCGTTACAAAACCCACGACATCGACATTGTTATCGACCGTTGGATCATCGGAGAAAGCGCTTCTGAAGCGAGAATGGAAAAATCATTGCGAACAGCGATGGAAATGGGAGAAGGATTGATCGGGATTCAAAAACTGGGAAGTACAGAAATTGAATATTTCTCTAAAAACCTTATGGATGCGGAAACAGGTCATTCATTAGCTTTGCCGGAACCGAATACTTTTTCGTTCAATTCTCCGAAAGGAAGCTGTCCGAGCTGTAAAGGTTTAGGAACAATTAAAAAAATCAATACAGATTATTTTGTTGAAAACCCGAAATTATCAATCAATCAGGGAGGTTTGTTGCCTTTGGAAGATATTAAATCAAACAAATGGATTCTTTCTCAGATTAAAAATATTCTTGAAATTTTTGGGTTGGGTTTAGCGACTCCTTTTAAAGATATTCCGGAGGAAGCATTGGATTATATTTATAATGGTTGCAACAAGGAATTCAATAAAGATTTAAAATACGCAGGAATTACCAAAAAGATTAAAATTAGTTTTGATGGATTGATTCCTTTTATGGAAGAATTGATTGAGGAAAGAGAATCTTACGAAGCAATTTTATTGGAAAGACATTTTACAACAGAAGAAACCTGTCCGGAATGTAAGGGAGCTCGTCTTCAACCATCAAGTTTAAGTTTTAAAATTGATGGTAAAAATATTGCTGAGGTTAATGGATTGAGTTTATCAGACTTGAAAGAATGGTTAGCTGATGTTAAAGATAAATTCTCCGAAAAAAATTCAATCATTGCCCACGAAATTTTAAAGGAAATTGAAACTAGACTTCAGTTTTTATTGGATGTCGGTTTGGATTATTTAAGTCTGAGCAGAAGTTCGAAAACACTTTCGGGTGGAGAATCTCAAAGGATTCGTCTGGCAACGCAGATTGGCTCTCAATTGGTAAATGTTTTATATATTTTGGATGAGCCAAGTATCGGACTTCACCAAAGAGACAACGAAAGATTGATTAATTCATTAAAAAACCTTCGTGACATCGGAAACTCTGTTTTGGTTGTTGAGCACGATAAAGATATGATTTTGGAAGCCGATGAGGTTTTGGATATTGGTCCGAGAGCCGGAAAATTTGGTGGAGAAATTCTTTGGCAGGGAAAACCAAAAGATCTGTTGAAAGCTGATACGATTACAGCTCAATATATCAACGGGAAAAGAAAAATTGCCGTTCCGGAAGTCCGAAGAGAAGGAAATGGTAAAAATATATTGTTGAAAGGCGCTACAGGAAATAATCTTAAGAATGTAACATTAGATATTCCTCTTGGAAAATTAGTAGTGGTTTCAGGAATTTCAGGAAGCGGAAAATCTTCTTTGATTAACGGAACTTTATATCCGATTCTGAACAAACATTTTTACAGAGCCGTTCAGGAACCTTTGCCTTACAAAAAAATCGAAGGTCTTGAAAATATCGATAAAATTGTAGATGTAGACCAAACTCCGATTGGAAGAACGCCTCGTTCGAATCCTGCGACTTATACAGGAATGTTTACAGATATCAGAAATCTTTTTGCAGAATTACCTGAATCTAAAATCCGTGGTTATAAGCCTGGAAGATTTTCTTTCAATGTAAAAGGCGGAAGATGCGAAACTTGTCAGGGAGGCGGTTTAAAAGTTATTGAAATGAACTTTTTACCGGACGTTTATGTTCATTGTGAAACCTGTAACGGGAAACGTTTCAACAGAGAAACTCTGGAAGTTCGTTACAAAGGAAAATCGATTTCCGATGTATTGGATATGACGATTGATGAAGCGGTAGATTTCTTCCAGCCGATTCCTAAGATTTTCGCAAGAGTAAAAACTTTACAGGATGTTGGTTTAGGTTATATTACGATGGGACAACAATCGACTACACTTTCCGGAGGAGAAGCTCAGCGTATCAAATTAGCAACAGAACTGGCAAAAAGACAAACCGGGAATACTTTATACATTCTTGATGAACCGACAACTGGACTTCATTTTGAAGATGTGAAAATTCTGATGGAAGCAATCAATAAATTAGTCGAATTAGGAAATTCATTCATTATTATCGAACATAATATGGATGTGATAAAACTTGCAGATCATGTAATTGATGTTGGACCAGAAGGTGGAAAATACGGCGGTGAGATTATTGCGAAAGGAACTCCTGAAGAAATTGTGAAGTCGAAGAAGAGCTTGACTGGGAAGTTTTTGAAGAGGGAATTGGAGTAAATTATTTTATAAATATTAATATCAGCCACAATGAAAATTGTGGTTTTTTTATTTACTTTTATGAAAACTAATGACCAATGAAAAAGCCAAACGAAATTTTAGAAATTGAAAAAAGATATAAAATAGAATTAAAAGAAACTAAACAAATTGATGACCTTACTATATATACAGGTAAAAAAAATGTGTATATGTTTGATGAATCCAAAGATATTATAGGACTAAACCTTTGTAATAATAATTTATTTGAAGTTCCTGATTTGATTAATTTTAAAAGTCTAGAAATATTAAATTTAAGCGAAAATAAAATTTCAAAAATTGAAGATTTAAAAGAATTACAATATCTTACCACACTTCGTTTAAGTGGAAATCAGATATCAAGAATTGAAAATTTAGGAGAATTACAAAATCTTACAAATCTTAATTTATTTAATAATAAAATATCAAGAATTGAAAATTTAAGAGAATTACAAAATCTTACAAATCTTGATTTGGGTGGAAATCAAATATCAAAAATAGAGAATTTAGGAGAATTACAAAATCTAATAAATCTTAACTTGTTTAATAATCAAATATCAAAAATTGAAAATTTAGAAAAACTACAAAATCTCACGAAACTTCGTTTAAGTGGAAATCAGATATCAAATATCAAAAATTTAGAAAATTTAGAAAATTTAGAAAATCTTATTTTAAATAATAATAAAATTTTAAGAATTGAAAACTTAGGAGAACTAC
>NZ_BAABHX010000010.1:0-143368 GCF_039542325.1 Chryseobacterium ginsengisoli
TGGTGACAGGCTCTAAATAAGTCCTGCTTTGGATATAATTTTCTGTGGAACTCAGCTGAGCGTGAACCAAACCTGATATAAGCAAAGTTCCTATGGGGATTAATATCTTTTTCATCGTTTTTAGTTTATAGGGAAAATGATTTCATAATTATAAGAGGTATTATTAGCTGGAGCTGTTGACTGTGACCTTAAAATAATATCTCCATTTGTTTTAATTGTATAGTATACCTGTCCATTATAGCCAGAATATTCTGTTGTCGGTAAACAACTTCCGTTTATAGTGGCTATTTTAACTCCTGTTGTCGTCCAAGGTAGGTTAGTTGAGTTTGATCCAGAAGAAAAACCAAAAGTTATTTTATAATAAGGGTTGGATTGAACTGAAACATTTCCTCCTCCACTTATGCCAATTGATGTATTGAAAGAAAGATTACAAGTAAAAGGAGTACAGGTTCCATATATATTCGCTGCATTTTGCCCATTAATAGTAATATCATTAAGCGCTTGCTGTTCAGCATCTACCATACTGATCGTAGAAGTATATTGCTCCGCAGGCACAGTGTATGTATAAGCTCCACCTATAGCACCTGAACCACAATTATTTCTAACAAACGGTTGGCTTTGGGTCGAATTCTTAAATACCATAGGCGTGTAATTATATTTAAATTCTTTCAACAAAGTATTATTAACGTCAATAATCTTCTCAAGTCTATTTGAGGAATCATACTTGTAATTTTCTCTTATCCCCGAAGGAGGTGTAATACTTCTTACTCCTATTAATGGATCATAAGTATACGTAGTTATTAAATATTTTGATAAAGAAGTATCTTTTCTAAAATTATCTAAGATTAATAAGAATAAAGATTCATCTGATAAAAGAGGTGCCGAATTATCAACATCTGAAGCATTAACAATATCCGTAATTAAAGAAGTTGAAATATCAGTCAATTGTGCTCCTTCTATTTTGGCTATGGGTTTAGTTTGGTTATAGCCCCAAATTATCGTAGTAGCAACACCATCTTTTGAAGTATACTGTTGAATATTTCCTTTTGTATCATATTTATCAAAAGTTACTTCTGTTGAAGCATTACCACTTTGAAGATCATATATAGATTTTGATGTAGGATTGAAATGGCTTATATTATCAAATTGAGTGCTTTCATGGAAAATTTCTTTACCGTTTTTATAAATCTTTTTATCAATATTATTTGATAAGATATTAGCTTGTGAAAATCTAGGAATAAGTGACGAATAAGAATAAGATTCCGATATTTGAGTGGCTGTTGGCATTAAAGTTGACTTCTGACTTAAGAAATTATATCCGTTATAAGCATAATCTGTATTAGTAAACATCTCTGCTCCATTAAAGTATTCTTTAGTCTGAGTATTAGCAAGTAAACTTTCCTTTGAATAAATGGGATAATACCCAAAAACTGCAATTGGGTGATCTGCTAATATTTTATTAGTACAATCACCAGGAAAGGCACATGGATTTCCTTTTCTCGCGGAATTACTTAGGATCACTGATGATCCATAAAAGAATTTAGAATATTTATAATCGTATGTATTTATTGTTTCTTTAATTAAATTATCGGAGGAATCATATATTTTAACATTTTTAATTAAACCATTCTCCGGAGCCTTAGAAGCTCTATTGGGCATGTATAAAGGAATATTATCATCTTTATATTGAAAACTAATATCTGGATTATTATAAAATGTGGTAATTATTTTTCCTGTTGAATTATTTATATTATCTAATTTCTTTTTGGTTACCATCGAATAACCTATAAAATTTCCAGAGGATAATGGAGATGCGGTAATATCAGAAACAGCCAGAGTTGATAATACTAAATTAAAACGATTAATACTCGCAGTACCACCTATTCCTGATGCAAATTTATATTGATACTTTTTAAAAAGGTCGAGTGGGTTTATGGCTATTCCCCCTCCATATTCGTAGACTGTTTTATCACTAATATTATCATTATTGTCATAATTAATTTGCTCCTTAATTCTTAGCCCATTACCACTATTGATTGTAGTAGAAAAATCATTATTATAGAAAAGGTTCTCCCCCCCATTAAGTTCATAATTAAAAACCGAATACCCTTTTGTAGGATATATTATTTTTTCTAGAATACCTGCTTTCATGTAGTTAATGTTTGCCGTTTTTAAATTATTATTTTTATCGTTTAGAGGAATTCCTGTATTATTAAAATCATTAGGATTTGCAAAAAGTGTCTTATTTGTAATACCACCATTATAATACCCCCAATAATCTACAGCAAATGAATCTTTATCAACTATTGGTGTGGAATTATATTTAAAAAAATATTGCTCATTACCATCAATTATCACGGCATCTAATTTTAATCTTTTAGATAAATAATCTTGTGTAATTGAGGTGGGATAGCTGTTGATTATATTTAATAATGGTTTTTGATCACGCAGGGTAATACTATTTTGAGAATTAAAATATGAGTAATTGAAGACAATATTTTTTACTACATTCGATAAAGGAGCTGTGACAGTAACATTGTCTAGTTTCTTGTTATCAGTGTAATCTACTCTACTCGAATAATTAAAGTTTACTTTCCCAAAATCTCCACTTATTTCTTTTATTATCAGTAATTTATCATATGTGAAACCATTCGTGTAGGCACTTGGTACAAAAAAAGTATTTGCAGGGATATTTGCTCCATAAGGAGCCAAACTTTGAGTACCATCTCCTAATTTAAATTCATCTCCCTGACTCCCAGTATAAAGGTTACATGTGGAAGGGTCAATACTGTTGGGAGGGAAACTATTAAAACTTGTATTGTAGCTATCATATGATTGAGTATAATTCAAACTTTGTGCATAAAATGGAATAGTTGACACGTTTGTCACTTCATCATAGGTGAAGTTTACATTTCTATTGTTTTTATCAACGATTTTGGTTATTACATAATTTCTGCTACTTGCATTGCTTCCAAAAACCGTTCCTGTACCAGAAGTGCTATAAGTTTCAGTTTTGCCAAAGTAATACTTGATACCCCGAGTATCTGTGATCACAAAAAAGTCTGTAGTATTAAAACTAATTTTATATCCTTTTTTATTTAAACATTCAAATGTTGGATTAAATGTTTGAGTCGGATTAATTGTTTGAAAATTAGAGGTTACGAAAATTAATTTTTCACCAAACAGATTACATGTAAAAATATCTGGGGATGTATCATAATCTGTAATACTGGTATTATAATTTTTGAAAGATCCATCTACTGGTAATAGATTCCAATTTATTTTGAAAAATGTAAGTTTATCTTCATTAGGTTCTGTCATATACTGTGAAGGAACAGCAGTATTCTCACAGACAGCAAACCAATTTCTGATTACCGGAGGCGTAGAATCATATAAAAAATTAAGTTTAACTTTTCTATCAAAAAATAAATCATCATAACCGCCTAATACTTCTTGTGAAATATTCGCCAAAGGCATTCCCCACCCTAATCCAACATTTGAGGCTTCATCTCTAACCTTAATTCCATTTCCTGAAATATATTTTAATATTAGAGGGACTTTTATATCTCCTTCTTCTAAGTTAAATAATGGTATTAGTGGGCTATTTGCTCCTGTATATTCAGAATTATTATCATCTCCATATTTCATAAAAAGTTTCGCCGAAGGTGATTTAGGCAAACCTTCAAAATAATAAGAACTATTTTGATTTTGTTGTGCTTTACTACTGATTACAATTAGTGTAAATAGAAGTAAAATTTTTTTATTAATCATGATATATTTGTTTATTTCTTAATCAATTTCGCATTCGCAGTTTTATTCGTATCCGTTTTAATAACAATCAGATAAGCTCCCTGAATCAAATTTTGGGTATTCATCTTTATTATCTTATTCTTGGTTTTCAAACTCTGCAGCTGCCTTCCTCCCATGTCATACATTATAATTTCAGCATCCTTAAAATCAAAACCAATTTCTACGTAAGTATAATCCGATACCGGATTCGGATAGATCTTAATATCCTGTTTCTCGATCAGCTGATCGAGTTGTTTATCTCCCAGTTTTACAATCTTCCAGTTCTCTTTTCCGAGTTCTTCTGTACTTGTTCCGGCAAGAATAATCGAACCGTCTCTGTTCAGTTTAATATCAGAAAGCCTTTCTTCACGTTTCCTTGATTCTCCTTTCACATGTTTTCTCCACTGTTCATTACCATTCTGATCCAGATAAAGCATCCAGAAAGTTTCATCATCAGTCTCAATTCTTCCTTCTGCCTGAGTGTAACCACCCAGTAAAATGCCTTTGGTTGATGGTTGATTGTTGTTGGTTGACGGATTGTGAATCACACTCATTCCCATTAAAACGTCCCTGTTTTTGAAGTTATAAGATTTCTGCCAGATTTCTTCACCTCTTTCATTCAAAGAAATTAACCAAAGATCAGTACCTTCTTCAATGCCAGCGGTTTTGTTTCCCGATCTTTCCGATCTTGATTCTCCTCCGATTAAATATCCCGTTGAAGTTAAAGCCAGTGTTCTCAAATGATCATCTCCTTTACCTCCAAAGTTCTTTTCCCATTCTACTTTGCCGTCTTTAGAAAGCTTGATGATCCAGTAATCGCCTTCTCCGTAATTGTCAGTTTTCTTTGAACCATCTGCATTGCTTCTTGAATAAACTCCCAATAAAGCTCCTCCGTCTTTTGTAGGGATCATTTTCTCAACTTCATCGAGTCCTTTTCCACCTAAAACAATCTGAGATAATTCTTTCCCGTTCTTATCCAGTCTTACAATCAAAACATCTTTGGAACCAAATCCTTTTGAACCCTGAGGCTCTCGAAGGGTGGTGTTTCCCGCAACAAAATATCCGAAATCGGTCGTTTGGATCACGCTTCTTGCTTCTTCATCACCTGTAGAGCCAATCGTTTTCTGCCACAGTTCATCCCCGAATTCGTTAATTCTGATGAGCCAAATGTCAGAACCGCCTTTGGATTCTTCCTTTTTATCCAATCCTTTCCCCGAATAGGAAGTTCCGGCAAGTAAAAATCCTCCTTCCTGTGTATTTATCGTTGCCGAAAGAAAATCATGGTTCTTTCCCGAGAAGTATTTCTCCCAGACTTCATCGCCTTGTTGATTCAGTTTGACCAAATGGAAATCGTAACCATTATTCTGCTTACTGCCTGCTGCCTGAAGCGTACTGCTTTGAATACTGCTGCCTGTAATTAAATACTGTCCGTCAATTGTTGTGGTGACCTGGGAAAGGAAATCCTGCGTTGAGGATTTGATGTCCTTTTGCCAGACCACCTGTGTTTCCTGAGCGTGAATACTCAGAACCGTGCACATGGAAAGTGCAGTTACATAGAGTCTTTTCATTCTTAGTGTTAAGTTTTTAGTTATTATTTGTGTCCGAAATTATGAAGAGTTTTTCGTTAGAAAATAGGGGAGACCCCATTCTTAAAGAATTGTTATTGTTGCTGATGGAAATTATCCGAAAATCATTTGTGTTGATCATGGTTTTGTTTTTTTAGTTTTTATTATTAAAAAATATTACCGTTAATTTTTTCCCCTATTTGGCAAAATTAATCCGCATAGACGACAAACTGTGTCGTATTATATACAGATGCAGTTTTTTTACTTTAGGTTGGAAAAATTATTTAAAAAATAAGAAAGCGTGGAACTATATCTACTGTCTTGGAGGTACTGGTATACCTAGCAACAAATAAACAAGCCCACGCCAAGCGTAGACATTGATTATTCTTGTTGCTATGAAAATTACCAGTTTACCAAGACAAGAAAGCCAATGCTTTATATTTTTTCGTTAAAATCTTCGGCGAAGATATATAAAATTATAATCTTCTCTTATATTTTCTACAAATTTTTAAACATAGAAAATATTAAATTCTATTAAGAAGGCGTTCCTCCTTTAGAATCTTCTTTACCGTTTCCTCGCGTTACATGCACCATTGCAATAAGGTTGTCAATTGTATATTCCGAAGCTTTCTGCTCCCCCTGAAATATAATTTTTCCCATTTTTGCAACTTCACTTACATAAACATACAGCTCCTTATACAGATCTTTATTGGCAGAAGTAAATGCTTTACGCTGCTGTTGGAAACCTGTCTGCTCATTGCTTTTAGCCGTTATATTATTAAATGCATTTTCCAGCATTGTTTCGGTATCTGCTTTCATACCGTTTGCAATCAATAAGGCAGATTGTGCAGAAATTACCTGTTTCAATGACTTAAGTGACAGTAAAGCTCCTTCGAAATTTCGTTTCCTGATTTTCCTTAGAACATCACTTGCCAAGGTAGTTTTTACATTCGCTTTACTTAATACCAAATTCAGAAGCTTTATTGGTTTATTCAATTCATTTCCCAATAAATAGAGATCCTGAGTGGTCTGTTTTTGCTGTACAAGCACGGCATCCCCGGTTTCTTTTGCTCTTACCTCATCTGTTTTATTTTGCATTGCTGACAGATAAGCAGAATTGAACAAATGATTTTCTGATTGGAAGATGTCCAGATCTCTAGTTAGACTTCTTAGTAATGCATCCGCGATCGGTACATACTCTTCTTTTTGTATTCCCATAGTGTTTTATTTTAAAAAATAACGGGGATAAATATATAATATTGTTTTTATTTATTTCACTTTTTAACATTTTTATCTATTGTATTAGGGATTTGTTTTACTTTCCTAAGTGTCTATCAGAGTACACTATATTTTAGGTCTACTGTACTACAATTTCATAATAGTACAGTCTGTTTTTGTCTCAGTGCAGTAGTTTTTTATTGTAGTTTACTGCATTTTTACTTTAGTACTCTTGGTTTTTATTCCAGTGCACTACATTTTTGCTCTAGTACACTGGATTCAAAATAATAAAATGTGATTATTTGTCCAAAATTCCTCTTATTTTATTCGCATTAGAAATCAGCTCTCCCAAATATTCAAAATTTTCTTTTTCCAAAGCTGCTTTGAATTTTCTTAACTGCGCGATATGTTCATTCAAAACATCCAGAACGTTTTCTTTATTTTGTTTAAAGATCGGAACCCACATTTCGGGATGAGACTTTGCCAAACGAACAGTGCTTGAAAAACCCGAACTCGCCAATTGGAAAATCGTTTCTTCTTCGCGCTCTTTTTCCAGAACTGTGTTGGCTAAAGCGTAAGATGTAATATGTGAAATATGCGAAATGTAAGCCGTGTGAACATCATGATCTTCTGCATTCATGTAAATCAAATGCATGTCTAAACTTTCAACGATTTTCTCAACCAATTGTAAGGCATCGTCTGCAGATTCTTCTTTATTGCAGATCACTCCAGCTTTTCCTGAAAAACTTTCTGAAACAGCCGATTTCGGACCATTGTTTTCGGTTCCCCACATCGGGTGGAAAGCTACAAATCTTGATCTTTTCGGATGATCTTTTACCGCATTTACGATTCCTGCTTTCGTAGATCCTGCATCCATTACAGTTTGATTGTCTGAAATTAAATCCAATACATTTGGTAATAATTTTCTCGCGGCATCTACAGGAATGGCAAGAATAATTAAATCAGAATTTTTGATTCCGTATTCGAGATCTACTTTTGCGTCGATTATTTTTAATTCTAATGCTTCGTTCAGATGTTCATTGCTGTTATCAATTCCATAGATGAAATCTGCGATTCCTTTTTTTCTTAATTTTAATGCAATCGAACCACCAATTAATCCTACACCTATAATACTTATTTTCATCTTCTTAATTTTTAAAATAAAAAACCCCGCCCAAGGACGAGGTTGATGTTATCTATATAAGAAATCCTTATCCCATTTTTGAGTTAAAAATTCCGTAATAATATGCTTTGTTGTTTGTAATCACCAAACGAAGGTATGAATTTTTTTTTAATTGAAATAAAAAGTGAAAAGTGAATTTCGCAGCCAGGTTTAATTTTTTTGAATGTGAAATTAACGTATTGTCGAATAAAATTTGATGTTTCACCTGATTTACAAAATTCACAATCCACTCTTTCTAAAAACAAATTTCATTATGGGTTTGAGATAATCAATGTCGAAGGAATATCCGATAACCAAAGGCTTTTCGTGTCGATCAGGTTTTTCCAGCTTTTGCTGCTGATCAACATTAAATCCTGAGAATTAAGAAATTCTTTCTCGATTTTTTTCTCGTTATATAGGGTGATATGGTTTGGTGCAACTTGTTCGATACTTCTGATGAGTTCTTTTACCTCAATATTATTTCTGATCTGTCCTGCAACGTCCAGAATTATGATTTGAGAATTGTTATTATTGATCAGTCTTTTCGCATATTCAAGCAAATAAAAATCACTTAAATTAAATATAGGAACAAAAACTCTGTCCGCAGAAGTAAAGTTTTTTTCGACCAAAACTCCGACAGGAATCGTTGCTTTATCTAAAACCTGCAACGTCGCATCGTCGAAAGGAGAGTTGTTGAAAATATTTCCTTTTCCTTTTACGGTGTTTAACAGTTTTTCAGGATTAATGATCTTTGTGGTAAAACCTAATAATCTTCCCAATAAACTTCCTTCATACATCGATTTTCCAAGCATGATCAAAAGAAGGTCGTAATTTCCTTTGTTGGTAATATTTGTAAGGTCATTTTCGACATCCGTCGAAGCCTTGAAAAGGGTAGTGACTTCAAGCTTAAGCTCATGCGAAGTTTCAATAACATTTTTGAACTGTTCTTTTTCAAAATCATCTATATCAAAGGCGTGAAGTTCGTCTACAGGAGCAATATTCATTGCTGTCACGCTTTTATTTCCGTTCATTTTATGAGTAAGGTTATTCGCAAGTTTCAACAGTGTACTTCCGGATTTTGCGGTTTCGAAAGATACAAGAACTCGATATTTTGCGTCATTATCATCATCCTGATCATCTTCTATCATTGATTTTTTTCCTTTAAAAAGATAATTAATAAGATCAAGGCAAGGTCCCGTCATGAAAGTTGTAAAAAGTGCCATTATAACGAGCATTGCGAATAATTCAGGTCCTAAAACTCCCAAATCATAGCCGATATTTAAAACAATAAGTTCCGTAAGACCTCTTGTATTCATCAATGCTCCAATGGTAAGACTGTCTTTCCAGCTTAATTTTAAAAATTTTGCTGCAAGTGCGCTTCCCACAAATTTTCCTGTAACGGCAGTTAAGATTATAAATCCTCCTATTTTCCAAAGATGAGGATCATTTAATAATCCGATTTGAGTTCTTAATCCTGTAAATACAAAGAAAAGAGGAAGTAATAAAACCAACGCCACATCTTCGATTTTTTCAATAAAAAGATTTCTGAATTTTACATTATCAGGCATGATCGCACCTGCCATAAATGCCCCGAAAAGTGCATGAATTCCGATAACTTCTGTTGCGTATGATGAGATAATCAATATTAAGAAAAATACGGCAACCAATGCTTTGCTGATGAAACCTTTTCCTTTTTGAGATTCTGCAATTCTGATCAGGAATGGTCTTACCGCTTTTATCATAATGAAAACATAAAGAATTGCCATCAAAATAACAAAAACCGACCCCGAAAAAGATCCAGCTTTTACAACAGCAATAACTGCTGCCAAAATACACCAAGCTGTAATGTCATCTGCAGCAGCACAGGTAATTACAACGGTGCCTATTTTTGTTTTGTGAAGGTTTCTTTCCTGAACAATTCTAGCCAAAACAGGAAATGCAGTAATACTCATAGCAATCGCTATAAACAGAGCAAACGAACTGAATTGAATTCCGTCCGGAGCAAATTCTTTATAAATAAAATAAGAAAGTCCTACACCTAAAGCAAAAGGAATAATAATACTTGCGTGACTGATCACAACTGCATCGTGTGCCTTTTTTCTTAAAACACTTAGATCCAGCTCCATTCCTACGATATACATGAAAAGTATTAACCCAATCTGACTTAAAAACTGCAAATTCGGGAGCGATTCTTTTGGAAAGATAAATGCCGAAAGTTCAGGAAAATACAAACCGAAAAGTGATGGTCCTAAAACAATACCTGCAATCATTTCGCCAATTACTGAAGGCTGTTTAAGCTTTACACAAATCCACCCAAAAAGCTTCGCCACCATAATGATGGTAACAATCTGAGCGAGAAGAAGCGCCAAAGGATGATGAAGATTCGTCAGAAATGAATCGACAAAATTCTCCCACATTGTAGATCCTGTAGCTTTACTTGGAGCAATATTTTCTCCTATTTCCAATGTTTTTCCTTCAATAAAAAACCAATACATTAAGCATGAAAAAAATGCAATTGTACTGATGTAAAAAATGATATTTTTATATTTCCCCAAGTTCATAATCCCTAAGTTTTTGCAAAGTTGATAAGAATATAATTATGATAAATATGTTTATTTCTAAAATGTAATCAATGTGACAAATAATGTAACGAAAATCTACCTGAAAGAATATCCAAGTCCGATTCCCATTTTCCATGCTCCGTTTTGTACAGAAGTTTTGGTGTTGTAGTAAAACGGAACCTGTAATGCGATTTTTTTGTAAACCACCGTTAAACCCGCTCCAAGATTTGGCATGATCGCGCTGTTTTTTGTTCCTTCAGATTTATCTTCTTTGATTCTGAGCGAAGGAAGCATTCCCAAAATGAATTTCAGATCCTTGTTTTTGTAGCTGATATTCGGTCCTGTAAAGTTGATAAAAGCTCCATGATCCACATATCCGGCAACTGCAATTCCATCAAAAAAAGATGCCTTAATTTTCGAATCTGTTTCCTGAGAAAAGCAAAGTCCGGATATGAGAATTCCGCCTGCATAAAGAAGTTTTTTCATTATAAATCATTTATTCAGGTGCAAAAATACGTTGACCAAATGTTTTAAAAAGGATGGATGTAATAAAGGCGATGAATTTTGTAATGAAACCGAAAACCTTTGAAAGATCTATTTTCCAAACATTTCCATTAATGAATTTTTATAAGCTTCTCCGATATGTAACTTTAAAAAATTCTCGTTTTCTGTAGGAATGGTTGTAATAATTTCGTTGGTTGAAAATATTTTAATGGAAGATAGAGCAATGATCTCTTTTTTATTTACCTGCGCAAAATCTTTTGCAGGAAGCATTTCCAGAAGGTTTTTAAAGTTTAGATTCTTCAAAACAATGCTTGTTCCGTCATTCAGGATAATATCTTTGTCGCGGCTGTCGATCTCAGAAGTTTTGATATAAGCAATTTGTTCTGTAAAAATCACGGTTTTACCGATGTTGGTATTCCACTCGATGAAATCTTTTTTGTTTGATTTTTGAAGTAATTCCGTTGCTTTTTCGAAAGCTTGGGTTAATCTTTCTTTTTTGATAGGTTTTCTCACGTAATCGACAACATTTAGGTCAAATGCTTCTGCTGCATATTCTTTGTAAGCGGTAGTGAAGATAATTTTCTTGGAACCAGAGATAAGCTCGGCAACCTGTAAACCGTTCATTCCAGGCATTTCGATGTCTAAAATACAGACGTTACAGTCAATATTTTCAATTTCGTTTAAAAATATTTTAGGATCATTAAAAGCTTTTACAACTTCCACGTTGTCAATTTGTTCGCACAGAAGTTTTAAATAGCTGATTGCCAGTAATTCGTCATCAAGAATAACGCATTTTATCATAGAATTCTCCTAAATTGATTGTTAATTCTGCCGTGAAGATACCGTTTTTTGAACTTTTTTGAAGCGAATAATAATTATTGTAAATCATCTTCAATCGTTGATCTAAAGACTGACTTCCGAAACCGCTTTTCTCTTTTTCCAGAATATTTTTTAATGAAGCTTTGTTGCTGACCTTCATAATGAAAATCCTGTCTTCTAACTCCATTTGGATGGAAATAAATGAATCCTGTGCCAGAAAATCCGTATGTTTAAAAGCATTTTCAATCAGATCAACAGAAATTAACGGAGCAAAAACTTTTTCTTCGTAAATTTCGTCTGATTTATCAATCTTCGACTTAATTCTAAAATCAAAAAGTGGATTTATCTTAATTTTATTAATCTCAATAAGACTTAAAGCGAAATTTAATTCTTCTTTTGGACTTACAAATTTGTTGTTGCTTTCGTATAAAATATAATCTAAAACATTTGCCAGTTTATCCAGTGACATGTATGTTTGATAAGCATGTGACTGAACGGAATTTAAAATATTTTTGAATAAATGTGGATTCAGTTTTGTACCAATATGTTCAAGCTGAACTTCGTTTAATCTTTGCTGAATTATTTTGTTAGCTTCTGAAATTCTGGCATTTTTTATCTTGAATTTCTGATTTTGGCTAAATAAATAAATGCTTACCGTTAAAAAAAAGAAAATAGCAAATACTCCAATGAATATCAGATAATCTTGAATCATGTAGTAATTGCCTTCCATTGCTTGAAATTATTTCAATTTCTTCAAAGAATTCAACGTTACCGTCTCCTCACATTTTTCGTAAGTAATTTCGTAAGTCGGATTGTTTTCAGGATAAATCAAAACGTAATCAGGACAAGGTTTTTTCTGCGCGTGACTTTTATCAAAATCTACTTTTCCTTTGGTAATGATGCTGTCTTTTAAGAATTTTTCGTTGATTTTTAATGTATTCATTTCTGTTTTAAAACTTTCAGAATACTTAAAATCTTTAGACAGGGTTTCTGCAATAACACGGCTGTTTGGAAGATAACCGCTGCAGCTTGCACCTTTTTTATTTAATACAAAAAATACAATGATAAGTCCCGGAACAAGACCGATTGCAAAGAATTTGAGTTTTTTCATTAGAAAATTAAAAGATTGATATCATGATAAGTAAGTCCGAAACGGTCGCAGATGATTTTCTTTGTGTGTCTGCCTTTATACATGTAAAGACTCTGTTTCATTTCATTTTTGCGAACCAGCATGTTTTCGAAACCGCCTTCTTCGTCATAGTTTAAAATGTAGGATAAAAAGAAATTGGAGATAGCTTTTGTCGTTGTTCTCGGCATTCTTGAAGTAAGATTCGGAAGTCCGCAATGGATTACACCGTGTTTGATGATGTAAGGATCTTCCATTGTTGTAAGCTCGGAAGTTTCGATTACTTTTCCGTTATCGATGGTAATATCGATGATGACACTGCCTTTTTTCATTTTCACAACCATTTCTTCGGTCACGATTGGTGTCATATTTAATCTTGGAAGTGCTCCGATAACAACATCAGCTCTTCTGAGTGCTTTTTTTAGTTCTTTAGGATCGATGATCGAAGTAGGAACTCGGCTGTCAACCAAAGTATGAAGTCTTCTTAATTTTGAAAGTGAATTATCAAAAACTCTTACACTTGCTCCTAAACCTATAGCCGCTTTTGTGGCAAATTCTCCGACGATTCCTGCTCCTAAAATGACAACTTCTGCAGGTCTTACTCCTGTGATTCCGCCTAACATCAAACCGTTCGATAAAGCTAATAGTTCGGAAGCGTAAAGAACTGAAACTGTTCCTGCGATTTCGCCTATCAATCTTACCAGAGCGAGTTGTTTATATTCATCAACAATGAATTCGAATGCGATGGCGTTGACTTTTTTCTCTGCAAGTTTTAGAAAATAATCTTTATCCCTTAAGTTAATCTGAAGCGCTGAAACCAGATAAGTATTTGGTTTCATATAATCGATTTCTTCTTCTGTAGGAGGGTTTACTTTTAAAATTAAATCCTGCCCGAAAGCTTCTTTTGGATCGTTTGTAATTTTCGCTCCTGATTCAGAATACAACAAATCTGAAAAAAATGAACCTTGTCCGGCTCCCGATTCTATAATGATTTCGTGCCCATGTTCTATCAAAACCTGTACTGCATCAGGTGTAATGCAAGCTCTTCTTTCATTCAGGCTGGTTTCTTTAGGGATTCCTATGCTGAATTGTTTTCCTTTTTTAATGACCTCCAGTTTTTCTTCTTTCGGCATCAGTTCCTCTTCGGTAAAAGGAGTAAAAATATTTGTAGTACTCATCCTTACATTTAAATTAGGTTCTTACAGATAGTTATTTTACATTCAAATTCAAGAGCAAAGATACATAATATTTACTCGAATGAAATCTCTCTGTTTTCTCCTGTGTTAAGAATGCTCATTTCGTGGAACTTAAGTCCGTAAAGTTCTTCTTCATACACTTCCGGCCATTCAATAATACAAAGAAAAGCGTTGTCGAGATATTCTTCAATACCAATATCATAAACTTCTTCTATATTTTTTAAACGGTAAAGATCAAAGTGATAAATTTTTCCTTTCGGTGTATTGTATTCATTAACAATTGAATAGGTAGGCGAATTAACCTCATCTGTACTTCCTAAATTTTTAAGTAAAAATTGTGTAAAAGTGGTTTTTCCTGCGCCTAGATTTCCCTTTAATAAAAGAATATTGTGCTGTAATTGTGAAATGACGGTTTCTGCGATGTTTTGCCAGTCGTCAATATGATAAATAGTGAACTGCATTTTTAAGCAAAGATAATTATTTACGTTAAATTTTTTATAGTAATTAAAACAAAACCGGCTGAAGAAAATTCTCCAACCGGTTTTCACAATAGATATGATAGACGATTATTTTTTAATCACTTTCTGTGTGAAAGTCTGATTATTTTCCAGTGTTACTTTAAGAATATAAAGTCCTGAATTAAAGCTTTCCAAAGATATTTCCTGAACCTGACCTCCTTTGCTGATCAATTGTCCTGAAATATTATAAAGTTCAAATGATCTTACTTTTTCTTTAGAATCAATTTTTACAAAAGAAGTTGTAGGATTTGGATAAATTTTAATGTTATCTTTTGAAACTTCGTTTGTTGCAAGAATTACAGTGTCTTTAATTTCGAAATTATCAAATGAAAGATCGAAATCTCCTGCAGTTCTGTTAGCAACGATTTTTACCTGCACAAACTGACCTTGATATCCTGAAAGAGAATATGTTTTTTTAATATAATTTCCTGTTCCGGCTTCGTTATTCACAGTTCCGACTGTTGTCCAAGTTGTTCCGAAGTCAGTTGAGATCTGTACATCAAAATTTCCCCAATCTGTTAATGCTGCGTAAGGACTGTTGTAGTTACTTTGCTTATAATAGAAACTTAATTCATAAGTATTTGTAGTTAAAGGTCCTACTGCAATAGTATTGAAAGATCCTGTTGAAAGGCTTCCGTATAGATTTTTATATAGATTCGTTGCAGAATTTCCATTTCCTGTTGCTCCTCTTGCTGTTCCTAGTGTGAAAGGATTTCCTCCGTTTACCCAGCCTTGAGGAAAAGTTGATGTTAAAAATTCTTCTTTCCAAGGAGCCGGAGTAGTGGGAATTGTCGTGAATGTAACAGATTTCCAAGGGCTTTTTTCTGTTGAAGAACACAATCTTCTGATCCAGAAATAATACGTTCCGTTTGTAAGTGACGAAAGATTTACTGAATTTGTTCCTGAAGCTAAATTTACAAAAGTTGCTGTGTTTGCAGGAGGAGTATTCGTTGTTGTCACAATATATTCGTATCCGCTTGCAGGTTGTTGATTGGCAACATTCGTCCACGAAATATTGGCTCCGTTATAACTTACAGAATTTAAAGTAAGTGAAGAAAGTTCCGGACAAGACGGAATTGGCTCCCAAATCACATCATCTACATACATATATGAATATGAACTTCCGTCCACTCTTCTGATTCCCAAATAGTTTCCAAAACCTGTATAACCGTTTAAATAAACCGTATATTCCTGATAAGTGGTTGTAAGAGGAATCGTTTCAATAATATCTACGTTTGCAGAAGCTGTGTTTCCTGTTAATGCAACGATCTGAAGTTTTGTATCTGCAGAAGTTCTTCTTGCTTTAATTCTTAATCTGTGAGTTCCTGCATTTAAGTTTGTTAATTCAGGGCTTACCAAAATAACTTTTGTAGCTGCGTCTGTCATTGTTGCTCCGTTTCCGTAAAAACTGATGTTGTTCGGTGCAGAAAAAGTATCAGTTGTTGTTAAACTGATGGTAGGAATTGAACTGTTATTCGATGTTAGAATTTTTCCCCAACAGTTTGGAAGGTTTGTTCCTGTTACCGCATCAAAATTTTCACTAAGCGTTGTTGTAGGAACACAGGCTGTATACAAACTCGCTGTACTCGAATAAGCACTTTGGCATTGCGTACTTACATTTTTTCCTCTGATAAAATATTGTGTATTCGGCTGAATTCCTGTGATATTCTGGGAAGTGGAAGAAGTGCTCAAAGTAAATGGAGAACCCGTAATCTGATTTGTAAAATTGCTGTCTATTGCTACTTCAATAATCGTATTGATAGGATTTGCATTTCCGTTTTCAGAAGCAGACCAACTAATATTGAAAGAATTTGATGTTATGTTTGAAGCTGCAATCCCATTTACCGTAATCGGACAGTTTGTGATAGAACTTGTCAATGGATTTTGCACATTATACAAAGGTCCATTTGTACAGTTTGAATTGACCGAATAAATGGTGTAAGTATATTGATTATTTCCTTTAATTCCGTGGTTGTAATTGTTTTCAAATGTTGTATTGGCACCGTAATAAGCTACATAACTGTTTAATGAAACATTTTCTCCCGTCGAATAAATTGTTCCGTTGACAGGCGCAATTGGCGTCGTTCCGTTTAGGTTTCTTAAAATCAAATATTTATCCGCTGCAGGAGAACTCGGTGTGAAACTTCCGTTAATGATAATTCCTGTATTGGTTAAATTTAAATTGGAAGGTTGCGAAGATGGCGTTGTACAAGCAGTTGGCGCAGTCCATGTGAAAGTCAGACCCTGCGAAGGAAGATAGCTGTAATTGCTCGCGATTCCACTGGATGAGCTCGTTCCCTGAGTAGAATTGCTCCAATTGCTTGTTGCATTTCCTGATGCAGTTCTGTTGGTGTAGTCGCTGCTTGTTGTACCTCTTAATCCTACTTTTGTATTTGTTGCAGTCGGATTTCCAACGGCAGTCATGTTGTAAACATATTTTATGCTTCCGTTTTCATGAAGTCTTGCCTGAAAATTCCAGTCGTGATAAGCCGAAGAGCTCTGAGAAGATGAGTAAGGTCTGAAATGGCTCCATTGTACCACAAATTCTCGGTTTGGAGCACTTCCTACAACCGAATAATCGATAGAACTTGATACTCCGTTGATATTATAAAAAGAAGAAAGATCTGCCGCTAAAGGAGAAATCACTCCTGAATAAGCATTTCCTGAACTTATTGGATCAGAAGTGGAAGTTGCTGTCGTTCCAAAGCTAATAAATCCGTTTGCATAAACTTTTACAGAATTAAAACTTGTTCCGTTAAAAGGAAATGAAAAAGGAATCACATTATCTAAAGTATACACATTTTCGTCCAAAAATCCTGTTCCTGAAACCGCTGTTGCTGTTACAATATTAGTTGGATTTGAAAGTGAAGTATATGTTCCCTGACTTTGTGCGAAAGAATAGTAGGAAACTATCTGCGCATTTGAAATATTCCAGCTTGACAGAACCAAAGCTCCGATCAGGCTTAACCTATTTCCGGTTAATTTTTTAAAAAATCGATTTAAAATCATGCTTAGTGGGTATATTTACTACAAACATATTATTTTTAATTAGAACTAATAAAAATAAATAACATGATTTAAATCAACCCCACAAATGTATGATTTATCTTTTAATAATGAATGTTTAATAGTGTTTGTGAATGAAAATTAAAACTGAAATTGGATTGATTAAAATGTACTTAATTGCCATTTTCCATGAGAAATTAATTCTTGTCCTTTAAATTCTTCAGATATAAATTATAAGAATATTCAGCTCTCGCTTTAAAACTGCTACGATATAATTAAAATCCGCCTGAAATATTTCATAATCAAAAGGTAATGGTTATAATTTTATTTCAAAAATAATTAAAATAAAGTCATTTATAGGATTTAAGATTTGAAGTCTGTTTTCAATGCTAAAATTTACATTAAATGCCTATTTTTGCAACATGATTTCCAAACAGACCATAGATAAAATATTCTCAACGATCAGGGTAGAAGAGATCGTTGGAGAATATGTGCAGTTGAAAAGGGCAGGGTCTAATTATAAAGGACTCAGTCCGTTCCATGATGAGAAATCACCTAGTTTTGTGGTTTCGCCAAGCAAACAGATTTGGAAAGATTTCTCGACAGGAAAAGGAGGAACTGCGATTTCTTTTTTAATGGAAATCGAAAATTTCACGTATCCTGAAGCGCTTCGTCACGCCGCAAAAAAATACGGAATTGAGATCGAAGAAGATCAGAAAGACTTTTCCGAAGAAGCAAAAAATGCACAGTCGGAAAGGGATATTTTATATAAAATTCATGAAATTGCCAATGACTTTTTTCAGAATTTTCTTTGGGAAGTAGAGGAAGGAAAGGCAATTGGTTTATCCTATTTCAAAGAACGTGAACTTCGTGACGATATTATCAAAAAATTCCAGCTTGGATATTCTCCCGAAAAGAAAAATGCTTTTACGGAATATGCTTTAGAAAAAGGATATTCAAAAGAAATTTTGGAGAAATCAGGCTTGTCAATATTCCCTGAAAATTCACCAGCCGGAATTGACCGTTTCCGTGAAAGGGTAATGTTTCCAATACACAGTTTTTCGGGAAGAGTGCTTGGTTTTGGAGCCAGAATTCTTAAAAATAATGTCAAAACGGCAAAATATCTCAATTCGCCGGAGACAGAAATTTATCATAAATCAAATGTTCTTTACGGATTAAATCAAAGTAAACAGGCAATTTCGAGAAAAAACATTTGTCTTTTGGTGGAAGGTTATATGGACGTGATTTCACTTCATATGTCAGGAATTGAAAACGTTGTTGCGAGCTCCGGAACTTCCTTAACGACGGAACAGATTAAGTTAATAAAAAGACTTACCGAAAACGTAACTATTCTTTTCGACGGAGATAATGCAGGAATTAAAGCCAGTTTCCGAAGTATTGATATGCTGTTGACGGAAGGAATGAACATTCGTGTTCTTCTGTTTCCCGATGGTGACGATCCCGATTCTTTTGCAAGAAAACATCCGCAGGAATATGTTGAAAAATTCATCGAAAATCAAGCGATGGATTTTATTGATTTTAAAGCTGAAATCCTTTTAAAAGACATTGGAGATGATCCTATAAAAAGAGCCGAGGCTATTCGAGATATTGTAAAATCGGTTGGTTTTGTTCAAAATGCTTTAAAAAGAGAGGTTTACCTTAAACAGGTTTCCAATAAATTTGGTTTGTCTGAGCAGAGTTTGTTTAATGAATTAGATGTTCAGCGACAGGTTAATCAAAATCAGACGCAGCACGTTCAGCAGCAAAAAGAAAACGCGGCTCCTGTAAAAATGGAAATTGTGCCTTTGGATGAAGAGAAGGGCGATCCGTTTTTATTTGAAGTTTTGTTTATGGAAAATAAATTGGTGGATCACATGTTGATGTTTGGCGATATTGTTTTGAAGAGAAAAGATGAAAAAGATGAAGAATATCAAATCACTGTTATTGAAGAAATTCTGCATCATTTCGATGAAGAGCAATATGAATTTTTGGTAAAAGGAAACGAAATTATCATCAGTCAGGTAAAAGAAGGAATTCAGAATGATGAACTGAGAAGTGGAAATTTCTTTGTGACCTTCATGGATGAGGATATTACTACGAAAGTTGTGGATGCATTACTTCCTTTGGATGATCTTGAAAATTGGGCTTCCAGAAATATATTTCCTCCAAATTATGGAGATAAAATTGCAGAGCAGGTAAAAGGCGATGTTTTGCTTCATAAATACAGGTATATCGATTATTTAATAACAGAAACTGCGAAAGAGCTGGAACAATACAGAGATTCTGATGTGGCGAAATATTTTGAACTGATACAGAAAATAACATTGTTAAAACAAGCTTCAATGCGATTGAGCGAAATCATCGAATATTCTCCTATTAAAGGAATCTATGCCAATAGAAGAAAATAATTCTATGACAAAAAGTCCTATAAATTTTTAGGAATAAAAGTTGTAATTTACACTTTGTAAAATTTAATATACACAATAGAAATATGGACATTAAAAAAGATTTCAGAGACTTCTCTGTAAAACACTTGGGAAATAGCGGTTTAGCTACCGATCAGTATATGGGAATGTATGGTCCGACAGGTCTTACACCATACATTATGGAAGAAAGAAGATTAAACGTTGCACAGATGGACGTTTTCTCTCGTTTGATGATGGATAGAATTATTTTCTTGGGAACAGGTATTGATGATCAGGTTGCTAATATTGTAACTGCTCAGCTTTTGTTCTTAGAAAGTGCAGATCCTTCAAAAGACATCCAGATTTACATCAATTCTCCTGGTGGAAGTGTTTACGCAGGATTGGGAATTTATGACACAATGCAGATCATCAAGCCGGACGTAGCAACAATCTGTACAGGTATTGCGGCTTCAATGGGAGCTGTATTATTGGTTGCAGGTGAAAAAGGCAAGCGTTCTGCTTTGAAGCACTCAAGAGTTATGATTCACCAACCTTCAGGAGGTGCACAAGGTGTTGCTTCTGACATGGAGATCAACTTAAGAGAGATGTTGAAGTTGAAAAAAGAATTGTATGACATTATTTCAGATCATTCTGGACAAACTTACGAATGGGTAGAAAAAGCGTCTGACAGAGATTATTGGATGACTTCAACTGAAGCGAAAGATTTCGGAATGGTTGATGAAGTATTACAGAGATCAAAAGACAAAAAATAATTTCTTTTTTAAAGAAATAACGAAGCGCATCAATTTATTTTGGTGCGTTTTTTATTTGAAAAATGCGAATAAAAAATCCTTTACAATTTATCAGTCATGATTTATAATTTTTTAGGAGCTTTTTCCGGCTTTCCGTACTCGCTATTTTCTCAGGATTTCGGTTTCGGCGAGCCTTTGGCTCGCCGAAACCGAAATCCTGAGAAAATGAGCTCAAACAATTGCTGCAATCCGGGCTAGGATTTTAGTATGTAATATTAAATTTAGTCATAACCATCATCAAAGCATCTTTTTAGTTTAAATTATTAATCAAAAAATAATATTTAACAAATTTTATCAACTTTAAAAACAAAAACGGCATTATTTTTCTACTTAAGAAGTCACAACACTTAAATCATAAAATTATGTCAAAGAAAATCGCAATTTTAGCTACAAACGGCTTCGAAGAAAGCGAATTAAAATCACCAAAAGAACATTTAGAACAGCAAGGCTGGACAGCACATATCGTAAGTCCGGAATCTGGAACGATAAAAGCTTGGGCAGAAAAAGACTGGGGAAAAGAATATGATGTTGATAAAACTTTAGATGAGGTTCATGCTTCGGACTATGATGCTTTGGTTTTACCGGGTGGAGTTATCAATCCGGATCAATTGAGAACCAATGAAAGTGCCTTATCATTTGTAAGAGCTTTTTTTCAACAGCAGAAACCTGTAGCGGCAATTTGTCATGGACCTCAGATCTTGATCAATGCAGAAGTTGTTGAGGGGAAAAATATGACTTCAGTAAATTCCATCAGCAAAGATTTGAAAAATGCAGGCGCAAACTGGGAAGATAGTGAGGTTGTTGTTGATCATGGTTTGGTAACAAGCCGTACTCCAAAAGATCTTCCGGCTTTTAATGCCAAAATGGTTGAGGAAATCAAGGAAGGAAAACATGAAGAACAAACTTTATAATTTTTACATAAAATTGATAATATATAAAGGCTTAGATTTTATCTAAGTCTTTTTTGTTGAATTAAATTTAAAATACAATTATCATTGCATTCAAGATAAGTTTACAATCAATATTTACTTTCGCATCCAATAAAAGTAAACATGAAAAAATTCTTATTACCTGTACTTGCTTTCATTTCTTTGACGGCTTGTAATAGTGATGATAACACAAGCAATCAGGATATCAATTATTCTAAACTTCCACAGGAATTTCCATTCTCAAGCTTAATGACTTTAAATGGAGTAAATGTTATCAATGGAGGTTTCGGTTCAGGAGCAACGGCGCATCCAACCAGAAAAGGAGAATTTTATGTAATCACAGATCGTGGTCCGAATGTAGCCTATTCAAATGGAATTAAAATCCTGGTTCCCAATTTTACACCGACAATTATGCATTTCAAAATTAATGCAGACGGAAATATTGAAGTAATTAAATATATCAAACTTAAAAATCCTTCAGGACAGCCAATTACAGGTCTTCCAAATCCAGCGGGAATGGGAAGTACAGGAGAAATTGCTTACGATGCAAACGGAAATGTTTTAGGTACAGATAATTACGGATTAGACAGTGAAAGTATCGTTGCAGCTTTAGACGGAACTTTCTGGGTTTCTGATGAGTACGGTCCTCATATCGTTCATTACAATGCAGATGGAGTTGAAATGGAAAGAATCAGTCCGATTGGAGTGAATACGGGAACAAGAAAATTGCCCGCCGTTTTCGCGAAAAGAAGACCAAATCGTGGAATGGAAGGAATGTGTATGACACCAGACGGAAAAATGTTAGTTGGTACGATACAATCAACAATGTATGTACCTTCAAAAGCTTTGGCAACAAATACAACTTTAACAAGAATTGTAACTTTTGATTTGGCAACGGGACAGACGAAGCAGTATTTATATAAACAGGATGGAGGAGCTTCTGATTCTGTTTGTGATATTACACCAATTAGCAATACTGAGTTTTTGGTGATCGAAAGAGATGGAAATTTCGGTTCTGTTGGTGGACTTAAAAAAGTTTACAGAATCAATCTTTCGGGAGCTTCTGACGTTTCAGGAACAGATTTAACTGCAGTTGACGGAATGAAAATCAACGGAAAAACGCTTGAACAATCTACCTGGGCTGAATTGAGCGCAGCGGGAATTACTCCGGTTTCTAAAACTTTAGCTGTTGACTTAGTTGCTAAAATTGGTTATGAACACGACAAGTTTGAAGGAATTGTTTATTTAGGAAATAACAAGCTTGCCGTTTTCAATGATGATGATTTCGGGGTTGCAGATGACGGAAACGGAAACCCAAAAACAAAAATTCTTCCAAAAACAGGAAAACAGGATAAAGGAACTATGTATATAGTGGATATTCAATAGATAATTGTTATCAAAAGATAGATTATTTATTTTCAATTTATAGTAAAAAATAAACAGCTTGGAAAATAGCTGTTTATTTTTAATTCAAATTCCTGTATTCATTAGGCGCTACGCCAGTTTTTTGCTTAAAAAGTCTGGAAAAGTGCTGAGGATACTTAAAGCCCAGTTCGTAAGCGATTTCACTGAGAGATTTATCGGCGTCAAAAATTCTTTCTTTGGCAACCTCAATTACTTTTGCTTGTATATATTCCTGAGCGGTTTTACCGGTTTCTTTTTTAATTAAATCTCCAAAATAATTGGTGGACAAATGCAATTCTTCGGCACAGGATGACACAGATGGAAGACCTTTATGTAAAGGTTTGTCAGATAAGAAATAAGAATTCAGAAAATCTTCGAATTTTTCTAAAATTCCTTTGTTAGCATTATCTCTTGTGATAAACTGGCGGTCATAAAATCGGGTACAGTAGTTCAGAAATAACTCGATATTTGATACAATTAATTGCTTGCTGTGTTTATCGATAGAATGTTTCAGTTCATATTCAATTTTACTAATGCAGTCCATTATGATGATTCTTTCCTGTTCCGACAAATGCAATGCTTCGTTTACTGCGTAAGAAAAAAACTGATAATCGTGGATGTTTTTAGCTAAAGAAGTTCCTGTAATCAAATCGGGGTGAAAAACCAATGCAATTCCCTGAGGCTGATAATAATCTTCGCTGTAGCTGCCAATAATTTGTCCCGGTGCCAAGAATATCAAGGTGCCTTCTTCATAATCATAATTATTCAAGCCGTAACGCAGATCTCCACAGTGGATTTTCTTTAAGAAAACAGTATAAAATTCATAACGCAGACGACGCCCCTGTCGCGGATCAGCTTTATCCAGATCTACAACACTGACTAATGGATGAAGCGTTTCCTGATTATTAAATGCATTGTATTGTTTTATATTGTTAAAATTAATGATATCCTCCATTACATTCTTTTTTACTTAAACAGGTACAAATCTACTTAATTCATTAATAGGTTTTTAACTTCGCAGATCCTAATCGGTGATATTGGTTAGTAATTCAGTGATTGGTATACATTCACAATCTGTTTTACGTCGGAAATTTGCAGTATCAAATTACAGATTATAAAAAATAATTATGAAATATAAAAGATATTGCTTAGCCGTCTTATTATTTACGCTCGCCTCAAGTTATGCTTTTTCTCAAAATATGAAAAAGCAACCCCCTTTGATAATTGAAAAGCAGGGAACATTTTCTGCAGGCGGAACTGTAATTAAAAGTGATGGCACTTTCGATGCATTAAAACCTTGGAATGAACCGCAGGGCGGACAAACTCGCCACGGCGACCACGCAGATGTATGGTATCAGATTCCTGTAAATCATAAACGGAAATCAATGGTATTCTTGCATGGTTATGGACAATCCCGTCGCAGTTGGCAGACTACAGCCGATGGTAGAGAAGGTTTTGCAGATATTTTTCTAAGAAAAGGATATGGTATTTATCTTGTTGATCAGCCAGGTCGTGGCGATGCAGGACAAACTACCAAGCCGGCTCAGATTACGGCAATTCCGGATGATCAGACTTGGTTTACTCAGTTTCGTATTGGTTTATATCCGAATTTTAATGAAGGTGTTCAATTTCCGAAAGATGAAAAATCATTAGATAATTTCTTTAGGATGATGACACCAAATACAGGAAATATTGATGAAGAAACAATTGTCAATTCGATGTCTGCCATTTTTGATAAATCAGGAGACGGAATTCTTTTTACACATTCAGCGGGTGGTTCTCCGGGCTGGAAGACTGCAATAAAAAGCAATAAGGTAAAAGCTATTGTGGCTATTGAGGCGGGAGGTTTTACTTTTCCGGAGGGCGAGGTGCCGGAAGGAAATCGTGGTGGAAAAGGCATTCCCATGGAAGAATTTATGAAGCTCACAAAAATTCCTATCGTGGTTTATTTTGGTGATTATATTCCGAAAGAAGAAACCAAGGCTGCATCACTCAATTTTTGGCGCAGCGTATTGGCTACAGCAAAGCAATGGGCAAAAGTAGTGAACAATCACGGAGGTGATGTTACCATTATACATCTCCCTGAAATCGGGATTAAAGGAAATACACATTTCATAATGTCTGATCTTAATAATCAGGAAATAGCAACGATTATTAACAAATGGCTTCAGGAAAAAGGCTTGGATAATTAATTGAAAAATATAATGAGGCAACTAAAATTTCTAAGTTTTATAACAGTAATGATTAGCATTTCGCTGTTTAATAATCTTCTAAAAGCACAAGAAATGATAACATCAAATGAACAATTAAGTATAAAAGATAAAAGCATAATTACTATTTCGTCTTACACAGCGCAAGGGAAACTGACAAATCTAAAAACGGAACTAAATAAAGGTCTTGAAGCGGGATTAACCATAAATGAAATAAAAGAAATAATAATACATTCCTATGCTTATTGCGGTTTTCCGAGAAGCATCAGAGGGTTGCAGACTTTTATGGAAGTTCTTGAAGAAAGAAAAGCAAAAGGAATAACCGATAAACAAGGAGCCGAATCTTCCCCAATTGCAAGTGAAAACAGTAAATACGAAAGAGGTAAAAAAATATTAGGGAAACTCACAGGAATACCACAGCCAGATAAGCTTTCCGGTTATTCGGCTTTTGCACCAACAATTGATACTTTTTTAAAAGAACATTTATTCGCAGATATTTTTGAACGAGATGTATTGACTTATGCTCAAAGAGAATTGGTCACTATTTCGGTAATCGCTGCCATTGGCAATGCAGAGCCGATGCTTCAGGGACATTTAGGAATTTCACTCAATGTAGGTTGGTCACAAAAACAATTAGAAGAGTTTATCAAAGTTATTTCGACAACCATAAGTAAACAAAAAAGCGGTGCAACTGGTTTAGTTTTAAAAAAAGTCCTTGAAAGCACACATTAAATATAAAATATATCATATGAAAAATATAATAGTTTCAGCATTTACCTTAATAACAGGAGCATGGACGATTACAACCAATGCTCAAACTTTAAAAAATCAAAAATCAACAACAAAAAAAATGGAAAATACAGAAAAACCAAAATACGAAACCAATCCTTTTACACTCGTTTACGAAGGTGCTATTACGGAAAATATACCGGGAAAAGTGAATATTCATCCCGTTACTTATAAAATCAAAAATATAAATATTGTTGCCAATGTTTACACGCCACCGAATTACGATGCAACCAAAAAATATCCGACTGTCGTAATTGCTCATCCAAATGGAGGTGTGAAAGAACAAACGGCAGGATTATATGCACAACGTTTAGCTGAACAAGGTTTCATCACGATAACTGCCGATGCGGCTTATCAGGGAGGAAGTGGCGGTACACCGAGATATATAGATATTCCGGCAAACCGGATCGAAGATATTCACGGAATGGCAGATTATATTTTGCAGTACAAAGGGGTTGATCCTTCAAAATTAGCTTTGTTAGGAATTTGTGGTGGCGGTGGCTACTCACTGAAAACGGCAGAGTCAGACAAAAGATTCAAAGTTGTGGCAACGATAAGTATGTTTAATTCCGGATTGGTGCGTAGAAATGGATTTTTAAATTCACAGGTTTCTACGATTCAGGAAAGATTAAAGCAGGCATCGGACGCACGTACTCAGGAAGCTGCAGGTGGAAAGGTTTTATATATCGGAGGAAATGCAAAGCCTTTGACCGATGAAGAAATTGCGAAAATTCCGTTTGATTTTTACAGAGAAGGTTATATTTATTACAGCAAAACGCACGCACATCCCAATTCTTTTGGAAAATATACAACAAGCAGTCTGTTAGATTTAATGACTTGGGATGCGACAGATAATCTGGATTTGATCGAACAGCCTTTATTAATGATAGCAGGAAGTAAAGCACAAACACTTTATATGACCGAAGAAGCCTTTCCTAAGGCGACCAACTCAAAAAATAAAGAATTATTTCTTATCGATGGCGCAACACACATTGAAACCTATTGGAAACCAGAATATGTAAATCAGGCAGTTGATAAATTATTACAATTCTATTCAAAATCTTTGTAAATCAAAATTCTGTTTAATGACATACACGAAATTTTTATTTATTTTCATTTTTACACTAAATAATAGCTTTGCGCAAATCCAAAAGAAATATAGTGTGGACGCAGAGACTGTTTTTGATAAAGGTGAAAAAATCAATAACGATAATTTTACAGGAACGGCTTATCTCAAAATGCTGACAACACACGATAAAGAAAATCCAACAGCAATAGGTAATGTAACTTTCGAACCTGAAGCAAGGACAAAATGGCATTTACATCCTGCCGGACAAATTCTTTTAGTTACTGATGGAATAGGATATTATCAGGAAAAGGGGCAGTCAAAAAAAATACTTTACAAAGGTGACGTTATCAAGTGTCCCGCAAATGTTGAACATTGGCACGGAGCAAGTGACGATAGTTATTTTGTCCAGATTGCAGTGACCAATAATGATAAAGGTTCTGCGGTTTGGCTGCAAGCTGTGAGCGATGAGGAATATAATAAATAAATATTCTGAAGAACTTTTTGGAAGACAAATACTAAAAAAGTATACTTAAGCGAAGTTATTCCAAAAGATAAATTGATAATAAAAAAGACTGATGCAATATCAGTCTTTTTTTATAAATTATCTAGATTCAGTTTTTATTCAAAATTCCTCCAGACTTTCTTCCAAATTGTTACAGATCATCGATCAGATTGAATAGTTCATCAATTGATAACTATTTTTTGTCTATTGCGAATAATTCAGAATTTCTACAAAATCACATCTAATCTTTACAGCATAATTAACAGATTATGGATACTTTACGTACATATCTCATTCGTAGTTTATTGTTTTCGATGCTGTTTTTCAGTTGTTTTAAAATAAATGCGCAGTCCAATACTTTGTCTTATTTTCTTGCGACGGCTCAATCCAACAGTCCGCTTTTAAACGATTACAACAATCAGGTTATTTCCAATAAAATTGACAGTTTAAAACTAAAAGCAACTTATGGATTTATCATTACCGGAGAAGGAAGTGCGGGTTACTCTCCCAATGTAAAAGGTTGGGGATACGACAGTGCTCTTACAAACGGACAATCTCTTTTCGCAGGTGTTCGTGTTGCCAAAGAATTTATCAGCCGAAATAATTTAAATACAAGACTTGCCGGAATCAATGCAAGTATTTCGCAGGTTTTAGCGCAGAAAAATATAAGCCTTCAAACGCTGAAAAAACAGATTACCGATCAATATATTGCCACTTACGCAAGTCAGCAACAGTATAATTTAAGTAAAGAAATCATTCATTTACTCAATCAGGAAGATGTTGTTTTGAAAAAGCTTACCCAATCTGCGGTTTTTAAACAAACGGATTACCTTACTTTTAAAGTTACCCTTCAACAAAATGAATTAACCTTAGAACAGCAAAAAGCCGACTGGCAAAATAATTATTCGCTGTTAAAATATCTGTCAGGAATCGTTGATGATACTTTTGAACCTGTAGAAAAACCTTCTTTTATTGAAACATTGAATCCAACTTCTTTTGATGAAAGTATGTACGCAAAAGCTTTTCAGGCAGACAGTTTAAAGTTGAAAAATGACGCCAAAATAATCCAATACGATTATAAACCTAAAATCACAGCTTTTTCAGATAGTGGTTACCAGTCTTCATTTGCATTAACTCCTTACAAAAATTTCGGAATGAGTGTGGGAGTTGGCGTAACGATCCCTATTTACGATGGTCATCAGAAAAAAATGCTGTTGCAGCAAAATCAATTATCACTTGATACTCGAAAGAAATATCTCGAACAAACCCAAAGACAATATCAACAACAGATTCTTCAGATTAATAACCAAATGGATCAATATGATAAAATGATTAATACTGCCAATCAGCAAATTACTTATGCAAAAACTTTGGTTGAAGCCAATGCAAAACAGCTTCCGACAGGGGATGTAAGAATGGTGGATTTTATTTTATCCATTAATAATTTACTGAGTCTTAAAGGAAATATCATTCAGTACAATACAACATTATTCAACCTGAAAAATCAAATGCAATATTTAATCATTCAATAAATTATGAGAAAAATAATCACCCTCATTATAGTTTCTATAGTTGTTTTCAGTTGTAAGAAAACTGCTGATTCGGCTCCTGCAGACGTTACTGCATCAGATGCAAAGCTCAAAACATTAGTTACTGTAGCTTATCCTTCTGATACAGCTCAACTCAATAATATGATTACGCTGAATGCAACAGCAACTTACCTGTTAAAATCTGATGTAAAAGCCAACAGCAATGGTTATATCACAAAAATGACTATCAAACTAGCCGATCGTGTTGGTAAAGGTTCGGTACTTTTCGGTTTACAGACCAAAGAAGCAAGAGCATTAGGAAATACCATCAATAAATTGGATAAATCTTTCCGTTTTAATGGCGCAACGACGGTAGTAAGTCCTGCAACAGGTTACGTCGCAATGCTGAATCATCAGATTGGAGATTATGTTCAGGATGGGGAAGTTTTGGCAAACATTACAGATGCAAGCAGTTTCGGTTTTGTAGTTGATGTTCCTTACGAATACCTCCAAATCATCAAAAGTAAAGGTTCTTTACCGATTACTTTACCCGACAATACGGTTTTGCAGGGAAGAATCGCAAAAGTGATGCCTTCTGTTGATGCAGTTTCCCAAACCGTGAAAGTGCTTTTACAAGTTCCCAATAACAATATTCCTGAAAATCTGATTGGTACGATTAGCTTTTCCAAAACTTCAGCTTATGGACTTTCCGTTCCTAAAATGGCGGTAGTAAGTGATGAAACACAATCTTCCTTTTGGGTGATGAAATTAATCAATGATACGACAGCCGTAAAAACAGAGATCACAAAAGGAGTTGAAACCGATAAATATATCCAGATAAAATCAGGGAATTTGACAACGAAAGACCGAGTAATTATCTCAGGAAATTTCGGATTGAGTGATACTGCAACTGTGAAAATACAAAAACCTTAATCTCATGAAATGAGCCATCGAAATCTCGTCAACTGATAACAAAATTTACTTTGGCGAATTCTATTTGGCAATTTTAAAAAATATACAACTACAAATGAAAAAATCATTTTTTGTAACCTATAAAAGTCCTTTGCTGGTATTGATTTTCCTGATTCTGGCGAGCGGAATTTATTCTTATACCAAAATTCAATCGGCTTTATTTCCTCAGATTACTTTTCCGAAAATAAAAATCATAGCCGATGCAGGACAACAGCCTGTCAATCAAATGACAGTCGGTGTCACTAAAGTCTTGGAAGATGCTGTGAAAAGAGTTCCCGATTTACAGGTTTTAAAAAGTACCACCAGCCGGGGAAGCTGCGAAATTTCCGCTTTTATGGATTGGAATGTGAATGTAGATTTAGCCAAACAGCAGATTGAAAGCAGTGTGAATGAAGTTCGAAACCAATTACCACCCGACATCAATATTTCCGTTGAAAAAATGAATCCGTCGATTCTTCCGGTCATGGGATATTCGTTAAATTCGACTTCAAAAGATCCGATTGAACTGAAACAGTTGGCGCTTTATACCATCAAACCTTTTCTTTCACAGGTTGCGGGAGTGAGTGAAGTGAGAATTATCGGAGGACAGGACAAAGAATTTCGTGTGGTAATGAATCAGGCGATGATGGCGAGATTGGGTGTTACGCCCGCATCGGTACAACAGGCGATTAATAATAGTAATTTTATTAAATCTAATGGTTATTCCTCAGATTTCAGATATTTATATTTAACCCTTACCGATGCTCAGATTCGCAATGAAAGTCAGCTTAAAAATCTGGTAGTAAGCAATAACGGCAACCGAATCGTTTTGTTGAGTGATATTGCTCAAATCAATGTTCATAATGCCAAACAATATATAAAGGTAAATGCTAACGGACAGGAAAGTATTCTGATTGCTATTATCCAGCAACCCAATGCGAATGTGGTAGATTTAAGCAAAGCGATGGAAGCAAAAATTGCGGAACTGCAAAAAGCCTTACCCAAAGATATTATCTTAAAACCTTATTATGTTCAGGCAGATTTTGTAAACGATTCCATTAAAAGTGTTACTGATGCTTTATGGATAGGGTTGGTTTTAGCAATTATCGTGGCGATTATTTTCCTTCGTTCATGGAAGGCGAGTGCGGTTATTTTAATCACAATTCCGATTACATTAAGTCTTACAATGCTTGTCCTTTATACGATGGGACAGACGTTTAATATTATGACTTTGGGAGCAATTGCCGCTGCGATAGGATTAATCATTGATGATGCCATTGTTGTGGTTGAACAAATTCACAGAACGCATGAGGAACATCCCGAAGAGTCTTCAAAAACGCTGGTGCAAAAAGCCATTAATTATCTGTTAAAAGCAATGGTTGGTTCTTCGCTCAGTACGATTGTGATTTTCTTGCCTTTTATGTTGATGAGCGGTATTGCAGGAGCTTATTTTAAAGTCATGACAGACACGATGATTATCACGTTGATCTGTTCATTTTTTGCAACATGGATCTTATTACCCATCGTTTATTTATTATTGTCATCAGGGAAGAAAAAAGAAAAAAATCTCCAGCATCACGATGTAAAAGAAAGAAAATGGGTAGGATTTTTTATTAGAAAACCTTTATTCAGTTATGGTTTTATTGTAGTGTTGATTATTGCGACAGCAATTATTCTTCCCAATATCAGTACCGGATTTTTGCCTGATATGGATGAAGGAAGTATTGTTTTAGATTACAATTCTCCTCCGGGAACTTCACTCGAAGAAACCGACAGAGAATTGAAAGAAGTCGAGAAAATTATCACTTCAACACCGGAAGTTGCAGCATACAGCCGAAGAACAGGGACTCAGATGGGATTTTTCATTACGGAACCAAACCGGGGTGATTATTTAATTCAGTTAAAGAAAAACAGAAGCAAAACGACGAATGAAGTTACCGACGATATCCGGGCGAAAATTGATGCTTCAGGTTTGCCGTTGACTGTAGATTTCGGACAGGTGATTACCGATATGCTCGGAGATTTGATGAGCAGTGTTCAGCCTATTGAAATTAAAGTTTTCGGAACCGACCAGAAAGTCATTGAAGATTATTCTCAGAAAATAGCCGGAATTGTGGAGAAAGTCAACGGAACAGCCGATGTATTCGACGGAATTGTAATTGCAGGACCATCGATGGTTGTTACTCCGAAACTACCTGTTTTAGCGCAATACAATATTTCGTTACCCGATTTTCAGAATCAGTTGCAGGCAAATTTAGATGGAAATGTAGCCGGAAATATTTTTGATAATGTCCAATATACGCCGATTCGATTATTGTACAACGAAAAAAGTAATCAGTCTTTAAGCGACATCAACAACAGTATGATTGCTTTACCCAACGGAACTTTAAAACTTTTGAGTGAATTTGCAACCGTAAGTGTAGTAACAGGTTCAGCCGAAGTCAACAGAGAAGATTTGCAGACGTTGGGAATTGTAACGGCAAGACTTGATAATGGAAATCTGGGCGGAACAATTCAGGAAATTCAGAAGCAGATCAATCAGAAAATAAAACTGCCAAGCGGATATTCTGTGGTGTACGGCGGTGCATATGCAGAACAGCAACAATCGTTTAAAGAATTATTAATTATTCTGGTTGTTTCCAGCTTATTGGTTTTTTCGGTGATGCTGTTTTTGTTCAGAAATGTTTTAGTTGCTTTTATTATCTTATTTGTTTCGGTTTTAGGACTTTCAGGAGGGATTTTATTATTGTATTTCACAAATACACCTCTGAATGTCGGAAGTTATACAGGACTCATTATGATGGTCGGAATCATAGGAGAAAACGCCATTTTCACCTACCTGCAATTCCACGAAAGTTTAGCGACGAAAACCAAAGAGGAAGCTGTGATTTATGCCATCAGCACAAGACTTCGTCCAAAATTAATGACCGCTTTGGGAGCAATTATCGCCTTAATGCCTTTAGCATTGGGAATCGGAACGGGAGCACAAATGCATCAACCTTTAGCCATTGCTGTTATTGGCGGGTTTATTGTTGCATTGCCGCTTTTACTAATTGTTTTGCCGACATTATTGAGCAAAATACATTTTAAATAAAAGTATACATTAATAATTATAATGGGGTTGACGATAAGAAATATTCAGAATTTATTCAGAATCAGGTTTTTATTTTGTTGATATAAAATCTTTAATATGAAATCAATTTCTTTTCAATCTAAGGAAATAATACCATTTGTGTATGGCATTTTTACAGTGCTTATCATGATATTTCTATTTTTGAGCTTATATGTCATAACAGAACCTCCTCAATATCTGGATATACATATTTCAAAGGAAATACAGGAAAATCAAAGTTCAGGATTGAATCATTTTATGATCTGGGTGAGTTGGTTTGGAAGAACATCTGTGTCCGGAATAATAGTGGTTTCTTTTTCGATCATTTTATTTTTATTACACTATAAAAGACAGGCAGTTTTAATAATATGCACCTTATTCTCAGGTGCAATAGGATTGTTTTTCAAAGTAATAATCAACAGACCACGCCCATAGGCAAAGCTTGTGACATTGCTTGAAGACACCAAATATCAAAGTTTTCCCAGCGGGCATGTCTTATTTTACACAGTTTTCTTTGGTTCTTTAATTCTCATGGCAATAAATACAACCAAATTGAATTTAAAAATAAAAATAACGCTCATAATAACTTGCCTTGCAATGATATTTTTGGGTGCAGTATCGAGAGTTTACTTAGGAGCTCACTGGTTTACCGATGTTTTGGGAGGTTTTATTCTCGGGTGTATTCTTCTGTTTGCCACAGGATATTTTTATTTGAATAATCCAAAAATATCCTTCAATAATAAAAAAATAAAATAAAAATATGAAAATACTTATTATTGAAGATGAATTGGCTTTAAGTAAAAGCATTGTAAGCTATTTAAATTCTGAAAATTATCTGTGTGAAGTTGCCCATAATTTTAATGAAGCCATCGAAAAGGCAGATTCTTATGATTACGATTGTGTTCTTTTGGATATTTCGTTGCCCGATGGAAATGGTTTATCAGTTTTAAAACTTTTAAAAGAAAATAATAAAACGGAAGGAGTAATCATTATTTCTGCAAAAAATTCAATTGAAGATAAAATTGAGGGACTGAAATTGGGAGCGGATGATTATCTGCCGAAACCTTTTCATTTGTCAGAGCTTAGTGCCAGAATCGCCGCAGTAATCCGCAGAAGGAGATTCAATGGGGATAATATTCTGATTCATAATGAAATTACGATTGATACATTGGCGAAAATAGTCACAGTTAATAATGCTTCTGTTGATTTAACAAGAACTGAATACGATCTCTTATTGTATTTTTCAGTAAATAAAAATCGGGTACTTTCCAAAGCTGCCATTGCAGAACATTTGTCGGGTGAAGAAATATATCTATATGATAATTATGACTTTATATATGCACACATCAAAAATATGAAGAAGAAACTTACCAAATCAGGTTGTAATGATTACTTGAAATCGGTATACGGAATGGGCTATAAATTTGAAATTTAATCCGTCATGAAGCTGATCCATTATATTTCCAAAAGGTATATTATTTACTCTGCAATCATATCAATTATCGCAATTCCATTATTTTATTTGTCATTACAACGCTTATTATTAAGGGGTTTGGATGAAGAAATGAAACAACAGAAAAACTGGATCGAGCAAAGGTTGCACACGGTTTCTCCAAAAAATTTTATGTCTTTTGAAAATAATATTACAGTTGTTCCTTCGAATAGTTCAAAAATATCAGATTTATTTTCCGACGAACCTATTTTTGTTAAAGCTGACCAAGAAGTTGTGATGCATCGCGTTTTAATTTCCAATATTACTGTAAATGGGAATAATTACAAAATTCGTATTCAGAAATCGATGATCGAAGATGAAGATCTTCTTCAAAACATATTGCTGCTTCAGTTTGTTTTTATATTCGTGCTGATCGTAGGTTTAGGACTCATCAATTTTTTTATATCCAAAAAGATTTGGCTGCCCTTTAATGATATTGTCGAAAAAATGAAGAATTATCGGGTTGATTCTTCTGATACACTAAGTTTTATGCCCAGCAAAATTGTTGAATTTAAAGATTTACGAAATTCAATAAGCGAGTTGATACATAGAAATGAAAAGTTGTATAAAGCTCAAAAAGAGTTTACTGAAAATGCCTCACACGAGTTGCAGACACCAATTGCCGTTTTCCATAGTAATCTGGAATTATTGATGCAGACAAATCCCATTTCTGAGGAACAGGCAGAATTAATAGAGGAAATATTTTCGTCCGGAAAAAAGATGCAGAGGATTAATAAAACTTTATTGCTGTTAACAAAAATTGAAAATAATCAGTTTCCGAATACAGAAAAGATAAATGTCAACAGTACATTTCACAACCTTATAAGACAATATAAGACGAGACAAATTATAAAAAATCATGAGGTAAATAAGATTCTTGCAGATGAAATAGAAATTACGGCAAATCCAATCCTTATTGATATTTTATTTGGAAATCTGTTGTCTAATGCATTTAAATATACAGACGATAATCAACAGATAAATATCGAAATCTCGAATAAATCGGTTTGTGTAAGCAATGAAACACAGCAAAATACAGGAAGATTGAATGAAGGGGAATTGTTTCAACGTTTCAAGAAGCAATCGAACGATAATCGAAGCCTTGGATTAGGATTGGAGATATGTAAAAAGATATGTTTCTTATATAATTACAAAATCACTTACGATTTTAAAGATCAAAAGCATTTTTTTACAATTTATTTTGAATAATTTTTACTTGTACTCCAAAAATTCAGCATCTCTACAGATTTGGTTTGCAGCTTTACCATGTTAATTAAAAATCATATTTAAAAATGAAAAAAATAATTTTAGTAATGGCAGCAATGTGTATTGGTTCTTTAGCATATTCGCAAGAGAAGAACGACAAGGAAGAAGGTACAGAAGTGCCGGAAATTGTAGAAAAAGCATTTCAAAAAGCTTATCCGAATGTAAAAGCAGAATGGGAAAATGAAAACGGAAAGTATGAAGGTTCTTTTAAATATAAAGGACAAGAGATGAGTGTTTTATATAATGCTCAGGGAATTTTGGAAGAAAGAGAAACTGAAATTAAGGTTAATGAGCTTCCATTAAAAATTCCGGTTTACATAACAAAAAATAAACTGGGAAAAATTAAAGAAGCAGCAAAGATTGTAAAAGCCGACGGTACTGTAAATTATGAAGCAGAAATAGATGGTGGTGATGCCTTATTAAGTATTTAAGAGGATTGATTATTAGTGGAGGCTACTAAATTTTAGAAGCTTCCATTTTTTTTGTTCAATCGCTATGTCTGATTTTCAAAATTCTAAATTTCTTCTAAATCATTACTGATTATTGTATAAAAATTAAATGTAATGAATAGAATCAGATTATCGCTTTTCAAGAAAAATCCAAAAAAATAGATTTGTCTACACAAGTGATGATTGTTAGGAAATGCAGATAATCAGACTAGGATACAATTACAAGTTTTAAAATACGACGGTCATGAATAATTTAATAGAAGCTGTAAGCAATTATGTAATATTATTTCTTTCAAAGAATCTTTCGGATCAGCTTACATTTCACAATATCGGTCATACCTATGATGTTGTTGGTGCAGTGCGCGAAATTGGTCTTCAAACCCATCTTTCCGAAAAAGAACTGTATGCTGTACAGGTTGCTGCATGGTTTCATGACTGCGGATATGCGAATAGATATGTCGGTCATGAGGAAGAAAGTAAGAAAATAGCAGGGAATTTCTTAGAAAATTTCGGATGCGAAAAAGATTTTATTGAAACTGTTTCAAACTGCATCGAATCTACAAAATATCCTCAACGTCCAACATGCTTAACCGATCAGGTGATGTGCGATGCAGATATGTTTCATTTAACAAAAACCAATTACCCTAAATATGAAAAAGCTTTAAGACTGGAGTTCGAAAAATACCTTGGGCTCATTTTCACCGATGAAGAATGGAAGATGGAGAATAGTGATTTTTTTAGAAATCATCAATATTTTACAGAGTATGGGCAAAATGTCCTCGCAAAATTTAAAGAGGTTAATTTCCGGCTCATGAATTATTCCAACAAATTTTAATACCCCAAAAAGAAATGTCAAATTATCGTCATAAAGCTGTAGTTGGTCTTTTCATTTTAGCATCAGTCTTCGGAAAAGCTCAAAATAATGATACCATTCAGGTTCAGGAAACTAAAAAAGACAGCGCAGTTAGAGTAAGCACAGAAAAAAATACGCTGAATTATAAAAAATTAATTATTCCCACTGCATTTATAGGATACGGAGTTGCAAGCTTAAGTGTAAAAGGCTTAAAACAACTGAATTTCTCAACCAGAGATGAAATTAATGAACACAAACCCGATCACATAAGACTTGATAACTATACCCAATTTGCACCTGCAGTTTTGGTTTATGGTTTAAATGCTGTGGGTGTAGAAGGAAAACATAATTTTAGAGACAGATCTATTATTTACGGAACATCCATGTTGATCACCTCTGCAATCGTAGTTCCTTTAAAACACATTGTAAAAGAGGAAAGACCGGATCAATCTAATAATCTTTCTTTTCCGTCGGGACATACGGCAATAGCTTTTGCTTCCGCTCAGTTTATGTTCAGGGAATATAAGGACACGAATTTTCTGTTGGGAATTTCGGGATATTCTCTCGCAATTTTCACAGGAATTTACAGAATGCTGAATGATAAACATTGGGTAGGAGACGTTGTCGGCGGTGCAGGTTTTGGGATTCTTTCAACAGAATTGGCATATTGGTTATATCCTAAAATTAATAATTTATTAAGCGGTAAAAACAAAAATACAGCAACGATGGTAATGCCTTATTACCAAAATAAAACAGTAGGAATAGGTCTTGTTAAAAACTTTTAAATAATAAAAATGTGGTTCTATTATGCTTTATTATCGGCTTTATTTGCAGCATTTACGGCAATTTTTGCTAAAATAGGAGTGTCTAATATTAATTCTAATCTGGCGACAGGAATCAGAACTATTATTATTCTGATCTTGGTGTGGAGCATTGTGTTTATAAAAGGTGAAGCCAAAGACATTGGTTCATTATCCAGATTTAATATTATTTTTCTTGTGTTATCAGGAGTTGCAACGGGATTGTCGTGGCTGTTTTATTTTAAGGCTTTACAAATCGGGAAGGTTTCGCAGGTTGCAGCAGTTGATAAATTGAGTGTCGCCATAGCCATAATTTTTGCGGTACTGTTTTTCAAAGAAACGTTGACTTTAAAAACAGCAATCGGAGCTTTATTAATTATTAGCGGAACAATATTATTTGCCTTCAAATAAGCAACAATTATTATCTATTATTACAAGTTTTGATAAAGTTGATATTCAAGTAATCAGATTTATAAAAAGCGGTGATTTTGTTATTAAATCTCCGCTTTTTTTTTCTTTTAAACATGAAAAAAGACCGTCAAACTGACGATCTTTATATGAAATATTTTAATTCAGATTAATTAAATCCTTCAATTATTTTAGAGAAATCTTCCAGTTTTAAAGCTGCTCCTCCGATCAAACCACCGTCAATATCAGGCTGAGAGAAAATTTCTTTGGCATTATCAGGTTTTACAGAACCTCCATAAAGGATAGAAACTTCGTCAGCAACCTCTTGTCCATATTTTGCAGCGATGATGCTTCTGATGTGAGCGTGAATTTCCTGAGCCTGTTCAGGAGTTGCAGTTTCACCTGTTCCAATTGCCCAAACTGGTTCATAAGCGATCACTACTTTTTTGATTTCTTCTGCAGAAAGAGTGAAAAGAGCAACTTCAGTCTGGTTTTTCACTACCTCAAAATGCTGTCCTGCTTTTCTTTGCTCTAAAGTTTCTCCGTTACAGTAAACAGGAATTAAACCTTTATCTAAAGCCAATTTTACTTTTCTGTTACAGTGAGAATCTGTTTCACCATGATATTGTCTTCTTTCAGAGTGTCCTATTAACGAACCTGTTGCATCGATGGATTCCAGCATGTCTACAGAAATTTCTCCTGTATAAGCTCCGCTTTCGTGCTCGCTTATGTCCTGAGAAAATATTCCGATTTCGTCTTTTTCGAAAATATCTTTCGCCATCATTAAATATAAAGATGGAGGAGCGATCCAAACTTCACAATTCGTAGCATTATTATTTTTATAGCTAAGTAATTGAACCATTAATTGTTGAGCGTCAATTACATTTTTGTTCATTTTCCAGTTTCCTGCAACTATTTTTCTTCTCATAGATTTTTATTTAGAAGTTAGAGGTTAGACATTAGAAGTTAGAATTACAGTAAGTTTTAGACTAATTTCTAACTTCTAATATCTAATTTCTCAATTAATTAAATATTCCAAAGGTTTTTTAAAAGCGTGTAGAAAGTATGTTCTTCATCAGTTACTTTATTATCCGCTTTAATTAATGTTTTTGCAAATTGAATAAAACTTTTGCGTTCCTCTTCCGTAGAATCGTCTAAGAAACAGCTAGCGTGGAATTCAAAATGACCTTTCCATTCTTCCGGCTGAAGCAAAGCGATTACTTCAAGTTCATTATCCAAATCCACTTTAAAAGGAAATTCATCCGCTAAATATTGCTGAACAAGCATTCCTTCTTCAGGAGCAAATTCTCCGTCTACAGAAGAAAGAATCATCAATAGATGGTAACCGGCAATCGATTTATTTGATTTTTGCATTATATAAATGTATAGTTTGTTGATAGTTTATAGTCGAAGGTTGATTGTTAAAAATTGACAATTCAACATTCACAATTTTGTTATTTCAGGTAGTCTTTTGCAGGCTGTTTGTCTACAATTTTTCCGTTTTGTAAAATTAAAACAAACGGATTACTTCTCGCAATTGTTTTAATGGCAGTTCCGTCCATCATTGTATTTTTAATGGTTTTAAATGTATTAGGAAGTGTTGAAACTCCATAGATAACATTCGCTCCTTGTGTTTTAACTTTAGCTTCAAGCTGTTTCATTAATTCGGGGGAAACTTCCTTCGGCTGATAAGAGAAAACCAGGATTGCTTTAGGAGCAGTAATAATTTCTTCCGTTACCTCCAATCCTGTCGGATCTTCGATTTTGAATTTTGCAATTTCAGATTTGTACCCTTCTTTTATTAAAACAGATTCGTTTTTTCCTTCCTCGATTTTCCAGGGTGAACCTTCTGCCCAATATTTTGTTTCTTTAATATAATCGTCCTGATTTATTTTTAAAACTTCTCCCGTTTTTGAATTTTTAAGAGAATAGAACGTTTTGTATTCTGATGGATTTTTATTGATTTTTGCTTTCTCAGCTTTAAGATCTGTTCCGATTTTATAATCACGGAAATCGATAAGCGGTTCGTGAACGATTCCATGAGCTCCTACCAAGATCATTCCGATAGAAAATATCGCCAATAAAATATATTTAAATTTATTTCCCGTTTCTTTTTTAGAACTGTAGCTGTAAGCGTCTTTTTTCTTAAAGTCTTTTCTGTAAAGGATAAATACAACGATTAATCCTACCAAAAGCACAATATCTTTAATGAAACTTTGCCAAGGCGTAAATTTAATAGCATCTCCAAAACATCCGCAATCCGTTACTACATTAAAATAAGCCGAATAAAACGTAAGGAAACCAAAGAAGATACAAAGCGCAATTAATGCTGAAAGTGTGAATTTAAGTTTTAATTTAATCAAAAGCATAAATCCAAGAAGAAGTTCTAAAACCACTACAAATACTGAAAGTGGTAACGCAAATTTCTCAAAAAATGGCATGTCAAAAACATTCGGAGCAAAATATTCTTCCATTTTAAAGGAAAAACCTACCAAGTCCACAGCTTTTACGAAGCCCGAAAGGATGAATATAATTGCAATTAGGAAACGTAATAAACCTTTTATCATTTTAAATAGTTTTGGATTCGACGTTATTTTCTTTTTCAGAGAATTTTATTAAACAGAAAACGGCATAATTCAGCATATCAAAATAATTGGCATCTAAACCTTCTGAAACGATAGTAACACCTTGATTATCTTCAATTTGTTTTGTTCTTAAAACCTTTTGATAAATAAGATCTGTAATTGAAGAAATTCTCATATCTCTCCAAGCTTCGCCATAATCATGGTTTTTTCTTTCCATTAAATTTTTAGTTTCAGTGGAATATTTATCGTAAAGATTTAAAATCTCTTCTTTATTTTCGTTAAAATCATTAGAAAAACCTTTTTCAAGCTGAATCAGTCCGATGATCGAGTAGTTTACGATCGCGATGAATTCGTCCTCCTCACTTTCGTCCACCATTTTTTTATCGGTCATTTGTAACGTTCGGATTCTGTTGACTTTAATGTAAATCTGATCCGTAATCGAACTTGGTCTTAAAACTCTCCATGCTGCTCCGTAATCCTGTAGTTTTTTGCTGAATAATTCGCGGCACTGACCAATAACTTTCTCGAACTGTACTGATGTTTTTGACATAAACTCTCTTAATCTTTCAAATATACGAATTAGGTTTTAGGTAACAGGAATCAGGGCTTAGTTTTTTAGGGAGAAGTTAGTATTTTTGCGGTATGCAAAATCATTTATCATCTATCAATCATTCATTGAACTGTAACGGCAGATTAGTCGATCTTACGATTCCAAAAATCATGGGAATTCTGAATTTGACTCCGGATTCTTTTTCTGACGGTGGAAAATTCAACAATGAAAGATCCGCGTTAGAACAAACTGAAAAAATGTTGAAAGATGGAGCTGAAATTATTGATATTGGACCACAATCCACAAGACCAAATGCAGAATTTCTAAGCGCTAAGGAAGAGATTGATAGAATCGGGAATATGATTTCTTTAATTAAAAAAGAGTTTCCGGAAGCCTTGATTTCTCTGGATACTTTTTATTCTGAAACGGTGAAATTTGGTTTTAATGAGGGAATAGATATTATTAATGATATTTCGGGAGGTCATTATGATGATAAAATGTTTGATACAGCTGCAGAAACAAAGCTTCCATATATTTTAATGCACGTAAATCCTTCATACGAAACAATGCATGACAAAATAAAATTTGAAGATATTATTCTTTCGGTAAATCAATATTTTTCTGAAAAAACGACTGAATTATTAGAAAAAGGAGTGAATGATATTATCATTGATCCAGGTTTCGGATTTGGAAAAATGGTAGAAGATCAAATGAAAATGATCGATGAGGTAAAATATTTAGGTTTCGGAAAATTTCCTTTGTTAATTGGAATTTCAAGAAAATCTTTTATCTATAAACCTTTGGGAAAATCCCCGTTAGATATTAATGAAGAAACACAAAAATTGCATTTGAAAGTTTTACAACAGGGAGCAAGAATCCTGAGAGTTCATGATGTTGCAGAAGCCAAGAAAACGGTTGATGAGTTTTTGAAATAATCGTTTAATTTATACAATAATGTCATTCTGACGAAGGAAGAATCTGTTTTACAGCATGCTTCGAGAACCTCAGCATGACTTTCTAATACTAATCCTTTTATTTGTAGTAATGTCATGCTGAGATTTTCGAAGCATTATTGATTACACGAACAAAAAAAGTTGAGCAAAAACTCAACTTTATATTAATTTATATTCGATAATTTATCGGCAAACTGTTTCGAAAATTCTTTTCTGTCTTCTTCCAGTTTTTCTTTTTCCGACGGAAGAATGTAGTTGAAAAGTATTTTATCTTCGTTGTCTAAAAAGATAATTTCTTTTTCATTTCCGTCCATCATCTGAGCGAAAATTTCCCACATCGAAGTGTCTTTTAGTTTTAATAATTCGAAGAATTGATCTGCCTTTATTTCGATTTTTTGCATTGTTTATTAATTTTTAAAATTCTAATAGTTTTAATTTAAACTGAATGGCAAAGTTCTGCATAAAATTCGGAGTTGTATAATATCCGACTCTGTAAAATAATCCCAAATTGAAGTAACTTGACAGGAAATTATTCCACTCCAAGCCAACTTCCTGATACAAATGATTCAACGGACGGAATCTGAACTGATGATATTCAGGATACTTCATATTTCCAACAGTTCCTCTTAACACAAAGTCAAAACTTGAAATATTCTGCCCAAAACTTTTAAAATAAAAAGGAACTTTATGAGTGAAATAATAGGCAACAAATCGATCATTGTAATATTTTCCTCCTTCCAAAGTTGCAAAACCAAGAAATGAAGTGAGGTTAAAATTAAAATCTCTTCTTGGCGAAGCAAGCCCGTTCATTGTGAAATTCTTCCAGATCGGCGCATCTCCGAAAACCATTCCGCCATACAATCTGAAGCCTGTAGTTCCGAATAATGATTTGAAATTGTGTACAAAAAGCGCATCAAATCGGGTATAATTAAAATCTCCGCCAAAAAATTTATAACTCTGTTCGTAGTTAAAGTACACCTCAGGATATTTTTGATCGATCAGCGATTTTCCCTGTGGCGTCATGATATTTGTAGAATTCGGAGAATATTTTAACGTAAATAATGTGTTGAAATTATCAAAAGCAGGACCTCTGTTTCTGAAAGAATAATCAAACATAGCCTCTTCAAAACTTCTTTTTGCTGCAAAAACCAGCGTCAAACCGTTTGTGACATCATTTAAGTAAGAAACGGAAGCTCCTTTGTAGCGATAATAACGGTCATTATTCAAATTATTCCCATAGTTTGCCGTTCTCATTTTAAAACTCCATAGTCTTCTGTAAAATTCTCCGGAAGCTGTCACATCATCGTAATAATCAACCCTGAAATAGGAGTCTTTTTCCAAAGTTGTTTTTATATCCAGACCGATTCTGTATTTCCATTTATCATCTTTGAAGCCGTAAGCAAATGTATAATCCGGTGAAAAATAAGGACTGAAATTTTCATTAAGTTTAGCTTTTAAACCAACTCTGAAACCTTCGTACGAATTATAATTTACAATTTCATCCACTGCAAAATCCACAACACCTACTTTTATCTGTCCATTCAATAATAAACCACTTAAAACCTTTGCTTTACGGTCTATATTATATTTTTTTCCAAGGCTGTCGATGGTTTTATAAGTATTCTTTTCACGCTCTGTCAAAGGATCGGTACGATATTGATCCAATGTTTTTCCCTGAATATTTTTTACAGAAAATGTATAGCCGTTGAAATCACTTTTATTGTTCTCTGTAGGCGATTTGTAATCAAAATATCTTGAAGTTAAAAAGGCATAAGTTCCAAAGCTCTGTTTCTTTTTTTTCTCACTTTTGTCATCAGGATGTTCTTTGTCTTCTTCTTCCATCGCCATGTTGCTCATCTTCAGTTTTACTGTTTCATGAGCCAAAAACCACTTGTTGTTGAAGTAGATCCAGGTACTTGTAATGATTCCGTCGTTTTTGTTTTTGCTGAAATTCTCGATTTTTTTAATTCCGAAAGTTTCAGTATCTACATAAATCGCTCCGTTGTATTTCCTTTTCTTATCAGGTTTTTTATAATTTACCTCTCTGAAACGAATGACGAAATTTTTTCTTCCATCCATTTCTATCGTGTCAGTCAAAAAGAATCTGTAAAGACCTCTGTTTTCCTGTTTCAGTTGATCAGGAAGTTTGTCTCTGTTGCTCTGTTGCAGGGCAATCATTTCGTAGATGGGCTGTTTCAGTCCTGAAATTCTATTGTCTAGAATATTGATCTTTTCACCGTATTTTTTTGAGTATAAAAATTCCTGGGCTCTTTCCCAAAGAAATAATTTGCTCTTTGAAAATATTTGTCTTGCGGATTTGTTGTTCAGTGAATCTTTTTCTCTCTTTTTTTTGAATATTCCCGTTTCTTCAAAAAACTTGTTGAACTGAGAAATGCTGTCTTCATCGATATCCAATGAAATTTTTTCGTACGATTTGTAAGAATAAGAATCCAGTGTTTTGGGAGAATTTTCGTGGAATAGCTGATTGACCTTGTTGAGAATTTTCAAAGCTTTCGGATCGCTTTTATCTTCTATCACAACTCCTTCAATAGATGTAACTTTTGATTGTGAATAACCAAAAATAGATGTGATAAAAAATATAAACAGTAAAATCCTTTTCATAGAAAACTTGCCAAAATTAATAATATTTATTGTCCTGGAAAAGTTTTATTAATTGATATTAATAAGAGTTGTGATTGGAAGTATCTTTTAGGTTTAAAATAAAAAAAATCCCGAACAATCCGGGATCTTATTTATTTCGATATTTGAGTTATAAAAGTGATTGCTTTGGCTTGAAGTTCTTCTTTTGAAAGTTTGCTGTTTTCAAATTCAAAAGATGTGAATTGTCCGCTTTCTGTCGCCAACAAAGCACAGCCATTATATTTTTTTCCTTTATATTGATAAGTGTAACTTACAAATTTGGAATCGGGATCATCAACTTTTACCTTTATATTCTCGATATTTCTTTTTTGTTTTACAGCTTTAAAGTTGTTCATAATATCTTCTTTTGAACTGTAAGAATGAAGAAATATGCTTGTGTTATCGGGAAGTTTCACTGCTATCTGAAGAGAATCATCATGATTTTTCTGAATAAAGCTTTTTGGTTCAACATTTATTTTTGAGGTGATATCTATTGGAACTAAAGTATCGCTTTTCACTTTTACCACACGAAAAATTGCCTTTTGTGCATCATTGAGTTTGTTGATACTGTCGTAGTTTTCGTAAAACAAATCATTCGATTTACTGTCATTTCCTTGAATATCCTTACTATTATTACCGTAACGCTCGAAAATAGAATTTGTATTCTGATAGCTCGTGTCTGAATATGAAGATCTATCGGATGATTTACTGCATGTAATTGCAAGCCTTATAACTGCCAGTAAACAAACTGCGACGCTTAAAATGGTTTTCCAAACCGGTTTGTCGTTCATTATTTTAGGTCTTCTTTGGTAATGGTAATTTCTTTTATTGTTGTTCCTTTTGCGTCTGTGTATCGATATTTAAGATTTTTTACTCCTAAAGCATCTGTTTTAGTAAAAATCTGCTGAACTTGAGGTGATCTCAACATTTCATCTTTTAAAATCTGCTCAGAACCTTCTGTCTTTAGCATTTCTTTAAGATCGTCGGGAACTTGTGCCGTATATACAATATTATTTTCCTCATCTGCTTTAATGCTCATAATTTTTATTCCTGTTGCTTTGTCTTCGGAAGGAAGATTTTTATTGAAAACTTCAAGAACAGTATTTAGCTGAGAAGCTCCTGCATTTCCTTGTGAGATCGATTTCAGTTCTTTGGCAGCATCACCTTTTAGACTTTTATTGTCAATAACCTCATCTGCAATTAAGTGTGCACCAATACCATAAATTTTAATATTAAATTTTACACCGCTGTTGAGAAGTTCCTGTCCTTCCGGTTCGCTTTTAATAGCTTGCCCGATGAGTTCGGGAAGAGAAGATTTAATGAGTGCACTTTCCATTTCATCTCCTGCCTGACTTGATGTATTCACTTCAATCGTAATTTCATCATGACCGGAATCGATGGCTTTTGTGGATTTTATCATATAGCTTGTCATCATAGAAGATGAACGGTTGTACATATCTACAAAGTCTCTTATTTTGTCACTTTTTGTTTGGCAGGCTGTAAGTAATATTGCGGTAAAACAGGCAATAAGTATGTTTTTCATGGTAATTTTTTTGAAAGATAATAAAAAAACAGAAACTATAAGGTTTCTGTTGATATTTTCGTTGTTTCTGTGGTATAACTTTAGTTTAATTTAAAAGGTTAAATCTTAGCTTAATTCCAAAATTATCCTTGAATTCGGAAGTTTGGTAATGTCCTAATCTGTAAGAAAAGCCAACACCAAAATTTCTTCCTAAAAATCTGTTCCAGATAAATCCGACTTCCTGATAATAATGATCCAACACCTGAAATTGAAACTGATGATCCGTTCTGTTTTTCATATTGCCGATAGCTGATTGATATTCAAGCTCGATATTGGAATATCTTTGACCAAAAGTTTTGAATCTGAAAGGTAAATATTGTGAAACTTTAAAAGCAATAAATTTATCTGCAAAGAAAGTTCCCGAAGGCATTGTTGTAAATCCTAAATTGGAAGGAGTACTTATATTTGAATACCATTTGTCAACATTGCTGTCGCTTTGCCCTGCAATTTCAAAATTCTTCCAGATCGGAGCATTTCCTGAAGATATTCCCCCGAAAAGTTTGATGTTTGTATACCCCAATTTGGATCTGAACTGATGAATGATCAAAGCATCCAATCTGTGATAATCCAAATCTCCACCCAACGTTTCAAAGCCTTTTTCATAATTCATAAAAATCTGAGGATAGCCTTTTTCATAAGTGTATTTTCCACTTGGTGTCATGATATTTTTATCATTCGGTGCAAATTTTAAAGATAATGTTGCACTTGTATTGTCGAAACTGTTGCCTAAATTCTTATACTGATAATCGAAACGCGCCTGTTGTTTTTCTTTATTCACGGCAATTTTCATGCTCAATGAATTGGAAATATCATAAAGGAATGAAGCTCCCCATTTCTGATTTTTATAAAAAGTTCCGTTGTGAAGATCCAGATTAATATCCGAAATTTTCATCATCATATCCCACATATTATTGCTGAATCTTCCTGCAGCAAAAACATCGTCTACATAATCAATACGGAAAACTGAAGTTCTTTTATCAGATAATTTTACATCTAAACCTAAACCATATTTCCAGGTGTGATCTTTAAATCCATATCCAAAATATCCGTCGGGAGAAAATGTTTTGCTGAATTTTTCATTTAACTTCACTCCGGCTCCCAAACGTAAACCTTGATATTTATCGTAACTGAAGATTTTAGTAATGTCAAAATCAATCATTTTGTAGCGTAGATTTCCTCGCATCAATTGAGTTAAAGTATTCAGTTTTTTCTCAAAATCATTTTTTTGGACAAAACTGTCAATTTTTGTGTACGTTGCACTTTCTCTTGTAGTAAGACTGTCGGTTCTGTATTTATCCAAAAGGCTTCCGTCTGAGTTTTTCATTTCCAGGGAATAGCCTTTAAAATCAGATGCTTTTTGAGCTTCATTGAGTTTAAAATCAAAGAAACGGTTTTTTACATACAGATAATTTCCGAACTTCTTTTTGTTATATTTTGCCTTTTCACCCGGTTTTAAACTGTCTTTTTTTGAAGTATCAAAACTCTGGCTTCCCATTTTTAATTTAATGTCTTCATAATCCAAAAACCATTTTCCGTCAATCGGTTTCCAGACAGAAACAATATCACCTTCGTTTTGTTTTTTGTTGACGCTTTCAAACTTTTTCAACGCATAAGTTTCAGAATCGACATATATTTTTCCATTGAATTTTCTCGGATTTTGTTTCTTTTTGTCTGTAATTTCTTTGAATTTAATGACATACGTTTTTCTGCCATCAAGTTGTAACGTATCAGAAAGATAAAAATTAAAAAGCTTTCTGTTTTCAGGACGGATTTGTCTCGGAACTCTGTCCAAATGAGAAATGTTTATAGCCAATGCCTCGTAAATAGGATTTTTAAAACCCGACATTCTGTTGTCGATGATATTAGTTTTTTCTCCAAAACTTTTAGAATATTTGTATTCAGTAGCTTTTTCCCAAAGAAACATCTGGCTTTCTTCTGTCGCACTAATGAAATCTTCTGCAGTTAATGAATCCTTCTTATCTTTTTCTGTTTGTTTAAGGTCTTTTTTATCAACCTTTGAAAGAGAATCTTTTCTAACTGCTAAGAAATTTTTATAAGTGTCAACAGAATCTTTATCTACATCGATAGAGAATTTAGCATATGATTTAAAATTGTAAGAATCTAAGGATTTCGGAGAATTTTCTTTGGCTTTTTTGTTTACCTCATCCAAAATTCTCAATGCTCTCGGATCGCTTTTATCCTGAATAACAACTCTGTCGATATTGTCCATTTTCTCAGATAAAGGCTGCATCGAAATTTCCATTGATTTTCTTACATCTACCAAAACATCCTGAAAATTACTGGCGAGAATTTCTACCTTTTTACATTTGGTTTTAAAAGATAAATTGCCGCTAAAATCTGTTTTTCCAAGAAGTTCGTCATCACAATACGCCGCCGCATTATGAATAGGCTGTTTATTGGTTTTATTGAGAACTTTTACCTGATTCTGGGCAAAAAATAATACTGTAAAAAATAAAAATAATGGAGATAAAAATTTTGTCATTAGTTTTTTTATAGATAAGACAAAACTATTGATAAGAAGGTTACAAAACGATACGAAAAAATATAATCTTTTGTTAAAAATAAAATAAGCTGTATTTCAATTTGATACAGATGTTTTTTATGTTGTTCAATTCTCTTAATGATGAAAAATGAATTTTTATTTAAGAATTTTTAAGGCTTTTTATTTCGTGAGTTCAAGTAAGAACTATTAAAAAAATAGAACATAGAAACTTCAGCTTTTTTCATTTAAGCAAATAAAATTGCTTTGTGTATGGATATTATTTATTTTTAACAAAGTTATAGTTCGAATTGAGCAATGTATAAATTTAATTGTTAGCTGCAATTACAAAAAAATGAAAAAAACGATCTTTCTATTTATTTTAGTGACACTTATGATTAATTCTTGTAACTCGCAAGAAAAAAAATATTCTGAATTAAAATTTGTCTATTCTGATTTAGTTGAAGCACTTAAAAGTAAAGATGATAATGTTCTTAAGAATTTTTGCTATAAAATTGCACCGGATCAGACTACTATTGAATACATGACAAAAAATAATCTTTGTTATCGGGGAATACCATGTCAATTGAATTCTAGAAACATGAATATTAAATCTATTGGCGATGTTTTTTATCCGGCATTCTTAGAATTTAGAAACCGTTTAGACAATGATAAACTGCTTGAAAAGTTAGAACATGTAGATTCAACTATTTATAAGTTTGATACTGATACAATAACTATTTATATTGACAAAAAATCAAAAAATCCAATATCTGAATTCGAATATACTACATTGCGCATGCAACATAAAAACATACATGATTATGTTGAAGTTAAAAAGTACGGAATTAAAGGTACTGAAATGGACGTTGTATTAAAATCAGGAAATAAAATTATAAACTATCATATTGGCGAGATGATCTTCATAAACAATAAATGGAATTTATTTACAAAACCTTCTGATGGTTACAATTTTATAGATCAGTAACTGCAGCCAATGTTGAAACATAACAAAAAATTTCTGCATACTCTTGAGAATGAAAAATTCAGTTGTCATTCTGTAATTTATGAATATTTGATCAGGATAATAAAATATTCTGCTAAAAATAAAAGGCAGCTGCTAAAAAACAACTGCCTTATATATATTTAAATTTAATTAGAATTAAATATTTAAAGCTTTTTGGTAAGCATTTTCCAAACCGTCAAGATTTTTTCCTCCTGCTGTTGCAAAGCCAGGATTTCCACCGCCGCCGCCTTGGATTTCTTTTGCTAGATCTTTAATAAGTGCTCCAGCCTGATAAATTCCTGCCAAATCATCTGAAACTCCAACGGTAATCATTGGTTTTCCGTCTGCGTCAGAAAGGATAATTGTTATAGAAGTTGGGATTTCTCTCTTCAACTGGAAGACGATATCTTTCACTGAACCAGCATCCAAAGAAGTTCTTTTAACTAAAAGTAATTTATCGCCTTTTTGCTCATAAGAACCTTTCCAGTCGCCGATTTCACCTTTTGCTTTTTCTTTTTTGAATGCTTCAACTTCCGCTTTCAATGATGCATTTTCATCGATTAATTTTTCGATAGAACGTACAACATCCTTAGATTTTAATAATTGAGAAAGTTCAGTAATCTGCTTTTCTAAATTTTTAAAATATTCCTCAGATTTATCTCCTGAAATAGCCTCAATTCTTCTGATTCCTGCAGCTGCAGAACTTTCAGAAGTGATTTTGAAATGACCGATTTCGCTTGTATTTTTCACGTGAGTTCCACCGCAAAGTTCCATTGAAGTTCCAAACTGGATCATTCTCACATTGTTACCGTATTTTTCTCCAAATAGAGCCATTGCTCCCTTTTCAATCGCTTCTTTAATTGGGATATTTCTAAATTCCTGTAAAGCAATACTATCTTTGATTTTTTGATTTACTTTTCCTTCAACCAAAGCTAGTTCTTCCTCAGTCATTTTATTGAAATGAGAGAAGTCAAAACGCAGATAATTAGGATCTACATAAGAACTTTTTTGTTCAACATGAGTTCCAAAAACATCTCTCAATGCTTCATGCAAAAGGTGGGTCACGGAGTGATTTGCCTGAGAATTTTTTCTGTCTGTCGCGTTTACTTTAGCATAAAAAAGTGCTCCTGCATCTTTCGGAAGACCGTTGATTAAAGAAACAATCAGTCCGTTTTCTTTTTTTGTATCTAAAACTTCGAAACTTTCAGTAGCATTTTCAAGGACACCTTTGTCACCAACTTGTCCACCACCTTCCGGATAGAAAGGAGAGTTACTTAATACAACCTGATAAAATTCGCCGTCTTTATTTTCTACTTTTCTGTATCTTGTAATATATGTTTCAGCTTCGATTTGGTCATAACCGACGAAATTTTCGTCTCTTTCTTCCAGTGTTACCCAATCGTAAACCTTCTGAGCTGAATCATCTTTAGAACGTTTTCTCTGTTTTTCTCTTTCAGCCTTGAAACCTTCTTCATCGATTGTCAAACCTTTTTCTTCCGCAATAATTCTCGTTAAATCATCCGGAAAACCATAAGTATCATACAATTCGAAAACTTCTTCACTTGGTAAAACCTTTAAATTGTTATCAATCGTCTGTTGAATTAATTTTTCAACTCTGATTAATCCGTTTTCAATCGTTTTTAAGAAAGATTCTTCTTCACTTTTGATTACTTCAGTAACTAAAGTTCCTTGTTTTTCAAGTTCAGGGAAGAATTTACCCATTTGTTCCTGAAGAACAGCAACTAATTTGTAAAGGAAAGGTTCTTTCATGTCTAAGAATCTGTAAGAATAAGAAATTCCTCTTCTTAAAATTCTTCTGATCACATAACCCGCGCCTCCGCTTGAAGGCAACTGTCCGTCTGCAATTGCAAAAGCAACAGCTCTGATGTGATCCACTACAACACGAATTGCAATATCTTTTTCGTCCTCTAAAATTCCTGTATATTTTTTACCTGAAAGTTCTTCAACTTTAGAAATTAAAGGTGTGAAAACATCTGTATCGTAGTTTGATGATTTTCCTTGAAGTGCCATACAAAGACGCTCAAAGCCCATTCCTGTGTCAACATGTTGCGCAGGAAGTTTTTCCAACGATTTGTCAGCTTTTCTGTTGAATTCCATGAAAACCAGATTCCAGACTTCCACAACTTGTGGGTGATCGTTATTTACCAATTCCAATCCTGAAACTTTAGCTTTCTCTTCTTCAGATCTGATGTCGATATGGATTTCTGAACATGGTCCGCAAGGTCCGCTTTCACCCATTTCCCAGAAATTATCTTTTTTGTTTCCGTTGATAATTCTATCTTCAGAAATATGAGATTTCCAGAAATCATAAGCATCCTGATCTCTTTCAAGGTTTTCGGAAGCATCTCCTTCAAAAATAGTCACATAAAGGTTTTCTTTCGGAATTCCATAAACTTCCGTCAACAATTCCCAGGCAAAAGCAATAGCATCTTTTTTAAAATAATCACCAAAAGACCAATTCCCCAACATTTCAAACATGGTGTGGTGGTAAGTATCTCTACCTACATCATCCAAATCATTATGCTTCCCTGAAACTCTCAGACATTTCTGTGTATCGGCAATTCTTGGGGCGGTAGGCGTTTTGTAGCCTAAGAAAAAATCCTTGAACTGCGTCATTCCTGAGTTGGAAAACATTAGAGTAGGGTCGTCTTTCAGCACGATAGGCGCAGAAGGAACGATAAGGTGGTCTTTACTTTTAAAATAATCTAAAAATTTCTGACGGATCTCTTGTGATGTCATCATGATATATATTGCTTTGCTTTTTACAAATTTTTGATAAGATGCAAATTTAAGATTTTTAAAGTAATGTAAAAGAATAGTTTTATGTTTTAAGCTTATAGCTCGAACATTGTCAATTCGACGAAGGAGAAATCTATTATTTAATTATATAAACGACTATCATTAAACTTGAAATTTTCTTTTTTAGAAGCTATTTCCCGCTTTCCGCACTCGCTATTTTTTTGATTTTGGTTTCGGCGAGCCAAAGGCTCGCCGAAACCAAAATCAAAAAAATGAGCTCAAACAAATGCTGCAATCGGGGCTAGGAAAAGGTTATCGTTGAAAATTACCCAAGCAATTTAATTTTTTTATTACCTTTCTAAAAAATAAATAAAATTGAAAACTAAAGCACAAATATTGGGTGAATGGGTGATTGGAATTACAATTGCTTATCCCGTTTTGATGTTATTGATCTATTTTTTGAGAGACTTTATTCCTGAGTCCATTCTAGTTTTTAGCGTTTATCTTATAATTCCAATACTTATAACTAACTGGATTTTATCAATTTGGAGCTTAAGACTTGAAAGAAGGATGATTGGATTTTGGGCATTACTTTTTACAATAATATATACATTTATTTTCAGTGTACTATTTTATTTATTTACAACTGTAAAAATGTGCTGATATTTTTAGTAATTTTAAAGTAAATGACAAAGAACGAAACACTGAAAAACTGGATAGAACAATATTCCGAACCATTACTGAGAAGAGCAATTTATATGCTTTCGGATAAAGTTGAGGCGGAAGATATTGTTCAGGAAGTTTTTATTTCGGCTTTTTCGTCGTATGATTCTTTTGAAGGGAAAAGTCAGCCGTTGACTTGGCTTATGACTATTTTGAACAGAAAAGTTGCCGATTTTTATCGCAAAAAATATAAAACCGAACCACATATAAAACTAGACCATTTTTTTGAAGAAAACGGTTCGTGGAAAAATGATGATGTTCTTAATGATTGGGATGTTTACAACAAAGAAACCGAGCTTTTGGATGACAAAGATTTTAATAAAACTTTGGAAGATTGTATAGAAGATTTGCCTTCCAGATGGAAGATTCCGATGAAAATGTATTATCTTGAAGAAAAAAAAGCCTCCGAAGTGAGTCAGGAATTGAATATTTCTACGACTAATCTTTGGAAGGTTTTACAAAGGAGTCGAATGCAACTCAGAGAATGTCTGGAATTTAACTGGTTTGCGAAACAGTAATGAATTTTAAAATGTTAGCTAAAATTATACATCTCATTTTTTTACCATGCAGTGAAGCGACTTTACTGATGGAAAAACGCAATGCAGAAAACATTTCTTTAAAAGAGAACTGGAAACTTAATCTGCATCTGAAAATCTGTAAATGGTGCAGAGCGTACAAACAAAAACTGGAAATTTTAGATGATATTTTAAAAAGAAAACTTGCTCAGGAAGAAAAAACTGAAATTAATGAATCTGAAATTCAATCGTTTAAAGAAAAAGTATTTAAAAATTTAGATATTTAATAAAAATCTTGTCAGGATTTTGAATTTGTTCCGACTATACTTTTGAAAATAATAAAGTATTAATTCAAAATCACTAAAAATGAACGGAACTATCTTAAAAATCAATTCAAAAAATCGGAGTGAAAAACAAATCAATTCTTCGATTTCATTATTTGGAATTACAGCAATTCCGCTTAGATCAGAAACTTCAAGTTTAAAGTATCGGAGACTAATAAAATTAAAACCATTTTCCAATATTTTTCGTATATAATTGTGTGGATAAATCATATGTATTGTCCGATCATTCCGATAGAAAGTATCACTGAACAGGCATCATATTTAGTCCGAAATTTGCAATAAGAATTTGCAGATTTTTAATTGAGAAAAAGAATTAAAAATGAATAAAAAGATAAAAATGAAAAACATATTAATATTACTCGGAATGATTCTGGGAATAGGAGTATTTGCAACAAGCTGTGGAGATTCTAAAAAAATGAAATCCACTGAAACTAAAAAAGAAAATGAGACCATTATGGACAGTAAAAATGTAAAAGAAGTTTATTTTGCAGGTGGATGTTTTTGGGGAACAGAACACTTTTTTCAACAAATTCGTGGTGTTGTAGGAACTGAAGTTGGCTACGCAAACGGAAATAAGACAAATCCGACTTATGAAGAAGTTGTAAGTCACAGTACGGGTTTTGCTGAAACAGTAAAAGTGAAATATGATCCTGAACAGGTTGATCTGAAACTTCTGATTGATTTATATTTTAAAACGATTGATCCTACAAGTTTAAATAAGCAAGGAAACGATAGAGGAGATCAATACAGAACAGGAATTTATTCTACGGATAAAGCTACGGAAGCGATTATAAAAGAAGAAGTTCAGAAGTTGGCTAAAAATTTTGACAAACCTGTTTTAGTAGAAACAATTCCTTTGAAAAATTTCTACAAAGCGGAAGATTATCATCAGGATTATCTGGACAAAAATCCGGGAGGTTACTGTCACATCGAGCCGGGACTTTTTGAAATGGCAAGAAATGCAAATCCACTTCCAAAGAAAAGTGATACAAAATATCAAAAACAGGATAAAAAAGTTTTAAAGGAAAAATTGACTGCAGAGCAATATCAAGTAACGCAGGAAAATGCAACGGAAATGCCTCATACTAATAAATATGACAAAGAATTTCGTGAAGGAATTTATGTGGATATTACAACAGGTGAGCCGTTATTTATCTCAACAGATAAATTTGAATCTGGTTGTGGATGGCCAAGTTTTTCGAAACCAATTTCTAAAAAATTAGTTGATGAAAAATTAGACAAATCAGCTGGAATGACAAGAGTAGAAGTAAGAAGTAAAACCGGAGATGCCCATTTGGGACACGTTTTCAATGACGGACCTGCAGAAAAAGGAGGACTTCGTTACTGTATCAACAGTGCTTCATTGAAGTTTGTTCCAAAAGCTGAAATGCAAAAGGAAGGTTATGGAGAATATATTTCTCTGTTAGATAAAAAATAAGTGTATTATTAAGTGAGGTGATTGAAAGGACTGTCGAAAGGCAGTCTTTTTTTGTAATAAATTTTGTGCATTGTCATTCAGAACGAAACGAAGTGGAGTGAAGAATCTAAATTATTTAGGTTATTGCAATTGAAATCTTTCTTTAATGCTTAACATTGAAATATTAATCAAGAATAAAAACCCGAAAAGAATATAATAACCTTCTTTTGGAAGTTTGAGAAAAAAATCATTCAAAATTTCATAGATGTTGGGTTGGTAGATGATTCCGGTTGTGATGGAGCCTGCATCGATTGGAATAAAATCATTACATAACAGACATTCTTCTGCATTTGGATTCTTATAAGTTACCGGAACCCAGAAGTTACCTGTTTTTTCCATATCCAATGCATATTCTTCATGTTTTGCAATTGCCATATCATTTATTAAAGATGCTAAATCTCCATAAGTATTGTTTTTATCTAAAATAAATTCAATTGCTGTATTTTTCTCATTTCTTTTTTGAAGATTTTTAACTTCCGAAACATATAATCCCGAGTTTTCTTTTGCTTTGCCGGGATCTACTTTTATTTTTTTGAAATTCCAGATTCTTAATGGTTCAAGACTCGAATTTATATTATTTTTATCTAATTTGGAAGGAATGGAAAAATCCATTACTGTAGTTCTTAATTCTTCAAGTTTCTGATTTCCGTAATACCAAAACAAAATCGGAATCAGCAAAGCACTGATCAATCCCGGAACATAATAAATTTTCTTCATGGCAATTATTTTGTCAGAACCGAATGAAAATTTTAAGCCAAAAAATAAAAAAAGTGATCCGAAACCGAACCACTTTCAAAAAATAATCTGAATATTTTAGTGTTTGTAATGTTTAATTTTAATTTATAAATAATTACCAGTCTCTTTTTCTTAAGATCCAATACGATCCGAAAATGAAAATAGCACACCAAACCAGACAGGCAATCATACTTTCTGTAGGGTAGTGGAATTCGTATTTCATTCCCATCATTTTTGCCATATTTAATCTCATCATCGGGTTTGGAATAAGGCTGGACATACTTTCCAACGGCAAAAGATGTGTGATGAAAAAGTCGCTTTGCAATACTTGATTTCTTTGTTCGCCCTGCATTCCGCTTACTTTTGTGAAAACTTCTACAGCTGATAAAATTCCTTCAACAACCCAGAACACAAAAAGCGCAAGAAAAACAAAAACAGATTTTCTCAGCAAAATAGAAAGAAACATCAGGAAACAGAAGAATGTGAACAGTTTTACAAAGTAATTTCCGATGAAGAAAACCTCTTCAAAAACCTTTGCAGAATCAGTCACTTTAGAATATTGATATCCTAAAAACATTGTGATTCCAAATACAATTACTGTAGAAACAATTGTGAAAATACTTATCGTTAATAATTTTGAAGTGATAAATTCTTTTCTGCTTAATCCATCAATCGTATTTTGTTTAAACATTCGGTTGCTGAATTCTTGCGAAATAGAGAAAACAATGATTAATCCTAAGAAAATCTTCAGAATGGCAACAATCCATGTTGTGAAATTCCAGATTTCCGGAAAATTATAAATTCCCTGTTCTTTTAAATTAATTGTTCCTCCGAAAAGATCAAAATCAATCAATCCAACAAATAGCAATGCAATAAGAATCGCAAAATAAAGTATTGTGAAAACCTTGAATGGTCTGTAATTCAGGTTTTTGTAATATTCTAGTTTTAATAATTTTATCATGATTATTTCGTGTTTTTTACAAGTTCAAGGAATTGAGATTCTAGAGACAGTTTTTTCTTCGTTAAATGTGATAAGAAAATCCCTTTTTCAGCCAGTTTCTGATTCAGAGCTGAAGCCGAAATTGAAGCATCATCACGAATTTGGGCTTTCAACAGATCACCATCCTGTTTTACTGAAGTAAACCATTGAAGTTCTTCCAAAGCACCTAAAAGTAAAGGATTATTATCTGCTTTTAATTCGAAATAGCCATTATTTGCCGTTATTTCGTCCACTCTTCCACAATATAAAGAAGTTCCTTCTTTTAAAACAATTACGTGGCTGCATATTTTTTCGATCTCATCCAAAAGGTGACTCGCGATAATGATCGTAATGCCTTGTTTTGCAATATTATTGATGATTTCACGGATCTGGATGATTCCTTCCGGATCAAGTCCGTTGGTCGGCTCATCAAGAATCATAACTTCAGGATTATTCAGCATTGCAGATGCGATCGCCAAACGTTGTTTCATTCCCAAAGAAAAGGTTTTGAAGGTGTCTTTTTTTCTTTCAAAAAGATTAACGGTTTTCAATACCTCGTCAATTCTTGCATAAGGAGCACCTTTAATTTCAGCAACGATTTTTAAGTTCGTTTCGGCGCTCAGATAAGGATAAAAATTCGGCTGTTCGATAATTGCCCCGATTTTTTTCAATGTATCGGGATCGGTTCCTTTTTTTCCAAACCAATACCATTCACCGCTTGTAGGATTTATTGTTGAAAGCAACATTCCGAAAGTTGTGGATTTTCCGCTTCCGTTCGGTCCCAAAAGTCCGTAAACGTTTCCTTTTTCGACGTCAAAAGAAATATTGTCTACCACAACTCTTTTGAATTTTTTCGTCAGATTCTTTACTGATAAAATCTTTTCCATGTAATTTGTTTTACATAGTAGTAGTCTATATAATTTAAAAATTGTTACAGATTATATCATATATCAATAAAATTTAATAATTTAAAATATTAAATTTGATAGAATTAATCGGTCATTATGAAGTTAATCGAACTGGCAAAAGAACTTAATGTTTCTGCCGAAGCTATAAAACAATTTATTCAGGATTTTGATCTTGAATTGGTGGAATGTGTAAGTACAAATTTCGAAATAAAAAAAGATTTTGAAAAATTCGCCCGCGAAAATATTGATTTTCTAAGGTTGTATGAAAAAGATCTCGATGAAACCAAAACAGTCGAACAAATCGCAGAAACCATCAACCAGCCAAAAGATAAAGTAGAAAAGGCAATCAAAGAAGCAACTCCGAATATTTTCGATAACGGATTTTTTAAATCTTCTATTTCCAGCTACGGAATTGATAATAAATTAGGCGGAAATTATAAATTCGTCTACGATTATTTTGGAAACAAAACGAGTCTGCAACATAGAGATTTTATCGGATACAGAGATTTATTTTTCTATATTTCAAGCGTTTTGGAACCATTTTTAAATCCTCAGCAAATTAAAGATTGGGGAATTAATAAACCTGCCGGAATTATTCTGTACGGACCTCCGGGAAGCGGTAAAATTTTCTGGGCTAATAAAATTGCTGAGATTATTGGCTATAAATTCAAGGAAGTTAAAAAGCATTCTCTCGGAACATCTTTTGTGGATGGAAATCAGAAAAATTTCAATGATTTTTTAGTTTCAATCATGAAAGAAGACAAAATTCTGATGTTTTTAGAAGATTTTGATGAAATTATGATGGCGAGAAAAGCCGAAAACAATGTTGCTTCATGCAATCTTGAAACGCAGGAAATTATCCTTCATTATATTTCAAAATTCGAACAGGAAGAGCTATTGATGGTTGGTTCTGCAAATTCTGTGGCAGAAATTGATGAGGAAATTCTGGCTCCGGGAAGATTTGATGTGATGATTCCTGTTTTTCCTCCGAATCTTGCTGAAAGATCAGAAATTATCCTGTATGCAATGACTAAAAATTTGGAGAAAGATTCGCTTTTATTTAAAATTTTAAAGAACAATAAAGCCGATAAAGTTCCTTTCTGGCACGGCGTTTCTTCACAGATGAAAGTTTTCAGCAATACAATGCTGATCGATTTTACCCAAAGCTTAAAAAAGAGAATCAAAAATCTGTATCAAAGAACCAAAAATGAAAATCTTAAGATCGATCAAACCCTTTTACACGGAGCTTTGAGAGATGCAGCCGGAAAACTTACCGAAGAATATCTGGATCAGGTTGCAAGATTTTTAGGTGATGTTATCATCAATAATTTCGATCAGTTTCAATATAGAGTTCAAAGTTTAAAAACTGAACTGGATTCTTATAAAGTTGTCGAAGAACCGAGAAGAGAGATCGGTTTTCATCACAATGAAGAGGGTGGAGAAGAAGGAAAAAGTCAAGGATAATTTTAAAGATAATTAACTATTACTCATGAACAGTGTTTGGGAGCTTGAAACATTTTACAGAAAACGGGATATTATCATTATTGGAGCTGGTTTTACAGGACTTTGGGCAGCGATTTCCATTAAAGAAAAATATCCTGAAAAATCAGTTTTAATAATTGAAAGAAATTCAGTTCCGTTAGGAGCTTCGACGAGAAATGCGGGTTTTGCCTGTTTCGGAAGCTTAACTGAAATTATTGCCGATTCCGAAAATATGGGTTGGGAAAAAACATTGGATCTCGTGAAAATGAGGTTTGACGGATTACAGAAAATTCAAACATACTTTAAAAATTCAGAAATTGATTTTGAACTAAACGGAGGTTTTGAAATTCTTAATAATGATGAGCCTTTACAAAGAATTGATGAGGTTAATAAAAAACTGAAATCGATCACTGGAACTGAAAAAACATACTTTTTAAATCAAGATAAAATCAAAGAATTCGGACTTGGGAAATCTGAATATTTAATTGAAAATCCGTTTGAAGGAAGTCTACATTCCGGAAAATTATTACAAAAATTATTAGAGAAATGTCATGAATTAAAAGTTGAATTTCTCTTCGGAACAGAAGTCGAAAATATTATTGAAAATTCAGATGAAATTGAAGTTCAGTTTTCTAAAAATGTTTCTATTAAGTCAAATCAATTGATTCATTGTACAAACGCTTTTGCTTCAAAATTTTTAGATAAAGAAGAAATTATTCCGGCTCGCGGACAAATTATTTTAACCGAACCGATTGAAAATTTACCATTAAAAGGAACTTTTCATTACGATGAAGGTTTTTATTATTTCAGAAATCTTGGAAACAGAATTTTATTGGGAGGTGGAAGAAATCAGGATTTTAAAACCGAAGAAACAACTGCTTTTGAAACCACCGAATTTCTGCAGAATCATTTGGAGAACTTTTTAAAAGAAGTCATTTTACCAAATCAAAATTTTGAAATTTCTCTGCGTTGGTCGGGAATTATGGCGATGGGAACAGAAAAAACTCCGATTGTGAAACAACTTTCAGAAAGACAGTTTTGTGCAGTCCGACTTTCAGGAATGGGAGTTGCACTGGCTCCGAAAATTGGAGAAATTGTTAAAGAAATGATTTAAATAAAATTCACAAATGAAATATTTACCTTTTGAACATTTAATTTATAAAACGGATTTATCCGAAAAAGAAGCCATAAAAAAACTCTCTGATTGCATTGAGACTAAAAAAAGACGTTTTGGCAATGCGTCGAATAAAGAATACGAAGGCTTTATTAATGAAAATAGCTTCGAAATTAATAGAATTATCAGATATAGAAATTCTTTTCTTCCTCAAATAACAGGTACAGTTCAGCGTAATAATTCTGAAACAGAGATTGAAATTAAAATGAGGCTGAATTTGCTTGTCCTTGTCTTTATGATATTTTGGTGTTCGTTTGTGATCTTCTTTTTAATAGCTGTTCTTACTCAAGCAGAAAAAATATCAGTAGCTATCTTTATTCCGTTTTTTATGTTGTCTTTTGCCTATCTTTTAACGATGTTTGGATTCAAAAGTGAAAGCAAAAAGTCAAAAGAAGATTTAAAGAAAATTTTTGAAGCAAAATAGAGCTGAATAATTAAATAAATTCTAACTAAAGTCTATGCAGCTTCGCGAAATCTATGGTTATAAAACAAATATCCGTATTTTTGCAAAAAATAAACATTCGTGATCAACAACGACCATATAAAAGATATTCAATCAAGAATTGAAGACCTTCATAAATATCTTCAGATCGATAAAAAGAAGATAGAAATAGCTAATGATGATGAAAAAACAGCTGCACCGGAATTTTGGGATAATCCTAAAACGGCAGAAGTATTTTTGAAACAGCTTCGTTCCAAGAAAAAATGGGTAGAAGCTTATGATGAAATCAACACGCAGTTTGAAGATTTACAGGTTTTAATGGAATTTGCCAAAGAAGATCCGGATTCTGAGAAAGAGCTGGATGCAAGTTTTCCTCAATTACTCGAAAAAATTGAAGACCTTGAGTTTAAAAATATGCTTTCAAATGAAGGTGATGAACTTTCTGCGGTACTTCAAATCACTGCAGGAGCAGGAGGTACAGAAAGTTGTGACTGGGCTGCAATGTTAATGAGAATGTATACGATGTGGTCTGAAAAACAAGGCTATAAAATCCGTGAACTGAATTTTCAGGAAGGTGATGTTGCAGGAGTAAAAACCGTGACATTGGAAATCGATGGAGAATTTGCGTTTGGTTATTTAAGAGGAGAAAACGGCGTTCACAGACTGGTAAGAATTTCGCCTTTCGATTCTAATGCAAAACGTCATACGAGTTTCGTATCGGTATATGTTTATCCTTTGGTGGATGATACGATTGAAATCAATATCAATCCTGCCGATATTTCATTTGAAACAATGAGGTCTTCCGGAGCGGGAGGTCAGAACGTAAATAAGGTGGAAACTGCGGTTCGTCTTCGTCACGCACCGACAGGAATTATCATTGAAAACTCAGAATCGCGTTCTCAGCTTCAGAATAAGGAAAAAGCGATGCAATTGCTTCGTTCAAGACTATATGAAATGGAATTGGAAGAACGTCTGAAAGCCCGTAATGAAATTGAAGCCAATAAGATGAAAATCGAGTGGGGAAGCCAGATCCGAAATTATGTGATGCATCCTTATAAATTGGTAAAAGATGTACGTTCAGGACACGAAACATCGGATGTAGATGCCGTGATGAACGGAAATCTTACACCGTTCCTAAAAGCTTTTCTAATGGCGGATGGAACGGCAGTTTCGGATGATGACATGGACTTATAAGTCAACTTTAAAATTTAGTTAAAATAGCATAATAAATTTCGGATTGACGTTTATTAATCCTATTTTTGTTACTTATCAAAATGTATGGAAGATTTCAATAGCTGGAAAGATTTATTAAATCCTGAGTTTTATATAAAATTGGGTGGATTTTGGCTTATTTTATTTATTATTTTTGCCGAAACAGGTCTTTTTGTAGGATTTTTTTTACCGGGAGATTCATTGCTTTTTGTTTCGGGAATTTATTCTATCGATATTATCAAAGCGACTTTCGGATCTACAGGAAGTGATTTTTTTGATACATTTATTTTAGCTTCATCTGTAGCTATAGCGGCGATTATCGGAAATGAAGTTGGATATTATTTTGGAAGAAGAGCCGGTTCTGCTTTGTATAAGAAGCAGGATACATGGTTGTTTAAAAAGAAATATCTTTATCAGGCTCATGATTTCTTCGAAAAGAACGGAGCTTTGGCAATTATCATGGCGAGATTTCTTCCGGTTGTAAGAACTTTTACGCCAATTGTTGCCGGAATCGTAAAAATGGATAAAAAAGATTTCCTCAGAGATAATATTATCGGAGCGGTTCTTTGGTCATTCTTATTGATTTTTGCAGGACATTATCTTGATAAATTATTCATCGACCAATTTGGTATTGATCTTAAAAAGAAGCTGGAATTGATTATCATTGTCATTGTTTTAGTAACAACAGTACCTGTGATCATTAAGTTTTTATTCGGAAAGAAACAGGATTTCTCAAAATATGAAAATCACGATTTCGACGAAGAAAATAAATAGAATTAATTCAATAAATTATATTATAACCCGCTTTTTGGAGCGGGTTATTTTTTTACTGAAAATTGAGACTTATTTATAATTCAATCCGAGATCGTTTACAAAAATATTTTTCCACTGCTCCCACGCAGAATTTCTTCCTCGTTCGGCGTAGAGTATCTTCGTCACTCGAAGAAGGGTGGCTTCTTCGAGCGATGAAGAGTATCTTCACAGTAGTAGCAATAGAGGGTTTTCTACTTTATCTTTACTCTCTACCTTATTGTAAGAATTATTTTAAATGTAATAAAATGCTGAGACCCCTGTTTGGTACGCTCAGATTGATGAACTGGGTGGGAAATATAGTGTGTGTTAAAAATATTATTTGTTTTTAATCCAACTTAAAATATTAGGATAAATAATACTGTCTCTTTTTCTTTTACTGAAAAATCTCGGAGCATGTCCTGTTTTTTCCATGTAAATAAATTTATGAGGAATATTATTTGCCGTTAAAGCAGAATCTAAAGCCAAACCTTGCTTCTGATTGACCAAAAAATCCTGATTTCCCTGAAAAAGTAAAGTAGGGACATTAGAAACATTCGCAATCGGACTCGCTTTTCTGAATTCTTCAGACAAATGATCACGATTAAATTTTGTACCCACCACTTTCTGAATCGTTGGAGAAGAATATTTTGAATAGAAAGAATGTAAATATTCAGGGGAATAAAAGTCTGTAGGACCGCTTAATGAAATGATTTTTTTGATCTGATCAGGATTTTGATAGCCATACAATAGAGCTAAATGACCACCTGCACTTTCACCCAAAAGAATGTAATTATTGGGCTGAAGTTCAGCTTTTCCAGCCAGTTCGTTGAACTTTATGATGGCAGAATTAATATCTTCCAACTGCTCTCTATAAGTGATTTTCTTTGATTTTGAAACCAGCCTGTAATTCATATTAATACTAGGAATATTATTCTTAAAAAGCATTTTCTGAATCTGAATCATGTGTTCTTTTTTGCCTAAAGTCCATGCTCCGCCATGAACAATTAAAACGACGGGCGAATTTTCGGGATAATCAGACGGAAGAAAAACATCCATCTTTTGTCTTTTGTGTTCGCCGTATTTTAGATTATAGATTTTCTGCTCGTTATTCGTTCCTACCCAAACTTTGAATTTTCGGGTATTACATGAGCTTAGAACCAAGCCAATTAACCCTAAAACGAAGAAATGGTATTGAAGAATCAGCTTTTTCATAGAATAAATGTACAGAAAATTAGGTTTAAAATTCAAATTTTGAAGATGATTTTTACCATTGCTGGATCACAATTCCGATCTGTTCATCCATTAAGGCAAACTCTTTTGCAGTCCAAGGTCGTAAGGTAATTTCTTTTAAATTGGGATGTAGAAGTTCAGGAAATTTTGTGCTTACTTTTTCGTAAACTTCTTCAATATTTTCAGTAACCAAACGGAATTCCGGATGATCCTTCTCTGCAAATTCTGCATTTTGAAATAAATTGATTCTCAAGCCGTCTTTTTCAAGAACGCAAAATGGTTGATGAGCATCCAACTCACTGTAGCCGATTTCAAATTCAAGGCAGTCAACGAAAATTTTTAATCCTTTGTTGATGTCTTTGTAAAAAACATTTGGGACAAGTTTTGTGAAGTTCATAATTCTTTTTTATTCTAGAATGTATTCCTGTTGACATTTATTGTTTAACCAAAACTCTATTTTTGTAACATATCCTTCTTTACAGTTGCAGGTTTTATCATGATCAGTGAATCTGGATTCTTTTAAAAATGGACGGTTTTTCCTGTCAAACTGATAAGATTCCGATATAATATGCTGTGTTATTGTACTTTCTTCAATTCCATCTTCATAAAATGTTGATGATTCTTTCCAGAGAGCACCATTTTTGTACGCGATAAAATTATTATCTTTTTCATATTCATAAGTGTATTCATCAAACTCATTTCCTCTTTGGTGAAATGTATAGACATGTCCTGTACCTGAACCATAGTAATTGTAAGTTACTTCATAGTTATCGTCTTTCTCGTACTCTTTATTATATAAAAGAAGGTATTTCTTCGGATCATTCAGATTAATTCTCTTTATATCTTTTATGTTCTGTGTTCCCTTATAACTTAATTTTTTTTCATAAATATCATCACTGTAGAGATAATAAAATTTCCTTTCATCATTTTTTCCCTGAGCATAAAAGATATCATTTTTATCATCGTAAAGAACATTTTCATTACAGTTGAAATCGATTTTGTTTTGTTTGAAATTTCTAACACTAAAAACTTTTTGCAAGTCTTCCAGTCTTCCGTAGATCTTTTCAATGATTGCAGGACTGTAGCCTTCAGGAATATATTTATATTTTACCTCCGAAATCGTTTTAGAACTTTCAAGACAGGTTGTTTTGAACGATTTTACATTACAGCCGATCATATCCAGATCCTTCTGACCAAAAATAATGATGGGAAAAAAGAGTAAAAATATTTTTTTCATTTTCTAATACTTGTGCTTTTCTGTATTAATTAATTTCCATTGATTATCAACATATTTATAGGTATAAAAATACTCATCACGTAATCTGGAAAATTTAGCAACGACTTCATCGTTCGCATCATAATGTGAAAAATTAACAACTAATCTTGTATCTGATCCATCAAACTTTGGCTTTTGTTTGTTTCTTGGATAGTACAGACCTGATCTTTCATATGCTTTGACTTTCGGAAAATTTAGCATAAAACCATAATAGCCGTCTTTTTTTAATTCATTAATAAAATCTTTATTAATAGTTCTTGTTGCATTCAGACCAAATGTTGGGACAATATTCTTATTAAGCTTCTTGGCAACATACTCAAATGTCTCTTTCGACCAGAATAATTGATCCAAAAATAACTGTTTATCATGATACAGAGTAGATCTCGAAGAACACTGGAAAGTAATATTCTCATTAATAAAGGTATCAACGTAAATACTTACAAACATACTCTCGCCAGCTAAAAATTCTTTTGAAACATTATTAAAAATAATTTTTCTTAAAGCAATGAATTTCGCTTTATCATTATTGTTTTTTTCTTTGAAATTAATTAATTCCTGTTTTTCTTTTTCAAAATATTCTTTACAGTCGCCTCTTCTCGGACAGCCATTTTCTTCCGGAACTCCGGGTAGAGTAGGACAGGCGTCATCTTTGTCGAGAATTCCATCACCATCAATATCATACCATGGACAACCATTGTTGTCTATCTCACCCTTTTCTTTCGGACAGGCGTCATCTTTATCAATAATTCCGTCGTCATCCGTGTCGGGGAAAGGACATCCAAAATTTTCGGCAGGACCGTTTTCTTTTGGGCATTTATCCAGATAAAAAAGAATTGAATCTTTATCATCATCAGAAAGACAAATTTTCTTTGAGAATTCTTTTTTGCATTTTTTGAATTCTTCTTTATTGATTATTTGTTGTGAATGTAGGTTGAGGAATAGAAATAATAAAAAGATGAAATATTTTTTCATGTAGTTTTTAGTTTAAATTTTCAGCCTAGGAGTTCCATTCCATATATCCGAAAACGAAATGATCTTCATTACAAACAAGCGTTTTTCCACCTGAAGCAAATAAACTTTCTCCTTGAGACCATGTTTTATAGGTAATCTCGTTAGGAAAATATTCTGTCCTGCATTTGCTACAAAATATAGAATGAAACTCATTATGCATAATTACCTTGATTGAAAACGATGAAATATATTGATCTTTTTCTCCAAAATCTATATCCGTTTCTGTTTCTGAAAGAATTTTTTTTAATCTTACAAGATTCTTATATTCTGTATGTCTCGGTGCATCTTTAGGTAAGTTTTTGCAATATTTATGATAGTTTTTTATTTCTTCATTGTAAACTTTAATAAGTTTATCTGTCTCAATTTTAATTTTTGAAACAGCCTCATCATTATTGATTACCGTAAAAGTATAATAGTGCATACAAGTTATTTCGAATAGCTTACAAGATATACATTTTTATCTTTTTAATAATTTAATCTCAAGAATTTGTTATCCTTTTTTAATCTCTTATACAAATTATTCTATTTTACAACCGCCATTGTAATTCCATCCGGTCTTCCACCAACATCAAGTTTTTTCACAACTTCCATTGTATTCAAATCAATCACAGAAACGGAATTATTCGGAGTGCAAGACATAAAAAGCCTGTTTTTTTCTTTATCCATATACATTGCCGCGCCTTGTCCTGCATCGATTTTTTTAATTTCTTTTTTTGTTTTAGCATCATAAAAAAGCAATTCTCCTGTTTTTACACTCACAATACAAACATATTTCCCGTCTGGCGTAAATTTTAGACGATGAAGTCCCAAAACTTTTGCATCAATATCGTTTTTAACTTCTCTTTTTTCCAGATCAACAATAATGATGTGACCATCTGGTCTTGCTGTCCACAATTCCTTTCCATCCTGTGAAACATCAAAACCTTCCGCACCTTTTCCGACATTAACTAAAGTCTGAATCCAGTCCCAACGCGGTTTTGCATTCGGAGGTAAAACTCCCGTCGGCGGAACTGTCGGCTGCAACAAAACATGATCGAAAATACTCACCGTTCCGGAATCAACATTTGTTGTATAAAAATGCTCCGAATCCGGAGTTACATACAAAAGATGTGTAATATTTTGTCCTGTTCCCATCGACCATTCGAGCTTGTCTTCCTTTACATCGTATCTTCCGACAGCTTTTGAACCTTGAGCGGTGAACCATAATTTATCATTCAAATAAGCCAATCCGTGGGAACCATACAAAGGTCTTGTATCAATATTTTTAATAGGTTTTAAATTTTTCAGATCAATAACATTAATTTCATGAGCCGTCCCATTTACAGTATTGGCAATATAAGCGACAGATCCATCGTCAGAAGTTACAACTTCATGCGGATCTTCACCTACAGGGATTTTAGAAATAATTTCCAGTGAATTATAGTCTAAAACCACCATTTTATGATCTGTTTTTGACAAAGCTAAAATATATTTTGTCTGCGCAAACGTGAAATTTGAAGTTAAAATGAAAAGAAATAAAGCGATAAATCTCATGTAAAAATTGTTTAGGGTCTTTTTTTGATGAAATAATAAACCCAATGTTAAATGAAGCCTTTATTAATAAGGAAATTCTAGTTACAATTTTTTTACTTAAACCTCGAAGTTTGTAATTTGAGACATTTTATATCAATGAAAGAACTTTATAAAGTATAATTTAGTCAGATTAAACAATAAAGTTATTTTAAACCTTCCCGAATCATACAATAAAACCGAATTAAATAATTATTTTTGCTCTTTAACAACTATTAAAAAAAAATTAAAATGGCGTCTGGTTTTTTTGCGATCTTGGATGATATTGCAGCTTTGATGGATGATGTTGCTGTTACGAGTAAAATAGCAACCCAAAAAACAGCGGGAATTTTGGGCGATGATCTTGCCGTAAATGCTGAAAAAGCTACAGGTTTCCTTTCTTCAAGGGAGATTCCTGTATTGTGGGCGATCACAAAAGGTTCATTCATCAACAAATTGATCATTCTGCCAATTGTTTTTTTACTCAACTGGCTGTATGCTCCGGCAATTAATTATGTATTGATCTTGGGAGGATTGTATTTATCTTTTGAAGGGGTTGAAAAAATTATAGAATTTCTTTTTCACCGTGACAAAGAAGGTCATGAAGTGGTGGAAGAGATTGAAGAAGACGAAAAAAGTCCTGAAGATATAGAAAAAGCAAAGGTAAAATCGGCAATTACGACAGATTTTATTTTGTCTATCGAGATTGTAATTATTGCTTTGGGAACAGTTTTAGAAGAAAGCCATCCTTTTATTACGCAGATTCTTGTGACGAGTTTAGTTGCATTTATTGCTACTGTTGGAGTTTATGGAATTGTGGCTTTGATCGTAAGAATGGATGATGCAGGTTTCAAATTAATTAAAAAAAGTAATGACAAAGGGTTCTTCGGAAAACTTGGGCATTTATTGGTAAAAGCTCTGCCAATTGTTATTAAAGCTTTGGGAGTAATCGGAACAATTGCTTTGATTATGGTAGCTGGTGGAATTTTTGCACACAGAGTAGAGTTTCTTCACCATTTTTTAGAGTCTTGGTCTTCGAATGAAATTCTTACTATTTTAAAAGAAATTATTCTTGGACTTGCAGGCGGATTGATCGCAGTTGCACTTTTCACGGTTGGAAAAGGAGCTGTTTCTTTGGTGAAGAAAAAATAAATTTGTTTAAATTTGAAATATATAGAAAGCTTATGAATATCAATCATAAGCTTTTTTGATAAAATTATGAGAAGTCTGTCGATCGACATATTAAAAATTGTACTGGCATTTTTTGTTGTTTGCTTACATATGCATGTTTTGCGGGATTCTGATCCGTCGTTGAGCTATGTTTTGGTAAACGGGCTTTTCAGGATTGGTGTTCCTGTTTTTTTAATTATTTCCGGTTACTTTTTTTACTTTGTTGATGACATTTCGAGATTAAAAAAATGGTCGGTGAGAATCCTTTTGTTGTATGGTATTTGGTCGATTATTTATTTCCCGCTTTGGAAAGAAGATGATAATTATACTTTAAATATTCTCTTTGGTTATCATCATTTATGGTATCTTATCGGAACTTTTTTTTCGGGATTATTGTTATTTACGCTAAGGAAAATTTCACCTAAAGTATTGTTTTTCGCTATTTTATTCTTTTTCTGTTGTGGCTATATCATTCAGTTTTTGGGGAATTCTCATTATTTTGAAGAAAAGTATGAAATAGATTCTTTACTAAATTTGTTTCCTACCTACAGAAATTTTCTTTTTGTATGTTTTCCGTTTTTGGGAATAGGATTTTTAATTAAGAAATTAGAGATTGATGTAAAACGTAAACCGTCACTTTGGGTGGTGATAATCTCTGTTTTAATGGTGATTTTTGAAGCTTTTTTAAATTATAAAGTTTTTAATTTAAGCCAGAAAGAAAGTATCGATTTATTATTTTCTTTATTAATTGCCTGTCCATTGCTGTTTTTATATTGTAAAAATATTACGGTTAAAACAGATTCTAAAATATTGGCAAGTATTTCCACAGCGATCTATCTTATTCATCCTTTATTGATGGAATTTGTTTACAAATCGCCTTATATTACTTCATATCAGAATGTAATTTTTACAGTTGTTTTGCTGATTGCTAGTTTGATGCTGGTTTTTATTAATAGAAAATTAAAGTATTTATTATAACTAATTCTGTCATTCGTCAACAGGATGAGAATAAAAAAAGAGACTTAAAAATAAGTCTCTCTATAATAATATAAGATTAATTTAAATCATAATTGATAATCACCAATCTCAAAATAAAATGCACCAGATTCTGGTCTGCATCATTTCTGCTGATGAGTTTATTTTTATACTCGTAAGATCCGATAATTTTCAGTAAACTTTTATAAGTTTCAAGATCATTATCTTTAATTTTTACTCTTACATTTCCATCTTTTCTGTTTACGATCTTGTCGTCTAACGTTCTCACCTTAAATAAAACCTCACATGATTTTGGGGCAGGACCAAAATATCTTTCAACAATATTTACTTTGAAGGCATCAAAGAAAATCGTATTGAAAATAAGATTAGGAGTAGATTCTGGTGTACGGAGTTGAAGCTTGTAGTTCATGTGAAATTTTTACAATAGCGTAAAACGCAGGTATTTTTAATTAAAAAGATAGGGTTATATTTATAATCTGCAAAGTTAAAAAAGAGACTTTAAAAAAAGCCTCTTTTTTTAATATTTAGTTGAATAAATCTTTTACTTTATCAAAGAATGTCTTTTCTTTTCCGGATGGTTCTGCAACCATTTCCCCGCTGCTCATTTGCTTTTCGAAGAAATCTTTTTGCTCTTTTGTAAGCTTTTGCGGCGTCCAGACGTTGATATGGATAAACATATCACCTTTTCCATAGCTGTCGATACTTGGAAGACCTTTTCCTGCTAATCTTAAGATTTTTCCGGATTGAGTTCCTGTATCTACAGTGATTTTTACTTTTCCGCCAACAGTCGGAACTTCTTTTTTCGTTCCCAAAGCAGCTTCAGCAAACGAAATGTATAATTCCTGATGAAGGTTATCGCCTTCTCTTTTGATTACTTTATCTACTTCTTCTTCAATGATAACCAAAAGATCTCCCGGAACACCGCCGAAAGGAGCATCATTACCTTTTCCTCTTACATTAAGCTGAATTCCGTCTCTTGCTCCCGCAGGAATGTTGATTGAAATTTCTTCCTCATCTTTAATCAAACCTTGAGCATTTGCTCCAGCAGGAATTTTGTCTGCAACTTTCCCGATTCCCTGACAAGTTCCACAAGTTGTCTGAGTCTGCATTTGACCAAACATTGTGTTCATTACTTTCATCTGAACTCCGGAACCGTTACAGGTAGGACATGTTTTTGAAGTGGCACCTTCCGCCATCTTCATTTTTTTAACTTTAATGGTTTTTTGAGTTCCGTTTACCATTTCTTCAAGGTTCAGCTTGATTCTGATTCTTAAATTAGAACCTTTCACTTGCTGACGACCACCGCCGCCACCGCCAAAACCACCGAATCCGCCACCGAAAATATCTCCAAATTGGCTGAAAATATCTTCCATGTTCATTCCGCCGCCGAAACCGCCGCCTCCAAAGCCGCCGTTTCCGCCCATTCCTGCGTGACCGAACTGGTCGTATCTTGCACGTTTTTGTTCGTCGCTCAGAACTTCGTAAGCTTCTGCTGCTTCTTTAAATTTTTCTTCAGCTTCCTTGTCACCCGGATTTTTGTCTGGGTGAAATTTGATAGCCATTTTTCGGTATGCTTTCTTTATTTCGTCGGCCGATGCAGATTTGCTGATCTCAAGAACCTCGTAATAATCTTTTTTTGACATGATATATTATAATTGATTTTCGATAAATGATAAAAGATATTAAGAATGATGTTGAAACTATCAATTACCACTCATCATTTATCATTTATTATTTAGTTACCCGTAACTACTTTTGCAAAACGAATCACTTTATCACCTAAAGTATATCCTGTTTCGATTACATCTACGATTTTCCCTTTCAGATCCTCTGAAGGTGCAGGAATCTGAGTGATAGCCTCATGGAAATCTACGTTGAAACTGTCTCCAGCTCTTACTTCCATTATTTTCAGTCCTTTTTCAGTCAGTTTACTTTTGAATTTATTATAAATTAATTCAACACCTTGTAGATCGGCAGGATTTCCATTTTTAGCGATTTCTTTGATAGCTCTTTCAAAATCATCCAAAACGCCAAGCATAGAAACCATCATATCCTGATTGGCATATTGGAAGAATTCCATCTTCTCTTTGCTTGTTCTTTTTTTATAATTTTCGAATTCAGCGTACAATCTGATGTAACGGTCTTTTTCTTCTGCCAAAAGTTCTTCTGGAGTTGGTTTTGCTGTCACATTTTCTTCCGTTGTAGCTTCGTTTTGAATATTCGTATCTTGTTGATTATTGATGCTTTCTTCGTTAATATCCTGATTTTCCATAATTCAATATTTATTTTCCTTATTATTGACAAACACTTTGCCAAAGAAAAAAGCATGACATTTAGGCAGAAATTGTAATTTATTATAAATAATGAGTCTTCGTCATTGCGAGGAGCGAAGCGACGAAGCAATCTTTATAAAAACATTAAATTAAGTCGTCATTCATCAAGTTTGCCATTCTGGAAGAATCTTAACAATGATTTTCAAAATTTGATCTCTACAAAATGAGCCTGAATTTATACGAAATGATAACCTTTGCGGTTATTCAGGAATGTTGAGAAATGGACAAAAATCTTAGCCCCGATTGCAGTGGAAATCCTTTTTTGAAAAAAAAGATTGCAACGGAAAGCGGGAAATAGCTCCTAAAAAAATATAAAGTTTACATCAAACTATTTTCCAAAAAATGTTTGATACAAAAGATAAAGGTTCAAAATAATAATGACGAATGAAATGATCCAGACACAGGTTTTAAGAAATGGTTTATTTACAAATTCGCCCATTTTGGCTTTATCACTTGTAAACATTACTAACGGAACGACGGCAAAACTTAACTGCATCGATAAAATTACCTGACTCAAGACCAATAATTCAGTTGTTCCTTCTTCACCGTAAAGAATAGCGACAATCAGGGCAGGAATTACAGCGATTAATCTTGTAATTAAACGTCTTAACCACGGTTTTAATCTGATATTTAAAAAACCTTCCATTACGATTTGTCCGGCAAGAGTTCCTGTTAATGTAGAATTTTGTCCGGAAGCCAATAAAGCAATTGCAAAAACAATACTCGCCATGGAAGCTCCCAAAATTGGAGTCAGCATCTTATAAGCATCGTTTATATCTGCAACGTGTTTGTTTCCTGTAACATGAAAAGTTGCGGCAGCTAAAATTAAAATAGCAGCATTAATGAAAAATGCCAACATCAAAGAAACAGTACTGTCTAAAGTTGCAAATTTTATTGCTTCCTTTTTACCTTCTCGATTGCGTTCATAATCTCTTGTCTGAACAATACTACTGTGTAAATATAAGTTGTGAGGCATTACTGTTGCTCCTAAAATTCCAATTGCAATATAAAGCATTGCCGGATTCTGAATGATTTCCTTTTGAGGAACCAATCCTCCTAAAAGTTCGTTTATTGCGGGTTGAGAAATCACCAATTCGTAAATAAAACACGCAAGGATAATGAAAATTAATCCGCCAACAATACTTTCGATCCATCGAAATCCTTTTGACTGAAGTAAAAGAATGACTAAAACATCTACTGTGGTAATCACGATTCCCCAAGTGAGAGGAATATGGAAAAGTAGGTTTAAAGCAATCGCAGAACCGATAACTTCGGCAAGATCACAAGCTGCAATTGCAATTTCACAGAAGATCCAAAGCATGAAATTGGTTTTCGGACCAAAATGATCTCTGCAAGCCTGCGCCAAATCTCTTTCTGCAACAACGCCCAATTTCACAGACAAATGCTGCAAAACCATTGCAAAAATATTGGAAATCAAAATCACGGAAAGCAGGGTATAGCCAAATTGTGCACCCCCGGCAATATCTGTAGCCCAATTCCCGGGATCCATATATCCGACTGCAACCATTAATCCGGGTCCTGCAAAAGCCAGATATTTTCTCCAAAAACTTGCATTTTTAGGAACTTTGACCGAAGAATAAACTTCTGATAAAGAGTGAGATGTTTTATCTTTTCGCCAGGCGTTTTTTAAATTCAAATTCATAAATGTTAGAAATGACTAACAAATGTAATTAAATAAATGAAAACCACAAAATCACAAAAAGAAAAATCCCGAAAAAATACTTCTCGGGATTCTGATTTTTATGTTGTTAAAGATTATTTTGTAAATCTTACAGCCATTTTTCTGTCAACTGCTCTTTCTGCATCAGATGCTTTCGCATCAACTGTTGCAAATTTACTTCCGTATCCGTCTGCTCCTGCAACCTGTGCACCTACACCTTGTTTGTCTAACCAAGATTTGATGAAGTTTGCTCTGTCTGCAGATAATTTTTGATTTTTAGCTTCGTCTCCTGTTTTATCAGTATATCCTCCGATTTTTACTTTTGTTTCAGGGAAAGCTTTTAAAATTGCGATTAAATTTTGTAATTGTCCTTCAGAACCTGCTTCTAATTCACTAGCACTACCTAATTTGAAGTTTACATGGTCAAAATTATACCAAGTATCTTTTAAAGCAGCATCATCTTTAGCATTTTTGTAACCTCCGGATTTTAGGAAAGTAATCATTTGATCTTCCATTCCGCCTTTATAACCTTTTAATGTTACACCGTTTAAATCAATATTTTCGTCAACTTTTGTAGTTGTTACAGTAGTTGCCATTGTATCGGCTGGTGAAACTGCATTTGCTGTATCAGTTACAACTTTACCTGAATCTGTTACAGATGTAGTCGTTGTAGTTTCTTTCTTCTCACATTGTTTCCAGATAAAATATGAGACAGCAATTAAAAGCAATAGAGGAAGCAACCATTTCCAGATAGAACCGCCTCCGTCATTATTGTTTCTTTCAGGGAAAGTCCCGTTAGGAGCTGTGCTTCTTGTAACCTGAATTTTCGGCTCTTCTGCAACGGGTGTTTTAATTGTATCATTATCGTTATCAAACTTGTATCCTTTAGCCCAGTCTCCAATATTTAGAGAAGCTAAAGAAAGTCCCGCAGGTAATAATGAAGAAACAATTCCTTTTTGGTCACTCAATAAACTTGAAATTCCTGATTTGTCTAAATTATTATCAGCTGCGTATTTTCCAATTGATCCAACTGTAGCTCCTGTAACCAAATTCAATAATGAACTGGAAGTGTTGTTACTTACTCCTGCAAAAGTCGCAATTGAGTTAACTAATCCACTCTGTTTATCACCAAAAAGCAATGACAATAAACTCGTAATCCATGAATTATTGGAAGAATTTCCCATCAGATTTCCTAAAATTCCATTTGAAGAAGCATTAGTAATGGCATCTAAAACAGCCGGATTGTCTGAATTATTTGCTAAACCTCCTACAATTGCAGGTAATAAACCTCCGATTGCTTTTGAAATACCTGATTCGCTTTCTCCGAACTGTGATGCAGCCTGAGATACTAAAGCGGGACCTAATTGTCCTTTAATTAAATCAATAACGTTTAAAGACATAATAAATTTATTTTAAAGATTAATGTTGGAATAAATTTAAACAAAAAACAGTCCAAATATCAATTTTCAAAAAAAATCTGCAAAAAATTCGTGAATTTTTGCAGATTTAATAATTTATTATGTTAAGTTTTTAGTACGCTTTTGCGAATAAAACTCGTCTTTTAGATGGTTTTCCTGATATTAATGATACACCTTCCTCAATGTCATGATCTAAAGGTATACATCTGATAGTAGCTTTAGTTTCGTCCTTAATTTGCTCTTCTTCTTCCGCTGTTCCATCCCAATGCGCATAGATAAATCCTCCTTTTTCTTCAAGGACAGTTTTAAATTCTTCATAAGTATCAACTTTTGTAATGTTGTCTTTTCTGAAGTTTACAGCTTTAGTATAAAGATCTTGCTGGATTGTTTTTAATAATTCTTCAATATAAGAATCCAAACCTTCGATAGCACGAACTTCTTTTGTCAAATTATCTCTTCTTGCAATTTCTACAGAATTGTTTTCCAAATCTCTTGGTCCCATTGCGATTCTTACAGGAACACCTTTCAATTCATATTCCGCGAATTTCCATCCCGGTTTGTTTTGAGTATCATTATCAAATTTCACAGAAATTCCTTTCGCTCTCAGTTTAGCCTGGATCTCCAAAGCAACCTGACTGATTTGTTCTAATTGTTCTTCACCTTTAAAGATAGGAACGATCACCACCTGGATAGGAGCCAAAGTCGGAGGCAATACCAATCCGAAATCATCAGAGTGAGTCATAATTAAAGCTCCCATCAAACGAGTTGAAGTTCCCCAAGATGTCGCCCAAGCGTGTTCTATTTTTCCTTCTTTATTAGTGAATTTTACATCAAATGCTTTTGCGAAATTCTGTCCAAGGAAGTGAGAAGTTCCAGCCTGAAGAGCTTTTCCATCCTGCATTAATGCTTCAATACAATAAGTTTCATCAGCTCCTGCAAATCTTTCAGACGGTGTTTTAAGCCCTTGAATTACCGGCATTGCCATAAAGTTTTCTGCAAAATCTGCATATACTTTGTTCATTTTTTCAGCTTCCTCAACTGCTTCCTCTTTTGTAGCATGAGCAGTATGACCTTCCTGCCATAAAAATTCTGCTGTTCTTAAGAAAAGACGCGTTCTCATCTCCCAACGAACAACATTTGCCCATTGATTGATTAATATAGGTAGATCTCTGTAAGATTGAATCCAGTTTTTATAAGTATTCCAGATAATTGCTTCCGAAGTAGGACGAACAATCAATTCTTCTTCCAATTTTGCATCGGGATCTACAATTAATTTTGATGGATTATTTGGATCTGTTTTTAATCTGTAATGAGTAACAACAGCACATTCTTTTGCAAAACCTTCTGCATTTTTTTCCTCAGCCTCAAATAAGCTCTTGGGCACAAAAAGCGGGAAATAAGCATTCACGTGACCTGTTTCTTTGAATTTTTTATCCATTTCGTCACGCATTTTCTCCCAGATTGCATAGCCATATGGTTTTATAACCATGCATCCTCTTACTCCTGAGTTTTCAGCTAAATCGGCTTTTACAACCAACTCATTATACCATTTGCTGTAATCTTCGCTTCTTGAGGTTAATTTTGCCATTATTTTTTTTAATTTTTTTAACTTTTTCCTATTATTGTTATCTAAAAATAAAAATCTATTTTTGATAGATTTTTGTACCGGTGCTTTGGTACATTTTTGGTACAGATTGCAAATATAATTTAAATTAAAAATTTTTACGTTATCATGAAAAGAAATATACATAAAAATTTGCTTGGTATGCTAAAGTCTAAAGGGATTTTAGCTATATCAGGTGGATTATTACTTGTGTCTTGCGGCGCTCAGATGGGCGGCTACAGCGAGACAGATGGCGTTTACTACGACCCAAATAAAGATACACTGCCTGAAGGAGTTGTTATTAATGACAGAGGAAACAGAGTAGGAGAAGATTACAATTACTATCAGGATGATTCAAACATTATCCAAAATGCGGAAGCTAACTCGAGAGAAGGCAGATACGATGATTGGAATAACTACAACTGGAATACCAATGCTACGGCAACAGATTCTGATTGGGGAAGCTATGCAGGAAATCAGACAAACTACTATGATAATTCATGGGGATGGGGCGGAATGTATGGCTATAATCCTTATTGGGGATATGGAGGCTATGGCGGTTACGGTTGGGGTCTTGGACTTTCATGGGGAAGCTCATGGGGTTGGGGCGGCGGCTGGAATGTGGGATGGGGTTACTCACCATATTGGGGCGGTTATAATCCATACTGGGGTTACGGCGGATATTACGGATATGGCTACGGATACCCTTATTGGGGTGGCTACGGCGGATACTATGGAGGCGGATATTATTATCCTAACTACAGAAGGAGTGGTGCAAACGGAAGAGGTTTCAATACTTACAACGGAAGTTTTGCGAATAAATATGGCATGAATTCCGGTGGTTTCAGAAGAAATAACAATAGTAATGGAGGGTTCAGACAAGGAAATACTGCAAATGGCGGCTTCAGAGGAAACAACGGTGGTGGTTTCAGACAAGGAAATGCTAACGGTGGATTCAGAGGTCAAAATAACCAAAGTGGAGTAAGACAGCAAGGTGGATTCCGTGGTCAAAGCCAAAATCAGCCAAGACCAAGCTATAATTATCCACAACAATCTCAGCCAAGAAATGACGGCGGTTTCAGAAACAACAGCGGTGGCTTCAACAATTCTAACAGCGGAGGCGGCTTCAGATCAGGAGGCGGTGGCTTCGGTGGAGGAAGCGGCGGCGGTGGCGGATTTAGATCCGGCGGCGGTGGAGGCGGTGGCTTCAGAGGTGGTAGATAATTTTAAAATTAATAACTATTCAAAAAAATAATGTTAAAAAAATCTTTAGCAATAATGAGCATTTCTGCAGCATTTTTTGCGCAGGCTCAAGATGTTTCTGTGATAAGAAATACTGTAGATGTTTATTCTAATGCTCCAAATGTAGGTTCTGCTAAGTTTAATGCAATGGCAGGTTCCAATGGAGCCTTAGGAGGTGATGCGAATTCATTACTTACCAACCCTGCCGGTTTGGGAGTTGCGATTTCAGGAGAAGTTTCAGGGACATTGTCTATTACAAACAATAAGAATACATCTTCTTACGCAGGTTCATCTTATGGATACAGCATTAATAAAGGAGATCTTGGAAATTTAGGAGGCGTAATGACTTTTCAATTAATGACTGAAAGTGCTTGGAAGTTTATCAATATTGGGGTAAACTATTCAAATCAGTCCATTGAAAACTATGTTGAAACTCCCGGAAATAGTAATCTTGTCTATGATTTTGATGCAACTAACAGTTCTTCTTTCGGAAGACATGCTTATGACAGATATGGTTATTTATCAAAAACAAGCTTTGGGGTAGGTGCAAATTATAACAATAATTTATACATTGGTGCAGGATTAAACTTCCTAAATTCATCAATAGATCAGTCTGATACGGCTATTTTCAATTCTTTGTCCAATGGTAGTTCAGAAACTTTCAGTAAACAGAATACACCTTTTTATGAAAAAGGGAACGGTTTCTCGGCTTCATTAGGGGTCATCGGGAAATTAAGTCCAAACTTCAGATTAGGGGCAGCTTTAGAAACTCCGACATTCTGGAATATCGATAGAAGTTACAATTTCTATAACGATCCTATTTACGGAGATGATTATGCAGTTGAAAACAGAAAATTAACTTCTCCACTAAAAGCAACTGTGAGTGCAGCTTTCATCGCTAGCAAAAGTTTTGCTTTGAACGTTGACTATACTCTTGGATTAACAAAGCCTAAGTATAAAGTATACGGAGATGCAGAAACAGAATTGAACGATTTCTTTAAAGATAATTATAAAAATTTATCAGAATTAAAGATTGGTGCGGAATATAGAGTGAAACAATTCAGATTGAGAGGAGGGTATTCTTATGCTTCAAGTCCTTTTGATGCATTAACAGTAAGCAGATACGATAATAATGGCGTTGCAGGTGATCAATCTTACAATAATCTGATCTTAAATGACAGAAATGCTTTGTCTTTCGGTCTTGGATATGATTTCAAATCATTCTATATCGATGCGTCTTATCAAAATATAACTTCAAAATATAGCAATCCGTTCTTGTACGGTACGGTTGACAGTAATTATGAAGCAGGATATTATTCACCAAACCGTCTGATCTCAAGCGATGCTTATGCAGTATCGGATGTGAAGAATGTCAGAAACAATTTCTTTCTTACGTTCGGTTGGAAATTTTAATTTCCCGAATGTGTAATAAGTGATTAAATGGAGGCTCCGAATTTTAGTTCGGAGCTTTTATTTTTTATATAATTGAATTAATGTTGATGTCCCACATGAGAATGGCTGTGGAAAAGATGCATGATTAATGCCAGAGAAACACCCAAAATCACCAGACCGATTTTTATCCAGTCGATGTTGTGATTCTTATTGCTTTCGAAAATAATCACAGAAGAAATATGTAAGAAAATACCTCCTACGATTGCTAAGAAATAAGGTTGTAGATCAGGATTAAAATAATTTCCTAACAACATTCCCATCGGTGAAGCCAGTGCAAATAAAGCGATGATCAATAACGACGGATAAGATGGTGTAGATTTGGATTCTCCATGTCTGTTAAACAGAAAAGCTCCCAAAATAAACGAAATAGGAAGGTTGTGAAATACAATTCCTAAAAGATAAGGTGAAAATTCATGTTCTTCATTTGCCAAAGGAATTCCTTCGATAAATGCATGAATGAAAAGTCCCACCATTAAAGCAACGGGAAGAATATTATGTTCGCTGTGATGATGAAAATGTCCGTGTTCGAATCCTTTGGTTAAAGCTTCCAAAATCATTTGAAGCAATACTCCGCCAATGACGAAAATCCCCAAATTGCTGCCAACTTCAGAATTATAAACCTCTGGAAATACTTCATTCAGACAGATCGTAATCAGAAATCCGGCACTTAGAATCAATAAATTTTTTGCCAGTTTTTCTTTTTTACCAAAATGTTTTCCCAGAAATACTCCTGTAACGACACTCAAAATCAGTAAAAGTACTGTTATCATTATTTTTTCTTAAATAAATTAATGCAACGTAAAGCTGTTTCTTTATTAAATTCATTCAGTTGATAGTCTCCCCAAATTTTTACTCTTTCGAAACCGCAGTCTGTTGCGTAAGAATTAATGGCTTCCAATGTATGAAGCTTCACTTTTTCGAAGAAATGATAAGATTTCCCATCCGCCTCGAATTGAATATCCTTAACGATATGTCTGCCTTCAATTTTTTTGCAAATTTTGAATTCTATATCTCCTCTTTTTACTAACGATTCAGGAACGATATTTTTTCTTACATATTCCTCATTAAGATAATCCAAAACAAAAAAACCTCCTGGTTTTAGCACATTGTAAACAGACTGAAAAACCTTTTTATCATCATTTTCATTGTCAAAATATCCGAAGCTTGTAAATAAATTGAAAACTGCATCCATCGGATCAGCGTCAATCGGGTTTCTCATATCATGAACATCGAAAAGTAAGGTCTGGTTTTCAAACTGTTTATCAAATTCTATACTTTGTCTCGAAAGATCAAGCCCTAAAACATCGTAACCTAGTTTATTTAGAAAAACGGAATGTCTTCCTTTTCCGCAAGCCAGATCAATTATTTTAGAATTCGGCGGAAGCTGCAGATCTGCAGTCAGTTTTGTAATGAAGTTTTCCGCTTCTGTATAGTCTCTGTTACTGTAAAGCAAGTGATAATAAGGTGTATCAAACCAAGATTCAAACCATTCCATGATGCAAAAATAGTGTTTTTTGACTGATAGTTCATCGTTGTTTGCCGATGGTTTTTATCAGTTGCCACGATTTCTATCAACTATAAACTGACAACCAACAATTAAAATTGTTTATTTTTGCAAAATGAATATAGAAAATATACAGATTCAGATAAAAACTTTCTTCGGATTAGAACAAATTTTGGCTGAAGAGATCAAAAAATTGGGCGGAAGAAATGTTGAGGTTAAAAATCGTGCGGTAAATTGCGAAGGTGATTTAGGCTTTCTTTATAAAATTAATTATTCTGCAAGAACGGCTTTAAAAATTTTAGTTCCGATTCATGAATTTAAGGCTTTCAATCAACATCAGTTTTATGACAGGCTTTTTAAAATGGAATGGGAACAGTTCATGGATGTTGACCAATCTTTTGCGATCGATGCAACGGTAAATTCTGAAACGTTCAAGCATTCACAATTCGTGACTTTGAAAATGAAAGATGCAATTGTTGATTATTTTCAGGATAAATTTAAAAGGCGTCCTAATGTAGAGCCGAGAAATCCGGATATCAAATTTCACCTTCATATCGATAGGGAATTGGTAACAATATCTTTGGATTCTTCGGGTGATGCTTTGTTTAAAAGAGGATACAGAAGAGAACAGGGAGAAGCACCTATTAACGAAGTTTTGGCGAGCGGAATGCTTCAACTGGCTGGTTGGGACGGAAAAGGTAACTTCCTTGACCCGATGTGCGGTTCCGGAACACTTTTGATCGAAGCAGCAATGATTGCACTGGATCTTCCGGCGCAGATTTTCAGAAGAGGATTTGCTTTCCAGAACTGGAAAAATTATGACGCTGATTTATTTAAAACAATTAAAGAATTCAGAATCAATCGTGTAAGAGAGTTTAACGGAAAAATCGTTGGTTACGATATCGATGGAAAAATGCTGAATGCTGCAAGAGCAAATATCGAAGCAGCTGAAATGGAAGATGTTATCGAGGTAACAAGACAGAATTTCTTTGATTCTAAAAAAGAACTTTTCCCGTTATTAATGGTTTTCAATCCGCCTTATGATGAGAGAATTTCTATTAATGATGATGATTTCTACAAGAAAATAGGAGATACCTTCAAAACTCATTATCCGAACACATTGGCTTGGCTGATTTCTTCTGATCTTGAAGCGGTGAAGAAAATTGGTCTTCGCCCGTCAAGAAAAATCAAGCTTTTCAATGGGAAATTGGAAACGAGATTTTTGCAGTATGAGATGTATGAGGGAACGAAGAAAGTACATAAGCTAGAAGAAAAATAATATCAAAACCTTCCTTTTTACGGAAGGTTTTTTATTTTTGTCAAAACTCAAATTATGTCTTGGAATGCATTCGACTTTATAGATATTATTCTTGATCTTTTAGATTTCATATTTTCTGGAGGATCTAATAAAAAAAGAGACAAATAAAGACTGCTTAATTTTGTAGCAGTCTTTATTTCTACTTCACAAGAGACGGTGCAAAACCATACTGTTTCTTAAAAGCAAAAGAAAAATGCGAAAGATCTTCAAAACCGACCTCCATAAAAACATCCGATGGTTTTTTATTTTTTTCAATTAAATGATAATAGGCTAATTCTAAACGTTTTTGAGTAAGCCAACGTTGAGGTGTCGTGAGAAAAATCTTCCGAAAATCTCTATTAAAAGTAGATAAACTTCTTCCCGTTAAATATCCGAATCTTTCCAAGGACATATTAAACATATAATTTTTCTCCATAAAATTCACCAGATCAATTTTTCCGGGTTCTTCAAAATCAGCCAAAACAGAATCTATATTTTTATCAATTTCCCTTAAAATACTTATTGCTTCTGTGATTTTTAAGGAAGCAATATTTTCCGGAAAAGAATCTTTCATATCAAAATAAGGAATCAAAGAAGCCAGACAACTTTCTAACAAAGGATGTTTGTCGAAACTGTGAATTTTGACTTCTTGATGAATATTTTTCTCCGGAATTTCGATATTTGAATAAAAATCCTTTAATTTTTCTTTCGTAAGGTGCATTACAACAGCTTTATGCGGAAGTCCGTTTTTAGGATAATTGATGATCGTCGCCAAATGATTTCTGGGAATTAGAAAAATATCTCCGGCTTTGAAAAGATAAGATTTATCAGCCTGAATAATTTTCGTCTCTCCGGAAATAAACCAAACCAGCATATGGAATTCAAAAACCGTTTCCGTTTTGAAGAGTTTATCATCGTAAGTGGAAAGTTTAATGTCCGGAGTGATATATTTAATATGAAAATCCATTATTGAATCATTTTCAAGGATAAATTTAACTAAAAGAAATTATTTCACGTCGAATTTTATACCAATCATTTCTTCGCTCAATTTCCAAAGGTTTTCTGCACTTTCAGCATCAATGGAATAAGGCTGAACTCCTCTGATTGTCGATGGTTCATCATATCTGTGCTCGATTTGCCCGTTGTCGATCTCTGCAATGTCGCAATTTTCACAATAGACTCCGCCAATGTTTTCAAGAAGCGGACTTGTCGCACACCAAACCGTTGTTGCCGCACCTTGTGGAATCGTTTTTAATTTGGCTTCTACTTCAGGCTTTATTTTTCCGTCTTTATCATGAGTTCCCATCTGAATATATAAATCGATCGGTTCTTCTCTCCCCAAATCTGTTCCGTAAACAGAACCGGGATGAAGAGAATAAGCTCTGATATTGAATTTTTTTGCTCTCTCATCCAAAGCAACAGAGAATAAATTACATGCTGTTTTTGATTGTCCGTAACCCGCCAAAGTCTGATATTCTCTGTTCTCAAAATTAAGATCTTCAAAATCAAAAGGCGACATCTGATGTCCGTAAGACGAAACACTGATTACTCTTGCGGTATCTGCTTTTTTCAGTGCCGGAAATAATTTTGCGGTAAGATGAAATTGTGATAAATAATTCGTTGCCAATTGTGACTCAATTCCGCGGCTGTCTCTTTGCAAAGGAACCCACATAATTCCGGCATTGTTAATTAATAAATCTAATTTTCTGCCCGAAGAAAGAAATTTTTCAGCAAAAGCATCGATAGATTTCGGATCAATTAGATCTAATTTTTCAATTTCAATGTTTTCAATTCCTTTAAGATTTTTCTTTGCCTTTTCAAGATCTCTTGCCGGAACGATCACGGTTGCTCCTGCTTTTGTCAAAGTTTTTGTAGTTTCAAGACCAATTCCTGCATAACCACCTGTAACGATTACTATTTTTCCCGAAAGATCAATTCCTTTGATAACATCCTGTGTTGTTGATTGTGCATTAAAACCTGAATTGATTGGCTGTTGTAATTGATTAAGTCTCATTTTTAAATTGTTTTAAAATTTTGCTGAGACAAAGTTAAAGTGGGTATCTATTTTTGATTTTGTTTAAAATGCCAAATTGTTTTGTTTAAAGTTTCAGTTTGAATTTAAATCGATTTATCCAATTATATTTAATTAAAATTTAGTATTAGCAATGTCATCCTGAGGTTCTCGAAGGATTGCGCAATAAGTATCAAAAAAGATAAATTTAAATTTCGGATATTATTTTCTTGTGCATTCCGTTTAATTATAGCAAAACAAGTTTGCGCATTCATCCGTGAATAAGTAATTTTGAAAAATTTTCAGATTTGAAACCTACAATTTCCATTATCGTTGCCATTTTTAATCGTAAAGACGAACTTTTCGAGCTTCTGACTTCTCTTACTGCACAGACGGATAAAGGGTTTGAAATCATTATTGTAGATGATGGTTCTTTAATCGATTTAAAACCTACGATTGCGAAATTTGAAGAATTTTTAACGATAAAATATTTCAGAAAAGATAATTCAGGACCTGGCTTGTCAAGAAATTACGGAGCCAGAAGAGCGCAAAATGAATGGTTGGTTTTTGTAGACAGCGACGTGATTGTAGAGAAAGATTATATCGGAAATATTAAAAAAGGCATTGTGGAAATCCCTTGTGATGCCTTTGGTGGTGCCGATAAAGCACATAAAGGTTTCAACCTGATGCAGAAAGCAATTTCCTATTCTATGACTTCGGTTTTCACAACAGGAGGAATCCGAGGAAATAAAAAAGCAGTTTCAAAATTTCAGCCCAGAAGTTTTAATATGGGTGTGAAAAAGGAGGTTTTCGAAAAAGTTGGTGGATTTTCTGAAATGAGAATAGGAGAGGATCCTGATTTATCAATGACCCTTTGGGAAAATGGCTTTACGACGGCATTTTTTGATACTATTGCAGTCTATCACAAACGCAGAGTAGATTTTGGAAAGTTTTCAAAACAAGTCTATCAGTTTGGTTGTGCAAGACCGATTTTGAATCAAAGACATCCAAATTATGTGAAAATTTCATTTGCATTTCCGACCTTATTTCTATTAGGATATGTAATGGGGTTTTTAGAATATTTTATTCTGGGAAAAGGAATTATTTTGGTTTTTTACGGATTGTACACTTTTATGGTGTTGTTCCACGCATTAATTATGACTAAAAACGCAAGTATTGCAGGAATGGCAGTAATTTCCACCTATATTCAAATGTTTTCTTATGGTTATGGTTTCTTAAAATCATGGATTTTATTAAATATTTTCAGAATGAAACCGGAAGATGCCTTCCCGAAGCATTTTCATAAAAATTAATGTAAAACAAAAGCTGTCGAATCACAACAGCTTTTATTAACAATAATTAGAATATAGAGATGGTTTCATGGTTGAGAACGCCTGTTTTTACCATGCATTCCTTCATCTTTTCGTAGGTTCGTATGATATCATGATCCAGACCAATTGAGAATCTGATCAATCCGTCGGAAATTCCCATTGTGGCACGTTCTTCTTCCGGAATTTCAGAAGATGTTGAGCTTCCTGAGCAAGAGAATAAAGTTTTGTAAAATCCTAAACTTACCGCTAAATAACCTAAGTTTTCCTGCTGCATCAATTCCATTAATTCATTGGCTTTGTCGGTCGTTCCTGCGTCTAAAGTTAATAATCCACCGAATCCGTATTCTTCATGCATCATACTTTTCATTAATTCGTGGTTTTTGTGGGATTTTAATCCGGGATAAGAAACCTTTAGTCCGTCCTGTTCAAATCTTTCCGCCAAATACATTGCGTTGTAGCTGTGTTGCTTCATTCTAATGTGAAGCGTTCTAAGATTTTTCAGAATACTTGCTGAACGAAAACTATCCATTGTCGGACCTAATAACATACAAGCTCCATTATTTACGTTTTTGGTATCATTAATAAATTCCTGAGTTCCACAGTAAACACCGCCTACCGTATCGCTGCTTCCGTTAATAAATTTCGTTAATGAATGGATTACAATATCCGCTCCCAACAAAGTCGGAGAGATGGAAAGTGGTGAGAAAGTATTATCAACGATCAGTTTTAAGTTGTGTTTTTTACAGATCTCTGATAACTTTCTCAAATCTGCAACCTCCAAAAGCGGGTTGCTTACACTTTCACAATATATAATTTTTGTGTTTTCATTGATTGAATTTTCGATAGATTCAAAATTATTGATATCTACGAAAGTTGTTTTGATATTAAATGGAGGAAGAAAATTTTTCATAAAAGCATACGTTCCACCGTAAATTGTTCTGCTGGAAATAATGTGATCTCCGCTTTTACAAACCTGCATAAGAACAGAAGTTATTGCTCCCATTCCCGATGCAGTAACGTTTGCAGTTTCTGTATTTTCCAGTTTGGCTAATGCCTGTGAAAGATACAGATTCATTGGGGATGAATGTCTTGAATATAAATAACATCCTTCTGCATTTCCTTCAAATGTATCAAACATTGTTTTTGCAGAAAGAAAAGTATATGTTGAACTGTCTGAAATTGATGGATTTACTCCACCAAATTCACCGAAATATATTTCGTTGGCTGCATTAAAGTCTTTCATATTGTACTTAGATTTTTCTGCGATAAATATGAATAAGTTTAATAATGATTACAACATAAAATTGATTTAATAGAATATAAATCTAGTTGAAATTAATTTAAAAGAATAAAAGTTTATTATATTTGAAAATCATAAACATTTAACAAAAATTTATCTATGAGCTTCGATGAAATTGATAAAAAACTGCTTCTTTTTTTGCAGGAAGATTCCAAACAAACTACCAAAGAACTGTCTTATAAGCTAGGTTTATCTGTTACTGCTGTTTATGAACGCATTAAAAAAATGGAAAATACAGGTGTGATTTCCAAATATGTTGCAATTCTCGACCGGCATAAAATCAACAGAGATTTTATTGTGCTTTGTCATGTGAAATTAACACAGCATAAAAAAGAATATGTTCTTCAATTTGAAAAAGAAGTGATGAATTTACAGGAAGTTACAGAGTGTTTTCATGTAAGTGGAGATTATGATTATATCTTAAAAATCGGGGTAAAAGATATGGAGGATTACCGCAATTTTATGTTGTCAAAATTGACGACTTTGCAGCATATTGCAAGTACCCACAGTTCTTTTATGATCTCTGAGGTTAAAAATACTACGGCGATTGTTTTGTAAATTTTACTGTTTTTGAATCCAACGATAATCATCGCCTTTGGTTGTCCATTGAAACTTCCACATTTCTCCATTTTCATCATTTATAAGATAAAACTGATACATACTCGTAAGAGGTTGAATTGTAAATTTATTAGTTTCAGTTTCAGAAAGTTCTTCGGCATTTATTATCCATGAAGATATATAATCGGATCCTTTTATGCTATATTGACATTGCCAAAGTTTTCCTGAAAATTGATCAACAAGTATATAAGTCCAAATATTTGTTGTTTTATATAATTTATATCTATTAGGTTTGTTATTATTTGGAGTAATCACTTCTTTAACTATAAAAGTTTGTCCATCATCTTGGACTTGATAAATTTCACCAGTTTTAGTATTTAGCTTTAATTGGTTATGAATGTTATCTGTTTGATATAGTTTATAAGTCTGAGAAAATATTTTTAAACTTATAAATATTAAAAAAATAGTTATTAATTTTTGCATAGTCCTTTTTTTAAACTAAAACTCCATTTTTAGAAGCAATCGGATCCGGAAGATCTGTTTCTCCTGCCATTTGTAAGAGATCAATTTCGATCGTTCTGCAGATAGAAAGTATCGGAACGTCAAACATTAATCCTGCAAATGGATTTTCTGAATAATCTCCAACCAATTCCATGATAATGTAAATCCAGCCGATTGTAATACAGAACGGGATAGAAGTCCAGATTCCCCAATCGCCCAATTTGGCAAATTCACTCACTAAACCAAGCGGAAGCAACATGATAAAAAGAACATTGAAAACAAAAGCTGTACTCGCAAACTGTCTAGGAGAAGGGAATTTCTTAATTCTTTCAGCCTGTCCCTGAAAACCGTAGAATTCATTCAAACAAGTCTGTAGTTGTGTCTGATTGAAATCCGAAATAGCTCCGATATTTTTTAAATCATTCACATCTTTTGCCTGCTGTGAAACTAAATAAGTTGCAAAATTTTTATAATGAGATTGAAGTTCAACTTCTTCTTCCGAAAGATATTTATTAAGGAAAATAGGTGTTCTTCCATAGTCCGGAAACCCTGCTTTAATCAATCTGTTTCGTTTGTGATTGATATGATGGGAATGCTCTTCTTCTGCTTTAATATGCTCCCATTCCGTAGGAACCAAAAGCTGTTCCCGAAATTGATAAAGCCACGCAATATGACGATATACAATTTTCTTTCTTCGGTCTTCAAGATCAAAAGCTCCGACTTCTTCATTTTTAGTATCAAAAGCGTAAATCATTGAAGCAAAAGCTCTGCTTGAATTCACAATTCCACCCCATATTTTTCTGGCTTCCCACAATCTGTCATACGCCTGATTATTTTTAAAACCGACTAAAAAAGCTTCCGCAGTACCGATCAATGCAACAGGAACCCAAGGAATGATCATCCATTCCCAATGAAAAAAGTGAAATAAAAATGTAATTAATGTACACCAGATGGAAATCCAGATCAAGTGAATTCCCGATAAGTTCAAAACTTGTTTGTAATTGATGTATTTTGTAGTAATCATGAGTGTTCCTGAAATTTGTAATCCAAGTTATTAAAAATTAACAAATAGACACAAAAAAAACCTCTAAAATATTTTAGAGGTCTTATTTATTTTTTGTCTGAATTAATATTTCAGCATTTCTTCAATTTTTGCAGAAAGTTTTTCAGCGTTCGGAAGCATTTCTTTTTCCAGAACTAAGTTGATAGGAACTGCAGGAGTATCCAAAGATCCTATAGTTTCTACCGGAGCATCAAGATATTTAAAACAATTCTTAGAAATTCTGTGCGCGAATGCTTCTGCAAATGAATTGTTCAATTGTTCCTCCGTTAGAACGATACATTTTCCATGAGCTTTTACTCTTTCGAAAACCAATTCTTCATCAAGAGGAATTAATGTTCTCAAGTCAATTACTTCAACTCTTCCGTTAAAGTTTTTTGCGGCTTCTTTTGCCCAATAAACGCCCATTCCATAAGTTACCACCAATAAAGTTCTGCCTTTTTCAGTTTCTTCTTTATCTGCTTCGATGATTACTTTTCCTTTTCCGAAAGGTAAAATATAATCTTCTGCTGGTTCAATCGTTTTTGCATCTTCCGTTCCTGGAACTTTGCTCCAATACAAACCTTTATGCTCCAACATTACAACCGGATTTGGATCGTAATAAGCTGCTTTCAATAAACCTTTAAAATCTGCTGCATTACTTGGATAAGCGATTTTTATACCTTTAATATTTGCTAAAATGCTTTCAACACTTCCGCTGTGGTAAGGTCCGCCGCCACCGTAAGCTCCGATCGGAACACGAATAATATTACTCACAGGGAATTTACCCTGACTTAAATAACTTGATTTTGAAATTTCCGTAATCAACTGATTGATTCCCGGATAAATATAATCTGCAAACTGTACTTCAACAATTGGTTTTAAACCAACTGCGCTCATGCCTGTCGTAGAACCAATAATATACGCTTCCTGAATTGCCGTATTGAAAACTCTCTTACTTCCGAATTTCTTTCCTAAAGTTACCGTTTCACGGAAAACTCCACCAATTCTTTCACCCACATCCTGTCCGTAAAGAAGTGCTTCCGGATGCTTCCACATGATCTCTTGAATTGCGTGAATGGCTGCATCAACCATTACAATTTTTTCTCCGCCTTCTGGTTCGCGTGTTCCAACTTCTTCCGTAATCGAAGTTGGAGCGAAAATATGTTGCATCACTGTTTCAGGCTTTGGATCTTCGGCTTTTTGAGCTCTTTCGAATGCTTCTTCAGCTTCAAGACGGGCTTTTTTAGTGATTTGCTTTAGTAATTCTTCATCAACTCCCGCATCAAGCAATTGATTTCTAAGGATTTCTCCCGGATCTTTTGCTCTGTGTTTGGTTAAATCTTCCTCGTCTCTGTAAAATTCTCTTCTTACCCCTGAAGTATGATGGCCAATTAAAACTGTTTTTGCACAAACAACCAAAGGTTTTCTTTCTGTTCGTACAAAATCAACAGCTTTTTTCATCACTTCGAAGCTTTCAATGAAATCTGTTCCGTCGACTCTCATTCTGCTTAAGCCTGTAAATCCAGCTACGAAATCGTAAGCATCACAAGTTCTTGCTTCTTCTTTTGTTACAGAAATTCCCCATTCATTATCCTGAACCAGGAAAATAATAGGAAGTTGGTGTAAAGCTGAAAACTGAAGTGCTTCACTCACTTCACCTTCCGTTACGGAATTGTCTCCAAGACTGCAAATTACAACCGGATTGTTTTCAAATTGCTGTAAATTAAAGTCCTGAATATATTTTATCCCTTGAGCAACTCCCGCCGTCGGAATGGTCTGCATTCCTGTTGCTGAACTTTGATGAATGATTTTTGGTTTGTCTTCATCTCTGCTCGAAGGGTGAGAATAATAAGATCTACCTCCTGAAAAAGGATCATCTGCTTTTGCCAATAACTGCAACATCAATTGATAAGGTTCGAAACCGATTCCCAAAAGTATACTTTCGTCTCTATAGTAAGGAGAAATCCAGTCTTCTTTTTTTAACTGATAAGCTGTCGCCAATTGAATAGCTTCGTGACCTCTTGATGTACTATGAACGTATTTTGTAACATTTCTGTTCTCTTCATAAATGTCTGCCATTGCCTTTGCAAGCATCATGTGGTTGTAGGCCTTTAGCAAAATATCCTGTGAAACTTTCTCGTGAAGTGTATTTTCCATAGGAAGCAAAGATAAACAAAAAAACAAAACACTAACAATTGTTAGTGTTTTTGGGTAATTTAATGATTATCATGTTGTTTTAATTGGGATTAAAATTAAAAACATAAATTATGCTTACCAAATATATATACTGTGATTAGGAGAGATTTATAAAAACTAATTTCAAAAGACAAAAAATTGAAGTAACTTTACATTCTCTTTTTAATTAAAAGCTAGAAAAAATTACATGTATTTAGTTTTTGACACAGAAACCACAGGTTTACCAAAGAATTTCAACGCTCCGCTTTCAGACTCTGATAACTGGCCAAGAATGGTACAGATTGCGTGGCAGTTGCATGATGATGACGGAACTTTAATAGAAAATCAGGATTACATTATAAAACCTGAAGGGTATGATATTCCCTTCAATGCCGCAAGAATTCACGGGATCACAACAAAAATTGCCAATGAGGAAGGTCGTGATCTTGAAGAAATTTTAAATGAATTTGCTAAAGTTTTAGAAAAAGTAAGAGTCGTTTCCGGGCACAATGTTGAGTTTGATTACAATATTGTCGGAGCCGAATTTTACCGAAAAAATATAAAAGACAATCTTCAGGAAAAACCAAGAGCCGATACCATGATTTTGGGAACGGATTATTGTAAGCTTGGAGGAGGTCGAGGCGGAAGATACAAGTCTCCGAAACTGGAAGAGTTGTATGAAAAATTATACGGTCATAAATTTGATGAAGCCCATAACGCTGCAGCCGATGTAAATGCAACGGCTCAAGTTTTCTTCGAAATGATGCGTATCGGAATCATTCCGGCTGAGGTTTTGAAAACTTCAGAAGATCAGTTGGCGTATTTTAAAACTCTTCATCCTGATCCGATAAAGCCTTTCAGTATTGTTATCAGAAGGCAGGTTGCTGATTTTAATAATAAGAAAAAACAAGCCGATGTCGGAAGTATTGATGATATCGATTTGGGAAGATATTTCAATTTTGATAATCACAGTGTTTTTTCAACGTTAACGGCGACTTCAAGCATTAATGATTTAATTAAAAAAGCAACTGATGATAATTTTCCAGCCGTCGGAATGGTAGATCTGGGAAATATGATGGGTGCTTTTAAATTCGTTTCTGCCATAGAAGGTGCAAACGGTGACCGTGCAAAAAAGCATAAAGAATATTTAGCTAAAAAACAGGAAGCAGAAGAAAACGGAACGGAATTTAATGAAGAAGAACCGGTTTCGGAACCGTTGATTCCTGTGGTTGGTTGTGAATTTTATATTTCAGACCGTTACGAGCAGAAACAGTTCACCAAAGATGATCCCGACAGAAGAACGCAGGTTGTTTTGCTGGCGAAGGATTTCAATGGATATAAAAATTTAGCAAAACTTTCGAGTATCGGTTTTCTTAAAGGATTTTATTTTGGAGTTCCAAGGATTAGTCGAGAGTTGATTGCTGAATATAAGGAAGGTTTAATTGCTTTGACTTCAGGAATTCTTGGGGATATTCCTGATGCAATTTTAAATACTGGTGAACAAAAAGGGGAGGAGCTTTTCAAATGGTGGAAAGATACTTTTGAGGATGATTTTTATGTTCAGATTCAAAACCATAAACTACCTGAGGAAGAGCATTTAAATGACGTTTTATTGCATTTTGCAGATAAATATAATGTTAAACTATTAGCACAAAACGAAACTTTTTATTCCAATAAAGATGATTCTAATATTCAGGATATTGTAAGCTGTATCAAAGACGGTGAAAAATTGACTACACCTGTAGGAAAAGGTTTTGGAAAGAGAAGAGGATTGGCAACCGGAGAATATTATATTAAAAATTCTCATGAAATAAAAGAAGCATTTCTGGCTTATCCTGATGCTTTTGATGCGTACGAAGAATTTACGGCAAAATTCAAACCTTATACTTTAAAAAGAGACGTTCTACTTCCAAAATTCGATATTCCGGAACAGTTTATTCATGCTGAAGATGAAATTGATGGTGGTAAACGTGGTGAAATGGCTTATTTGACTCATTTAACTTATGAAGGTGCGAAAAAAAGATATGAAGCGACAGGAATTACTCCTGAAATCAAAGAACGCCTTGATTTTGAGCTTGAAGTAGTTGCCAATACAGGTTATCCTGGTTACTTTTTGATTGTACAGGATTTTTGTAATGAAGCCAGAAAAATGGGCGTTTGGGTTGGTCCGGGACGTGGTTCTGCGGCAGGTTCTGCCGTTGCTTATTGTACAGGAATTACCAACGTTGACCCAATTAAATATGACCTCCTTTTCGAGAGATTTTTGAATCCTGAAAGGATTTCCATGCCCGATATTGATATCGATTTTGATGATGAAGGTCGTGATAAAATTATCAAGTGGGTAGTTGAAAAATATGGTAAAAATCAGGTTGCGCAGATTATTACATACTCAGTTTTGGGTGGTAAATCTGCTATTAAAGATGCGGGAAGAGTGTTGGATCTTCCGATTCCTGACACCAACAATATTGCTAAACTAATTCCTCCAAGTCCAGGGATGAATATTGCAAAAGCTTTAGCAAAATATGATAAGCTAAAACCTGAAGAACAGATGCTTGTCGATGAGATGAGGTATGTTCTTAATACGCCTGATGATGCGCGTCACGGAGTTTTGGCGAGTGCCAAAAAGATGGAAGGCTGTATCAGAAACACTGGAATTCATGCTTGTGGTGTAATTATTACTCCTGAAGACGTTAGTAATCTTGTACCGGTGACAATTGCGGCGAAAGATGCCGATATTTTGGTGTCTCAGTTTGATAACTCGGTGGCGGAAAGTGCGGGGCTTTTGAAGATGGACTTTTTGGGTCTTCGAACCTTGACCATTATTAAAGATGCTTTAAAATTAGTAAAAGTAAGGCATGGATTAGATATCGATCCAGATACAATTCCGCTGGATGATACTAAAACGTATCAATTATTTAAGGAAGGAAGAACGGTTGGGATTTTCCAATATGAAAGTCCGGGAATGCAAAAGTACATGAGAGAGCTTAAGCCAACGGTTTTTGCCGATCTTATTGCCATGAACGCCCTTTATCGACCAGGTCCGATTAAATATATTCCGAACTTTATTAACAGAAAACACGGTATTGAAGAAATTGTTTACGATTTACCGGAAACAGAGGAATATTTAAAGGAAACTTACGGAATTACCGTTTATCAGGAGCAGGTAATGCTTTTGTCTCAAAAATTAGCCAACTTTACAAAAGGTGAAGCCGATACTTTGAGAAAAGCGATGGGTAAAAAGCAGATTGAGGTTCTGAATAAAATGTACCCGAAATTTATCGAAGGCGGAAGAAAAAATAATCTCGATGAAGGTCCTTTAGAAAAAATCTGGAATGACTGGAAAGCTTTTGCTGAATATGCTTTCAACAAATCTCACTCGACATGTTATGCATTTATTGCGTATCAAACAGCTTACTTAAAGGCTAATTATCCGGCAGAATATATGGCGAGTGTAATGAGTAACAACATTAACAATACCGAATCGATTACCATGTTCATGGAAGATTGTAAAAGTATGGGGGTTGATGTTTTGGGACCGGATGTGAATGAATCTCAATATAAATTCTCGGTAAACGAAAAAGGACAGATCCGTTTTGGTTTGGGAGCTATCAAAGGAATTGGTGAAGGTCCGAGTGAAGGTATTACAAGAGAAAGAGCCAACGGAAGGTTTAAAAATATTTATGATTTCTTTGAAAGAATTCTGCCTTCGCAAATGAATAAAAGAGTGGCGGAAAGTTTGGTTGTAGCAGGAGCTTTTGACGAATTGGATTCTTTCCACAGAGGTCAGTATTTCGATATTGATATGGCTGGAAGAACGAATTTGGAAAGACTGATTCGATACGGACAAAGCTTCCAGGAAAGTAAAAATGAAATGGAGCATTCTCTTTTTGCTGATTTTGCGGAAGAAGTTCAGATCGAACAGCCAAAATTGGCGCCTTGTCCGGAATGGCCAAATATGCATAAACTTAATAAGGAAAAAGAAACCATCGGATTCTATCTTTCTGCGCATCCGTTGGATGAATTTAAGTATCAATTTCAATTCATGCAGGGAAGTCTTTCTAAGAAAAACGTGTTAGAGAAGGATCAGGAAGAAAAAATAATTGTAGATGAAGTTCCGCTTTTGGAGCAGGATGCAGTTGACGAAACAGCCGATCTGGTAGAAATTGTGTCTGATGATATAATTGCCGGCGAAGAAGTGGAAATTATAGAAGAGGTTACTAAAAGGGCGGAACCCAAAGGTGTTTTTCATTTTCTAAATCTGGATGAGGTTGATGCTTATAAAGAGCAGGCTTTTGCCAATAAACAGGAAGAATTGTTTGAAGAAAAGAAAAAGGACTGGAAAACACTTCAAAAAGAAAGAGAAAACGGCGGTGGCGGAAAAGAATATACGGTTGCCGGTCTGATTACGGAATATGTTGTGAAAGACGGTTTCAGGAGTGGTGAAAAAGTGGCTTTTGTAACGTTGGAAGATTATTCGGGATCATATTCTTTCAGATTGGGAGATCGTGATTATATGAAATTGAAAGAGAAGCTTGAGGTTCAGCGTTTTGTTATTCTGAAGATAAAATTTGCCCAAGTAAAAGACGGAAGAGTTTTTGTGAATGTGAATGAAGTGATTGAACTTCAGGAGGCATTTGAAAGATTTGCAAAAAGTATTTCTTTGGTGATGGATGTGATGGATTTCCGACCGGAAGATCTTACTTTCTTCAGAACAGTTTTAGAAAGAAATCAAGGGAATCAAAAGCTGAAATTTTATATTAAAAATCTTGATGATGATTTGAATAATGAGCATCTCGAAGTACAATCGATGAAGCATTCTGTGAATCTGAACGGAGATTTGATTAAAGAAATTCAATTGTTGAATAAATATGAGTTTTATTTGAATTAAAAATATTATTACATATTCATATATTGTAAGGTGGCTTTAAAGTCACCTTACTTTTTTATTTAGATAGAAAAGTAATTTTCAATCTGTTTTTTTTTTTTAATTTCCTTGATAGTCTCATCTTAAGACCTTTTTTAATGATAAGACTTTCAATTTATGTCAGATTTTTGATATAAATAAGGTATAAAGTTTTTATTAAAGCCTTTTTCTTTATTTTTTTTTACAAAACCAGAAATATTTTTTTATGTTAAGTTTTCAAAATTATATTATTTCCTTTTATTGTGATTTTTTATTAAATATTTGATATTCAATTGTTTTTGATTTTTTTTATAAATTGTTGTATTATTGATAAAATCAAATGTTTGTTTATTTTTATTTGTTTTATTTCCTCTTTATTTAGTGAAATAATATAATTTTATAACATTTTAACTTTTTTGTTTACTTAATTGGTATCTTTATAGCCCTAATTTTAATTTTTACTATACTATGAAGAAAACCTATCTTTGGCTCTTATTGTTCTGTGGTTCTGCAACAATAACGGCTCAAACCACGTATTATTCTAAAGCTTCGGCTACGGATTTTACAAATGTGGTTTCGTGGGGAACTAATACTGATGGAACAGGAACATCGCCTGGTTCTATTAGTAACGCGGACAATTTTGTTATTCAAAATGCTTCTGCTATGACGCTTCCCGGTAACGCTTCTGTAAGGCAGCTTACTATTAATTCAGGAAGTTTAACTGTTGCAGCAAATACGCTTACGGTAAGTAAAGCCGGAACATTTGATTCAACACTGGCGCTTTCCGGTGGAACTTTAACAGTTTCTGGCGGAAATGTAACTGTCAATGGAAACTTTAACCTTACAACAGGAGGAAAGTTAACTCAAAGTGGAGGAACAATTTCCGTAGATGGAAACAATGCTGGTTCTGCGACAGGAAGTGTTGCTTCTGGTACATATATTGTAAATTTTGCTCCAACAGCAAATACAGATATTAATCTTACCGGAGGAAATTTTGTTATTGTAGATCCTCATTACACGACCACTTATACTTTTCAAGTAACAGCTCCTACAGCCGGAGCAATTTCGGCTACAGGAACACATACTTTTAAATTTGGCGATGGTATTTCTACAGATAATGGAAGTACGAATGGTTTTAATTTTTACAGTTGGAATGGAACTGGTATTTTTAAATTTAAGAATGTTATTTTAGATACTGTTACTGGAGGAACGAATAGATTTTTTTATGTAAGCAGTACATATTTTAACACTGTCATTACTGGAGATTTAACCATTAATTCTGGTGCAGAATTTAGAAATTCAGGGACGAGTACTACAACTGGAGCTAGCTATTTTACAGGAAATATTATAAATAATGGAACCTTTACAAGCTCAGGAGCAGTACTTTTTGCAGATGCTACGTCTGCTACAGCTACATCTTTAACTGTTTCTGAATCAACGAATTCTCAGACTATTTCAGGGAATGGTGTTTTTAGAAATGCAACAACTTCACCTACTGCTAACTTTGCAGGTTTAACAATTAATAACTCAAGTGCTGGAGGAGTAAATTTCTCTAATGCAAATTCATTATTAAGTGGAAGCAATACTGGTACAGCATCAGGAACTTTGACATTTACTAACGGAGTTGTAAATACTGGTTCTAACACTTTTGTATTAGGAGTTAGTGGAAGTACACTAGGAGCACTATCTTATACAGCGGGTGGATTCGGTTCGGGTTCTACATTTAGTAGATGGTATGGAACAACAGGATCAGGAACGACAATAGCTGCATCAACTATACCTACAGCAGGTGCAGGTACTTATCCTTTCGTAATGGGAAATCCTACAACTGGACTATCAGCTGATCATTTTCACAGAGCTACTGCAGCGTTAACTACAGCAGGTCAATTGGCTGTTAAATTTAATGGTGTAGCAGGAACTTCTGCAATCACTCCAATAACAGAAGGTTCTTTTACTTATGACAGACAAACTAACGCCAATTGGGTAGTTACAGCTTTGGCAGGTTATGCTTCGTCTGCAACGCATAATTTTGCTATTCAAGGACAAGGTACATATACAGCAGTTTCTCCTAATGTTGTAGTTTTAAATAATAGTGCGTTAATTGGCACAGCACAAGCAGGTACTAGTCAACCAATGGGGGAAAGAATAAGTATTCCTGCAGCTAATGTTGCAGCTACTTATACGCTGGGAGCTATTGCATCCGAATTTCCAATAGAGTCAGCACAATCAGGTCCTTGGGGAAGTGCAAGTACATGGGTAGGAGGTGTAGTGCCAAGTTGTGCTAATGCAGCTATTTTATCAGGTCATACAGTGACTGTGGGCGCTTCAACGACAGCAACGCCTAGTAATGTTATTATTAATACAGGAGGTAATTTATCTGTAACCGGAGGATCTATTACAGTAGGTTGTACTAATAAAAATAACTATGTTAATAACAATGGTACTTTATCAGTATCTGGAGGAAACTTAGCTGTAAATGGAAATATTAACAATGCTTCTGGTTCTACTTTTGCTCAAACGGGTGGAAATATAAATGTGGATGGAAATGATGCAGGAGCTACTGCAACAAGTGTAGCTTCGGGTACAAACATAGTGAATATAGCTACCGGAAATGTAACACTTACTGGTGGAACTATGACCGTAGTAGACCCTCATGCAGCTAGTAGTACGACTTCATACGCATTTTCCTATTCTGGTGGAACTGCTATTGATAATACAGCAGGCTGGACTTTAAAGTTTGGGGACGGATCTTCTACCGATGCAGGAGGAACTACTGCGACTGCTTCAGCTGCAGGAGGATTTATTTGGAACAATGCAGGAAGCAAAATATATTATGACAATGTTATAATAGATGGAGCTTCAGGTACAAATAGATATGTATCAAATTCATCTACAACAATTGGTATTAATACATTAACTATTAATTCAAATGGAGAATTTAGAATGCCAACATCTGGAGTAAGTATTGCAGGTAACTTTACCAATAATGGTACATTTACGCATACTGCTTCTACTTTGAGTTTCCAAAATTTCAAAAGTGCAACTGCTTCAGCTTCTACGACACCGCAGACCATTTCAGGAACTGGTGTGTATAGAAATAATATTGTTACAGCAAGCTCTACTGCCAATTTTAGTTCAATTACGATTAATAATAGTTCTTCAACGGGAGTTACATTTGCAGACGCAAATTCTTTGTTAAACGGAGCAAATACAGGTACTGCATCAGGAACATTAACCTTGACAACAGGATTTGTAAATACAGGAGCTAATACTTTTATTTTAGGAACTTCAGCTACTTCAAACGGAACTTTATCTTATTCCGCAGGTGGCTTTAGCACAGGTAGTACTTTTACAAGATGGTGGCCAACTACCACGGCTACTGGTGCATCTATTACTGCATCAACAACGACAACAGCAACGGGAAGTGGAGTTTATCCATTTGCAACAGGAACAAGTACTGCATTTTTAGCTAGAAATATGTATTTGTATCAAAGTGCTGCTGCTACAACTGGTGGAAAAATTGCAGTAAAATATAATGATCTTGCAGGAACAAATGCTGTAAGCATTGTAGATGGTGCCTATACTGTAGATACACAAACAAAATCCAATTGGATTGTTTCTCAATCAGGAATTACGGGAACGCCTACTTATAGTATGGCAATAAACGGACAAAGCATTTATGGAGCAGCTAATGGAAACAGTAGAATAACTTTAGCATCAGCTCCAGCTTTGGGAACACATCAAACAGGAACAAGTTATGTAAATGCACAAAGAACAGTAGTGCCATTGGCTAATTTGGCTGATACTTATTATTTAGGTATTGCAGCTTCTGATATTCCTTTTGTATCTATTGCAAATGGAAATTGGAGTAGTGCTGCTACATGGAACAAAGGAACAGTACCTACTTGTACAGATATAGTACAAATTGCGACTGGTACTACAGTAACAGTAAACTCAGCGGCAAGTAGTGCTAAAAATGTAACCATTGCATCAACAGGTACATTAGTTAATGCTTCAGGGGATTTAACAGTAGGTTGTACATTAAACAATAATTTCCTTACAAACAACGGAACACTAACAGTTTCTGGAGGAGTATTAAATATTAATGGAAATCTAATGAACAATTCAGGCTCTACTTTTAATCAAAGTGGGGGTAATATTAATGTAGATGGTAGTGATGGTACAACAGCTAATAGTGTTGCTACAGGAACTCCTTTAGTAAGAGTAACTGCTACAGCGGCATCTAATGTTAATCTTACAGGAGGTACTTTGACGATAATAGATCCGCATGCTGGTACTAGTACAAGTGACTATGCACTAAGTATAAGTGTTCCTTCTGGTGGGGCGGTAGCTAGTACTAATCATACAGTTAAGTTTGGTGATGGAATTTCTACCACAGCGGGTGGTAATACTCGTGGTTTTGGTATTTATCTATTTCCAGGATCGGGTTACTATAGTTTAGGTAATGTATTGGTAGATGCACCTACAGGAACCAACCGTTTTGTATCAACTCTTAGTACTATTGGTATTTTAGGTAATTTAGTTATTAATCAAGGTGAATATCAAACGGCATCATCAACTACCTATATAGCAGGTAATATCACTAATAATGGTACACTTACAGCTGCTAGTACAATAAACTTTGCTACTTGGACTAATGATTCTTCTTCGGCTACAACTACTGCTCAAACTATTAGTGGTACTGGTGTGTTCCGTAACTTGACAGCTACTTCTACTGCTAATTTAACTTCTTTAACTGTTAATAATACAAACGCAGGTGGAGTTACATTGAATGTGCCATTATCAGTAAGTGGAACATTAACACTTACAGCAGGTAAAGTAAATACAACTTCTGCTAATTTATTGACATTAGGAACAGCAACAGCTGCTGGAACTTTATCAGGTGGATCAAGTACAGCATATATCGTTGGACCATTTGCCAGAACTATTGCTAATGCAAATACTGCTTCAACTTATATTCACTATCCTGTTGGTAAGGCTGCTTATGCACCAATTTGGTTAGCTCCGGTAACTACTTCTGTTGCTAATATGAAAGCAGAGGCATTTGATACTAACTCAGGAACAACATCTTCTACAATCCAAAATTTATCTATGACAAGAAGATGGGAAGCTCCTTTAGTATCTGGTACCTTCTCAACAATTAATGTAAGATTAGGAGATAATGCAATTACAAATGCTAATTTCCCTGTAATTGCACCAATTGCAAGTGGAGTGTATGATAGTTTATTTGGTACTACAGGTACTTATGCTGCTGGTACACCAAATACTACACAATCTACTACAGCATTAGCAACTGCTAATTATACAGGTTTCCTATCTTATGCAGAAATGGCTGCTGTGCTTGGTACGAGCGAAGTAATATCTAATAAAGGAATAAAAGTATATCCAAATCCATTTGCTGAGGTATTAAATATTTCAGATGTGAAAGATGTAAAATCAATTTCAATTGTTGATATCGCTGGAAGATTAGTAAAAACTATTGAAAAACCAAGTTTAACACTTCATTTAGAAGAATTGAACTCAGGAATGTATATGGTTATTTTAAATATGAATGATGGTTCTAAGCAAACAATCAAAACAATTAAGAGGTAATTTTAATTAATATTGAAATAAGGATAGCGGCTAATAAATTAGCCGCTATTTTTTTTATTATGCAATGAATAGTTAATTTTTCAATCGAGGAATTATTCCACCTTAAAATAAAGGATAATTCCTCTCATATTGATAAATTTTTAAGTACTTGATTTATATAGTTTTAAAAAAGATAATTTGAATTATTGTTTTTTCAATGAAATGTGAATTTTTGTAAATTTTATTTATTCAAAAATTTTTTGTGTTTATTTAAGTTTAATTATTTGTGAATTTTTAAGATTTTAATGAAAATTGATTTGTAAATTTATAATCCTAATTTTATTTAACTAAAGAATGAAAAAATTTTTACTAGCGTGTATGATGGCTTTTGGAATAGGAGCATCAGCGCAGATTTCTTACACCTACGGGTGGGATGTTTCGGGCTTAGGCTCTTGGACTACAAGTGGTTCGGGATCTTTTAGCAGAAGCACTACAACACCTTGTAACGGAGCAGGAAGTGTAAGGGCTAATAATTATTATGCCGGATCCTCTTACCTTGTTTCACCAGCACTTACAGGAACTAACGGAGGTGATCTTACGGTTGGTTTTTCTTATAAAGTCACGCAGTATTCTGCTAATACAACAGGAGCGGCTTCTGCAGATTTTGGAGTGATTAATTTGCAATGGTCAACCTCTGCTTCCGGTCCTTGGACGAATGCCTATACAATTGATAGCAGTACCCATGTTGTTTCTGCATCTTGTGCTACTAAAACAGCTACCATTTCCGGATTGCCTGCATCGGGGAATGTTTATATTAGATTAGAAGCCAAGTCTGGATTATCTACTTCAGATAATTATATTTATTTTGATGATGTAACGGTTTCTCAGGGTGCAGCACCTTCATGTCTGCCGCCTTCAATTCCTACAGCATCAAATATTACTTTAGCTACAGCTGATGTTTCTTGGACGGCACCAACTTCGGTACCGGGTTCAGGATACGAATATTATTTGTCAACATCCAGCACAAGCCCAACTGCAACAACACCTGCAACGGGAACTTCTGCTACGACAACTAAAAGTTTAAGCGGTTTAACGGGGAATACTTTATATTATATTTGGGTAAGATCTGTTTGTTCTACAACTGATAAAAGTTCTTGGTCTCAAGGTGGAAACTTTGTTACAGGATATTGTTTCCCAACAGGTGGAACAGGTTCTACATCTTATTATCTGAAAACAATCAGCACAACCGGAGCTGTTACGAACTTGTCGTATTCAGCGACTTCTTATTCGGCTTATGTGAATAATTCAGCAACTACTTTCTCAAGTTATCCAGGAGGAACATTTAACTATTCTATTACAAACTCTAACTCATCAACATGTTATTTCTACATCTGGATAGATTGGAATAATGATTTGGATTTTGATGATGCGGGAGAAGCTGTATTGGCAACAACTACTTATTCTGCAGCAAATTCCGGAACGATTGTAATTCCTTCTGGTCAGGCTTTAGGAGCTTACAGAGTGAGATTTGGTGAATCAGAATCAGGAACGATTACAAGCTGTGGTCCTTCTTCGTACGGAAATTATGTAGATTATACGCTTAACATAGCTGCGGCTCCAAGCTGTGTAGCTCCTTCAACGGGTACAATTACCAATATCACGACAAGTGGAGCAGATGTTTCATGGACGGCACCTGCAACAGTACCTGCAAATGGTTATGATCTTTATTACAGTACAAGCAGCACAACGCCTACTTCTACAAGTAATCCTAATTATTCTAATATTAGCGGAACTTCTAAAACATTGTCGGGTCTTACATCATCTACATCATATTATGTTTGGGTAAGATCAAACTGTAGCACTACTGATAAAAGTGCTTGGGGAGGTCCATTCTTGTTCTCTACAAGTATTACAAATGACAATTGTGGTTCTCCTTTACCATTAACAGTAGGGGGTTCATTTGCTTCAAATGCAGTAGTAGCTACAAATATTGGATCTACAATAGACGAAACACCATTGTCTTGTCAGACAAATGCAAACAATAACGTTTGGTATTCGGTTGTAGTTCCACCTTCAGGAAACCTTACTATCGAAACTAAAGCTGTTGCGGGTTCTCCTTATACGGATTCTGTTATCAATGCATTTTCAGGAAGCTGTGGTAATTTAACGGGTGTGGGTTGTGACGACGATAGCGGAGATGATGCTTTCTCTAAATTAGTTTTAACAGGGCAAACTCCGGGAGCTACATTATTAGTAAGCGTTTGGAGATGGAGTAATAGCAGTGTATTTGATGGTCAATTCCAGGTTTCTGCTTACGATTCAAGTCTTTTATTAGCAACAAACGAAGTAAAAGATGCTAAAAACAACATCAAGATTTATCCAAATCCATTCTCTGATGTATTGAATATCTCAGATGCTTCTAATGTTAAAAATGTTTTAGTAACTGATGTTTCCGGAAGACTATTGAAAACTATTACAAATCCTTCTTCAACGCTTCAATTAGGAGAATTGAAACAAGGAATGTATTTAGTGACTTTAGAAATGAAAGATGGTTCTAAACAAACGATCAAAACAATTAAAAAATAATTTTTAATAAGTATTATAAGTTATGATAGCGACTAATTTATTAGTCGCTATTTTTTTTGTTAAAAAATAAAAATATTAACATTAGTATTTAAATATTATTGTTAATTTAGTATTCCATCAGCAAAATATAATAGTTTATGACAAAATTTCTACTTTCATGCTTATTGTTCATAAGTATGACCCTTCCTGCACAAATAAATTTGGGCGCAGGAAGTACAGACGTTGGAGTTGCTCCAATTAGTACCTATTACGGATACTCTTATGTACAACAGATTTTCACACGACAGGAGATCAATGCCAATGCAGCGGGAAACATTACCGGACTCAAATTTTATCTCGATCCGGCTATGTCTATCGCTAATTCTTCACAATGGGTGGTGTATTTAGGGCAAACAACAAAAACATCATTCACATCAGATTCAGATTGGGTTCCTGCTTCTCAACTAACGCAAGTGTTTACGGGAACAGTTACTAGCGTAAACGGCGTCATTTCAATTATTTTTCCGACACCATTTCCTTATAGTAATACTTCCAATTTAGTTATAGCTGCAGAAGAAAACTCTGCCGGATATGACGAAAATGATTATGATGAAGCGATGTATGTGTATCCAGGTGCGCAAAACTCTACGCTTTATTATAAAAATGATTATACGAACCCAGATCCTTTTTCGCCGCCTCCAACGGATGGATATTTACAGGATTATAAATCTGTGGTTACTTTTGAAGGTTTAGCGCCAAATCCTATTCCAGCTTGTCCGTTAATTACTTACCCAAGTAACAATGCTACATTTGTTCCTTTAACTTCTACATTTACGTGGAATAATACGTCGGGAGCAACAAGCTATAAAGTTTCTATAGGAACAGCTCCAGGAGGAACAGATGTTGCCAATCAGGTTTCTGTGAGTACAAATAGTTATACTCCTTCAACACCGTTTGCTCCGGGTATAAATCATTATTTAAGAGTAACAGCAGTTGGTCCCGGAGGTGAATCTATGGGTTGTAATGAACTCATGTTTGAAACTGCGCCGCCATTACCGACCAATGATGAATGCGCAACAGCAATTGCTTTAACAGTAAACCCTGATCTAAATTGTGGAACAGTGACTGCAGGATACACAATAGGCGCAACAGATTCAGGAATGGTACCTGATCCTTGCTATGGAACTCCGGATGATGATGTTTGGTTCAAATTTACTGCAACAGCTACCAGTCATAAAATTTCTCTTTTAAATATTATGTCTGTAGGAACTACACAAGGTGATACCGATACTTATTTTCAAATATTTAGTGGAGGTTGTGGAGCTTTATCCAGTATTTTATGTTCAGATCCTGAGTCGGGAATTGTAACGGGACTTACAGTTGGAGAAACTTATTGGATAAGAGTTTACAGTTATTACGACACGGGAAGCAACCAAAGCTTTGATATTTGTATAGGAACATTCCCTCCGCCGCCAGTAAATGATGACTGCTTTAATGCAATATCGGCAAGTAATTTTCCATATACATATTTGCAGAACGATGGAGGAGGAGCTACCAATAACGGAGGATTTGTAACAGCTTGCAGCGATGAGATGAATGATGGAACTTGGTTTAAATTTATAGGAGACGGTGATACATTTAATGTTACTGTAACAATGCCTGCAGGAAGTGATTTTGATCCTCAGATTGGGGTTTACAGTGGGAGCTGTTCTGCGTTATCCTGCGAAGGAACTGCTGACAACGGTGGACAAGGTGGTACAGAAACATTATCTATTCCTACACTTAATGGAAATACATACTATGTAAATGTAGGAAATTACAGTGGTTGGTCGGATGAAATGGAAGGAACTTTTACAGTTAATATTACAAAAGGAGTATTGGCAACTTCAGATGTTAAGGTTAATAAAAATAGTGTTAAGCTATATCCGAATCCATTTACAGATGTATTGAATATCTCAGATGCAACGAATGTGAAATCTGTTTCTGTTTCTGATGTTTCAGGAAGATTGATAAGAGTAATTGATAATCCTTCGTCAGAACTTCATTTAAGTGAATTAAGACAAGGTATGTATTTAGTAACACTTACAATGAAAGATGGTTCTAAACAGACGATCAAAACAATTAAAAAATAATTAAAAATTATAACAAAATGAAAGGCGGTCTTTTTTAAGATCGCCTTTTTATTTTAGGTTAATTAAAAGAAATTAATCCAATAATTCTATTTGTTAGGAACAGGTTGTATATCCCCTGTATTCATGTGATCAAAAATAGTTGGAAAAAACATTGCAAGGATAAAATAAATAATGATCATTAGTACAACTAAAGCAAAAAGTATAATGACTAAACTATTCGGCTTATTTTTCTTTTTTGGTTCCATGATTTTGTGATATTTAGTTAATAGATTATAGTGATATAAAATACTAAGCTAATTTCTTGCCACACTGTTTGCAATACCTTGCATCATCATCAATATCTTCATTTCCGCATCGGTCGCATATCTTTTCCATATTTTGTCTTTTGTTTCGCATTTCGGCAGTCACGATCCCGGTCGGAACCGCAATAATAGAATAACCAGCCAACATTAAGACCACCGCAAAAAATTTCCCCATCGGTGTAATCGGCGAAACATCACCATAGCCAACCGTCGTTACTGTAACAACAGCCCAATAAATTGACTGAGGAATAGTTTCAAATCCGGGTCTTCCGCCTTCCACCATAAACATCAGTGAGCCGACGATCACAGAGAAAATAATTAAGAATAAAAGGAAAATATAAATCTTTCGCGAACTGTTTTTTAATGCTCTCACGATAACAGTTCCGTCATTCATGAAATCCATTAAATTAAAAACCCTGAAAACTCTCAGCATTCTCAACATTCTGAAGATCAGGAAATATTTAGTCACAGGAAATATAAAACTGAGATAAAAAGGAATCAACGCGAGAAAATCAATAATTCCGAAAAAACTGAAAATGTAATGTTTTTTGTTTTTAATAACAGCAATTCTCGAAAAATATTCTGCGGAAAAAAATATCGAGATGATCCATTCTAAAATAATGAAGGTATAATGAAATCTCTTATCAAGTTTCGGAACACTTTCCATCATGATAATAAAAGTGCTGATAAGAATTAAGGATAATAAAATAATATCAAATAATTGCCCCAGTTTAGTGTCGGAACGATAGATGATTCGGTAAAGATGCCTTTTCCAGAGTGAATCTCCCGGAACAAGATTGTGCTCTTTTTCCATTTTTAATGTTTTTCTAAAATTAATAAATTATCCCTATTTTCGTAACAAACATACAGAATAAAATGACAATAAGTAAAGTAATTGCAAAAATAGAAGAGCGTATTCCGCTGCAGCAGGCAGAAGATTTTGATAATGTAGGATTGTTGTGCGGAGTTCCTTCAAGAAATGTTTCAGGAATTTTGGTTTGCCATGATGCATTGGAAAATGTTGTAGATGAAGCGATTGAAAGAAACTGTAATTTAATTGTATGTTTTCATCCGATTATTTTTTCAGGATTAAAATCTTTAACGGGGAAAAATTATGTTGAAAGAGCTGTTTTAAAAGCTATTGAAAACAAAATTGCCATTTATGCCATTCATACGGCTTTTGATAATGATTTTTTTGGAGTAAACAGAGGAATTTGCGATCATTTAGGATTAAAAAATTTAAAAATTCTTCAGCCTAAAAAGAATAATTTAAAGCAATTGACCGTTTTTGTCCCAAAAGATTATTCCGAAAAAGTAAAAGAAGCACTTTTCAATGCGGGAGCTGGAAATATTGGTTTTTATGACGAATGTAGTTTTATGGTTAACGGGAACGGCACTTTCCGACCGATTGAAGGCTCAAATCCTTTTTCCGGGCAGCAAAATATCCGCGAAAATGCCGATGAAGATATGATTTCTGTAATTTTTGAAGATTATAAGCAAGGACAAATCGTAAATGCCATGAAAACTGCGCATCCTTACGAAGAAGTGGCGCATCAGATTTATAGTCTGGAAAATACGAATCATTACAGCGGTTTGGGAATGTATGGTGATCTTGAAGAACCGATGAATGAAAAAGATTTCCTGAAATTTGTAAAAGAAAAATTCAATCTGGAAATGATAAGACATTCTGATTTTAATAATAAAAAAATTAAAAGAGTCGGAGTTTTGGGCGGTTCCGGAGCAAGCGGAATACGATCTGCAATTTCCAAAAAATGTGATGCTTATCTTACGGGAGATGTAAAATATCACGATTTTTTCCTTGCGGAATCCAAAATGATGATTTGTGATATAGGTCATTTTGAATCAGAACAATTTGTGACTCAACAATTATTTGAAATTTTATCACAAAAATTTAGTACATTTGCAATCTCAAAATCTATTGAGAAAACAAACCCGGTAAATTATTTCATTTAAAATATGGCAAAAACCAACGATATTTCAGTTGAAGAGAAGTTAAGAGCTTTATACGATTTGCAGATCATTGATTCTAGATTGGACGAAATCCGAAATACAAGAGGAGAGTTGCCAATCGAAGTAGAGGATCTTGAGATTGAAATCGAAGGTCTTGAAAAAAGAGCTGAAAAATTTCATGCAGATATCAAAGAGCAGGATGATCAAATTAAAACTAAGCATGAAGTAATCAACCATGCGAAAACTTTAATTGAAAAATACAAATCTCAGCAGGATAGTGTAAGAAACAACAAAGAGTTTGAAGCATTAGGTAAAGAGATGGAATATCAGGAGCTTGAAATTCAGCTTTCTGAAAAGAGAATTAAAGAATTCAGTGCTAAAATTGCTCACAAAAACGAAACTTTAGACGAATTGAATTCAAAAATCGATGATCTGAAGAATCACCTTAAATTCAAAAAAGAAGAATTGGAAGGTCTTGTTTCTGAAACTCAGAAAGAAGAGGAGTATTTAATAGAGCAGTCTAAAGAATATGCTGGTAAAATCGACGAGAGATTATTGGCTTCTTACAACAGAATCAGAACAAATTCTCCAAACGGTCTTGCAGTAGTAGGATTAGAAAGAGGAGCTCCAAAAGGATCTTTCTTTACAATTCCACCTCAAAAGCAAATGGAGATAGCTCAGAGAAAGAAAATCATTATTGATGAGCATTCAGGGAAAATCCTTGTTGACGACGAGTTGGTAATGGAAGAAAACGAAAGAATGAAAACTGTGATTAAATTTTAATTACAATTTTTAAAATATAAAAGCTGTTTCAATTTTTGAAGCAGCTTTTTTTGTGGGTCATTGCGAGGAGCGAAGCGACGAAGCAATCTCTTATTTAATATATAAAATTTTCATTCAATAGGGATGGGTTTTTAGCCCTTTTTTATAAAAATATTTTCGATTAAATTGGCTTTAGCCAAAACTTACAATTTAGTTTTAGCTAAAGCCTTTTCGCTATATTCAATAAAACCAGAAAAAAGCGTGAATTTTGTCATTCCGCAGGAATCCAGGTAATGATTAAATATAAAATAAATAGATTCTTCACTTCGCTACGCTCCGTTCTGAATGACAAAAATGCAGTTAATTAAAATAAAAAACCGCCTCAAATGAAGCGGTTTAATATTATTCATGATGCTCATACATCTTATTATAAAGATCAATAAACTTTTCTTTAATAGCCTTCCTTTTGAGCTTCAAAGTAGGAGTTAAAAGTCCCGCATCAATACTCCAGACTTCCGGCGTCAATTCAATTTTTTTGATTTGTTCCCAGTTTCCTAAATGTTCGTTGATACCGTCGATCTCTTTTTTAATCCTTTCTTTCAATTCAGGGCTCTTTGCAATTTCCTGCGGAGTAGAACCAATATTTAAATTATTTCTCATTGCCCAGCTTTTTGCAAATTCAAAATCAGGCTGAATGAAGGCACAAGGCATTTTTTCACCGTCACCTACAACCATGATCTGTTCTATGAATTTTGAAGCTTTTGCCAGGTTTTCAATGGTTTGAGGAGCAATATATTTTCCACCGGAAGTTTTAAACATTTCTTTTTTACGGTCGGTGATTTGTAAAAATCCGTCACTGTCGATATGTCCAATGTCGCCGGTTCTGAAATAGCCATCGTTTGTAAAGGCTTCTTTCGTCATTTCGTCATTTTTAAAATAACCTTTGAAAATTGAAGGACCTTTTACGGTAATTTCGCCATCTTCCTGAATTTTAACATCAAGATTGTCAAGAGGTAAGCCCACCGTTCCGATTTTTATTTTATCAAAACTGTTTACAGAAATTACGGGCGACGTTTCTGTTAATCCATAACCTTCCAAAATAGGAATTCCTGCATTTTGGAACATTAAATTTAATCTTGTAGACAATGCCGCAGAACCTGAAACCAATGTGATAATTTCACCTCCTAAACCTTCTCTCCATTTTTTGAATACGAGCTTATCTGCAATGATTTCTTTTAATCCTGATGGTTTTGAAACGGTTTTCTTTTTGGAAATTAAATCTAATGCCCAGAAGAATATTTTTTGTTTTAAACCTCCTGCAGAAGAGCCTGTTGCATAGATTTTATCGTAAACTTTTTCAACCAATCTCGGAACTACGCTCATGTAGTGAGGTTTTACTTCTTTTACGTTTTCTCCCATTTTATCGATGCTTTCTGCAAAATAGATCGAAAAACCATTATATTGGAAAAGATAGAAAAGCATTCTTTCAAAAATATGACAGATCGGAAGGAAACTCAATACTCTCGTGTCTTTATAGTCAAGGCTTTTCTTTCTTGGAATTCTTGGAATTGAGCCTAAAACATTCGATACGATATTATGGTGCGTCAACATTACCCCTTTCGGTTTTCCTGTTGTTCCGGATGTATAGATTATTGTTGCAAGATCTTCAGTATTAATGGTATTCGCAAGATCTTCCACTTCAATCTGGGTAGAATCATCTTCTCCAAGATCAAGAATTTCTTTCCAGTTTGCCGCTCCGCTGATGTTATCAAAAGTGAAAATTCCCTGCAAAGATGGGATATTGTGTTTTACTTTTACAACTTTATTCAAAAGATCCTTATCGGAAACAAAACAATACTTAATTTCCGCATTGGTGAAGATAAATTCATAATCTTCGGGAGAAATACTCGGATAAACAGGAACCGAAACCACGCCAATCTGGGAAAGTCCGAGATCCATAATTGCCCATTCTGTGCGGGAATTTGTAGTGATTAAAGCGATCTTATCACCCGGTTTTATCCCAAGCTTTAAAAGTCCCCTTGAAATTTTATTTGCTTCATTAATAAACTCTTGCGTAGAAGTTTTTTTCCATTCTCCATGATATTTCGTCACGAACATATCCGACTTGGGATATTTTTCTAAAGCATAGTGAGGTATATCGAATAATCTTTTGATTGCCATGATCCTTTAAGTATAATTTTAATTAATTTAAATATAAGCATTTTTTTTAATTGGGGAAATCATAAGTGATTAATTAGAAATTATTAAAATGTATGCCATATTATATTTAATAATTCAAATTAAATTTATTTATAATGAATATTTAAAAATAAGGATAATTGAATGATTTACTCTTATTTGTGATTCTATTTTCAGATTTGCTCAAAAAGTGTAAATTAGCGACCATCTAATTATTAATTTTTATGGACTTTAATTTATCAGAAGAACAGCTGATGATTCAGCAGGCAGCAAGAGATTTCGCACAAACCGAACTTTTACCGGAAGTAATCGAGAGGGACCGCGACCAGAAATTTCCTGCAGAACAGGTAAAGAAAATGGGAGAAATGGGACTTTTGGGAATGATGGTAGATCCTAAATACGGTGGTGCAGGAATGGACAGTGTTTCTTACGTTTTGGCAATGGAAGAGATCGCAAAAATTGATGCTTCTGCAGCTGTTGTAATGTCTGTAAATAATTCATTGGTTTGTGCCGGACTTGAAAAATTTGCTTCTGAAGAGCAAAAAGTAAAATATCTTACTCCTCTTGCAAGCGGACAGGTAATCGGAGCTTTTGCTTTGTCTGAGCCTGAAGCTGGTTCTGATGCAACTTCTCAGAAAACTACTGCTGAAGATAAGGGAGATTATTATCTTTTGAATGGTATCAAAAACTGGATCACGAATGGTGGAACAGCTACTTATTATATCGTAATTGCACAAACTGATCCTGAGAAAAAGCATAAAGGAATCAACGCATTTATCGTTGAAAGAGGTTGGGAAGGTTTTGAGATCGGAACAAAAGAAGACAAATTGGGAATCAGAGGAAGTGATACGCATTCTTTGATCTTCAACAACGTAAAAGTACCGAAAGAAAACAGGATCGGTGAAGACGGTTTCGGATTTAATTTTGCGATGGCTGTTTTGAATGGTGGTAGAATCGGGATTGCTTCTCAGGCTTTAGGAATTGCTTCAGGAGCTTATGAATTGGCTTTGAAATATGCTAAAACAAGAAAGGCTTTCAAAACTGAAATTATCAATCACCAGGCGATTGCTTTCAAATTGGCGGATATGGCAACTCAGATCACGGCGGCAAGAATGCTTTGCTTCAAAGCGGCTGTAGAAAAAGATGCAGGAAAAGATATTTCTGAAAGTGGAGCTATGGCAAAACTATATTCTTCTCAGGTTGCGATGGATACTACGATTGAAGCTGTGCAGATCCACGGTGGATACGGATATGTAAAAGAATATCACGTTGAAAGAATGATGAGAGATGCAAAAATCACTCAGATCTACGAAGGAACTTCTGAAATTCAGAAGATCGTTATCTCAAGAAGCATTGCAAAGTAATTGCTTAATTATAAATGAAATAGTAAAAGGCTCTCAGATTTGGGAGCCTTTTTACTTTCACACGAACCACAAAATATTAATAATATATTTTAATTTTTATTACTTAATCTATCTATTTGATTGGAATTTGATACTTAAGTTAAATTAATTTTAGATATTTTAATGTTATTCTTTTTTATTAAAGTAAAATTAAGAATAAGAATTTTTCAAAAAACGGAAATTTGATTAAAATATTATTAAAATCAAAAATCCATCACAAGGATGGACTTCAAAACTTAGTTAGAATCATTGTTGGGTGTGTTTTTACCTCTCTTTTTATAAAAATAATATCCAATTCCAGCGATTAACAATAAAGGCCAAAGCGGAAGAATAAACAGGAAAATGGAAGTAATGACATTCCAGCCTGAAGAAATTGCTGCAAAAGATTTATCACCGAAAGTTTTAGGCTCATCATCTTTTACGTAAGCTCCATCTTTTCCGTAAAGTGTAATGTCAACTTCACACATGGTGTTTTGTACAAAATCCTGTCCGGAAAGCTCTATGCTTTTGTTTTCTACCTCTCCAAGATTAGAACTTAGATCATCCATTAAGTAATCAAATTTTTGAATCGGAACCTTGATTTTTAAATAAGCTATTTTCTTTTCATTGTTATTTAAAGAAATATTTTCACTTCTTACAAAACCGTCATATTTTGAAACCTCTTCTTTTACAATTTCTTTTGCGGTTTCTGCATTATCAACAGTTAATTCGAGAACTCCGGTTTTTACTAATTTGTTTTTCGAAATATTTAATTCGAAATTTTCTTTTTTAGGTTTGTCTTTATAAACGATTTTCGTTTCCTTAATCACTTTGGGAGCCTGAACATTTACGACAACTTTTTCTTCTTTTTTTGCGGAATCTTTCTTTTCAATTTTTGATTCCAGTTTTGCAGATGAGATTTTGTCAGATAAAGAATCTACCATTTTTGAAGTGTTTTCAATTTTGTCTTTCACTTCATTTTTTGCATTTTCAAAATCTTTGATCTTCACATTGGCGGAATCCAGAGCCGCGCTTGCCTGATCGCTCACATTATTTAATTTTTCGGAAGCAACAGAAATTGCGCTGTCTGCCGAATCTGCAGTGCTTTCCAGTTTAGAAACTGCCGATTCTCCCTTTTTACACATAATGAACGTACTTGATACAGCAACGAGTAATATGAACTTTTTCATAACATTAATTTTTTTGATGAAGTAAAATTAGGAGGGAAGTTTTTGTAAAGATTGTAAAGGAGTTGTTTTGCTTGTGTAAATTATTAATTATTTGATTTTTAATGTTTTGTAAAATAAAAAGTAGGTGTTTTACAAAGTTCAATAAATGATAAAAATAAAAATTTGTGATTTTAATAATCAGTTTTACATAATAATCAGTCTCAAAACTTAATGAGTTAGGTTGAGAATTCACAGTACTAAAAACCACTCTCAAACAAGAGGTCGAGAAAAAACATAAAAAAGTCCGTTTTCACCAGTTGTGAGACGGACTTTTTATTATTGAAAATTTTATAGTAGAATTTTTAAAACATACTTAATCTATAATTAATTCCTATTTCTATTCTATCATTTAAAATTTTTAATTCTGATATTTCAAATTCTCTGCCTGTCTTTTCAATAATTTCATCAATGAATCTCTTTATTCTAATTTTTTGTTCATTGGTTAACCGAATAATTTGTGGATGAATTTTTGGATTAGAATAATTACTTAAATATTTATCAATGTCCATAACTATATTTTAAAAATCGCTTGAATACATTTCATTTGTTAATTTTTTATCAAAAACATTTATATAGCCACTTATTATGCCATAGTTTTTTGGATTGGTATAACTTTTACTAAAATCAATTCTCATTAATTCAAAACGGATATTTTTTGCATCCCAAATTGCTCCATTCAAAATTATCCCATCTTTGTTGCTTGGTTCTACCCATTTTTTACTATATGTATTCTCTAATGCAGCCAAAATATTATTATACTCATAAAGTTCAAAATCTTTTGATTCAAGAATATTACCAAATGAAACACCAATATTAAATAACTTATTTTTGAAGAAGCTTAAAGAAACTTTGTCAACCTTTACATTAGAAATATTATCAATTTCATCACCTATGTAATCGTAGACTACAACATTAGGATTTTTAGATGCTTGTTGTTTCTGTTTTACTATATTTTTTATTTGATTTGGCGAAGTTCCAAACTTAAAATTTCTAAAACCATTTTTTAAATCTAATGAATTTAAAGATTGACCTAAAATATTGTTAGATATAATTATTAGATAAATAAATAAAATTTTTTTCATGGAAGTAGTTTTTATATAAAAATAGGTAAAATCAAAGATATAAAGTTTTTAAAATTAAACAAGTTGTTTATATCAAATATTAATTCCATAAAAAAATCCGCAGAAAAATTTCCACGGATTATATATTTAAAGCTAATTATTTTCTAACTAAGCATTCTGAAACTCACTAATAAAATGCAGTTTCACATTCGGGAACTTCTCCTGCGTCATGTGAATCGTGAAAGAAGAATCAGCAAGGAAAACCAATTGGTTATATTTATCTCTTGCTAAGAATCTCTGTTTCAATCTCGCAAATTCCTTGAATTCATCGGACTTTTCATCTGCTTCAACCCAACAAGCTTTATGCATAGAAAGAGGTTCGTAAGTACATTTTGCACCATATTCGTGCTCCAGACGATATTGGATAACCTCATATTGAAGCGCACCTACTGTTCCGATGATTTTTCTATTATTCATTTCAAGCGTAAATAACTGAGCAACACCTTCATCCATCAACTGATCGATACCTTTCGCCAGTTGTTTTGCCTTCAACGGATCGTTATTATTAATATATCTGAAATGTTCTGGAGAGAAGCTAGGAACACCTTTAAAGCTTAATTTTTCACCGCCTGTTAAAGTATCACCAATTCTGAAACTTCCAGTATCGTGAAGTCCCACAATATCTCCCGGGAAACTTTCGTCAACCACTTCTTTTTTATCAGCAAAGAATGCGTTTGGAGAAGAGAATTTCATTTTCTTGCCTTCTCTTACCAATAGGTAATTTTCATTTCTTTTGAAAACTCCCGAAACAATTTTCACGAAAGCCAATCTATCTCTGTGTTTCGGATCCATATTAGCGTGAATTTTGAAAACGAATCCTGTGAAAGTGCTTTCTTCAGGCTTTACAAGACGCGTATCACTTTCTTTTGGCTGCGGCATCGGAGCAATATCGATGAAAGCATTTAACAATTCACGAACTCCAAAATTATTCAAAGCTGAGCCAAAGAAAACTGGCTGTAAATCACCTTTCATGTAATCTTCACGATTAAATTCAGGATAAACAGACTGAATCAAATCTAATTCTTCACGTAGATTTTTTGCTGCTTTTTCACCGATTACTTCGTCGATTTTAGTATCATTAATATCATCAAACTTAATAGAATCTCCAACTTTCTGCTTTTTCTCTTCCAAGAATAGCTGGATATTGTCTTCCCAGATGTTATAAATTCCCTGGAAATCAGCTCCCATACCGATTGGCAAAGAAAGCGGACAAACGGTTAATCCTAATTTCTGCTCAACTTCATCCAATAGATCGAAAGCATCTTTACCTTCACGGTCAAGCTTATTAATGAAAACCAACATCGGGATGTTTCTCATTCTACAAACCTGAACCAATTTTTCCGTCTGTTCCTCAACCCCTTTTGCAACGTCGATCACAACGATTACGGAATCAACGGCTGTTAAAGTTCTGTATGTATCTTCTGCAAAATCCTTGTGACCCGGAGTATCCAAAATGTTGATTTTATGATCTCTGTATTCAAAAGCCAACACGGAAGTTGCAACGGAGATTCCTCTCTGTCTTTCAATTTCCATGAAATCGGAAGTTGCTCCTTTTTTTATTTTGTTGGATTTTACCGCACCCGCTTCCTGAATTGCACCCCCGAAAAGTAGTAACTTCTCAGTAAGAGTGGTTTTTCCGGCATCGGGGTGAGAGATAATTCCGAAGGTTTTTCTTTTTTCTATTTCTTTGATTAAGTCTGACATATCGTATTTTGAAGTTGCAAAAATCGTGAATTTTGTCGAATCCTGAAAATTTGATTTTGTTTAAACACAAATAGCACTAATTTTTACACGAATGGACACGATTTATTATTTTAAAGATGATTTAATTTTAACCGCAAAAGAGGCAAAAGTTAATTTTTAAAGTTTTATGCTTAAATTTTATAAAAGCAAACAAAATAAAAAATCAAAGATTTTTGAAAACTTATGTGAACTTCTATGCATTGAATCTTAAGCTTAATTAAACTTAAGTGTTAAAATCTTTTGTGCCTTTTGTGGTTAAGTAAAAATGAAATTTGTGAATATTCGTGCAATTAATGTTTTAAACTTGATTTTCTTTTAAGCAAATAAGCTAATCCCAGTCCAATAAAAACCATTGCTGCACTGAATGGGAAAATATAGCTCATTCCGTAAATATCTGCAACACCACCAATTAATGGACCTGCAACACCAAGAGAAAGGTCAATGAAAAGTCCGTAACCCGCCAATGCAGAACCTTGACTTGATGGGGAAACACTTTTTATCGCAACAACACCTAATGCTGGAAAAATTAATGAAAATCCTAAACCTGTAACTCCGGCTCCGATAAGTGCCATTTGAGAATTGGTGGCAAATGCTATAATTAAAAGTCCGATGGTTTCTACTAAAAGACAGGCGATCGCAACTTTTATTCCGCCATAATTATTGATGACATTACTGAAAACCAATCTTCCGGCAACGAATAATCCTCCGAAAACACTTAGACATAATGCACCATTATTCCAATGAAAATAATTGTAATACAATGTAATGAAAGTTGAAATACTTGCAAAACCAAGACCTCCTAAAGCCAGACAAACACCAAACGGAGCTACTTTTCCCAAAACTTTCCAGAAAGACTGAACTTCTTTTTGATTACTATTGGTTTTATTTTCTTTTGTTCTGGCAAAAAGAAATCCTAAGATTCCTAAAATTATAGAGAGAATTCCTATTCCGTAAAGGCTAAATTTTTGTTCAATTATTATTCCAAGAGAGGCTCCGATCGCCAAAGCTCCATAACACGCAACGCCATTATAAGAAATGATTTTTGCTGTATGTTTTTCACCAACCGCCATAATTGCCCAATTGATCGGACTTGCGCCAATCATTCCTTCCGCGCAACCTGTGAGTAAACGTGTAACCACGAGAAACGAAAGACTGATAAACGGTGAAAATTTAAAATAATAAGCAATAATTAAAAATATCCCGGTTAAAGAAAAACTGAGCATACTGAATAAAACAGCAGGTTTCGGACCTTTTCCGTCAATGATTTTTCCGGAATATGCCCTCAGAAAAAACGTAGAAACATATTGCAGACTAATGACCAATCCGGCAACAACTAAACTAAAACCTAAACTTTTATTAATAAAAATCGGAAGAACAGACAGAGATAATCCTATAATGAAATATCCTACAAAAGTAAAACACACATAAGTAATCAAGGATAAGTTAACATTTTCTGACCGATTTACTAAACTATCCATGTGAAAAAAATTAAGCTGCAAAGTTACTTCATAAAAATAGCTTTCTCGGGAAATTTGCATTAAAAAAATATAAAATTTGTCAGGTTTTCGGTTGCAAAGTTTTGCCGGAATTCTCTTTTCTGATAATTTGAATTATCTTTGTTTTCAAATAAAATCAATGGCAGATATGGAAAACAAATATCCTAAATTTACATTTACATGGATCGGAGGTCTTGTTTTGTTGGCGGGATTGTTTGTAGGAACAATGATCACTTCTTTTTTTAATGTTTTCTGGATGCTTACATTCAAAGAAAATCTGCAGTATAGAGATTGGTTTTTCATGATTTCCAATGCGGTGGGATTCGTAGGAGCGATTGCCTTTTTTGATTTTTTTATTGTAAGAAGGACAACAGGAAAAAAGCTTAATTTTAATTTTTCTCCGACAAATTTCTATACCTATCTTCTGATTTTTCCATTGATGATCGGGATGATGTTCATTTCGGAATTTATTACGGCTCAAATTCCTACAACAGGACCTTTCTTTGGAAAATATTACGATTTTTTCACTCAATTAATGGATAAATTAACGGATGATCCGATTGTAATGATCATTATGGCAGTGATTTGTGCTCCGATTTTTGAAGAAATTATTTTCAGAGGAATTATCCAGAAAGGATTGATGAACAAAGATGTCGAACCGTGGAAAGCAATTGTTTTTTCATCGATTATTTTTGGGTTGGTACATGCAAATCCTTGGCAATTTGTTGGGGCGGTTTTATTGGGTTGTGTTTTAGGATTGATTTATTATAAAACAAAATCCTTACTTTTGCCGATGTTATTGCACGGTTTTAATAATCTATGCTCAACATTATTAATTACTTATACTAAAACGGAAAGCTTTGCAGATGCTTTTAAAGTTTCGGAATGGATTATATTGGCAATCGGAATTGTACTTTTCTCATTATTTTATTATCTTTTTATGAAGAAATATAAAGTACATTATTCTGAAATTTAAATCTAAACACGAGTAGCACTAAATTTTTAAGCACTAATTTCACCAATATAATTCGTGTAAATTATTTGTGCCTTTTGTGTTTAAACAAAAAATATAAATTAAAATGAAAACGGATATGGAATTATTGGTAGCAACACACAACATCCATAAAAAAGAAGAAATTCAGCAGATTTTAGGAAACGAATTTGTCGTAAAAAGCCTGACAGATTATAATATTCATGAAGAAATTGTAGAAGACGGAGATTCTTTCAACGCCAATGCTTTGATTAAAGCTAAATATTGCTTCGAAAAAACAGGAATTCCTAGTTTGGGCGATGACAGCGGTTTAGTGGTAGAATCTTTGGATGGAAGACCAGGAATTTTTTCCGCACGTTATGCAGGAGATCATGATTTCGCAAAAAATATTGAAAAAGTTTTGAGCGAAATGGAAGGTGTTGAAAACAGAAAAGCCTATTTCATCACTGTTTTATGTTATTATGACGAAAACGGAGCAAAATATTTCGATGGCAGAGTTCATGGAAATTTATTGACTGAAAATAAAGGTTTCAAAGGATTCGGTTATGATCCGATTTTTGTCCCTGAAGGTTATGATATGACGTTTGCAGAAATGAATCCTGAAGATAAAAATAAAATCAGCCATAGAAAACAAGCGCTGGATTTGTTTTTGGATTTTTTAAAAGTTAAGGAGTAACTTTCAACAATAAGTTTGTCATTCTGACGAAGGAAGAATCTTTAAATCATAAAATAGATTCTTCACTTCACATTGTTACGTTCAGAATGACAGCGGTTAAGTTAAAAATCTGTCGTACATTTGTCATTATAATAAACTATTGATTTGAGTACTTATTTAACGATATTAGGCTTTAATTCAGCGATTCCTACGATTAATTCTTCTCCGACAGCACAGTTTCTGGAAATGGAAGAAAGAAGTTTCCTGATCGATTGTGGAGAAGGAACTCAGGTTCAGTTGAGAAAAGCAAAAGCGAAATTTTCGAGGATAAATCATATTTTTATTTCACATCTTCATGGGGATCACTGTTTTGGTTTACCGGGCTTGATCGCGTCTTTCAGGTTGTTGGGAAGAGATACTCCGCTTCATGTTTACGGTCCGAAAGGAATCAAAAATATGCTGGACACAATCTTTACAATTACCGAAACGCATCGTGGTTTTGAGGTGGTTTATCATGAGCTGGATAAAAATTATTCCGAGCAGATTTACGAAGACAATAGAGTAGAAGTTTATACAATTCCTTTGGATCACAGGATTTACTGCAACGGCTATTTATTTAAAGAAAAACCGAAAGACAGACACCTGAATATGAAGGAGATTGCAAAATACAGTGAAATAGAAACTTGCGATTATCATAATCTTAAAGCAGGAAAAGATTTTGTTTTAAGTGACGGTTATGTTCTTAAAAATGAAATTCTTACCGTTGAGCCGACTCCTCCTGTTTCTTATGCGTTTTGCAGTGATACAAGATATTTGGAAAGTGTAATTCCTATTATTAAAAATGTAACGGTTTTATATCATGAATCGACATTTTTGCATGACCTAAAGGAAATGGCAGATTATACAGGTCACACAACAGCTTTAGAGGCGGCAACAATTGCTCAGAAAGCTGAGGTTGGAAAACTGATTTTAGGACATTTTTCTAATAGGTATGCTGATTTAACGGTGTTTACTGACGAAGCGAGAACGGTTTTTCCAAATTCATTTTTACCAAAGGCTTTAGAAGCTGTGAAAATTTAAAATTTATGTTGAAGTTTGAAGAATTAAAAATCTTCTTAGATGAAAAGGCTGATCAGTTCAATCGTCCGGAGTTTATAGAAAATGATCCGTTGCAGATTCCTCATCGTTTTTCTCTGAAACAGGATATTGAAATTGCCGGATTTCTGGCAGCGACAATTTCTTGGGGAAACCGAAAAGCAATTATAAAATCGGCAGAAAAAATGCTCGATATTATGGGAAATTCTCCCTATGATTTTGTGTTAAATTATTCTGAAAAAGATGTAAAGGAAATTCAGGATAAAAGTATCCACAGAACGTTTAACGGAGAAGATTTTACCTATTTTATTCAACAATTTAATAGAATTTATAAGGAAAATGACAGTCTGGAAAATTTATTTAAAGTAAATGATTCGGAAATTAATTTTTCTCATGCGATCGAACGTTTCAGAAGTGATTTTCTTGGGGTAGAAAAACATAGAACACATAAACATGTAAGTTCGCCTTATAAGAATTCTTCCACAAAAAGAATTATCATGTTTCTTCGTTGGATGGTTCGTAAAGATAAACGTGGTGTAGATTTTGGTATTTGGGAAAATATAGATCAGAAGCATCTTTCGATTCCGTTGGATGTGCATACGGGAAATATTTCGAGAAAATTAGGATTGATTTCAAGAACTCAGAATGACTGGAAAACAGTGGAAGAATTGGATCTTATTATTAGAAAGTTTGATGAAAAAGATCCTGCAAAATATGATTTTGCACTGTTTGGATTAGGAGTGACTAAGGAATTATTTTAAAGATAAGAAACAATGAAAAATAACGAAGAAAGAACTGAGGTTTTAGAGAAAATTGCCAACGGAATTACTTGGTGGATTGGCTCTATTCCGTCTTTGATTGCGCATACTTTATTTTTTATTATTTCGTTTTTGCTCCCGATCCTGCATATCGTAGAGTTTGATAAAATGTTGTTGATTTTGACGACGGTAGTTTCTTTGGAAGCGATTTACCTTGCGATTTTTATCCAGATGTCGGTAAATAAAAGCCACGAAAAAATTGAAGATATTCAGGAGGATATTGAAGATATTCAGGAAGATATTGAAGAGATTAGTGAAGACATCGAGGAAATCAGTGAAGATATTGAAGAAATTAATGAAGATATTGAAGATATTCAGGAAGATATTGAAGAAATTAACGAAGATGAGGACGATGAGGATCACAGTGAAAGAGCAAAAAATGTTATGCTGAAAAGCAACGTAAGTTCAAATAAAAATGAAATTAAGGCTTTAAAAGATAAGATTGAAGAACTTCAGAACAAGATCGATGAACTGAAAAAAGAATGATCTTTGATTTCAGATGTTAAAATATATAAAGAGGACTAATAATTTTTATTAGTCTTTTTTCGTTTTATAGATATATTATCTCTTATTTGCTAAATTTTAAAATAGATTAAAGTATTGACAATAATAACCCCTATTTTATTCAGATTTAAATTAAAAAAGTAGTATTTTTGAACAAACAACAACAAAATGTTATATTATAGACTAAAAAACTATTCTCTCTTTCTGGCTTTGTTTTTTGTTTCGGGGATGATGTTTGCCCAACAAACTAACAGAAAATCGGGTAAGGTAAAACTTACCGCTGAAAGTATGAAATCCGGAGCGTTTATTGATGTGAATGCAGCGACAAATGCGCAGTCAAGTTATACGATTCAGCAGCTTGTGCAACAAGTTTTGATTAACGGACAGTCAAGTTGCGCTACACCGAACGTAACGAATGTAACAGTAACTCCGAGTGCAAATCAAACCGTAAATGATCCCAACAGATTTTGGGGATATTTCAATAAAGGAACAACCGGTTTCCCTTTTAATGATGGGATTGTTTTGGTGACAGGAGTTGCTTCGCAGACAGGAAACAGTGCTTATCCAAGTGGTGATTTATCTGGGAACATTTCTCAGAATGGCGATGCAGATCTTGCTGCAGCAACAGGTACAATTCAGGCAAATCAACGTGATGCCGTTGCTTTAGAATTTGATTTTGTACCTAATTCTAATCAAGTAAAATTCAATTATTTATTTGCTTCTGAAGAATATACATTAACTTATCCATGTAGTTATTCTGATGCATTTGCTTTATTGATAAGACCAGTTGCAGGTGGTCCTTATGTTAATTATGCGATTCTTCCGGCAGGTGCAGGACCTGTGAGTGTAACCAATATTCACCCAGCCAACCAATTTAGTGGTGCTCCATTTCCAAGTACTTGTCCTGCTATAAATGCTGCATTTTTTGGAGGATATAATACAACCACTATTGAGACAAATTTAAATGGAAGAACAATTCCTATGACAGCAATTGCCAACGTAACTCCGGGTGTGGCTTATCATTTTAAAATGGTTTTGGCAGATTATACAGATAATTCATTAGATTCTGCAGTTTTCTTAGAAGGAGGTTCTTTCGATATCGGAATTGGCTTTACAGCAGGACCTGGAGGAGCAGTTTTGCCAAGTACAATCAATATGTGTGATAATACACCTCAGATTTTAACAGCACAGGTTGTAACATCTCCTGGAACAACTTATCAATGGTTTAAAGACGGTGTAGCCATTGCAGGAGCTACAAGCATTAGTTATACAGCGACTCAGCCTGGAGTTTATGGAATACAGGTTACAATCCCAGGAAATCAATGTCCTGGTTCAGCAGAAATTACAATTGTTGGGGGAACAACGCCTCCTGCACAAAATGCTACTTTAAAACTTTGTACGACGCCTTCTGTTTTAACATTTAATTTAAATACTGCAACGCCTATGATTACAACTTCGACATCGGCAATTGTACATTATTATGTTAATCAATCAGACGCAGTTGCTCAAAACAGTAATTATCTTAGTGCTACAGCTGTAAACAGTTATCCGGGGACAGACGGACAGGTTTTATATGTTGTGGTTTCAAACGGAGCTTTCTGTAGTAAAATGGTTACTTTAACATTACAAAAAGAAGCTACACCTATTGCTCAGCTTGCTGCTACAAAAGTAAGAATCTGCGCAGGAGAATCGACTACTTTAACGGCTTCAAACGGAGTAACATACCAATGGACTACTTTATCAGGAACAGGAGCTACACAAACGGTTTCTCCAACTCAAACTACAACATATTCGGTATATGCAATTGGTGCACAAGGATGTAAATCTTTACAGCCTGCATCTATCACAGTCGAAGTTGTACCTGCAATTACTTCAAACCTTTCAGGGGGAATGATCTGTTCGGGAGATACAATTACTTTAGACGCAGGAGCGGGACCAAATTATAGTTATCTGTGGAATACAGGTAATACAACGCAGACCATTTCAGTAGGAACACCGGGAACATATTCTGTGACAATTACGAATGGAGTTTGTTCTAAAGTTTTCACAACACAGGTTATTCAGGCAATTATTCCTGAAATTACCAATGTGAATTATAATGAAAATGGGACAATGGTGATTACAGCAAATAATCCAAGCAACGGAGCATTAGAATATTCAATAGATAATGGATTAACTTGGCAAAATTCAAATACATTCATTAATGTTCCTAGAAATATTATTGTATCTATCAGAGTAAGAGTGAAGAAAACAAGCTGTGTAGGATTCTTAGAATATTTCACATTTGTAATGCAGAATGTAATTACGCCGAATGGAGATAATGTGAATGATATTATTGATTTCAGAGGAGTAAATCAGTATAAAGACTTTAAGGCTTCAATTTTTGACCGTTACGGAAAAGAAGTTTATAAAGCAAGTACCTTACAACCTTATTGGGACGGATATTTCCAAGGAAAGCGCCTTAATACTTCATCTTATTGGTATCAGGTAAGTTTTGAAGATCCGGCAAGCAAAAAACCGGCAGTGAAAACCGGATGGATACTGCTGAAAAATTTTGAATAACAATATTTAAATTATAATTAAAAAGACCGACAATTTGTTGGTCTTTTTTTCGTTTTTAAAACAATTGAAACTAATATTTTTAGTATAAATTTTATTGTATTTATGATAATGTAATTTGCATTGAATTGAAATTCAATCAAAAAAAATAGTATTTTTGTTTAAAATAATATAAAATGTTAAATAGGAGGACAAGAAGTTTATTTTTGGCTTTATTTTTAGTTTTTGTAGGAAGTTTTGTTTTTGCACAGAAGGGTAGAGACGGAAAAGGTGTTGTAAGTAAACAAACTCCTCAGAACATGAAAGCCGGAGCTTTTATTGATGTAAATGCTACAGGATATCCTGAATCCAACTACAGCATCACGCAGTTGGTGAAAGATGTACTTATCAGCGGAGGATCTACATGTTCCTCTGCAAATGTAAGCAATGTGGCTGTTTCTCCTAATTTAGCTGTTACAGATCAAAACCGAAGCTGGGGATATTTCAATAAAGCAACTACGAATTTTCCTTTTGCTAAAGGGATTGTCTTAACAACAGGATATGCCAGAAAAGCAGGAAATACTCTTCAGGGAACATTAAGTGATGCTTTGCCTTCGGGTGGAGATACAGATTTGGCTACAGCTCTAGGTGTTCCGAATTCAGAATTGCATGATGCTACTTATATTGAATTTGATTTCGTTCCGGCATCAACTAAAGTTACTTTCAGGTATTTATTTGCCTCTAAAGAATATCAGACAAACTTTCCATGTACAATTAGTGATGGTTTTGCTTTATTATTAAGAAAAGTTGGAGATCCTTACACAAACCTTGCAGTTTTACCTGGTGGAGCAGGACCGGTAAGTGTAACGAATATTCACCCTGCCACTCAGTATCAGACAGGGGCACCGCTAGCTTGTGGAGCTGCGAATGTCTCTTATTTTGCAGGATATAACATTCCTCAGATAGAAACGAATTTTAATGGACGTACAACTCCTTTAACTGCTACAGCTACAGTAATTCCGGGACAGACTTATCATTTTAAAATGGTTTTGGCTGATTATCAGGATTCAAATTTTGATTCTGCTGTTTTTCTTGAAGCGGGATCTTTTGACATTGGAGTTCAGTTACTAGACCCGGCAGGAGTTGCACTTCCTCCATCTATTAATATGTGTGATAATACTCCGCAGACATTTACAGCTTCAGTTCAGGGAGGTGGGGCTACTTATCAGTGGTTATTAGGAGGAAATCCTATTCCGGGAGCTACCAATGCTAGTTATACAGCAACGGCACCGGGAGTTTATACAGTCCAGGTGTTTTTACCTGGAAATACATGTCCGGGAACGGCTTCAGTAACTGTCGTGGGTGGAACTTCACCTACGGTGCAAAATACAACGCTCACTTCCTGTTATACACCGGGAAATGCAACATTTAATTTAACCTCAGCGCAGGGCACAATAAGCACAACACCGGGAGCTACATTTGCTTATTATATTAATCAGGCAGATGCTTTGGCTGGAAACACAAGTACTATTGCTACGCCAACTACTTTTTCAAGTGCGGGACAAACGATTTATGTTCTTGTTAAAAATGGTTTTTGTTCAAAAGTTGCAGAATTACAATTGGTTAAAGCTCCTCAAATGACAGCTACAATTGCAACGCCGACTGTTTTAACATGTACAAATTCACAGGCTACATTAAATGGCTCTGCTTCAGTTTATCCGACAGGATCTACATTTAGCTGGACAACGACAAACGGAAATATTGTTTCAGGAGCAAATACATTGAATCCTGTTGTAAATACGGCGGGAACTTATACTTTAACAATTTCAAATACATACCAACCTGGAAACTTAACCTGTACAGCTACGGCGAATGTTACCGTGACGGGAGACAGTGCTCCGCCAACTACGGGTTTAACGGCTTCAAAACTATTAATCTGTTCAGGCGAATCTGTTACTTTGACAGCTTCAGGTGGTGCTACTTATAATTGGGTTGGTCTTACAGGAAATGGAGCTACACAAACAGTTTCTCCAACAGCGACAACAACTTACACTGTAACTGCAGTGGGAGCCAACGGTTGTGTATCACCGACTGCAGCAACTGTTACTATTCAGGTTACTCAACCTATCACGGTGCAAAATGCAACTTTATTTAAATGTTATCAGGCAGGAGGAATTAATTTTAATTTAACGGAAGCTCAACCTCAGATTACTACTGTGGCAACCGCTACTTTTGCTTATTATTTAAATCTTGCTGATGCAAATGCAGGAAATACAAATACAATTGCAAATCCGGCATCTTTCAATAGTGCAGGAGGTCAGACAATATATGTTTTAGTGGTAAATGGAGGCTGTAAATATGTTGTAACATTACAGTTGACATCAACACCACAAACAACTTTAACAATTAATCCTGTTCAGCAAATTACCTGTACAACGCCTCAGATTACTTTAAATGCTTCTACATCTGTAATTCCTACGGGTTCTACAATTGCATGGACAGCAACTGGTGGAGGAAATATTGTCTCAGGAGCGAATACTTTAACGCCTGTTGTAAACGCTGGTGGAACTTACACTTTAACGGTAAGTAATGTAAATCAGCCAGGTAACTTAAATTGTACCTATACAGCAAGTGTTACCGTAACACAAAATACGACACCTCCGACAGCTACATTAACGTCTACCGTTATGCAGATCTGTCCGGGAGAATCGGTTACTTTAACAGCTTCAGGCGGTGTGACTTACAATTGGGGAGGAGGTCTTACAGGAAACGGAAACACTCAAGTTGTTTCTCCGGCTAATACAACCACTTATACAGTTTTTGCAGTCGGAGCTAATGGATGTATTTCTACAAATCCGGCTACAATTACAATTGTTGTCGGGCCTCCGGTAGCACTTTTAACTGCTTCAAAATCTAAAATTTGTGCGGGCGAATCAGTTACTTTAACAGCATCGGGTGGCGTTACTTATGAATGGATAGGATTAACAGGAAACGGAAATACTCAAATTGTATCACCTACAGTTACGACTACGTATTCTGTTTTTGCTTTAGGTGGAAACGGATGTAAAGTAGCTAATCCTACTACGATTACTATTCAAGTTGTACCTGCAATTGTATCAACATTACAGGATGTGTATGTTTGTGCGGGCGATACTGGAATTTTAGATGCAGGTTCTGGACCTAATTTTACTTATGTATGGAGTAATGGCGCAACCACACAGACAATTTCTGTAAATACTCCGGGAACATATTCTGTGACAATCAACAATGGAACTTGTTCTAAAGTATTCTCGGCACAATTAATTAATCCTAAATTGCCTCAGTTTACTAATGTGACTTATGAAAATCATACATTAACAATCTCAGCAACAAACCCAACAGGAGGAACTTTAGAATATTCTATGAATGGAGGAATAATTTGGCAGAATTCAAATATTTTTTACAATGTTTTGGATAACACGAATTATAACTTAATGGTAAGAGTGAAAGATGCAAAATGTAGCACAACGCTATCATTCTTCACTTTTGTAATTATCAATGCAATTACTCCGAATTCTGATGGTAAAAATGATATGGTAGATTTTACCGGAATTAGCAATTATAATAATTTTGCGGCTTCAATTTTTGACAGATATGGTCAGGAAGTATTTAAAGCCGTTAAGAATCAAACGATTTGGAACGGGATGTTAAGAGGAAGTTTAGTGCTTCCGACAGCCACTTACTGGTATCGGGTACAGTGGGAAAATCCGGCAAGTAAAAAACTTGAGTTGCGAAGCGGATGGATTTTGTTAAAAAACCGTAATTAAAAGATATTTAAATTGGAACCTCCCATCTTGGGAGGTTTTTTTGCTTTTTTCGCATAAAAAAACCAAATATGTGTGTGGTATTAGCAAAAAAAAATTAAATTTGTTAAAACAAAATTATTATGAAGAGATATCTACTATTGTTTTCCTTATTTGCGGCCTCCTCGTCGAGTCTCTTTTATTCACAGAATACTACACCTAGAAAACTTCAAAAAGAAAAGTCTTCTGCTGCCACTATGAAAGCGGGTGCCTTTATTGATGTTAACGTAGCGACGTATCCTGCTTCGGCTTACGATCCACTACAATTGGTGAAAGATGTTTTGATATCATCAGGAACCAATTCGTGCGTGACACCAAACGTATCGAATGTTCAGGTAAGCCCGAATCTTCCTGCGACCAGCGCAACCAGATCTTGGGGATATTTCCACAAAGGAACTACTGCTTTCCCTTTTAAGGATGGTATTGTTCTTTCTACAGGATATGTGAATAAAGCCGGAAACAGTTACATCAGTACAACTTTAGGTGATGCTTTACAATCCGGAAGCGATCCGGATCTTGTAGCGGCAACAAGTCCTTCAACTTCTATTAATGATGCTGTGGTTTTGGAGTTCGACTTCGTTCCTACTTCTAGCCAGGTAAAATTCAATTATCTTTTTGCTTCAGAAGAATATACGGGTTCATTCCCTTGTAGTTTCTCTGATGCTTTTGCATTATTATTAAAACCTGTAGGATCTACACTTCCTTATCAAAATATGGCTATTTTGCCAACTCCGGGAACGGGACCTGTAAGTGTTACCAATATTCACCCTGCCACAATGGATAGTGGTGGTGCTTTGTATTGCGGTGCTTCCAATGCAGCTTTTTTCGGAGGATACAATACAGCAAACATTGAAACCAATTTTAACGGAAGAACAATTCCTCTTACAGCCACGGCTACTGTAACTCCAGGAATTCCTTATCATTTCAAAATGGTTTTAGGTGATGCTTCGGATAGTATCTATGATTCTGCAGTATTCCTTGAAGGTGGATCTTTCAACATCGGTGTTGAATTATTAGATCCTTCTGGAGGTACTTTGCCGGAACAAATTAATGTTTGTGACAATGTTCCTCAGGTAATTACAGCTTCTGTAAGTGACCCGAATATGACGTACCAATGGTTCTTCAATGGAGTTGCTATTCAGGGAGCTACAACGCCTACCATTACGGCTACTCAACCAGGGAATTATGAAATTCAGGTAAGTTTCCCAGGAAATCCTTGTCCGGGTAAAGCTAATATTAAAATTAACGGAGGTACAACACCTGCGGCAGTAGATGCTTCACTGTTACTTTGTACAACTCCTGATGTTACATGGTTTGATTTAACTAATGCGATGCCATCAATCAGTACAACAACTGGAGCAGTTTTCCATTTTTATGTAAATCAGGCAGATGCAATTGCTCAGAATAATAATTACATTCAAGATATTTTACATTATAACGGAACTGATGGTCAGATTCTTTATGTTGTAGTTTCAAACGGAGGTTTCTGTAGCAAAACTATTAAGTTAAAATTATTAAAAGAAACTACACCAACTGCAACTCTTGCGGCATCAAAAATAAAAGTATGCCCCGGAACGGTAGTAGATTTTACAGCAACAGGAGGAGTTACTTACCAATGGGCAAACTTCTCAGGAACAGGAAACACACAATCTGCAACGATCTATCATACAACAACATTCACAGTATATGCAATTGGGGCAAAAGGATGTAAATCATTGCTGCCTGCTAAAGTTACCGTTGAGGTTGTGCCGGAAATTATTTCGCCATTAATGGACGTAGAAATGTGTCAGGGAGACAGAGTGACTCTTGATGCAGGAGCTGGACCAAACTATACTTATTTATGGAGTACAGGTGCGGTTACAAGAACTATCGATGTAGATCAGTGGGGAATTTATTCTGTGACAATCAAAAATGGATATTGTGAAAAAACTTTCACGGCAAAAGTTATTGCGGCAGCTTCTCCATTCGTTACAAATATTAATTACAGTAATAATACATTGACAGTTACGGCAGAAGTTCCAATGATCAACAATATTCCTCAGACAGTTGAATATTCTGCTGATGGCGGTATTTCTTGGCAGCAGTCAAATGTATTCACGGGGCTTCTAAATAATACAACTTATCATATTCAAGTGAGAACAGTAGGAACTCATTGTGTTGGAGCACTGGAGTTCTTTACATTAAATATTTCGAATATTATTACTCCAAACCAAGACGGTATCAATGATACTTTGGATCTTACATCTCTTGGGAACTTCAACAACTTTACGGGATCTATCTATGACAGATACGGTTCTGAAATGTTCAGATTCTCTAAAGAAAAACCTATTTGGGACGGAACAGTAGGAGGTAAAAGATTACCAACTGCAACATACTGGTATAAATTCAACTTCCAGTATCCGAAATCAAAAGCAAATATGAGCCAATCTGGTTGGATCATGTTGAAAAACAGAGAATAATATCATTTGATAATATAAAACAAAAGCCTTTCAAATTATTGAAAGGCTTTTTTATTTTTTTAAATTAATGAATAACTTTTCTTTAAGTTTTTTGAAAGAACCTAATTTTTAATTAAAAAAAATTATTGATTCTCTTTCCAAAGCTGAGTAAACGAAATAAAATCCATTACGCTCAATTCTTCGGCTCTTTTATCCATAAATTCATGAGTTTTTAAAACTTCCGGAATATTTAAAATTTTTAAAGCATTAGATAGTTTTTTTCTTCTCTGATTAAAACCAGCCTTTACAATTTGTTTAAACAAAACCTCATTTCCTGCCAATCCTTCCTTTGGATTTCTTGTAAGCCTGATAACTCCCGATTTTACTTTTGGAGGAGGATTAAATACATTCTCGTGGACTGTGAACATATATGAGGTGTCATAATACGCCTGAATCAAAACAGAAAGGATTCCATAGCTTTTTGTTCTCGGAACAGCCGCAGTTCTCTCCGCTACTTCTTTTTGAAACATTCCTACCATTTCAGGAATCAGCTCATAATAATCTACAATCTGAAATAAAATCTGTGAAGAAATATTATAAGGGAAATTTCCGATAATGGCAATCTGTTCGCCATTTGTAAAACTGAAATCCTGTTTCAAAAAATCACCGACAAAAGTTTCTTCCGTTACTTTAGAATAATTATTTTTAAGATATTCAATTGATTCGTTATCAATTTCCGCAAGGTAGATATTTTGCTCCTTTTCCAAAAGGTATTTGGTAAGAACACCCATTCCCGGACCCACTTCCATTACTTTGTTGTAGCCATCAAAACTGAGACCTTCAACGATTTTTTTTGCGATGTTTTCATCCGTCAAAAAGTGTTGACCAAGATGCTTTTTTGCTTTTACACTCAATGTTTTTTATGATTTAATTAACAGTGATTTTCTCTTTTTCGTTCCCAAATTTCGGAAGATTTTTTCTATTTTAGCCAAAAATTTTAATATTAATGGCTAAATCTGTAGATGAGTTTAATAAGAAAAGGCTTAGGTCTAGCAATATTACAGTAGTAATAAGTATTGCCTTAGTGTTATTTTTGTTAGGATTAATGGGGCTTATTTTAATTAATGCCCAGAAATATTCTGACTATATCAAGGAACAGCTTGTAGTAAATGCTTACTTTGATGAAAACTATGATGCTAAAGATTCTGTAAAAATTGCAAAAATGGAAGCCGAGGTTTTTAAAGAAATTCAAACATTGGCTCCTGTAAAAAAAGCGACTTACATTACCAGAGAAATGGCATCGAAAGAGGCTAAAAAAAGTATGGGAATTGATACAGATGCGCTTTTTGAAGAAAATATTTTCCCGTCGTCTATAGAAATTGCCCTGAAACCAGAATATGTAGATCCTGCAAAAATTGATGCAGCAATCAAAGTGATCAAAGGTGTTCCGGGAATTATTGATGTAAAAAATGACAGCACCTTGATGGTGGATGTTTACAATAACCTTAGTCGAATTCTTAAATGGATTTTAGGTTTTTCCATATTATTTTTAATCTTAGCGGTTGTATTGATCAACAATTCAATCCGTCTGAAAATATTCTCCAAAAGATTTATCATTAAAACCATGCAGCTGGTAGGAGCGAAGAGAAGATTTATTTTGAAACCTTTCATTATTGAAGCTGTAATTTTAGGAGCTATCGGTTCTGTGATTGGGCTTTTGGCTTTATTTGGAGTTTGGTATTACTTTACAAGCCAGATCGGATCTGCATTTGTACAGGATAATAATCAATATTTCTGGTTGGTATTATTGGTGCTTGGAGTGGGAATTTTCATTACTGTTTTAAGTACGGTAATTGCAACCTGGAGATTCTTAAAATCAAACGTTGACGACTTATATTACTCTTAAAAATGAGCAAAAAAACAAATAAATTTTCTGCCGATAACTTCGGAAAAGAAACTACCGAGGTTTCACAGGAAAATACTTTTTATTTCGGAAAAGAGAATTTTAAATGGATGCTTATCGGTTTTGCATGTATCGTAGTCGGTTTCCTTCTCATGATGGGACCCGATGCCAATACGGTAGATGGAAAATTTGATCCAAATTCATGGAATGACGGAATTTTTTCTATCCGTAGAATCAGAATTGCACCGCTATTTGTTGTAGTAGGCTTTGTAATTGAAGTTTATGCGATTTTAAAAAGAAAATAGAAAACAAATTTTTATTTAAAGGTTAAGAAATTCGGAAATTTAGAATGTATGTCTAAATCTCTCAATTTCTTAATCTTTTAATTTTAAATAAATTATGGATTTAATCAAAGCAATTATTATTGCCATTATCGAAGGGTTAACAGAATATCTTCCGATCTCGTCAACTGCACATATGGGTTTCACGGCAAACCTAATGGGATTAGAGGAAACTGAATTTTTAAAAATGTTTCAGGTTTCTATACAGTTTGGGGCAATTTTGTCGGTTGTAGTGGCTTACTGGAAAAAATTCTTTGATTTAAAAAATCTACAGTTTTATTTCAAACTGGCTTTTGCGGTAATTCCGGCTTTGGTTTTGGGATATTTATTTGATGATAAAATTGAGGCAATATTAGGAAATCAGATTGCTATTTCATCGGTTTTGGTTCTCGGTGGAGTCGTTTTATTGTTTGCTGATCAATGGTTTAAAAATCCAAAGGTAGACGACGAAAAAGGAATTACGATAAAAAATGCAATTACAATCGGTTTTTGGCAATGTTTGGCAATGATGCCCGGAACGAGTAGAAGTGCAGCATCGATTATCGGCGGAATGGCGCAAGGTTTAACAAGAAAAGCTGCTGCTGAATTTTCATTTTTTTTGGCGGTTCCTACAATGTTGGCGGTAACGGTTTATTCGGTTTTTGTAAAGACTTGGGGTAAAGAAACTCCAAATCCTCAAAAAGGGTATGAAATGATCATGGCTTCACAAGATCATATTACAATTTTTATTGTAGGAAATGTGGTTGCTTTTATCGTTGCATTAATTGCTATCAAAGCATTCATAGGAGTTTTAAATAAGTATGGTTTCAAACCTTGGGGGTGGTATCGTATTTTTGTTGGGGTTGCTTTGCTGATTTATTTTTATTTCTTTAAATAAAGTTTGTGAAGTTATATTCTAATATGCTAAAAGCTTTTTTTCTTTTAGGATTAATTAATTCTTGTTCACCTGCTCATGTATTATTTGTGAAAAATAATTCAGGTAAAGAAAAAGAAATTTTTGTAGAATTAAAACAGAAAAATCCGTCTCAAGAATTGTTATTTTGTAAAGAATTAATTTCTGATGAAAAATTAGAACATAAAGCTTTTATGAAATATTACAAAGAAGGAAAATGTTATCCTGAAAAAATTAATAAGATTAACAATAAAACTTATAAATTCATACTTCCTTCAAATTATACAGTGAATATTGTTCCGAATAATTCTATCTATCCTTTCGAAAAAATATATTATTTAACAGACAATAAAAAATGTTTTATTAGCGAAGCAAAATCAATTGATTGCGAACAAAAAATCAGTGAACAGCCTAGTTTAGTACATATTGTTGAAATTTTAAATTAATGACAGCCGAAGACTTACAATCAGGACACATATTTTTATTAGACAAACCTTTGGATTGGACATCTTTTCAGGCAGTCAATAAAATGAAATATAAACTTAAAAGAGAGTTTAATTTACCTAAAAAATTTAAGATCGGACATGCAGGAACGCTTGATCCGAGAGCAACTGGACTTTTAATCGTCTGTTGTGGAAAATTCACAAAGAAAATTCCTGAAATTCAGGATGCTCCGAAAGAATACTGGACGGAAATAAAAATCGGCGTACAAACAGAATCTTACGACACAGAAAAACCTGAAATTCTTCATCAGGACATTTCGAATATTACTGAAGAACAAATTAAAAGTGCTTTAGAAAAATTCGTGGGCGAGATTGATCAGACACCGCCTGTTTTTTCGGCTATTAAAATTGACGGGAAAAGAGCTTATGATCTTGCGAGAGCAGGAGAGGAGGTTGAAATGAAGTCAAGAAAAACAACAATTCATTACATTAACGATCTTAAAATTGAACTTCCTTTGGTAAGTTTTACGGTGGGTTGTTCAAAAGGAACTTATATCAGAAGTTTAGCTCATGATATTGGTCAGGAATTAAATGTAGGAGCCTATCTTACTCAATTAAGAAGGACAAAAATCGGAGAATACAAAATTGAAGATGCGACCTCTGATTTTTTAGAAAATGATTTTAGATTTGAAGGATGAAAACAAAAATACTTTTAATACTTACATTAATTTCTTTTTCAAATGCTTTCTCGCAGGAAGCAAAAATGTCAAAACCTACGATGGGATTTTATTTTAATCCATCTGTAAATGTAGGTTTTAAATTAAATAAAGAAAAAGAAGTACCGAATAATACTCAATATATTCAACCGAAAATGCCTAATAAAATCACTTATGGGATTACGGCAATAGGCGGTTATAATTTTCTTCCTAACTTTGCCATCGGAAGTGGTTTCAGATATACTTTTATAGAAGATAATTATCATTTGGTGTATTGGATGGTGCAGCCAAAGTTTATTTTTGATCCTGGAGATCACCCTTTTTATATCGAACTGAATTATGGAAGACAGCTTAATAATTCTGTTGTTTCAGACGCTGAATTCTTGGGTGCAAGATTGGGAATACAGGTTTCTTATTCGAAAAGATTAAGTCAGGAAGGAGGAATTGTTTTGGAAAGCCATAAGCTGGGGAACTCCAATCCGTTTTTTATAGGGTTGAGCTATGGAATCACGGTTTTCAGTAATAAAAATTATACAGGTTACGGAGAAGATTAATGGAAAAAACACGTATCAATAAATATTTATCGGAAGTTGGCTACTGTTCTAGAAGAGCAGCGGATAAACTTTTGGAAGAGGGAAGAATAACGATCAATGGAAAGGTTCCTGAAATGGGAACAAAAGTTTCAGATGAAGACGTGATCGAAGTTGACGGAAAACCTATCCGTGAACCAAACGAAAAACACGTTTACATTGCTTTCAATAAACCTGTAGGAATCGTTTGTACAACAGACACAAAACGTGAGCAAAATAATATTATTGAATATATTAATCATCCCAAAAGAATTTTCCCGATCGGAAGGCTTGATAAACCAAGTGAAGGATTGATACTTTTAACCAGTGATGGTGATATAGTGAATAAAATTCTAAGATCCAGAAACAACCACGGAAAAGAATATATCGTAAGAGTTGATAAACCGATCAATCCGAGATTTATTGAGAAAATGCGAAATGGAGTTCCAATTTTGGATACTGTTACCAAAAAATGTGAAGTTGAAAAGATTGATGATATGAATTTCAGAATCGTTCTTACACAAGGCTTGAACAGACAGATCCGTAGAATGTGTGAATATTTGGGCTATGAAGTAAAAAAACTGAAACGTATCAGAGTTTTGAATATCAAGCTTGATCTACCTGTTGGAAAATGGAGAGATCTCACGGAAGAAGAACTTGCCAATTTGAATAAACTTTTGGAAGGATCAAGCAAAACTTTTGACTAAAAATAAAAAATTGAGATGCTTTGACTAGCTCGGCATCTCAATAAAAAAACACTAAGTATGTATGTTATTTAAGATAAAGTCTCATTCTCGCTTCATATTCAGGTTTCACTTTTAATAACTTCCAGATTTTCCTTTCGTCTTTTTCACTTAATCTGTAAAAAATAATTTTATCTGCAGAATATTTGAAATACGGATGATTTTTCAACCAGTCTTCAGGAGCTTCAATCAATGTATATTTTGGAACATTTGAAGTATTTAACTGAGCTGTAGCAAGCAACTTTTTCATTAATTCCGCATCAATATTATAGGTTGTTAAAATTTGTTCTTTATTCATAAAACCACCTAATTTCTTTCTGAAACCAATCATTGAACCTGCAGCTTTTTCGTCAAAACCGAATTCTAAAAGTTGTTTAAAAGTAATTGAATTCAAATCTATTTTTGAAAAATCTGTTTCCTGTTGCTTTGTTTCAGTTTTTTGTTTTTCATCATTATTTGTAATTGCGATAGAATTCAATTTGATAAATGGTTTCATTTCTTCCAACTTTTCAGCAGAGATCACAAAGCATTTCTGAATATCTTCTAAGCTTTTAAAGCTTCCTTTTAGATTTCGGTCGCGAAAGTTGACAATAGTTTGTGCCTGTTTATCAGAAAAACCAAACGATTTCCAACCTTCAAAATCAAAAGTATTCGGATCGAAAGAATGATATTGAATTTTGGTTTTTTCAGATTTGAAACTCTTAGCGTAATTATTGAAATTCGCCGGCGTTTTTTCTGGCAGAATCAAATAAGGATTGATCTTCTGAAAATTTTCTTCACTAATGATAAAGCATTCTTTAAATTTTTCCTTACTTACAAAACTTCCGCCGAGATAACTTTTATATTTTAAAATCGCTTCAGCTTGTTTTTCGCTAAATCCCATCTTTATCCAGTCATTTACAGAATATTGATCAGGATTAAATTTCCCAGAAATTGTAATTGATCTTTTCTCAAAACCTTTAAAGTTATTGGATTTTGCTTCTTTATTGGTTTCTGGCAATAAGATATAAGATTCCAGCTTAGAGAATTTATCTTCAGTGATAGCAAAGCATTTTTTCAATTGTTCTTTGGAAACAAATTTTCCGCCGACTACTTTTTTATAATTAAGAATTGTGGCAATCTGCTTTTCAGTGAAGCCTAATTTCTGCCATTGTTTCTGATCCAACTCATTCGGATCAAATTCTGTAAGTTGTAAAGGAACAGAATTACTCGTTATGAATTTTACATCGGAAAAGTCTTCCTTGTCCTTGCTTGTATATTTTTGAAAAGTAAATAAAATAATCAAAAGCATTCCCATGAATGCCAGTTTTTGGTAATAGTTTTTTTTCATCGCTGTAAACTTAATAATTATTTTAAGTATTAGCAATGAGTGAGTTGCAATTGCTTTATTTTAGAATATATTTTAACCAAATTGTTTTAAAATGTAAATTCATAAAAGAAAATTAGTTAAAAATTTTAATTACTTTCGGTGTAATTTTATAAGAAAGACTGTCGAAATTCAACAGCCTTTCTTAATTTTTAAATTATTGACTAATTACCAAAAGGTAAACTGAATTTAACACCTACAATACTTCCGGAAGCTTTTTCATATCCTACATACTGTTTATACTGATAAAAGGGAATGATGTTAATTGAAGGTATTCCTGTTTTATCTTTAAACGGCAGTACTACGCCTACGGAAAAATTATCAATATTACTTACATCATTGGTTGTATTAGGTTTTATAAACTTTATATTATCGTATTTCAATTCTAATCCTATGTTGAATTTCTTGTAAATAATAATTCCCTGCAAACCATAATCAAATAAAAATAGATTATAAAATTTACTGTTATCCAATTCATATACATTTTTATTGCTTTCAGAAATATAAGCTTCATCCGTGAGAGATCTTATTTTGTTCCATTGCGAAGTCTCGTTTATTTCTGATAAATTATGTTTTCTTGTTCCTTTTATATAGAAATTACCGTACAATATCACTCTTTTTGTCTCTCGGTACGCGTTGATGGAGGTCTGAACAGAGAACATATTAATCGTTTTTTTATAAGGATCTTTATAACTGACAGTATCATTCTTAATCGTATAGTAAAAGTTGTCATTAGCAATTGGATTAACATTGAATTTTAACCAAATTAATGTTTTACCTGTCCATAGTTTTTCGGCTAACAGGGCTTCATACTTTTTTGCATATTTAGCTAATGAATCTTTTTTATTATATAGAACTGTAGAATCTATTTCAATATCATCTAGTTTTAGATTTGCAACATCTTTATTGTTATCTTTTTTTATTTGATTATCTACTTTTTCATAAATCTTATTATACATGCTTTTATATACATCATCAGAAGGTCTTTTATAATAGTTTTTTGAAGGAGATAAGAGCCACGTAGCATTCAAACCTACAGTAATTGTATTTCGATTTTTCCAGTCAAAATATGTTCCTTCATTAGACAATGTTCCGGTAAAATCAGCTGCTAAAAATAGATTACTGGATTTATATACAAAAGGTGAAAAAGAAAAACTTTTGTCTTTAGAGTTAACATCTAATGCAGCATATCTACCGGGAGTATTTTTATTTTTATCACCTGTTTGTACATTAGCAAAATCTTTCAAGGCAAGATCTGAAAATGTTCCGTCAGATACAAGTTTGCCATTGACTCCTTTTACTTGTGATTTGACCCATTCATCTTTTGTTAATTCCTGTGCAGATACACGAATTCCGAACAATGCTAACAATAATGTTAGCACATAAAATTTTGTTTTCATGGTATATTTATTTAAAAGTTTGTATAAAGTTGCTATATATTAATGAATTATACAATACCACTTTTGTGTGATAAAGGGACATATTTCATGATTTATGAATATATAGCTGTTTAGCGATTGTCTTTATTAGAAATGAAAAAGCCACCAGATAACTGATGGCTTTAAATATTTTAATGCTTTTATTGTAAAGGAGGATTTTCATTTTTTTCCTGTCCTGTCCCTGTATCTTTTCTATTTACCAACAAAACATTATACTGATCTGTTAGAGCATTTAATTGATTAATGACAGTAGTGTAAGGTGATGGCGGAGTTTCCACCAAAAGATGAAGGGCATCTATTCTGTCTCTTAATGCATAATAGGCTGCATTTATTTCATCTCTTTTGCTTTTTATCGTTTCCGGGTTTGCATCACCATATTCCTGCGTACGGGAAAGATATTTTGTATTGAAAAGATCGTTCGCCGTTTTTATTTCGTTAACCCAAGCAGAAAGATCGAAGGTTGTAACGGCATTTTGAAGTTCCGGTTTATTTTCCCAGTCGCGGAGAAGATTGTTGAGGGTTGCTGTTTCTGCCTGATAATTGAGACGCGCAATACCGCTTCCGTACAATGCAATATTGTCGAGAAGCAATTGTGCTTTTTGCTTTTTATCAGATTCATAATGATAAGATTGTGACAAAAGAAAGTAATAAATTTCGTTGATGGCATTGTCTCTTCTTTCGTCCAAAATCAATAATTCTTGTGTTTTTTCACTGGCAAGAGCTTTTTTGTAAAGTGCCTCCAACTCCGTGATCTTTGCAGTGAAAGCAGAAAGTTTTGTGTCGATCTGCAAAGTGGCAGGATTATTAAGGTTAATAATACCTGAAAAGTCTTTTACATACTGCAGATATTCTGCATTTCGAAGTAATCTTAATTCAATTGCATTCATATTTTTAAAAAATGTTTGTTGTGTTTTTTTCGGGAAAGTTCCTTACGAGGGTGCAAGAAGGTTTCCCGCTTCCGGGAAAGGTTGTCGCAGGGGTGAAACATACTTTCCCGGTTGCCGGAAAACCTGCCGCGAGGGTGCGGGAAGCTTTCCGGCAGTATTGCTTGCTATTTGCTGCTCTCAGCTTTGCTTTTCCAGAATTCTATCTGGTCTTTTAGCTCCTGATTTCTTTCCTGAAGCTCTTTGATACGTTCTTCGTATTGTTCTACAAGTTTTTCTGAGACATAATTATTAATGGTTGTGACTTTACTAATAGCACTCGCATCTCCTAATGTATTATTATATATGCTGTCTCCATTCTCTTCTTTTGCCAGATCATAAATATCCGTTTCATAGAATTCAGATATTTTCAATAGATTATCAAACCCAGGTTTTGTTTGGTCGCTTTCCCATTTCCCATATGCTGTCTGAGAAACATCCAGCTCCATTGCCACTTGTGTTTGTGATAAATTTCTTCCTGTTCTGAGTTCTCTGAGCTTAGTTCCTAAAGACATATTCTAATAATTTTCAGCTAATTTACTGTTTTTTATATTTCAAAAATAAAACTTTTGTTGTGGATTTTAAAACTTTAGTTGTAGGTGGAAGCAGAATAACATCTTAGTTTTGTTCCTGTTCATATATAGATCGAAATTTTTTTACATCCTTTCCAACCAAAAGAGAAAAAAATGCATCTCTATATAAAAAGAATTGTATTTAACCCATAAAACAACACAAACAACCATGAGAAGAAAAATTATTCTCAGGCTATCAGTACTGGTAGTCTTTCTGACCTTACTGTGGTCCTGCCACAATGAAGATTTCGCCAAAGGCGAAACCGAACCCCAAAGAAACAATGCCAATTTCTTTAAGCACACCCAAAAAGGAGGCATCAATGCTAAATCGGGAGTAGATTATGTGAGTATTCTCGAAGAGTATTCTCGCGAAAAAGACTTTCTTTCCACAATGCCGGATCAGAAAGGAATGCCGATTTGGGATAAAATGCATGTTGTAGATGCAGAAGGCGCAACAGGACTTGTGATCCCACTCTCTCATGATAATGAAACCATGAGTTCCGTACTTTTTGCTATTTTGGATGATAAAAATACAGTGACGGGAGTGAAAGATTATGATAACGGTCTTTTAGAGAAGATTGTTTATGATGAAAAAATAGATAAGGATTACAGAGAACGGATGTTTTATACTTTTATGTATATGGATAACAGAACCTTCGGGAATGAGCGTTTTACCAATATTCCTTCCGATCTCTTTGTAG
>NZ_BAABHX010000011.1:0-87147 GCF_039542325.1 Chryseobacterium ginsengisoli
CAAGAATTGAAAATTTAGGAAATTTACGAGATTTAGAAAATCTTAATTTATTTAATAATAAAATATCAAGAATTGAAAATTTAGGAGAATTACAAAATCTTACAAATCTTGATTTAGGTAGAAATCAGATATCAAAAATAGAGAATTTAGGAAATTTACAAAGTCTTACAAATCTTAATTTATTTAATAATAAAATATCAAGAATTGAAAATTTAGGAGAATTACAAAATCTTACAAATCTTGATTTAGGTGGAAATCAAATATCAAGAATAGAGAATTTAGGAAATTTACAAAGTCTTACAAATCTTAATTTATTTAATAATAAAATATCAAGAATTGAAAATTTAGAAGAATTACAGAATCTTACAAATCTTGATTTAGGTAGAAATCAGATATCAAGAATTGAAAATTTAGGAAATTTACAAAGTCTTAGAAATCTTAACTTATTTAATAATCAAATATCAAAAATTGAAAATTTAGTAGAATTACAGAATCTTACAAATCTTGATTTAGGTAGAAATCAAATATCAAGAATTGAAAATTTGGAAGAATTAAAACATCTTTTAAGTATCGATTTATCTAAAAATCAAATCAATGATATTTACCCCTTATTACAATTTTTAAAAAAAGAATTAAGTATTAATAATGAAAAATATTATTCAGAAATTTTTCTTGAAGATAATCCTCTAAGAAAACCACCTGTAAAAATAGTAACTCAAGGAAAAGAAAAAATTATAGAGTGGTTTAAAGATGCAGAAAAGTATGGAACAGAACCTCTGTATGAAGCAAAATTGCTCATTGTAGGAGATCCCAGACAAGGAAAATCATCACTTAGAAAAAAATTATTGGATAATAACTATAAAATTCCTGACGAGTATCTAGAAGAAACTTTAGGTGTAGAAATACATTCTAATTATACGGTGCAAATTCCAAAAAAAGAAGAGTATATAAAAGTAAATATCTGGGATTTTGGAGGACAGGAAAAACAATATTATTTACATCAATATTTTCTTAAAAGAAATGCAGTATATATATTAGTATCAGATAATAGAAAAGACAATCCAAATTTCAGTTATTGGATGTCTAAATTAAAATTATTTACAGGTGATAATGAAGTTTTGATTTTATTTAATCAGATTAATCGAAGAACAGAAAGTAGTAATTTTAATTCTGAGCAGTATAAAAAATTAGGTTTTCTCTTTAAAGAATTTTATCTGAATTTATCAAAAGATAGGGATCGATTTTTTGATTTCAAAAATTATATTGATAGATATATTTTAAAACTTCCACATATTGGAGAAGAATATCCTAAGTATTGTAAAGCAATATCGGATAAACTTGATGAAAAGAAAGAAAAAGAAAATTTAGATTATATAACAATTGAAAATTTCGAATCAATCTGTAAAGATCTTGGATATGTAGAGTCAAAGATAATTAAAAAAACCTTAGAATACTTAGATTTAGTAGGAAAAATCATTTATTATGAGGAAGATATTTCTTTAAATCATCTTGTTATTCTTAATCCACATTGGTTAATTGATGCTATATACGGAGTTATTACTAGTAAAGAATTAGAAAGTCAAAATGGAAAATTTACTAGAAATTGGTTAAATAATTATCTGGAAAATATTCAAGAAAAAAAGACTAAATCATATTCATTAAGTGAAATAAATAATATACTTCGTTTAATGCTTAAAAATCATTATGATATTTGCTATACTTATAATAATGAAGACTATCTTATTCCTTTATTAATGCCAAATGAGCTACCAAAAAATGAGTTGGATTTTTCCGATGGATTACAAATTATTTTTAAATACGAAATAATTCCAAAAGGATTGATACCAAGAATTTTGGTTAGAAAAAGTGAATACATTTACAATGACCTAATATGTAATAATGCAGGAATTTTATTATCAGGAGATACATGGGCAAAAATTTCAGAACATTTTGAAAAAAATGATGCCAATCAATATATTAAAATTACCGTCAAAGGGGAAAATGAGGTAGAATTTTTACATGAATTAAGATCAGAATTATTTAAATTACAAAATGAATGGTTCAATAATTTAGAGGTTACAGAGCTAATTCCTTGTAACTGTAGCGAATGCAAAGAGACTGATTCTCCGCAATTATATGATAGAGAAAAAGATCTTATAAGAAAAATAAAGAAAGGAAAATTAAAAATAGAATGTAGCAAATCTGATGAACAGATAGAAATAAGACTTCTTTTAGGAGCTGTATATGGCGAAAATGGAGAAAAAAATCCTGAAGAAATTGAAAATATTAGAAAAATATTGCCTAATATTTATATAAAAAAACTTATTATGAGAGATCAAATTAAAATTGAAAAAAGCTCCATTCAAAATGGAGTTCAAATTGGAGGTGAAAATAATACAAATAATTTTAATCCATACTCAACAAACTCAGATATTTTAAAATCAGAAGAAATACTAAAAGAATTTCAACAATTAAAAATAGAGAATGAAGAGTGGAAAGATATTTTTACTGAAGGAATGAAAGATTTGATAGAATTAAAAGAAGCTGAAACAGAAGTAGTAGTTCAGGAATCTAAAATGAAATTAAAAAAATGGCATGATACAATCTTTGATTTAGGAAAAAGACTTAATGATTGGAAAAATATTACTTTTTTAGGAGTTGAGTTTGCAGAGAAGACTCCTAAACTATTAAATTTATTGCATCATGTTACCCAATTTCTAAATTAATTTTGGTTAAAATAAAAAGGCTAAACTTTATTGTTTTAGCCTTTTTTATTTCCAAATCCACCTCCCAATATTAAATTTTCAAAAATTTTCAAATTTTATAATCCTGAAAATCAGTAATTTAAATCCTAATGTTAACTCAATGTTAATTGTATGTGAAATTAATGTAAATAATTTTATATATCTTTGGTAAAGAAATAGTAAATAAGTTTAATATAACATTTAAAACCAAAGAGTTATGAAAAATAAAGTTCAAATATTTATCGCTTCACTTTTCGTTTGTGGATTTATGGCTGTAATGAACACTGCAAAAGCACAGACTACAAATAATAACACCATTCAGGAAGTACAGTTGAATAAAAGCGATGCTTTCAGCGAAATCAGAAACCTGTTAATGGATAATTTTGATTTTACCAATTCAGATTATAAGCAGGGAATTGTAAATTCAGAAGTGAAATTTGATATCGCAGAAAATGGGAAAATCGTAAACGTTCATTCTAAGGGAGACTGCAAAAACGTGAGCAAAGAAATTGAAAGCGTTTTGAGCAAACTTCAATACAGAGTAGACAGCAAAAAATTAAACGAAAATATGATTGCTTCTACTTACGTAATGCCTGTAAGAGTGGATATCAATAACAGATAATATTCATAAAATCTTTTATATTGAAGCCATGCAGATTCTGTGTGGCTTTTGTTTTTTATGAAAATTTTAAAGATAAACTTGTAATAATAGAGACTAATTTTCGTTTTATATTGAATCCACAAAATTAAAACAATATGAAAAATTTAAAGAAATTAACCAAAACAGAACTAAAGTCCGTATACGGAGGAGCGCCAAAGCAATATTGTGTTTACTGTGAAAGATTAAGCAAAACAGTTTGCAGTACCGTTCCGATTGGTACTTGTCCTTAACAATTTAAAGCCGCTTTTAGAAGCGGTTTTTTTATTGCTGATTATTGAGAAAAGTAAAACAAAAAACCGGCATTTAATTTCTAAGATCTAATTTCAAAAGTTTTCACAAAATTCAATACATTTGATAGTATAATAAAACTATTGTGAATCCTATTCTAGATGTCGTTTTACGCTCACTCTGCGTTTACATTTTTATGGTAATTGCCATTCGTTTGTTTGGGAAAAACCAGCTTTCTCAACTTAATGCAGGAGATGTGGTGTTGCTGTTGCTGATTTCCAATGCTGTTCAGAATGCAATGGTTGGTCAGGATACTTCTCTTCAAGGTGGATTGATCGCGGCTTTGGTGCTTTTTGCGGCAAATTTTATTGTTAAAAGATTAATGTTTTCCAATAGAAAATTCGAAAGTTTTTTGGAAGAAGATCCTGTTATTTTAATTAAGGACGGGAAAATTGACGAGCAGGCTTTAGATAAAGTTAAGATTACAAAAGACGAACTGGAAGAAGCCATTCGCGAACACGGCGTTGACGGAATTGAAAATGTGAAGCTTTCCATTCTGGAAGTCGACGGAAATATAAGTGTAGTTTCTGAGGATGAAAAGAATAAGCAGACACACTATTCCAGAATCAAGAGAAAAAACAAACGAAAATATCTTAGATAAATGAATTACGAACTTAGAGAAATGCTTCCTCATGATGAAGCCAGAGTTTTAGAAATTTTCAAGCAAGGTGTTGAAGGTGGAATTGCCACATTCGAAACAACAGTTCCCACTGCTGAAGCCTGGAATATGGATTTTTTCAATGATTGTCGCTGGGTTTTGGAAAATGAAACAAATGAAGTTGTCGGTTGGTGCGCGTTGAAACCTGTGAGTAAAAGAGAAAGCTTCAAGGGAGTAGCAGAAGTAAGTATTTATTTTGAGAATAATTATCAGGGGAAAGGTTTGGGGTCGGTTTTGCTTAAAAAGATGATTTTAGACAGCGAAAACCACGGATTCTGGACTTTGCAGACGAATATCTTCCCGGAAAATGAAGGAGCATTAAAAGCGCATCAGAAAAACGGCTTTCGAACTGTCGGAACAAGAAAGAAAATAGGAAAGCTTAACGGTGAATGGAAAGACGTAATTATGCTGGAAAGAAGAAGTGAAACTATTCTTTAACATAAAAAGTACTAAAGTTTCTTAAAAATTATCTTAAACCAACTGATAAAGGATTATTGGCATTAGTATTGTAAGTTTTCGTAATGTAATTTGAAAATAGTTTAATTATGAAAATGGTAACGAAAATAGTAGGATTTTTCCTGATCGTCTTTTCCTTTGCTTTCTACAATGCATCTCCACTTCAGAGAGGACGTGGTCATGGATATGGTCACGGTCCGAAAGGACATTATTATCATGGTCCACACAGACCACATTACAGACCGGTTGCTTATCACAGGGCTCCAAGGCATTACTATAAGAGACATTATTATAGACCTGTAAGACACAGATATTATTCTCACAGACCTCACCGTGTTTATCACAGTAGACCGGTAGTTGTTGTAAGATTATAGAAATAATATAAATGGCTGTTTTTTTAACAGTCATTTTTTTGTGATTTTATCTAATTTGTAGGTATTGGTTTTTAAAAGTAATTTATTCAGAGGAAAACAATTTTTCTTTTTATTAGGAGCTTTTTCCCGCTTTCCACTGTATCTTTTTGGTTACGGCTCCGCTTCGCTCCGCCGCAACCAAAAAGGATGTCGTTCCAATCGGGGCTAGTAAAAATATTCCGTCATAAAATTTAATTTAATTTTAATAATTAAATATACTCTTGGGCATTTCTCTTGATCTTTCATATACTGAAGTTGAAAAAAATGACAAGATGAAAAATGTAATAAAAATCATGAGTGTAATGGTATTATTTTTTAGCCTTACCTCATGTATGGTTCGTGAGAACTATGTAGGGAGAGTTCCGGTAGGACACAGAATGTACGGACCCAGATATGTTGACAGAGTATATGTCTATAATAGCGGTCATGGAGGATATCATAATGGATATCACAGAGGTTTTAGACATCATAGATGGTAATTTAGATCATAAAGAGCATTGAAATAAAATATTCAATGCTTTTCTTTTTTATGATTTGGCATCGGTATTGGTTAGTTTATCTAAACCAAAAAATAAAACGATATGAAATCTTTACTTAAAATTTTCGGAGCATTTGTATTGGCTTATGCAACGAGTGCGTGTCATCCGCCTCCAAGACCACCACGACCTCCTGAACCTCCAAGAAGACCTCATGGAATGCTAGAGAAGAATTTAAATCAATCTCAAACAGACTTAATTTTTGAAAGAAAATCTATGAACAAAATATCATAATTTTACATCATAGAAAAAGTCCTGAAAATTATTCAGGACTTTTATTTTATTTAAAACTAACTCTCAAACTTAGCCTTATCATTAAATTTATAATCTCGATTTCTTCGGATTAAGGAAAGTATTAAAGATCATAACCTCTTGTCCGAATTTCTTTTCAACTATTTCCGCAATATTCAGCATTTCGCTTTTGATGAAATCTTGACGAAGATCATCGTTGTCAAAAATTAAAAGAAGATTGTAATTTTTTCCATCTTCAATATAATCACTGTGGACTTCGGAAAGAATATATTTATTGACATCCAGTAGGTTTTCTGTCATTAAAACCAGTGTTTCGTCCATATAATTTTCCCATTCTTCCAGATTATCTTTCGTGCAGTGGAAAGTTATACTTAATACGCTCATATTTTATGAATTTTTAAGATTTTTTGGTTAAATTCTAAGGCAAAAATCGACAAATTTTTCGTAAATTAGCACGTTAATAAAAAAACGAAATAGATAATTTTCAGACATACAGCTAAGGGTCTGACAATCATTATAATAAAATTTGTTTATGCAAAAAGAAGGAGAAAGATTGATTCCTATCAACATTGTTGATGAAATGAAATCATCTTATATCGATTATTCGATGTCCGTTATTGTTTCCAGAGCATTACCGGATGTAAGAGATGGCTTGAAACCTGTTCATAGAAGAGTGCTTTATGGTATGTATGGATTAGGGGTTTTTTCTAATAGAAAATATTTAAAATCTGCCAGAATTGTTGGGGACGTTTTGGGTAAATATCACCCACACGGAGACTCCTCAGTTTATGATGCAATGGTAAGAATGGCTCAGGATTGGAGCTTACGTTACCCTCAGGTTGACGGACAGGGGAACTTCGGTTCGATGGATGGTGACCCTCCTGCAGCAATGCGTTACACCGAAGCAAGATTGAAAAAAATCTCTGATGAGGTACTTTCAGACCTTGACAAAGAAACGGTAGATTTCCAGAATAACTTCGATGATAGTTTGACTGAACCGACAGTGATGCCTTCAAAAATTCCAAACCTATTGGTAAACGGAACTTCAGGTATTGCGGTAGGTATGGCGACAAACATGGCTCCTCACAATTTAACAGAGGCTGTAAATGCAATCTGTGCTTATATTGATAACAGAGAGATCACAATTGATGAATTAATGCAGCATATCATTGCTCCGGATTTTCCTACAGGTGGTATCATCTACGGTTATGATGGTGTAAGAGATGCTTTCCATACAGGTAGAGGTAGAGTAGTTCTTAGAGCTAAAGTTGCCTTTGAGGAAATCGGAAACAGAAATGCAATTATCGTTACTGAAATTCCTTATCAAGTCAACAAAGCTGAGATGATTGCCAGAACAGCGGAATTGGTAAAAGACGAAAAAATTACAGGAATCTACGAAATCAGAGATGAATCTGATAGAAGAGGTCTTCGTGTGGTTTATGAATTGAAAAATGATGCCATTCCTAATGTAGTTTTAAACTTATTATATAAATATACTGCGCTTCAGACATCTTTTAGTGTTAACAATATTGCTTTGGTACATGGAAGACCGGAACAATTAAATCTAAAAGATATTATCCACCATTTTGTTGAACACAGACATGAAGTAATTGTAAGAAGAACTCAGTACGAGCTTAGAAAAGCGAAGGAAAGAGCTCATATCTTAGAAGGTTTCATGAAAGTGATTGGAACTCAGGATTCTTTAGATAAAGCAATTGCTATTATTCGTCACAGTGCCAATCCACAAGCTGCGAAAGAAGGAATTATTGAGGAATTTGATTTATCTGAAATTCAAGCTCAGGCAATTCTAGATCTTCGTCTTGCTCGTTTGACAGGAATGGAACTAGATAAAATCCGCGATGAGTATGATACAATCATGAAAGAAATTGCAGATCTAGAAGATATTTTGGCAAATGAGCCAAGAAGATTCCAGATCATTAAGGATGAATTAATTGAAGTAAGAGAAAAATACGGTGACGAAAGAAGAACGGAAATCGATTATTCAGGAGGAGAAATGTCTATTGAAGATATTATTCCAAACGAATCCGTAGTTCTTACGATCTCTCACGCAGGATATGTAAAGAGAACCTTACTTTCAGAATATAAAATCCAAAGTAGAGGTGGTGTAGGAAATAAAGCAGCGACGACAAGAGATTCAGATTTCTTGGAGTACATTGTTTCTGCAACGAACCACCAATATATGTTATTCTTCACAGAAAAAGGTAGATGTTACTGGTTAAGAGTATTTGAAATTCCTGAAGGTTCTAAAACGGCGAAAGGAAGAGCGGTACAGAACTTAATCAACATTGAACCGGACGATAAGATTAAAGCATACATCAGAACCAATAACTTAAAAGATTCTGAATACGTAAATCAAATGAGCGTTGTGATGGTTACTAAAAACGGGACGATCAAGAAAACATCATTGGAAGCTTATTCAAGACCAAGAGTAAACGGTGTAAATGCTATTGAAATTAGAGATAATGACCAATTGTTGGGTGCTTACTTAACAAACGGGACTTCTCAGATCATGATTGCTACTAAAAATGGTAAATGTATCCGTTTCCCTGAAGAAAAAGTAAGAGAAGTAGGCAGAGGTTCTATCGGTGTTCGTGGTATCAGCATGGAAGATAATGATGAGGCAATTGGTATGATTGTTGTGAATGATCTCGAAAATGATACGGTTCTTGTGGTATCTGAAAAAGGATACGGAAAAAGAACGGCTGTTTTAGACTACAGAGAAACGAACAGAGGAGGAAAAGGAGTTATCACTTTAAATATTACTGAGAAAACCGGAAATCTAATCGCTATTCAAAACGTAACAGATGAAGATGGATTGATGATTATCAATAAATCTGGTGTTGCAATTCGTATGAATATGGATGAGATGAGAGTGATGGGTAGAAATACTCAGGGAGTAAGAATGATCAACCTTAAGAAAAATGACGAAATTGCAGCGATTGCAAAAGTAGAAATGGATAGAGATGTAGTGGAAGAAGATTCTGAAGAAAATGAAGAAGGAATAGAAACTGTAACTGATAACCAAGAAAGCAATACAGAACCAACACCTCACGTAGAAAACGAAGATCCTACTGAAGAGGCTGAGAATTCTGATTCGGAAGAATAATATTGTACAATTAATATAAAATAGTGATTATGAGAAAGCTAATTTTGGGTATGGCTATCGTTGCCTCAGCTTTTGCTTTTGGACAAAAAGATGATGCAAACGCTAAGCTACAAGATGCTAACAAAGCAGCAATGGATGCATATAATGCAAAAAATTATGCAGTTGCCGCTCCTAAGTTTATGGAAGTTTACAACTTGCTAAAAACAAGCGGACAGGATAATAAAGTATATATGTATTACTCGGGTCTTAATTATGCTTTGGCAAATGACATTCCTCAGGCTACAAAAATATATACGGATTTGATCAATTCTGGTTATACAGGTGTTGAAACTACTTATACTGCAAAAGACAATAAAACAGGTCAGGTTGTAAATTATGATCAGAAAACTTGGGAATTGTTGAAAAAAACTTCTTCAAAAGATTATTCAGATTTCAAAACTGAGCAGTCTCCAAGCGTAGAATCAGATTTGTATGAAACTTTGTCAACTTTATTATTGAATGCCAAGAAAAATGACGAAGCTTTAGCGATTATTGAAAAAGGATTGGCAAAATTCCCTAATAATACTAAATTAAAGCAATATCAGGGAACGGCTTTATATGCATCTGGGAACACGGATAAATTCATGGCTAATTTGAAAGAACAGTTAGCGAAAAACCCTAATGATGCTGAAAACTGGTACAATCTAGGAGTTCTTCAGTCTAAAAATCCGGAAACAGTAAGTGATGCAATTGCTTCTTTCCAAAAGGCTATCGAGCTTAAAGCTGATTTCTCTAATGCATATCAAAACTTGGTTTACGCAGTTATCGGTGATGATGAAAAAGCTGTAAACGAGATCAATGCATTGAGAAAAACTAAGCCGGATGATGCTACAAAATTAATTGAAGCAAGAAAAGAAAGATTCAACAAAGCAATACCTTACGGTGAAAAATGGCTTCAGGCAATGCCGACAGATATTAATGCTGTTCAGACATTGAAAGACATTTACAACACAACTAAGAATACAGCTAAGTATAATGAAATGAAAGCTAAAGAAGCTGAATTAAAGCCTAAGCAGTAATTATTTTCATTTAAAAATAAAGAAGCTGGAGCAATTTGTTCCGGCTTTTTTTATTAAATAGGAACGGACTTTATTACGTTTTCAATAACTGACATCTAGCCAAAATTTTCCTAATAGTTTTCTATTATCGCCCTGTCATTCAGAACGAAGCAAAGCGTAGTGAAGAATCTGTTTTTTTGTTAAAATTCTTCCTTCAAACACCCATTTTCCCATTAAACTTCGTGTTCATTTTTTAAATGAAACGCCTTTGTGTAAATTAAAAATACTCAGTAATCAAAAAAATCTTTGCAAACTTTGTATTAAAAATAATTTTAATCATCAAAAACAGCTAAAAGTCAGACTAAAATTCCCAAGATTTATCATCAAAAATCAATGTTAAAATTCTCTGCAATTCCGTATCTTTGAGAAAAATTTTTACAAAAATGATCGAGTGGAAAACCGTCAAGGAATACGAAGATATTACGTACAAAAAATGTAATGGTGTAGCGAGAATTGCTTTCAACAGACCGGAAATTCGCAACGCTTTCAGACCCAAAACTACTTCAGAATTATATGATGCTTTTTATGATGCTTCAGAAGACCCTTCAATTGGGGTTGTATTGCTTTCAGGAGAGGGGCCAAGTCCGAAAGACGGAGGTTGGGCTTTTTGCAGTGGAGGAGATCAAAAAGCAAGAGGACATCAAGGCTATGTAGGTGAAGATGGAAGACACCGTTTGAATATTTTGGAAGTTCAGCGTTTAATTCGTTTTATGCCAAAAGCTGTGATTGCGGTTGTTCCTGGATGGGCTGTTGGTGGAGGTCACTCTCTTCATGTAGTTTGTGATTTGACTTTGGCAAGTAAAGAACACGCTATTTTCAAGCAGACAGATGCAGACGTTACAAGTTTTGATGGAGGTTACGGTTCAGCATATTTAGCAAAAATGGTTGGACAGAAAAAAGCTCGTGAAATTTTCTTTTTAGGTAGAAATTATTCCGCTCAGGAAGCTTTCGAAATGGGAATGGTAAATGCTGTAATTCCTCACGACGAATTAGAAGATACAGCTTACGAATGGGCTCAGGAAATTTTAGCAAAATCTCCGACTTCTATCAGAATGCTGAAATTCGCAATGAACCTTACAGACGACGGAATGGTTGGTCAGCAGGTTTTTGCAGGTGAAGCAACTCGTTTAGCGTACATGACGGAAGAAGCTCAGGAAGGAAGAAACGCATTCTTGGAAAAAAGAAAGCCGGATTTCGGAAAAGATAAATGGATATCTTAAAAATATAAATGATAATTGATAAATGATCGTTGGTGTATCATTTATCAATTATCGCTTATCAATTATAACTATGAAAGATTGGATTCAAGCCGCAAGGCTAAGAACTTTACCGCTTTCGTTAAGCGGAATTATAATGGGAGCTTTCATTGCAAAATGGAGGCTTTATGGTGAAGGCGGAATTTGGGACTGGAAGATCTTTGCATTGGCATTGGTCGTGACTTTGCTCTATCAGGTTCTTTCCAACTATGCGAATGACTATGGAGACGGTGTAAAAGGAACAGATGCAAAAAGAGCAACAGAAGCAGAATCAAGAGCGGTTGCATCAGGGAAAATTACAGCAAAACAAATGAGAAATGCAGTAATTCTTTTCTCGATTTTATCTTTTGTGGCGACAATTGCACTTTTATACGTTGCTTTCTTCCCAAAATATATGAATGAATTTTATATTTTCATCGGATTGGGAGTGGCTTGTATTTTGGCTGCGATTGGTTACACAGTAGGTAAAAAACCTTATGGATATATGGGATTGGGAGATCTTTTCGTATTTATCTTTTTTGGTTTGGTTTCTGTTTGCGGAAGTTACTTTTTGTTTACAAAAACATTTAGTTGGGACATGTTATTACCTGGAGCAGCAGTCGGAATGATGAGTATGGCTGTTTTAAACTTAAACAACATGAGAGACATAGAAAGTGATAAATTATCAGGAAAAAATAGCTTTGCATTAAGAATAGGCTTCAAAAATGCAATGATCTATGAAATGGTTTTATTAAATCTTCCTTTGATATTTATCTTAATGTTTTTTGGAATCAATGGATTTTTCCAGACTCAGAATTATTATGTTTTCATCGTGATGATTTTGATGCTTCCATTAATGAAAGTCAGAAGACAAATCATGACGATAAAGAACCCGAAAGAACTTGATCCTTTCTTGAAACAAGTCGGACTCTTAACTTTCGCAATGGCAGTTCTTACCGCTTTCGGACTAAACTTTTTTCATTAAAATATAAAATGATGAATTCGAATATCTACGTTCAAGCTCAAATGCTTATCAGAAAGCCGATTGAAGATGTTTTTGAAGCATTCATCAATCCTGAAGTAACGACCAATTTCTGGTTTACAAAATCAACAGGAAAATTGGAAGAAGGCAAAACTTTGACATGGGAATGGGAAATGTATGGAGCAAAAACGAACGTTAAAGTTCTTGAAATAGTTCAAAACCAGTCGATAAAAACAGAGTGGGGAGAACCATCAACGAATGTAGATTACGAATTCAAAGAAATGGAAAAAGGAACGTTGGTTGTCATTAAAAGCTACGGATATTCTCAAACTGGAGAAGATCTTTTAAAAATTATTAATGATAATACAGATGGTTTCACAACGGTTCTTGATGGCTGCAAAGCTTATCTTGAACACGGGATTAATTTGAGATTAATTGAGGATAAATTTCCTTCAAAATAAAAATAAGATGCTTCGAGAGGTTCAGCATGACACTGTTAAAACTTTATGAATAAAAACAGTAAGTATTAGCGTTGTCGTGTCGAGCTTGTTGAAGAATTTTTATTAAATAAACATTCAAAAAATAAATTAAAAATGAAAATACAATATCTAGGACAAAACTGTTTTTTGTTCACTTACAAAGACAAAACGATTTTATGCGACCCCTTCTACAACTATAAAAAAGCAGAATCAGGGTTTGATATTTCTGCTCAGAAAATCGATTATATTTTATTGACTCACGCTCACGGAGATCACATTGCAGATGTAGAAGAAGTATTGCAGTTTCACCCTGAAGCAACGATTATCGCTGTTCCGGAAATCTGCGCATATTTTAAAAGTGCAAAAAATAAAGATGACGTGAATTTAGGAGGATCGGCAAAAATCGATGATTTTAAAATTTCTATGGTTCCGGCTCACCACACAAGTTCTTTCCCTGATGGAAGCTACGGAGGTGTTCCTGTAGGGTATATTTTCAGACTTCCTGAAGGTAGAAACCTTTATTTGGCAGGTGATACCGGTGTAATGGCAGATATGGAGTTATTTCCAAGATTGTACGGTAATTTAGATCTTTCTATCCTTCCAATCGGAAGTCACTACACAATGTGTCCTAGAAAAGCAGCTTTCGCAGCAGCAGAATTATTGAAAACGCCGAAAGTTATCGGATGTCATTTTGATACTTTTCCTGCAATTGAAATTAATCATGAGAGTGCACAAAAGCATTTTACAGATAAAAATGTAGAACTTGTTTTACCAAAATTGGGAGAGGAGTTCGAATTTTAATAAGATTAAGGAAGGTAATTTGAAAATTAAAATAGAAATGTTGGAAAGTTTAGACATAAAAAAAGATAATCTTCAAATTACCTCTCTTCAACTTAAACCAAAAAAAAATGGCAAGCTACCTAAATCACACCGCTCAACCAATTACCTTTGCTGCGTTCCCACCCTGGAGGATTCTCAGGAGCTGGTTGTTTAGGACTTGCCGTTGCAAAGGTAGGAATATTTTATAAACTTCAAAACATTATTACAGAAAATTAATTGAAAAAATAAGCTGATAGAGGTAGATTGCTGAAATTCAGCTTAATAATTTTTCAAAAATTTTCAAAAAATTTAGATATGACGAAAAGTCCAACAACATTAGGAATTATATTATTTATCGCTACAATGATCGTTTTTTTTGTAGTGTATACATTTTTTTCAGGGATCAATTATTTTGATATTTCATTGAAATCCAATGCTTTCGTTTTACCATTAATATATGCTGGAACAGCATTTTGGTCTGTGAAATCATATTGGAACAGCCATAAAGAGGTAAGTTTTAAAGATGCTTTCTCACGATCTTTTAAACCAATGTTTATCGGAGGATTTCTTTCTATTTTCAGTATTTTTGTATTTTTAAACTTTGTTGATACAGATGCGAAAAAACTTTTGAATTACCAATATGTAACAAGACAAAAAGCAGAAATGGATAAAGAATACCAATCTGCCAGAAAGGTTTTGAAGCATCAGAAAGACATCGATGAGCTTGATCAGAAGTACAAAGAAAGGCTTCCAAGTTTCTCTCCTGAAGCTGTAAAAGGCAAAGATATGCTTACAATAAGTCATTTTTCAGGATATTTTGCGGCAATTCTTATATTTTATGTAGTTTTGTCAGTGTTTTTCGGAGCGTTTTTCAGAACGAAAACAATGTATCAGGAAGAACAAAATCAAGAATAATTTTTTATTAAAATTAAATGAATTTATCTATAGTTATTCCGTTATTGAATGAAGAAGCCTCTTTGGAAGAGCTTTTTTCAAGGATTGATAATGTTTGCAGATCAAACAGTTTATCATATGAAATCTGGTTTGTAGATGACGGAAGTACAGATTTGTCGTGGAGTATTATTGAGAATTTAAAAGTACAAAATCCTCAGATCCACGGAATAAAATTTTCCAAAAATTATGGAAAATCTCAGGCGCTACATGCTGCTTTTGAAAGAACAAACGGAGATGTAATTATTACAATGGATGCTGATTTACAGGATTTTCCGGAAGAAATTCCAGAATTGTATTCAATGGTCGTTCAGGATAATTATGACATTGTTTCAGGGTGGAAAAAGAAGCGTTTTGATAACGTAATGACGAAAAATGTTCCGTCAAAATTATTCAATGCAGCAGCAAGAAAAGTTTCGGGAGTTGAGCTTCACGATTTTAATTGTGGCTTAAAAGCGTATAAAAAACAGGTTGTAAAAACAATTGATGTTTACGGAGATATGCACCGTTACATTCCTGTTTTGGCGGCAAATGCAGGTTTCAGAAGAATTACGGAAAAAGAAGTTCAGCATCAGGCGAGACCTTACGGAACTTCCAAATTTGGAACGGAAAGATTTATCAGAGGGTTCTTAGATTTGGTAACTCTTTGGTTTGTAAGCCGTTTTGGGGGAAGGCCTATGCATTTTTTTGGAGCCGTAGGAACTTTAATGTTTATCGTTGGTTTCCTTTCTGCTCTTTGGTTGGGAATTTCAAAATTAATCGATGTTGCAAGAGGAATTTACGGACATTTAATTACTAATAATCCGTGGTTTTTCATCGCTTTAACAATGATGATAATGGGAACATTGCTTTTCATAGCAGGATTTTTAGGCGAAATGATCATCAGAACGAACAGAGAACATAAAAATTACAATATCGACGAAGTAATTTAATGAATGAATAAAAAAAGTTGTTTGAACTGCGGTCATTCAATCTCCGATGAGTTTTGTGCTCATTGCGGACAGAAAGCCGACACAGCAAGAATAACTCCACATTCTTTACTTAAAAATGATATTCTAGGATCAATTTGGCATGTTGAAGCTAAATTTTTCCAGACTTTAAAAGATATTTTGTTCAGACCCGGAAAAACGGCGATGGATTATATTTCAGGAAAAAGAATCAGATACAACAATTTTATATCGTTGTTACTGATTCTTTTTAGTTTCAATGTATTAGGTTTACATTATTACGAGAAATTTGCACCTCCTGAAATTCTCGCAAATGATTCTGAGATAAAAGATTTTTTCTCAAAATATTCCAAAACGATTTTATTTGTGATCATTCCGATGCTTGCAATCAATGCTTATTTTTTATTTAAAAGAATAAAATTGAACATTGCAGAACATTTTATCATCGGAACCGTTAGTCTTTTAGGAATTTTAATCATATTTTTGTTGGATGATATCGTAAGTTTGATAGGTTTGTGGAAACCTGTTTCAAAGATTTTCGAGGTCATCGACAAAATCATATTCGGTCTTTCTATTCTCTTCCCGGCAATTACTTATTGGAATGCTTTTAAAAATTCATACTCAAAACCAGGTTTACTGTGGAGAGTATCAGTTCTTTATGTTTTAATGGGAATAGAAAGTACAGTAATAAGTTTGATTTTATATGAAATATTTTAAATTGAATATGAAAAATATATTTTACGCATTTATATTGGTGGCGGTAGTTTCCTGCGGAAAAGTTTCACCGAAAGGAAAGATTGAAACGAAAGATGTGGATGTTTCAGAATTTGTAAATCTTGATCTTGACGGAAAATTTCGTGTATTTTATGCAAGAGGAACAAAAAATTTCGTGGAAATAGAAACTTATCCCAATGTTGCTGATAATCTTGATGTTGATGTGAAGGACAAAACACTTTCTATCAAGGAAAAAAGAGGAACAAAAGGTGTAGATTTCTATAATGTAACAATTTATTCCAAATATAATCTTGAAAAAGTTTCGATTTCGGATTCTGTGGAAATGAATATTTCGAGTGAAATTAAGACCGATAATTTTAAGCTTAATTTAAAAAATTATGCTACTTTTATGGGTTCGGTAAACACAAGAAGGGCAGAAGTTGAAATGCTTAACAGAAGCAGAGCCAACTTTTTAGGTCAAACCAAAGATGCAGTGATAAAGATCTCTGATACAGCAAGTTTAATTTCTCCTTATTGGAAAATCGACAACCTGAATATTGATTCTAAAAATGGGAATTATGCAGAAGTTAATGTAAAAGATTCATTAAAAGGACATGTTCAGAATACTGCTAAATTTATTTATTATAATGACCCGATCCGTGCATTTAAAATAGATAAAGATACAAGAGTAGAGAATAAAAAACTGGATTAAAATTTGGAAGAGAAACAATATACAGCGAGTGATATTCAAACTTTAGAAGGAATGGAGCATGTAAGGCTTCGTCCTCAACTTTATTTTGAAGATTGTTTTAAAGAAAACAATTTAAATTCTCTTGTATTTGGATCTTTATGTCATGCTATTGATGAATATTTTGATGATAATTGCACTGAAATCATTATTAATGCCGAAAAAAATTCATTAAATGTAAAATATAATGCAGGAATGTCTTTGGAAAAATCTTGGGATTTAACTAAAGCTGAATGCATTATGACAAAAATAGGAGCTTGTAGCAACGAAAAAAAGCATTTAGAAGTTGGAGATGAATTTTGCCGAGTTGGGATGGCAATAATTAATACAGTTTCAGAAAAATGTGAATTAAAAACAAGCTGGAACAAACAAAAAGGTTATTTTATTTTCGAAAAAGGAAAAATAGTTTTTAAAGAAATTTCTGAAACTAATATTTTAGAAGATTCAACAACAATAAGTTTTGAAATAAGCAAAGATATTTTTGAAGATTCTGTATTTGAATTAAATGATTTACAATTAAAATTAAATTCATTGAAAGAAAGATTACCAAATTTGGAAATTAAATTTAATCAGTAAAAAGAGTGTCATTCAGAGCGAAACGAAGTGGAGTGAAGAATCTTTTTTAATAGGAATAGATTTCTCCTTTCGTCGAAATGACAGCGTACAAAAAAACAATAAAAAGATAAATTAGAACTAAAATTACAAAATAGAAATACAAATATGTCAACATTAGAAAAAGCAAAACTTTGGTTAAGCGACACATTCGATAAGGAAACAAGAGATGCAGTTCAATTGCTAATTGATAGCAATTCTCCGGATTTGGAAGACTCTTTTTACAGAGAGTTGGAATTCGGAACAGGAGGTATGAGAGGAATTATGGGTGTTGGAACCAATCGTTTAAATAAATACACGTTAGGTCAAGCTACACAGGGACTTGCGAATTATATGTTAAAGCAGTTTCAAGGAGAAGAAATTAGTGTTGCGATTGCTTATGACGTAAGACATAACTCAAGAGAATTTGGAAAATTGGTTGCAGATGTTTTGACGGCAAACGGAATTAAAGTGTTGCTTTTCAAAGATCACAGACCGACTCCGGAATTATCTTTCACCGTTCGTGACAAAAAATGTAATGGAGGAATTGTGTTGACAGCTTCTCACAATCCACCTGAATACAACGGTTATAAAGTATATTGGAATGACGGCGCGCAAATCGTTCCGCCACATGATGAAGCTATCATTAATGAAGTATATTCTGTGAAATTTGATGAGATTAAATTTGACGGAAACGATGATTTGATCGAATGGATCGGAGAAGAGCAGGATGAAGTTTACATCGATGCTTGTATCGAAAATTCTACCTATCAGAACGTTGGAAAAGAAAATTTAAATATCGTTTTCACATCGATTCACGGAACGACTTATACAACGGTTCCGAGAGCTTTGGAAAAAGCAGGTTTTAAGAAAATCGATTTAGTTAAGGAACAAATGATTCCTAGCGGAAATTTCCCGACGGTAGATTCTCCAAACCCTGAAGAACCTGCAGCGTTGGAAATGGCCATGGATCTTGCAAAAATTACCAATGCAGATATCGTTATCGGGACAGATCCTGATGGTGACAGATTGGGAATCGCAGTAAGAAATCTGGATGGTGAAATTGAATTATTGAATGGAAATCAATGTAATACAATCTTAACGTATTATATTTTGAATGAGTGGAGAAAACAGGATAAAATCACAGGAAAAGAATTCATCGGTTCTACAATCGTAACTTCAGATATTTTCTTTGATATTGCTCAGAAATTCGGTGTTCAGTGTAAAGCTGGATTAACAGGGTTCAAATGGATCGGAAAAATGATTCGTGATGTTGAAGGAAAAGAAAAATTCATTTGCGGGGGCGAAGAAAGTTTCGGATTCATGACGGGAGATTTTGTTCGCGATAAAGATTCTTGTGGAAGTATTGTCCTTGCCTGTGAAATTGCAGCTTGGTGTAAAGCTAACGGAAGAACGATGTATCAATATCTTATCGAAATTTATCAGGAAACCGGAATGTATTACGAAGGTTTGGTGAATTTGGTAAGAAAAGGAAGAGACGGAGCGGAAGAAATTCAGAATATGATGAAGAATTTCCGTGAAAACCCTCCGAAAGAATTGGCTGGTTCATTGGTTGAAGAAGTTAAGGATTTCAAAGAACAGACAAATTTCATCGTTTCAAAAGGAGAAAAGGAAGTAATGAACGACATTCCAAAATCGAATGTATTGATCTATTACACTCAGGACGGAACGAAAGTTTGTGTAAGACCTTCAGGAACAGAACCGAAGATTAAATTTTATATTTCGGTAAAAGATTCAGTTACTTCTGAAGCGGATTTCAGAGATAAATTGAAATCTTTGGAAGCAAAAATTGAAGAAGTAAGAAAAGATTTGAAGTTAGATTAATTTCAAAACTATCTTAATGATAAAAAAGAGTTTAGCGGCTTTTATTCTGTTGATTTCTATTTTTTCCTGTAAAAAAGAAACTTCAAAAACTTCCGCAGGAAAGATTGAAAAAGATACAATTTCAAAAATAAAAACGAGAGAAGATTCGTTTAAACCCATTGACACTGCATGTTCTTCTAAAAATAAAACGGAAGATTATATTGCAGCTCTTCAATGGTATCAATATAAAACGGAAAAAGAAATTGCTCAGAATTCGCCTGAACAGAATGATAAATTATACGAAGATTATTTAAAAATTCGTAATAATTACACAGTTTGTTTAAGTGAAAATTTGAGTAAGGTCTTAGAGGAATATATTAATTATTATGATTCCGAAAGTAACGGCTACAAGTTTCCTGAAAATGTAAAGAAACTGAGTGACGAACTTAAGAAAGGAGGTCTTGAATTTAGAGAAGTAGGAGAAGGTTACACCGAAATCTGGTCATTGCCTAATCATTATTTTTCTATATTTAAAGATAAAGTAACTCCTGATTATAATACTTATATTGAGCAGATATCGGAAGAGAGCGAAGGTCTTTATTCAGCAGATGCAGGATTAGCGATTTCTTGGAAGGAATTGGGAGAAAGAACAGTGTTTTGGGAGAATTTCATAAAGAAATATCCTACAAGTCCTTTAATTTCCAGGGTAAAAGAAATGTACAATAATTATTTGTACGATTATTTATTCGGGATGGATAATACGCCGACTCATGAGTATTCTGACGGAACGATATATGATGAAAACAGGGAAGAATTCAACAGGATCATAAAAAAGTATCCGAATTCAGATGTTGCCAGAAAATCAAAAGAAGTAATGAGTCTTTTTGATGCAAAAGTTCCTGAAGAAGAGGTTCATAAAAAGATTAATATCGAAAGAAAATATTAAATAAATTTATAAATAAAAATAAAGTGAAAGTTTCAAAATTAGCGGCGAACCTGATCGGTTCTGAAATTGTAAAAATTGGAAATGAAGTAAATGATTTAAAAGCAAAAGGAGCGGAAATTGCTAATCTTACGATTGGTGATTTAAATTCTAATATCTATCCGATTCCTGCAAAATTGAAGGAGGAAATTCAGAAAGCTTATCAGAATAATCTGACAAATTATCCGCCTGCAAATGGACTTTTATCTTTAAGAAAAGAAGTTTCTAAAGACCTGAAAACAAGATGGAATTTGGATTATTCTCCAAATGATATTTTAATTACGGCAGGTTCAAGACCTTTGATCTATGCGGTTTATAAAACAATCGTTGACGAAGGTGATAAAGTAGTTTATCCGACACCGTCTTGGAACAACAATCACTATGCTTATCTTACTTCAGCTGATGCTGTAGAAGTGAAAACAACTCAGGAAAACAATTTCCTTCCGACTGCAGATGATTTAAGACCTCATTTGTCGGGAGCAGTTTTGGTGGCGCTTTGTTCGCCATTAAATCCGACTGGAACAATGTTCACAAAAGAACAGCTTTCTGAAATCTGCGAATTGATTTTAGAGGAAAATAAAAAAAGAGGAGAAAACGAGAAGCCATTGTACTTAATGTACGATCAAATTTATTCTAACCTTACTTTTGGAGCAGAACACGTTGATCCTGTGTCTCTTTTCCCTGAAATGAGAGAATATACGATTTATATTGATGGTATCTCAAAATGCCTTGCTGCAACAGGAGTTCGTGTTGGTTGGGGATTCGGTCCGGCTCACATTTTAGATAAAATGAAGGCTCTTTTGACGCACGTTGGAGCTTGGGCGCCAAAACCTGAACAGGAAGCAACTGCAAAATATTTTGAAAATCCAGATGATGTAAATTCTTTTGTTGAAGACTTCAAAGGGAAATTAGAAGAAAGTTTAAAAGTTCTTCATGCAGGAATTCAGGATTTGAAAGGAAAAGGTCTTGCTGTTGACAGTATCGAACCGATGGGAGCACTTTATTTGACAATCAAATTAGATTATATCGGAAAAACAAAACCAGACGGTTCTGTAATCGAGAATTCTTCTGATTTGGTATTCTATCTGATCAATGAAGCAGGAGTTGCTTTGGTTCCTTTCTCTGCTTTCGGAGAAGCTAAATCCGAGCCTTGGTTCAGAGCTTCAGTTGGAGGTTTGGCTACAGAAGAAATTTCATTAATGATGCCGAAATTGGAGAATGCTTTGAACGCTTTGAAATAAAATTATGAAATATGTATCTTTTCTGGTTGTAATTTTGGTTGCACTTATTTCTTGTCATAAAAAAGAAAATAAAAGTGAAAACCTGAATGCAGAAATTCCAAAAACAGAAATAAAAGATACAGTAAATATTGAGGAAACAGACTTTCAGAAATTTGTCAATCATTTTTCTGAAAGTTCGTTACCTTACAAAGATTCTACAAACTTTGATAATGTAGAAAAACTGGCAGATTTGTCTGATAAACAGATTTCACAGCTAAAATTGAAAGAATTATTTCCAGATATACATTCTTTTAAAATCAATAATCATTTTAATCTTTCCGATAGCTTTGAATCCTTAAGTATCACTTATTTTAAAGGAGAAATGGAAGTATCTACAGAGCTAATCAATTATACTAAAGAAGGAAAAATAATTGATCATATTGAAATTTCTTATGATGAAATTGCTGAATCAGCTTTTAGAAAAGAAAGCCTGATTGATAAAAATCAAATCATTGTTGATTCTGAAAACAGCTTTGACGAGCCTGTAAAAACTGAAAAAGAAAAAATTCTTATTAATTCTGACGGACATTTTAAAATTAAAAATTAAAAAATGAAAATAATCGCAGTCATTCCCGCGCGTTACGAAGCAAGTCGTTTTCCTGCAAAACTAATGCAGATGTTGGGCGAAAAAACAGTAATCACAACAACGTATCAGAATGTTGTGGAAACTGGTTTATTCGATGAAGTTTTTGTAGCGACAGATTCGGAAATTATTTTTAATGAAATTGTAAAAAATGACGGTAAAGCTGTTATGACCGGTCAACACGAAACGGGCAGTGACAGAATTGCAGAAGCTGTGCAAAATATTGATTGTGATATTGTTATCAATGTTCAGGGTGATGAACCATTTTTAAAATTAGAACCTTTAAAACAATTAATTGAAGTTTTTCATAACGATGAAAATCAGGAGATTTCTTTAGCTTCATTAAAAATAAAACTGACTGAAAAAGAGGAAATTGAAAACCCGAATAATGTAAAAGTAATTACCGATAATAATGGTTTTGCGTTGTATTTCAGCCGTTCTGTGATTCCTTTTCACAGGGAAATTTCTTATGATGTAAGTTATTTTAAACACATCGGAGTTTATGCTTTCAGAAAACATGCTTTGATCCAGTTTTCAAAACTGGAGATGAAGCCTCTGGAAATTTCAGAAAAAATTGAATGCGTCCGTTATTTGGAATATGGCATGAAAATCAAGCTGATAGAAACCAATTTTATCGGAGTTGGAATCGATACGCCGGAAGATCTTGAAAAAGCCAGAAAAATTATATCACAATAATCGGTAAATTGTTACATTGATACATTGGTAGATTATTTAAAGCCTTATATTTGAATTATAAATTGAATTAATGAAGAAATTACTTTTAGTATTCGTCCTGATATTTTCGCAATTGTCTTTTGCCCAGACTGCAAAGGAAATTATAGATAAAAATATTGAATTATCCGGAGGATTAACAAATTGGAAATTATTAAATTCAGTATTGCTTCAGGGAAAAGTAATTTTAGGAATTAAGGATGAGTATCCGATAAAAATTTATCAGCAACGCCCGAACCTTACGAAAACTGTTATTACAATTAACAGAAAAGATACAGCCATTGAAGGCTATGACGGAGCAAAAGGTTACGCGATGAACTATGCAACAAATAAAGTTCAGGAATACGCAGAATATGTGCCGGAAAGCTTTGATAACGACTTTATTGACTGGGAAAATAAAGGTTTTGAAGCAAAATATTTAGGCAAAGAAAAAATCGGAGACATTTACTGTCATAAAGTGGAATTAACGAAAAATGTTAATAAAAACATTTATTATTTCGATACAAAAAGCTATATGCTTTTAAAAGAAGTGAAAAAAGATGAAACTTTAATTTACTCAGATTATAAAAAAGTAGGAAATTTTTCAATGCCTTTCAGAATTGAAGCTTCAAGTGCAAAGAAAGACGGAGATTATGTAATGTTGATCAACAGAATTGATATTAATAAAGTATTTCCTGCCAATATTTTTAAATTTTAATAATAAAATAAAATTTAGTTATGAAAAAAATGTTTTTAGTGCTGCTTTCTTTTGTGGCATTTTTCAATAGTTGTGCTCAGAAAAAGAGTGATGTTTCTAAAGCTAAAACCAAAGAACTTATGGGAAAATCAATATACGATTTTAAAGTTGATGCTCTTGAAGAGGGAAAACAAATCAACTTTGCAGATTTTAAAGGAAAAAAAATTCTTATTGTAAATACAGCTTCGGAGTGTGGATTTACGCCACAATATGCTGATCTTGAGAAAGTTTCTGAAGAGTATAAAGATAAATTGGTTGTAGTAGGTTTTCCTGCAAACAATTTTGGAGGACAAGAACCGGGAACAAACACTGAAATTGGTGCTTTTTGCCAAAAAAATTATGGGGTAACTTTTCCTTTAGCTTCAAAAGTTTCTGTAAAAGGTGATGACACGGCTCCGATCTTTAAATATTTAACTGAAAAAGATTTAAACGGAGTAAAAAACACGAAAATTCTTTGGAACTTTACAAAATTTTTAATCGATGAAAACGGAAAATTAATTGATTCTTTCATAAGTACAACAAAACCTACGGATGAAGCGATTACAAAATATTTGAAATAATATCAGAAAATCATATTTTTATGAGTGGATTTTTTATCCACTCTTTTTATTTTAAATTATGAAAAAACTACTGACCATTTTTATTTTGATCCTTTCTATTAAAGGATTTTCACAGGATTCCTATTTTTTAGGCAAAACAAATTACTGTACTCCTCAAAAAGCCGAATCAAAGAAAAGTTTTGATACTTCTTTTATGGCATTACAATTTCCAAAATATTATGGAGGGATGGCTGCTGTTTTAGTAAAAGTTGCTACTGAAGATCCTGGATATTGTGACGCCTATTTTATGGCAGGATATTTTTACAGGTTAAAGGAAATGCATAAAGAAGCTTTAGCTTTATATTATATTGCGGACAGTTTGGCTCAGAATAAAGCTCCGATATTTAAGCAAAATCTTGCGATAGAATTTATGAGATTCGGAAAAGCTGATAGAGCCAGAGAAAAATATGAAGAAATGGTGAAATATTTCCCTGAAAACCCTGAAGGATATTATGGAATTGCAAATACTTCCATTGTTTTAGGTGATTATGACAAAGGTTTGCAAAGTCTGAAACAAGCGGAAGATTTATATAAAAGTTCGGGAAAAGTAAAAGATGATGTCATTTATATGTATGGGATGCTGTTTACTTTAAAGGAAGATTATGAAAAAGCTCTGCCGTATTTAGAAGATGTTTATTCAACGTATAAAAAAGATGACGGGTATCTTTCCTTATATGCTCTTGCAATGATAAAAATTGGGAAAAGTAAAAATGACGAGAAGCTCATTAAGAAAGCTCAAAAAACTTATGACAAAATAAAAGATAAACCTCTTGTTGAAGATATTTCAAAAAAGCTAAAAGAGGAATTTTCTTAAATTTTAAATATATTAATGCTTCGACTCCGCTCAATTTGGTACATTTAAACGATCTTATCATTATTTGAAATATCACACTGAGCGGAGTCGAAGCGTTAATATATAATTCATAATTTTAATCATTGCTTTTCTCTGCAAAACAAAAAATATTTCCCAATTTTATATTAGAATATCCATTGCTTTTTATTTTAGAAGAATTGATCATTGCTTTTGCTAAAATATCTGTAGGTAAAGGTTTTTGACTTTCCAATAATCCGATTTTGTTGGCGAATTTTATAATTCGGCTTCCTAAAACTTCTCCAGTTCTGTCAGAATCTTTTCTTTCCAGCATTCCTGGGTTGAAAATTGTAATTTTAGTGAAATGTAACTGTTTTACAGCTTCTTCCAGCTCACCTTTCATTTTAGAATAGAAAATTCTGGATTTTGGATCGGCTCCATAAGCAGAAACTAAAATATAATCATCAACATTATTTTCTTTGGCAGCTTTTGCAAATTCATACTGATAATCGTAATCAACTTTTCTTTGGGCTTCCTTACTTCCTGCAGTTTTTAAAGTTGTTCCGAGACATGAAAAAGCAACATCACCTTTTACCAAATTTTTCCATTCTTCAGGCTTTTCAAAATCTACAATATGAGTTTTTAACTTATCATTTTGAACATCAATCGGTTTTCTTACAAAAATATCAACTTCTTCAAAATCTTTATCATTGAGTAACTGATGAACCAAATCTTTTCCTGTAGCGCCTGTTGCACCGATGATCAAAGCTTTCATAATAATCTAGTTTGTTGTAATGATGTTTCTTTCTTAAATTTACTAAATTTGAAATTAATATCAATTATCATTAATCACTTATCATTTATTAAAATTTATGGACGCCAACGAAATTTTAGATTATTGTCTTGCAAAAAAAGGAGTTACAGAAACTTTTCCTTTTGATAATGAAACTCTTGTGATGAAAGTAGGAACAAAAATGTTTTTATTGATGGCATTAGAAAAGCAGCCTTTAAGCATTAATGTGAAAACTGACCCGGAATGGAGCGCAGAACTTCGTGAGCAGCATCCACAAATTACAGGCGCATTTCACATGAACAAAGCGCATTGGAATTCTGTAATGACAGATGGTTTGAAAAGAGATTTGATTTTTAAATTGATTGATCAGTCTTACGAATTGGTTTTTAATTCGTTAACGAAGAAAGCAAAAGAAGAGATTTTAAATAATTAAAATTCAAATTCTTCTGTTAACCTTTTATCTTCGTCGAGCCTTTCAATTAATTTTTCCAGTCCTTCGAATTTTATTTCATCATGAAGAAAGTCTCTGAACTTTACAGTAATTTTTTCGTCGTAAATATCTCCTTCAAAATCAAGAATATAAACTTCAACGGTTAGTTTTTCTCCATTAACTGTTGGATTTGTACCAACGCTCAACATTCCCTTATATTGTTGACCTTTAACATAAACTTCAACAATGTATGCACCTTTTTTAGGTAACAGTTTAATAGATTCAGTATCAATATTTGCTGTTGGATAACCAATTGTTCTTCCAATCTTTTTCCCATGAACTACGGTTCCGGAAACAGAGTAGGAGTAACCCAACATTTCATTAGCTTCTTTAATATCTCCATTTAAAAGTGCATTTCGGACTTTCGTAGAACTGATATTATTTTCGTGAATATTGATTGCCTCCATTTGTTCAACCTCAAAATCAAGTTCTTTTGAAAGTTTTTGAAGCAATTCAAAGTTTCCGCTTTTATTTTTCCCAAAAGAATGATCATAACCAATAATTAAATATTTTACATTTAATTTTTCAATTAAAATCTGACGAACAAATTCTTCTCCCGTTAAGTTTCTGAACTCTTCATCAAATTCTTTTAAAAATAAATTATCAATGCCATATTTTTCCATTAAGAATTTCTTTTCTTCCAACATATTCAGAAGTTTAAGATCTTCATTTGGATTAAAAACGAACCTTGGATGTGGCCAAAAAGTGAGGACAGCGGTTTCAAGATTGTTCTCGGAACCTATTTTTATCAACTCATCCATGATACTTTTATGACCAAGATGAACTCCGTCGAACATACCCAAAGACAATGCTAAAGGCTTTTGTGAAGAATAATCTTTAAAATTTTTGAAAACTTTCAAAACGGAAAAAATTTTGACTGCAAATATAGAGCCTTTAAAATTATCTATTATTATATACTAAGAGTTATTTTCAATGATATTGATTCGATAATTTATTAATTTAAAAATCTTATAATTTAAAAATTTTCAATGGAAAGAATAATTAGTTATGAAATGTTTAAACTTATTTCTTTAAAATGAATTTTTATGCATTATCTCATTTTAATTGCGCCTAATTCGTAATTCCTTTCATTTCTACAAAAAGTATGATAAAAATCTCTTTTTTACCAATTGTGGGTTTATGAAGAATCATTATATTTGCACCAAGAAAAAATTTAGCAATGGCAAACCAAATTAAAGGTAAAATTTCTCAAATTATTGGTCCGGTAATCGACGTTGTCTTCAGTGATGTGGAAGCAGTTCCAGCGATCTATGATGCGTTAGAAATTACAAAAGAAAACGGTGAAAAAGTAGTTTTAGAGGTAGAACAACACATTGGCGAAGATACAGTAAGATGTATCGCAATGGACGCTACTGACGGTCTTAAAAGAGGGCAGGAAGTAATCGGATATGGAGATCCTATTACAATGCCAATTGGTGAGGCTGTAAACGGAAGACTATTCAACGTTGTTGGTGATGCTATCGACGGACTTCAAAATATTTCTAAAGAAGGTGGTCTTCCAATTCACAGACCAGCTCCAAAATTTGATCAACTTTCAACTTCTGCAGAAGTTTTATTTACAGGTATTAAAGTAATCGACTTAGTTGAGCCTTACGCAAAAGGAGGTAAAATTGGTTTGTTCGGTGGTGCAGGTGTAGGTAAAACAGTATTGATCCAGGAGTTGATTAACAATATTGCAAAAGGACACGGAGGTCTTTCAGTTTTTGCTGGAGTAGGTGAAAGAACTAGAGAAGGAAATGACCTTTTGAGGGAGATGTTGGAATCTGGTATTATTAAATACGGTGATGATTTCATGCACTCTATGGAAAACGGAGGTTGGGATCTTTCTAAAGTAGATTTAGAAGCTATGAAAGAATCTAAAGCTGCATTCGTTTTCGGACAAATGAACGAACCACCTGGAGCAAGAGCGAGAGTAGCACTTTCTGGTCTTACTTTAGCTGAGTACTACAGAGACGGTGGAGAAAGCGGACAAGGTAGAGACGTACTTTTCTTCGTAGACAACATCTTCCGTTTTACACAAGCTGGTTCTGAGGTATCTGCACTTCTTGGTCGTATGCCTTCTGCGGTAGGTTACCAACCAACTTTGGCATCTGAAATGGGTGCGATGCAGGAAAGAATTACTTCAACTAAAAATGGTTCAATTACTTCAGTACAGGCGGTTTACGTACCTGCGGATGACTTAACTGACCCGGCTCCTGCAACAACGTTTGCTCACTTAGATGCAACTACAGTACTAGATAGAAAAATCGCTTCATTGGGTATTTATCCAGCAGTAGATCCTCTTTCTTCTACTTCAAGAATCCTAAATCCTGAAATCTTAGGAAATGAACATTACGATTGTGCTCAGAGAGTAAAAGAAATTCTTCAGAGATATAAAGCTCTTCAGGATATTATCGCAATCTTGGGTATGGAAGAACTTTCAGAAGAAGATAAATCTGTTGTTTACCGTGCTAGAAAAGTTCAGAGATTCCTTTCTCAGCCTTTCCACGTTGCAGAACAGTTTACAGGTATTCCAGGATCTTTAGTAGATATCAAAGATACTATCAAAGGATTCAACATGATTATGGATGGTGAACTAGATCACTTACCGGAAGCTGCTTTCAACTTGAAAGGAACTATCGAGGAAGCTATTGCAGCCGGACAAAAAATGTTAGCTGATAACGCATAATTAAATTAGACATTAAGATGTCAGATTCTAGACATGAGACTTTTATGTCTGAAATCTGAATTCTGAAATCTTTAAATCTAAACTAATGAATATAAAAATTTTAACACCAGAATACGTAGTTTTTGAAGGTGAAGTAGATTCAGTATTATTGCCTGGGAAAAATGGTGAATTTCACATCATGACAAACCACGCAGGAATTGTTTCTTCATTAATCGGAGGAAAAGTAAAGTTATATGCTAAGTCTGTTGACGAAGTATATGCAAAAAACTTAACTAAAGAAAATGATAAAGATTCTGTTTTTTCTTATCCTATCAAAAGCGGTGTTGTAGAATTTAATCATAATAAAGGAATTATCCTTTGTGAGTAATTAAATGAAAAGCTAAATATATTTTCAAGAAAGTGTAACCAAAGTTACACTTTTTTATTTATGTAAAAATCTGATTTTATGAACAAAAATTTAATCATTTTATTTACAATTTTGGGATTTCTACTTAATGCCCAAGATATTAAAACCAAAAGAGGTATTGTAAGTCTTGAAGGAATTCATGTGGCTAAAATTTCAGATAAAGGAAGTATTTATACTTTTATGGATCTGAAAGAAACTCCGATTTATACAATGGAGTTTATAGATAAAAGTATAGTTGATTCTGTAAGAGATAGTTATATTAAATTGAATCGAATTTACAATCAGGATAAAACATTAGATATAGATTATATTTCTCCATCTGCGTTTTCGGGTGAAGAAAAGTCTGCAGTGTATACTTCAATAAAAGGATTCAAAATCATTGATGAAAGAGGAATCAATATTAAGAATCTGGATGAACTTTTCAAAAATTCTCCGAAGCGAAAACTCGATACAAAAACTAAAGACGCTTACACAACAAGAAGCAAGATTGATAAATTAAATATCACAGTTAATAACGTTGGTGAGATTTTAAGTAACGGAAAACCAGTCGGTTATTTTACAAATCTTCCTGTAAGCTTTGGTTCTGAAGATACAATTACAGATAAAACTTTTGTAGATATTGAAATTTATGATGCTAATAGTAAATTCATAGGAAAATATATAACTACAACCAAGCAATTGAAAACTGCCGGTGGAAAAACTTTTACCATCTATAGAGAAATGTCTGGTAGAGCATCCATTTTAAAATTTCCGACTTACAAAGCGATTGCAGAAAGAATGGCAATTTTAGATCCTAACTTTATTAAAATTCAGGAAAAAGTAATTGTAGGAGAAGTCAAAAAAGATGGAGTTGAAAAGTAATAGTAGTTGCTAAAAATGATATAATAAAATCCTGAAAATAACTTTTCAGGATTTATTTTTTATCTTTATTTGCTTTGGAATGCTGTGCTAAAAGAATTTCTAAAACTTTTTCTGTATAGTCAAACCTTTTCTGAACATAAAGAACATTTTGATCTTTATTGTAAACTGCGCCTAATCCGTTTTTTTCGGCCATTAGTGTTATAGCATTATATATCTGATCCTCAAAAGGAATAACCAAATTTTCTCTAAGCTTAGTAATTTCTCCAGTGGAACCAAACCTTAAAATGGTAATATTTTTAATATTTTTTTCCATTTCCATTACTTCTTTTTCCCTGAATTTTAAATGATCTCCCGTTAATAAAACTTTTTCGTTTTCAAAAGCCGATTTTTTCTTTTCATATTCAGATTGTAAACTTTGAAGTTCGGATTGCCACGTATCAATTTGTGCATTTAATCTTGCTTCAGCTTCCTTGTAAAAAGGCATTTTCTTCAAGACGGCTTGGATATCTACAAAGCCTGTTTTTTGTGCATTACTAAAGTTAAAAAGAAATAATAGCAGAATTATGAAGATTGCTTTAAGTTTTTTCATCATATTACAATTTTAATCTTAACGACTGATATAATTAATTATTGTAATAATGGAATAAATATTTATTTCAAAATATAAAAAATGTTACAATTTTAAATGCTTAAAATCACACCATTTTCTTTCAATTGCTGTATAGGTTTTGAAAACCAAAATAAATCAAAGTCTTCAAGATTTTCTTCGAAATCTTTCTTAAGTTGTTGAAGTGTAATCTTTTTGGAATTCTCAGTGGTATTTTCTTCAAACGTTTTCATCAACCATTCGGCTTGTTCCTGTTCCAAATCTATGCTGACAATATTGGTTTTTAAGTGAACTGTAATTTTTGTGTACGGATAAATATATTTCTTTTTTGTTTTTATGCGATTCTCAGCGATTACATTTTTAGTTAAAAAAATCACTTTTGAATTACCTTTAAACTTAAAATCTTCATCTTCTAACAAACAGTCGTGAATATAGTCCGGATGAATTGTCGTTTTTGGAATTTTAAAATCGAACCATTCTTGAAGTGGAATTTCAAAATTAATTCCATGCATATAATTGAACAAAGATTTTTTTAAGCCAAAACTAAATTTACCATGATCGATCCCGGTTTTATCTGTAAAATCAATATCGTTATTTGCAAATAGAATTTCCTGCTTGATCGGAGTTACTCCAAATTCTTCAGGATTTAATCCGACAGGTGAATGAGCAGTCATTGCAAACTGATGCCAAAATCCACTCTGTAAAATTCCCATCTCAAATAACTGGCGAACCATTTCTAAAGAATCAACCGTTTCCTGAACAGTCTGAGTTGGATAACCATACATAAGATAAGCATGGATCATAATTCCTGCTTCCGTAAAATTTCTTGTCACTTTTGCAACTTGTTCTACAGAAATTCCTTTATCAATTAATTTTAATAAACGGTCACTCGCAACTTCCAACCCTCCTGAAACAGCAACACAACCCGAAAGTTTTAGAAGAAAACAAAGATCTTTGGTAAAACTTTTTTCAAAACGAATATTCGTCCACCATGTTACAACAAGATTTCTACGCAAAATTTCAAGAGCAACTTCTCGCATCAAAGCGGGTGGAGCAGCTTCATCTACAAAATGGAAACCGGTTTCTCCGGTTGTCTGAATTAATTCTTCCATTCTGTCGACCAAAATTTTTGCAGAAATTGGTTCGTAAATTTTAATGTAATCTAAAGAAATATCACAAAAAGTACATTTTCCCCAATAACAACCATGAGCCATCGTCAGTTTATTCCATCTTCCATCGCTCCACAAACTGTGCATTGGATTAGCAATCTCGATTACCGAAATATATTTATCTAATTGTAAATCAATGTAATCGGGAGTTCCGATATCGGCTTGTTTGTAATCGTATCTTTTTGAATTATTTTTATAAGTAACTTCTTCATTTTCAATTAAAAAAGTTCTTTTATATTCTGGATTTTCTTTGTTATTTAGATTTTCATATAGCAATTCAATGGGAAGTTCACCATCATCCAAAGTAATAAAATCAAAAAATTCAAAAACTCTTTGATCTTTAAGTTCTCTCAATTCAGTGTTTGGGAAACCACCACCCATTGCAGTTTTGATATGAGGATAATTTTCTTTGATAAACTTTGCAGCTCTAAAAGCAGAATATAAATTTCCCGGAAATGGAATAGAAAAACAGACTAATTTTGGTTGAACAAATTCTAATTTTTCTTTGAGAATTGTAAGTGTAAAATTATCTATAAATGTTTGATTTTGAGATAATTTCAAATACAATTCGTCAAAAGAATTGGCACTTTTTCCCAATCTTTCCGCATATCGGCTGAATCCAAAATCTGAATCTGCATTTTCAACAATATAATCGGATAAATCTTCTAAATATAAAGTAGCCAAATGTTTAGCCTTATCCTGAAGTCCCATATTTCCAAAAGCAAACTCCATATCATCAAGCTGATTGAATCGGGAAGCTTCCGGAAGAAAATTCATTGAACAGATCTGTCTTGCTAATGTTGGAATTTTACCTTGTAAAAAAGAAATTACCTGATCGATCGTTTTTATATATTCATCCCTTAAAGCAAAAATTCGCTGAGAATTTTCTGAAATATTCTGAATATCAATTTCTTGATCAAAAACTTTTCGGATTCCGTCTTTTGAAAATAACTGCAAAATAACTTCGATACCCAAATCGATTTGATAGCTTGAAATATTTTTGGTATTCAAAAAACCTTTAATATAAGCTGTCGCCGGATAAGGAGTATTAAGTTGCGTAAAAGGCGGAGTAATAAGAAGTAGATCTTTCAAGAGAAATTTTTTGCAAAGTTATTTTAAATAATTTAAATTTTAGAGTTTCTGTTTTTTATGCCTGCTTTAATTTTTTACTGTCTGCAATTACGTTCAGAATTACTCCGATCAAAATTAAAGAAATTCCTAAAAATAAATTGGAAGTAAACTTTTCATGAAATATTAAAACACTGATCATCACAGCAATTACAGGTTCCAAAGCGCCTAAAATTGCGGCAGGTGTAGAACCAATATCTTTAATTGCATACACCAGACTCAAACTTGAAATGACTGTTGTAAGAAAAGCAAAAATTAAAAGATTGAAAATCGTTGATAATGAAGTAATTGCAAAAGAATCATGACCCAAAATTGCTTTCACCATAAAAAATCCTGAAGTAAAAAGCATGGCATAAAAAGAAAGTTTAAATCCTGAAACTTTTATATTAGATTTGTTGACAATGACAATGTAAAGTGCATAAAAAATAGAACTTAACAATACAATTCCCAGTCCGGAATAATTAATTTCCAAGCTACTTCCCTTTAAACATAGAACTATTACTCCTGCAAAAGCCAACAGCAATGAAGTCACAGAAAGTTTTGATAATTTTTCTTTATAAAAGAAAAGCATAATTAATGCAACAATCACCGGATAAATAAATAAAACCGTTGACGCAATTCCTGCAGTGAGATAATCATAGCCTAAAAATAAAAATTCCGAAGAAAGTGCATAACAAATTCCGAGTACGGCAAATATTAATAATTCCTTTTTATTGATAGAAAAATTTTCTTTGGAATAAAGTAGATAACCGCCAATCATTAAGGCTGAAAACAGAAATCGATAAAATAAAGTAATGTCTAATGAAAAGTGAGCATGTTTAATTGGTAAAATAAAAATCGGAAGCAATCCATAAGAAATCGCTGAAATAATTCCCAAAACATAACCTCTAAACTTCATTATCTTAAAACTAAATTTATAGAATAGTATTCACAAAAAACCACTGAGTAAATATCAGTGGTTTTCGTTATTTATATTAAATTTCTTTGAAACTTAAACCTTGTTCTTGTAACAATTTTTGTTCCTGCTCTTTATAGTAACCACTTACTAATTTGTCGTGAATTGCTTCAAACGCGGCAAGAGTTTCATTAATTTCTGAGTCTGTGTGAGACGCTGTAGGAATTAATCTTAGTAGAATCATTCCTTTAGGTATTACAGGGTAAACTACTACAGATGTGAAGATTCCGTAGATCTCTCTCAAGTCTTTTACTAAAAGAGTTGCTTCTACAGGAGTTCCCTGCATCATAACCGGAGTTACACAAGTGTTTGTATCACCAATATTGAAACCTCTTTCTTTAAGACCATTTTGTAATTTATTGGTGTTTTCCCAAAGTTTTGCTTTAATTTCTGGTCTTGTTCTCAACAATTCCAATCTTTTTAAACCTCCAATTACCATTGGCATTGTTAAAGATTTTGCGAAAATCTGAGATCTTAAATTAAACTTTAAATATCTGATTACTTCTTTATTACCTGCGATGAAAGCTCCAAAACCTGCCATAGATTTAGCAAAAGTAGAGAAATAGACATCGATTTTATCTTGACAACCTTGCTCTTCACCAGCTCCGGCCCCTGTTTCACCAAGAGTTCCGAATCCATGTGCATCGTCAACTAAAAGTCTGAATTGATATTTAGATTTTAACTCACAGATTTCTTTTATTTTACCTTGTTGTCCCCTCATTCCGAAAACTCCTTCGGTAATTACCAAAATACCACCTCCAGTTTCCTGAGCTACTTTTGTTGCTCTTTGAAGGTTTTTTTCTAGGCTTTCGATATTGTTGTGCTTGTAAGTAAATCGTTTACCTGCGTGAAGTCTCACACCATCAACGATACAGGCATGAGAATCAACGTCATATACAATAACGTCGTTTCTTCCAACCAAAGCATCGATTGTAGAAACCATTCCCTGATAACCGAAATTCAATAAATATGCAGATTCTTTTTGAACAAAATCAGCCAGTTCTCTTTCCAATTGCAAGTGTTGTTCAGTTTCTCCGGACATTGCTCTTGCTCCCATCGGATAAAACATTCCGTATTCTGCAGCCGCTTTTGCATCAGCTTCCAAAACTTCAGGATGATTACACATTCCCAAATAATCATTAGCACTCCAGAAAATTACTTCTCTTCCCTGAAATTGCATTCTCGGTCCAATCGGTCCTTCTAATCTAGGAAAAATGAAATATCCTTCTCCATAATCTGCAAACTGTCCAAGAGGTCCTGGGTTTTCTTTTATTCTGTCAAAAATATCCAACATTTTTATTAATATTTTTAAGTAAAAAAGCCTTCCTGATTACAAAAAGGCTTGATTTGTATAGATTTATTTAATTTTTATTTGATGAATTCTGTCTTGAAAACTTCATCGTAGTTGTGAACACAATTGTTAACAAATCCTTGTTCCGCCATCCATTTATCACTGTATACTTTGGTGATATATCTCGAACCGTGATCAGGATAAATTAGGACAACCAAGTCATTCTCTGTAAATTCATGAGATTGAGCATACTGAATTAATGCCTGTGTAACAGCTCCGGTTGTGTAACCTCCCATAATTGCTTCTTTCAAAGCGATCTCGCGAGTTCTGTAAGCTGACATTTCATCGTTTACTCTTACAAATTCATCTACTTTGTCAAAAAGAAGGGCAGAAGGAATTAAATTTTTTCCCATTCCCTCAATCTGATAAGGATGAACATCTTCTTTATGAATTTCTCCTGTTTCGTGGTAGCTTTTTAAAATAGATCCATCCGCATCAACACCAATGATTTTAATGTCCGGATTTTTCTCTTTTAAAAATTTCGCAGAACCAGATAAAGTTCCTCCTGTTCCTGTACAGGCAAAAAGGTGAGTGATCTTACCTTCTGTCTGTTCCCAGATCTCAGGACCTGTAGACTGGTAGTGTGCATCAATATTCAACTCGTTAAAATATTGATTGATATAAACTGAATTTGGAGTTTCTGAAGCAATCCTTTTGGCAACTTCATAATATGATCTTGGATCATCTGCAGGTACATTCGCAGGACAAATATAAACTATAGCTCCAAGTGCTTTAAGATAGGCAATTTTCTCCGGTTTGGTCTTATCACTTACCGCAAGGATACATTTGTATCCTTTAATAATGCAAACCATTGCAATTGAAAATCCTGTATTTCCTGATGTAGTTTCTACAACTACGGAATCTTCTTTTAATAAACCTTTTTTCTCAGCGTTTTCTATTATATGAAGTGCGATTCTGTCTTTAGTGGAATGTCCAGGATTATATGATTCTAACTTGGCATAAACGGTTGCAGGAATATCTTTCGTCACAGTGTTAAGCTTCACCATAGGAGTATTTCCTATTAGGCCAAGTATATTATCGTAAACATTACTCATTATTTGTTATTTTTCAATAAAAATCTGTCGGCAAAAATACAAAAAAATAAATTTATTTCTAAACTTTTGTTTGATTTCTAACGTCTAAAATAGATAAAATTATTTTTTGTAGTACAATCCAACGATGAAAGTTTTCAAAAAGCGAGCCAAAACCTTTAAATTTTGTTAAAAACCATCTAAAATCATATAAAAGCCTTATTTTCGCGTAATTGATTTATTACTATGAAAAATTGGACTTTTAGGCAATGGAACACCGTCCTCGGATGGGTAGTTTTCGTCATTGCATTTTTCACGTACTTGTCCACCATAGAACCGAATTTCAGTTTTTGGGATTGTGGCGAGTATATTTCCTCAGCAGTAAAGCTCGAGGTAACGCACGCTCCGGGAGCGGCATTATTTCAGATTGTGGGTGCTGTGGCAGCCATTTTTGCTTTAGGAAAGGGCGAAAATTATTCTATCGTGATCAACGCGATGTCTGCATTGTTTAGCGCATTTACGATTTTGTTCTTGTTCTGGACAATTACACATTTCGTAAGAAGACTTTTAAACAAAGACTTTGAAGAGATTACAAAACATCAGGAAATTTCTATTCTTTTTGCAGGAATTGTAGGAGCTTTGTGCTTCACATTCTCAGATACGTTCTGGTTTTCTGCAGTTGAAGGAGAAGTTTATTCGATGGCATCGATGTTTATCGCGCTTTTAGTCTGGTTGATCACAAAATGGGAAAATGAATATCAGTCGAAAGACAATGAGAGATGGATCATTTTGATTTTCTTTATCTTAGGACTTTCAGTGGGTGTTCACATGATGTGTATGTTGGCGATTCCTGCGATTTGCCTTGTGTATTACGCAAGAAATTACAAATTTACCTGGAAGAATTTCATTTGGGCAAATTTTATCACATTGATTATTCTTGCTATCGTATTTAAAGGTATTTTCCCTTTGATCATGACGATGTTCGGAAAGCTTGAAATTTTCTTTGTAAACGGATTGGGATTACCTTTCCATTCAGGAACAATTGTAGCATTTATATTAATGATTGCTATTTGCTATTTCCTGATTACGTATTCAAGAAAGATGAAGAAAAATCTTTATCAGACGATTGCTTTATCGGTAGTTTTCATGATGATCGGTTTTTCTTGCTGGATGGTAATTCCTATCAGAGCGAATGCAAACCCTCCAATGAACCTTAATGATCCGGACAACGCGATCGGAATGTTGGATTATTATAACAGAGAACAGTACGGAGACTGGCCTACAATTTACGGTCAAAACTATACGGCTTTTTTAGATGCAAACGGAATTGAGAAAAACGAAGACGGAAGTTTTAAAACTCAGAAAACCGGAGAGATCTACGAAAAAGACGAAAAAGCAGGAACTTACAGAAAAACAGGAGATCGATTTAATTATGTTTTCAATAAGGCTCATGTAGGTTTTATGCCGAGAATGTTTAACGAGGATAAAGATGTAATGGCAAATTATATCTCTATGTACGGAGCGCCGGATTTCACATTTAACTATGCGAATGAAGATGTTGCAAACAGTCCGGAAGCTAAACAAATTTTTGACGAATTAAGAAAAAAATACGAAGATAAGTCGATCACAGCGGCAGATTATTTAAAGGTAAAACCTTATAATTTAATCAATGTTCAAAAACCTTCATTATCTCAAAATCTTGATTATTTCATTACTTTCCAAAATGGATATTACTTTGTAAGATACTTAATGTGGAACTTTGTAGGACGCCAAAATGACCTTGAAGGAAACATGGAAAGCACAAGAGGAAACTGGGTTTCAGGGATTTCTTTTATTGATGACGCTTTATGGGGGAATCAGGAGAAAATGCCTTCGAAATTTAAAAATGAAAGTACGGTAAAATTCTTCTTTTTACCTTTACTTTTAGGATTAATAGGATTCTTTTTCCAATTAAACAGAGACTTTGGAAGATTTTATGCAATCTTGTCTTTATTTGTAATTACAAGTATCGGGATTGTTTTCTATACAGGAGTAAAACCTTTCGAACCGAGAGAAAGAGACTATGCAATGGTTGGCTCCTTCTATGCTTTTGCCATATGGATTGGGTTGGGAGCCGGAGCGATTCTTTGGTTTATTCAGTCTAAAGTAAAGTCGAATGCAGCAAATATTATTGCAGGTGTAATTTTATTAGGAGTTCCTTTTATGATGGGCTTCCAGAATTATAATGTTCACAACAGACACAACAGATATACTTCTTATGACTACGGTTATTCAGTATTGAAATCATTACCTAAAAACGATATTATGTTTGTTTATGGTGATAATGATACATATCCGGTTTGGGCGATTCAGGAAACTGAACAGTTGAGGGATGATGTAAAAGTGGTAAACTTCACACTGGCTTCTACACCTTGGAATATCGATCAGATCAAGAGAAGAACTTACAATGCAGCACCGGTTCCGGGAGTATTGACTCATGATGATTATAGAGACGGCGTAAACGACCAAATTTATATGATGAAAAAAGATGACTGGACAGGACTTTTCTCAATGTTGAAAGAACAGGGTGCTCCACCAACTGAGTTTGCAGAATTTAGAAAATATCTTACTCAGGATTCTATGACAATGAAGGAAGCGATTAATTTCCTTAAACATAAATCGCCTGCAAAAGACGAGCTTCTTAAAATGTATTTTGGAGAAGAGAAATATGAAAAATATAATATTCTACCTGTAAATAAATTCATTTTACCTGTAAATAAAGAGAATGCATTAAAAGCTGGAATTATTAATCAGGCTGATCTTGCAGAAACGGTAAATCAGATCATGATTACTTATAAAGGAAACACTTTGTATAAAAATAACCTGATCTTGCTTGATGTTTTGGCAAACTTTGACTGGAAAAGACCAATCAATTTCTCTTCAGGAGGAATTTATGACAGTGAAAATATTTTCTACCTTGATGAATATCTTCAGTTTGACGGATTCAGCTACAGACTGATCCCGATTCATACACCACAGACTCCTGATGGAGAAATGGGTAGAGTAGATGCCAATTCTTTATATAATGTTGTTAAAAATTTCAGATGGGGTAATTTTAAAGATCTGAATGCTCACTTTGACGAAACTGCAACATCGAACATTATGAGCTACAGAGCGTCTGCAAGTAGAGCCGCAGCGGCTTTAGCAACAATGGGGCAAAAAGGAAAAGCGCTTGAATTACTGGATTTAGCATCAAAAGAAATTCCGGCTGAGAAATACAATGATCCACGTTCATTAAGTTCAATGGTTTATGGATATATCGTTGCTGGACAAGAGAAAAAAGGATTGCAGTTGGCAGAAGTTCTTAAAAAAGGAATCTTTAATGAATATGATTATTACATGAGTCTGAGCAGAATGGATCAAAATTATTTGAGAAAGCAGATCAGAACAAAACCAATGGAATATTCTTTAGTAATTTCTGCAGTTACAGATGGATACACAAGAATCGGAAGAAAAGATAAAGCTTACGATTACCTTGTAAAATCAATCGAGCCAATTGATAAGAAATTCAATACGTTCATTGAAAATCTTAAAGAAATGGGCAAAGAAAAAGCAATGACTGAGTCTGAGCAAGTTCAAAAGATCACGCCATTCTACCAATATTTATTTGATATTATGGAGCCTTTTGATTCTACTTATTCGAAAGAAAAGGAAAATCAGATCACCAATTCGATTATTAAAGCAACGCAATAATAACAAAATTTAAAACGGGACTTCGGTTCCGTTTTTTTTATGTCTTTGGATTCAAAAATTTTAAGATTATATTTGCCAAATCAAAGAAGCACAATGGCAGAGACGAAAAATAAAAAAATCCCAATTTATGCTGTAATTGTTACAGTCGTTTTTAAACTTTTATTTTTATTAACACACTACATTCAGGAAGATGCATTCATCACTTGGAGAGTAGCCCAAAATCTTTTGGATTATGGGGTAATTGGATTCAATGGAGAGACAAAAATTTCTGCATCAACGACACATTTATATGTTTTCGTTTCGTATTTATTTAATCTAATTTTTGGAAAAGAAAATTTTATTGAACCGCTTCTTATCTTTAATTCGATACTTTTTACCATCGGAAGTTTATTTCTTTCGCATTTGGTTTTAAAGAAAGTATGGCATAAAGCAATCTTTATATTTTTAATCGGAATTTTACCTCCTGCCATAAAAATTTCTATTCTTGGAATGGAATATGGTATTCTTTTCTTCTTGGAAATGGCTTTGCTGTATTATGGTTTTAATAAAGGTAAAAAATGGGCTTTGATCATATTACCGATTTTAATTTTATTCACTAGAATTGATACGGTCATTTTCTTAGGAATCGTCTTTTTAGTAGATATTTTCTGGACTAAAAAAATCAGATGGAACTATATTTTAGGAGGAATTTTAGGAATTTCGACATCTTTGGCTTTCAACTGGTTTTACTTTGGAGAAATCGTCAACAATACGATTGTTGCTAAAAAACTGGCGTATGACAAACATTTTACATTCGAACAGAATTTAGAATATTTCAGACTGAATTTCGGAAATTTTTGGGGAATGCTAAAACTTCCGGGAGATTTCAATCCACTGACAATTTTACTATTAATTTTTGAAATTTTATGTTTCATTTATTTAATAAGACAAAGAGAAAAAAGAAATTATTTTCTTTGGATGATTTTCATTTTCGGTTGGGTAAAACAATTTATTTTCCTTTCACAAAAAAGTCTTTTCGACTGGTACTACTGGGTTCCGCAAATCTTACTTTTTGTTCCAATTGTAATTTTCGTTTTAGAGCAAAAGGTTAAAAGAAACCTATGGTTATCACTATTAATCGTAGTTTACATTATACCAATGTTGGCTTTCCAAACGATACATTCAATTGCAACAGGAAACGGAGAATGGAATTACAGAAGAACAATCGGAGTATTTTTAAATCACTACGAAAAGGATAAAAAACAATGGATCTTACTAGAACCTGCAGGTTATGTTCCTTATTTTTCAGGGTTAAAAACAATTGATGAAGTTGGTTTGGTAGATAAAGGAGTTCAGGAAGAAATTAAAAAAGACAAACCCAATTTTTGGATCAATACCGTTAAGAAAAGAAAACCAAAATATCTCCTTTCTTATGATGATTTATATCAAAGAAAAGATGCAGAATATTTCAGACTTCATTACAAATTATTAAAAGAATTCCGAGTAAAAGATCACCTGAAAAGTGATAATAAAATTTTAGAAAAAATCTATATTTTAAAACCTTCCGGAACAGATTACAACTTGTACGAAAGAATTGATTAAGTACTTTAAACCAATTCCTAATTTCCATAACCTAAAACCTAAATTATGAAATACTGTGCATTTCTTCGTGGAGTCAACGTAAAAGGAACCAATATGAAAATGGCGGAAGTATGTCAGGTTTTCAGAGATGCCGGAATGAATGATGTAGTTTCTATTTTGGCTTCGGGAAATATTATTTTTTCATCTGATAAAAAATCTGATGAATTGAAAAAAATCCTTGAAAAAGCGATGTCTGAGCATTTTTCTTACGAAGCTTTTTTATTCATTAAATCTCAGAAAGAAATAGAAAATTTCTGGAACGGAAATCCTTTTGAGAAAAATGATGACCTTCATGCATATACTTTTGTAGGAAATCAAGGCGTGGAAAAAGTGTTATTAAAAGAATTCGAAAATGCTTCAAAAACCGAAAATGAAGACGCTAAAATTGTAAATAATATTTTCTACTGGCAGGTTCCAAAAGGAAATACACTGGATTCTACTTTCGGAAAAATTTTAGGTAAAAAAAGCCTGAAAGATCAATTTACCAGTAGGAATATTAATACTTTTGAGAAGATTTTAAAAAAAATTTGATTCAGATAAATGCTTCGAGAGCCTCAGCATGACATTCCTAATACTAACTGCTTTACTTAACAGAATATTGTAGCGTTGTCATGCTGAGGCTCTCGAAGCATCTATTAAAAATGTCAATACTTAAATAAAATTTAAAAGATCAAAACTATTGCAATCATAGTCTGTTAAAGCCTTCAAATAATTTCCGATTCCCGAACTTTATCGTTATTTTTACTGAACTTTTTAATTAAAATAAAATGATTCAGTATTTAGATAATATTCATCACAAAGATTCAAAAAACTTTTTCTTAATTGCCGGACCTTGTATTATTGAAGGTGAAGATATGGCATTGAAAATCGCTGAAAAAGTTGTAGAATTAACGAATAAATACAATATTCCCTATATTTTCAAAGGAAGTTTCAAAAAAGCTAACAGAAGCAGAGTAGATTCATTTACAACGATTGGCGAAGAAAAATCTTTGGAAATCCTAAAAAAAGTGGGTGAAACTTTCAATATTCCCACAACGACAGATATTCACGAAAATGAACATGCAGCTTTAGCAGCTCAATATGTTGATGTTCTGCAGATTCCTGCATTTTTGGTTCGTCAGACAGATCTTTTGATCGCAGCTGCTAAAACAGGAAGATGTGTGAGCTTGAAAAAAGGACAGTTCCTTTCTCCTGAATCAATGAAATTCGCGGTACAGAAGATCACAGATTCAGATAATCCGAGAGTTGCCATTATTGAGAGAGGAAATTCTTTCGGTTATACAGATTTAATTGTTGACTACAGAGGAATTCCTACAATGAGACAATATGCTCCTGTTATTCTTGATGTTACACATTCTTTACAACAACCTAATCAAAGTTCTGGAGTTACGGGAGGAAGACCGGATCTGATCGAAACTGTTGCCAAAGCGGGAATTGCAGTTGGTGCAGACGGAATTTTCATCGAAACACATCCGACTCCTGAAACGGCTTTATCTGATGGTGCAAATATGTTGAGATTAGACCTATTGGAAGATCTGTTACAAAAACTAACAAGGGTAAGAGAAGCTATATTGTAAATTCCTTTAAGACAATAATAAAATATGACTTATTTGGATTTTAGCTAAATTTTAATACTATTCCTGACTTTTTAAATTATGAAAAAGTTAGGTCAAGTTCATTTTAATAATTGTTAAAGAAAGTTTAAATAAGTTAAAATAAAATTTATATATTCACGTTTGAAATTTTAAAATATTTCTTTTGAAAAAACTAGTTTTACCATTGAGCCTTATGGTTCCTGCATTAGTATTCTCTCAGGTAAAGAAAAAGAAGGATACAATGAAGACCGCGACTATTGAAGAAGTGGTTTTCCAGAAAAAAGTGACGGGAAAGACCAACGATATGACGGCTGTAAAAATTTCAGCTAAAGATGCTCAGAATGTGGCAAGTATTTCCGGAGGTATCGAAGGAATCCTTAAAACATTACCTTCTGTAAACTCAAATACAGAGCTTTCTTCACAATATATGGTTCGTGGTGGAAACTATGACGAAAACCTTATCTATATTAATGATATTGAGATTTACAGACCTTTCCTGATCAGGAATTCTCAACAGGAAGGTTTAAGTATTATCAATCCGGATATGGTTTCAACAGTAAATTTCTCTGCGGGAGGTTTTGAACCGAGATATGGTGATAAAATGTCTTCAGCATTAAATATTTATTACCGTGAACCTGAAAAATTTGAAGTTTCCGGAGAAGCCAGTTTAATTGGAGGAAGACTGACAACTGGTTTTGGTGCAGGAAAAGACAGTGATGGAAATAAAAAATTTACCGCTTTATTTTCAGGAAGATACAGAAATACAAACCTTGTTCTTAATACTTTAAAAGAAGATACGGATTTTAATCCTAAATACATGGATTTTCAGACGTATCTTAATTATCATTTTAGCCCGAAATTTACGATGTCATTCATTGGATATTATTCGAAGAATGATTATGAAATGATTCCTAAGGAAAGAAGTATTGATTTTGGATCTTTACAACAGCCGATCAATCTTACGGTGAATTATGGTGGTCGTGAAAATGATCAGTATAAAAACATGATGGGAACGTTCTCAATGAACTATAAACCATCGGATAAATGGAGAGTTACTTTAGATGCTTTTGCTTATCAAAACCGTGAAAGAGAATATTATTCCATTGCTTCGGCGTATGTTTTGCAGACCTTTGACCCGGTTACAGGAGAGCCTGTTACATCATATGATACAGGCGGACAAATAGAGCACGCTCGAAATGATTTGTTTGTAAGAACTTATGGAACTCAGTTGAGAACCCGTTTTTCACCGAATGTAAATACGGATATTGAAGTAGGTTTTAAATATGAAAAAGAAAATCTGAAGGATCTTACAAACGAATGGAAACTAGTAGATTCTGCAGGGTACAGTACTCCGATTTCAGCGCTACTTGATCCTAGAAATCCACCTGATTTGGAACTTTATTATAGTATTTCAGGGAAGAATCATATACAGCCAACAAGAATGTCGGCTTATGCACAATATTCTCAGAAATTTTACTGGGGAAGCAATAAAGTATTTATAAACGCAGGAGCTAGAGTAGCACACTGGAGCTTTAATAATGAAACGATTTTCTCACCAAGAGCGCAATTTGCTGTTAAACCGGATTGGGATACAGATATGTTGTTCAGACTTTCGGGAGGTATTTATTATCAGGCACCTTTCTATAAGGAAATCAAAGATTTAGACGGTAATTTTAATCCAAATATAAAATCTCAAAGATCAATTCAGGCTATTTTGGCTAATGATTATGAATTTGAATTTGAAGATCGCCCGTTTAAGCTTACGACAGAATTATATTACAAAAAAATGGATGACTTGATTCCTTATTTTATGGATAATGTGAGAATTCGTTATTCAGGTAAAAATAATGCTTCAGGTTATGCTTACGGAATCGATACAAGATTATTCGGAGAATTTGTTCCGGGTGTTGATTCTTGGTTGTCTGCGAGTTATGCCAGAGTTTACGAAAATATTGATGGGAGAGGAGATATTCCAAGACCGACAGATCAGAGATTAAGATTTGCGATGTTTTATCAGGATTATATGCCTAGATTTCCTAAAATGCGTGTAAATCTTACTTTAACTTATGCAATGGGATTACCGACAGGATCACCAATCGTGTTGGATGAAAACAGACAAATTAACTATTTGGCGGGTTATTCTTATCAAAAAACTTTGCCTTCTTACAAAAGAGTGGATTTAGGACTTTCTTACGCGTTTATAGATTCTAAAGAAAAAAATAAATTATCTGGTTTCTGGGGTAATTTTGATGATCTGATTTTAGGAGTTCAGGTTTTCAATGCTTTTAATATCAGAAATACAGTTGCTAATCAATGGATTACGGATGCTAATACAAATTTGATGTATCCCGTTCCTGTACGTTTGACAGGGCGTTTCTTTAATGTAAAGCTTGAATTTAAGATTAAGTAAGTTCAATATTGATTTAAATAATCAGATATAAAATACAAAAGCTCCTGAGATTTCAGGAGTTTTTTATTTCCAAATTTTATAACAACGACACAAAATTCTATAACATAAATACCAAAGATATTTTTAACTTTGCCTCAATGAAAAAAATTCTTGCTATATTGTTTTCTGTTTTCTACTTCGGATTTTCTTCCGGGGCGGTTTTCAGTGTTCATTATTGTATGAAAGAATTGGCTTCGATCAGTCAGAAAGTTGATGATGTTTGCAGTAAATGTGGGGTAAAAACCAAAAAAGATTGTTGTAAAACGGTAATCAAAGTAGTGAAAACTGATGATTCTCAAAAATCAGATTTCCTAAAAATTGACTTTTCTAAACAAATTAACGAAATACGTAAGCATGAATATTTCTTTATAGATAACTCTTTTTCAGCTACAAAATTCACTCAGATTCAGATCAATGCACCGCCGGAAAAGTGTTCGGTTCCGATATTTATTAATCATTGTAATTTTAGAATTTAGAATTTGTCAGTCGTTTGATTCTCTAATCATTACGAACGACATGGCTTGTCGCAATATGCGGTATTTTAAACAATTCTATATTAAAACTTAATTCTAAAATTTAAAACAATGAAAAAATATATCATTACAGCAATATTCTCTTTATTCTCAATTATTTCAATTTCAGCGCAATCTAAAAAAGATACACAAGTTTCTAAATTATATCAAAATTACATTGCGATAAAATCAGCTTTGGCTTCAGATGATGCTGACAAAACTTCAAAAGCAGCAACAGAATTCATCAAAACAGCTTCTGCAATTGATTATAAGCAAGTTTCAGAAGGAAATTTAAATATTCTTAGAAAAGACGCTACAGCAATTTCCGAGGCGAGAAATATAAGCACTCAAAGAGAAACTTTCATGAATCTTTCTGATAATATGATTGCTTTAACGAAAGAATTCAAAGTTTCAGAAAATCCGATCTACGTTCAGTATTGTCCGATGGCGGATGGAAGCTGGTTGAGCGACGAATCAAAAATCATAAACCCTTATTACGGAAAATCTATGCTTTCTTGTGGAAACGTGAAGTCGACGATTAAATAATGTTCTTATTTATCTTTAAAATAATAAGTTGTATAGTTTAAATTAGAATTAACTTTAAATTATACAACTTTATAAAAGTTCGAAATATTATGAAAAAGTTGATACTATTTCTGATGCTTTTATTCTCTTTTTTCAGTTTTTCACAAACTACAAAAACATATTTCACATGTCCAATGGATCCTGAAGTTGTATCTTCAAAACCTGGAGACTGCCCGAAATGCGGAATGACTTTAAGGAAAAAAATAGTTATAATAAAACCTAAAGCTGTTGCAAAACCAGAAGTGAAAATTGTACCAAAGACAGGAATAAAATCACCGGAATTAAAAAATAAGACCAAGCCTAAAGTTGAGAAAAAAACTGAGATTAAAAAGTTAAAAAAAGAGGTTGATAAAAAAAATAACTCTAAATATAATTTAAATTTAATTTCTAAATCTCAAAATTTATCTAAAATTCAGTCAAAACCTACGCTTCAATTATATACTTGTTCAATGCATCCGGAAATTACTTCAAACAAACCCGGGAAATGCCCAAAATGCGGAATGGATTTGATTGAGAAAGAAGATACAAGTTTACGAGCTGTTGAAAATCAAAAAGAAGAAAACTCTATTTTAAAAAAAAATTCAGAAAACGGGAAAATAAGTTTTGGCGGAAAAACGGTTCGTTATGATTTATATGTAACAGACACGATTGTCAATTTTACAGGAAAAAACCGTAGAGCAATTGCTGTAAACGGAAAATTACAGGCTCCGACATTGTATTTTACAGAAGGAGATACAGCAGAAATTTATCTTCACAATATGCTGAAAGAAAACACAGGTTTTCATTGGCATGGTGTGATTTTACCTAACGAACATGATGGAGTTCCGTATTTGACGACAAAGCCTGTAAAACCGGGAGAAACGCATTTATACAAATTTAAAATTTCTCAAAACGGAACGTATTGGTATCATTCTCACGTAGGTTTACAGGAACAAATCGGGATGAACGGAATTTTGGTTTTCAATAAAAGAGAAGGTGAGCCAAAAGTGAGTTATTCTAAAGAAATTCCCGTATTACTAGGAGACTGGAGCGATGAAGATCCAATGCAGATCGCAAGACGACTTCACATGGCAAATACGGATTGGTATGCGATAAAGAAAAATGCCGTTCAAAGTTATTGGGAAGCAATAAAATCGGGAAACTTCGGGACAAAAACTCTGAATGAGTGGAAAAGAATGGAGGCAATGGACGTGAGCGATGTTTATTATGATAAATTTCTCATTAATGGACAGCCAAGTTCGGATTACTCAGATTTAAAAGCTGGAGATAAAGTTAGGTTAAGAGTTGCAAACGGAGGTTCTTCCACTTATTTCTGGCTAAATTTCGGGGGAGGAAAAATAAAAGTTGTCGGAAATGATGGAAATGATGTCGTTCCTGTGGAAGTCGATCGATTAATTGTCGGAGTTTCTGAAACCTATGACATTGAAGTTACAATTCCTGAAAACAAAAGTTTTGAGTTTCGGGCTACATCGGAAGATAGAATTGGTCATGCTTCGCTTTGGCTGGGTTCGGGAGAAAAAATTGAAGCTCCGAATTTGCCTAGATTAAAGCTTTTTGAAGGGATGAAAATGATGAACGGAATGATGGAAATGAGCGGAAATATGAAACCGATGAATATGACAATGGGAAATCAGATGATGGATATGAATGAAGTGATGTATCCGGAAATTCCTGAAAGTCAAAGAAAAATGACGATGAAGCATATCAATGAAATGATGGGTGTCAAAACTAAAGATTCTGAAGAAGAAGATCATTCAAAAATGAATATGCAGGAAGAGAAATCCATTAAAAGGTTGTCATACAATTTATTAAAATCTCCTGAAAAAACAATTCTTCCGACCGAAAATGTTCGTGAAATGAAATTTACGCTGGAAGGAAATATGAACCATTATCTTTGGACGTTAGACAATAAAACAGTTACGGAAACAGACAAAATTTTAGTTAAGAAAGGAGAAATTTTGCGAATTACGATGTACAATAATTCGATGATGCGTCATCCGATGCACCTTCATGGTCACGATTTCAGATTAATTAATTCAAAAGGAGAATATTCTCCATTGAAAAATGTGGTTGATATTATGCCTATGGAAACGAATACGATTGAATTCGCTGCAAACCAAGATGGTGACTGGTTTTTCCACTGTCACATTTTGTATCATATGATGGCTGGAATGGGAAGGATTTTTAGTTATGAAAATTCAAAGCCCAATCCTCAGCTTCCGAACAGGAAATTGGCATGGAAAGACTTTTTGAAAGATAACAGAATGGTAAGCTCTATGGCGATGCTTGATATTCAGAGTAATAAAATTCATGCAGAAACGATGACGATGTTTGGACCGAGATGGGCAAACTTAAATGAATTTCATTCAAACTGGGAATTCGATCATTTTGATGGAAATTTTAAAGTAGGAAGATTTTTAGGGAAATTCCAATGGGCTTTACCTTATGCAGGTTTCAGGATTCAAAAAAATCATGAGATCATGGAAAGACAAATAGCGGAAGAAATGGATGAAGATTTTCATGGAAAGAAAACTTGGTTTGGACAGCAAAAAGCTTCAAAAACTCGAGCAGCTTTTATCGTAGGAGCTCAATATCTTTTGCCAATGTTGATTACAGCGGATGCAAGTGTAGATCAAAACGGAAAAATTTTGTTAGAATTTAGTCGTGAAGATGTTCCGCTTTCAAGAAGATTGAGAGGAAATTTCAGTGTGAATTCTGATGGTGAGTTTAATACAGGATTGCGGTATATTTTACAAAAATATCTGTCTGTTTCCGGAAATTATGATAATGAAATGGGATGGGGAGCCGGAATTACTTTAACATATTAAAAAATAAAAGGAACTCAATCTGAGTTCCTTTTTCAGCAAAATTTAATTATTATTTAAGTTTAATAATTGTCACACTAGAAAGACTGTTGGTATCAAAATTAACAGTTCCGTTATATGCAGATCCGTCTTTCCACCTTTTTGAATGTAATGTAAGAATCTGTCCTGCAGTTGCATAAATGTATGAATTTGAGTTAAACACAAATCTTCCATTGATATTTATACGACTTGGATTGTATTGTGGCGGAAGAGTTGCAATACTCGAAGAAGCAAGATTTCCGTCCAGATTAAAATAAATATAATCGTAAACTTCAGAACCTTGTGTTGCCGGGTTTTGTTTTAAAGCCAAACTTGCAGAAATCAAATATAAACCAGCCTGTTTTATTCTTAATTGATAATCATTTACTTTCTCGAAGATATTGGTATCATCATTAAAACTTGCTGTATTAAAAATATCAATATTTGCAGGAGAAGCAACGGTTGTAGAATTAAAATTCGTTGTACTTGAGACTGAATTTGTAAATTTTACAGCCTTACTTTTTGGTTCACCCATTGTCGACGGATAAATCCATTCGCCGTTATTCCATTGATAAACTCCGGGAAATACTGCGGTTGCATCTGTTCCGTTGCTTACTGTATTAAAAACCAAAGTGCCGTTAGGAATATCTCCTGACAAAGGAGCTTTGTTATTCGTTGCAATTAAAGCTACTCGTGGAAATAAGGTTCCTTTATTTGTACTCGTGATATCGAGTACTGCCGATGTTGCAGGATCTGAAATCCCTACACCAATCTGTGCCTTTAAATATATTGTTGAAAGTATCGAAAAGCTTATTATAAGTGTTTTTTTCATATTGATCATGTTATCTTATACGTAATAATGCGATGCTCGAATCTCCATTTTGATGAAATCTTATAGCCGAATCACCATATCCGCTTGAATATGTTCCGTCTGTTTTTTTAATTCTTATACTTATTACATCATTCGCGTTCAGGTGTAAATATTCTGTAAAAGAATGAGAAAATAGTCCTCTGTCGTTGTTTACAGAAGCTGTTTCTTCGGGAGAAAATACCTGTTCGGTTCCTGCAGAAACTCCGTTTACGAAAACTGCTGCTGTTAATGAAAGCATGGAACCATTACCTCCATCAAATCTGTCAAAAGATAATATGGAAGAAATAGAGTATAGTCCTTGTCTTTTTATGGTCAACGTTTGAGCCGCTGTATTAATAGAATAAATGCTGCTGCTTTCATTGTAAACCATATTTCCAAATAATTTTATGTTTTGCCAGGTTGTTGTATTGTAATTCGTAGCTGTTTCGGAGCTTGTATATTTTACTGCGGCAGTTTCAAGATTTGTGCTTAAGCTTGTCCATTGTGTATCTTCTGCACTCCACCAATAGATTCCTGGATTGATAAGATTAGGAAAACTTCCGGTTGTTGTCGTATTGAAAACCATTGTTCCTGTTGGAATTGTCGTTGGTAAAGGTGACGTTGAAGTTCTTGAGGTTAATGCTATTCTGGGCAAAAGTAAACCTTTATTATTGGTTCCTAACTGCAGCATGACACCATCAGATATTGTGCTGGTTGCGATTCCGGTTTGGGCAAAAAGAGGTACTGATAATCCTAAAACTAAGATTATTGACGAAATACTTTTTTTCATGTTTTTTTATTATCTGATTTTTTCTATAGAAATAGTGGAACTGTTTGGGTTTCTGAAATATACATCTGTATTTGGATCGATTTCATAGGATCTTACTCTTAAAGTATATCCTGCAACATTAATGGGAACATATACAACATAAGCTCGACTGTTAGGTTGATCGCTGACTGCTCTTCCCGGAATATACAGGTTTTCGGAAACAATATTTTCCTGATTGTTTACAAGAATTTCGATGCCGAAATTATCTCTGTTTCCCTGGGAAAATAGATCTAAATTCAACATCACTTTATAATAGCCTGTTTCGTTGATCTTTAATGTTGTATTATCAACTTTCTGATAAAGAGTAGAATTGTTATTAAATCTTACGTTAGCAAAAAGATCTGTATAAACGCCTGCTCCTGAATTGATGTTGGTGGTAGTGTTCTGATTAGAAAACAAAGCTGTTTCGTTTGCATTTTTCTGCTGAACTTTTGTCCAGACAGAATTTGGTCCGTCCCAATAATAAAATCCGGGTGTTACAGCGGTATTTCCTGATCCTGAAGTATTTATATTATACACGATCAATCCATTAGTTGCATTTCCTGTTACTGGAGAAAATAAGATTGTGGAAGTTAGGCTTACATTGGGCAATAAAACACCTTTATTTGGACTTTCAACCTGAAGCATAACTCCGGGTTGGACAGTCTGAATTCCTATTCCTACTTGGGCTTTTGTTTTTGAAGATAAAATGAAAAATAGTGGTAGGATGAAATGAATTTTTTTCATGAGTTTTAAGTCAGGTTATCGTTTGTTTTTTTACAAAAGTACCATAATTTTTATATTAAACAATTACTTTCTAATGAGTTATGTAAAATATTTTAAATCAATACATTGGGATAATTATTAAATTGCTTTTAAATCCCGTTTCATTGAATTTTGTTTAAATAATAAAAAGTAGAGTTATCTTGTTTGTACAACTGAAAAAATAACGTTTTTTATGGAGGTAAAAAAGACCCGTTTAAATCATTAAATATTCACCGGATCGTGTAATATTATTTTTGCTAAAAAGTAAAAAAAAGTAATATTTATAAATAATTTTAAAGATTTTGGCAAATATTATTCATAGAATTGTATTTTTTTGAATAAAAAAAAGAACCCGATCTGAGTTCTTTATCTTTCTAATTGAATAATTTTTTCGGCTAATTTTAGATTTTGACTTTCCGGAATTAATCGCATTAAGAAATTTCGTAAAAAGTTTCCGTTTTCCCATTGAGAGATTTTCCCGATTCTCCAGCTTGTATTAACAATATAATTGACTTTTTCTTTCCTGATCTTTTGAAATTCATCGAAAACAACATTAAAGTCTTTATTATTTTCTAATAATTTTCCAATGATGTAAGCATCTTCAATTGCCTGACAAGCACCTTGTCCCATATTCGGAGTAGTTGCATGAGCTGCATCGCCAATTAAGCAAAGATTTTCAGAATGCCATGTTGGAATAGACGAAAGGTCGATAATTTCGTTTAATATAATATTTTCTTCTAAGGTTGATTCAAGAATATCTAAAACTAAAGGATCAAAATCATAAAAATAATCAACTAAATTTGAATAACGCTTCTGCTTTCCTTGATTTATCAAAGCATACCAATACACTTTTTTCTCGGAAAGCTTTACAAAACCGAAACGTTTACCTTTTCCCCAAAGTTCAAAAGCTTCATGATGGTATTTTTCGGGCAGTTCAAAGTCTAGCAATCCACGCCAACATAGTTGTTTGGCATTTCGGATTTTTCCCGTTTCAAAAATCTGATTTCTTACTTTAGAATGAATTCCATCGGCTCCGAAAACGATTTTACTTTCAACCTCGTTTTCGTTTTCAAATTTTAAGACATAATTTTCTTTTTTATGAATTGAGCTTAAAGAATGATTCAGTTTAATATTTTCAAAACCAATATTCTCAGATAAAATTCTCTGTAATTCAGCTCTGTGAATCGCAACATTACATGAATTATATTTCTTTTCAAGTTCAAGAACGTTGGTTTTTGAAATAAGTCTGAACTTTTCATCCGTAATTGAAATCCCATTAATTTTATTTCCTACATTTTCAATTTTTTCTTTCAAGCCTAGTTTGTCAAAAATCTGCATTGCATTGATTGCCATCATGATTCCGGCTCCCACTGGTTTTATTTCCGGTGCAGATTCATAAATTGTAAAATCCAGATTATGTTGCTTTAAAATATTTCCAAGTGTTAAACCTCCGATTCCGGCTCCGATTATTGAAATTGAATTCATTTATTTTAGATTTTTCAATTCAGTCAATAATTGATTTTGTTTGTTTATGAAATTCTCTAAACTATCTGTTTTTAAAGGATGAGCATTTTGATATTTTTCAATTTCGGGAAGGGTTTTTCTGATTTTGAAAATTATATATGTATCGTGAATTTTTTCACGGTTTTTATTAATTTTCTCAACTAAATCTTTTATCTGCTTTATTTTTAAATTATATTTTTCAGAACTTATTTTAATTTCTTTTTCAATTTCTTTTTTTGTAACAGAGTCACTGACAGATTTCGCTAAAGATTCTGCATCATTATAATAAGATTCTGATTTATAGATGATATGATCATACTTTGAAGTTGTTTCTTCGGTTTTATTATCTACTTCATTGACTTTATTATCAAGTATTTGAAGGCTTTTATTATTTTTTATTAATTCATCATAAATCTGATGTACCATATTTCCTTGCCCTGAATATCTTGTTCCTTTTGTTAATGAGCTTGCAACTGAAGATTCCGCATTATCAACTGCATTTTCTATGGTTGGTTTATCAGATTTGCTTTCTCCGCAAGAGAATAATAGTAAAAATAGAGTAGATGTGATAAATATTTTTTTCATGGTTCTTGTTCTTAGATGTTATGATTGTTTTTATTTTCAGGAATCAAAATATCTCCAGGACTTATTGTGTAAAATAAATTTGGATAAACAAAATCTAACGCTCTGTTTTCCTGACCTCTCAGTTTAAAAAATTCCGATTCCTGTTCTTTATCGGCTAATGTAAATAATTCTCCATTAGAAAGATATGGTAAATTAGCTTTAAACTGAATATATGTTTTTGATGTTCGAAATGTAATTCCCAACCATTTATTATCTGTAAATATTTTTGAATTTAGCTTTGAATCTAAAATAATTTTATGCTGAAATTTTTTATTCGTTTCCAAGGAAAATAAAACAACAGAATTATGATCTAATGTAATTTCAAACTCTTCATTGCTTATTTTGTCTTTTACAATCAGTTTTCTTAGATGAAATTCTTCTAATTCATCAGGATTTTCATAACATGAAAAAAGAGCGATAAAAGAATTATCTGCTAAATCCAAAGCTTGATCAGAATGAAAATTCATTTTAGAATAAGATGAATCGTAGACTTCAATCAAAGCATTGTTGAAATTTTGTAAAGGTATTTCGATATTTCCAGTTAAAATAGTTTCATTAATAACATCAACAATTTTATTATGAGTATCAGAGAATGCAAAAGCCGGAATAGAATATCTTGTTGTAGTTCTTACAATTGGAATATTCTTATCGTCTACTTTTACAAGATGATTTCCAAGTCTGCCTTTTCCCGAAGTTTCAAATTCTACGGAGTTTAGCAAATCATTAAACAAATTTTCCTCTAATGAAAGCTTTATTTTATAAAATTCGGAGTTGTTCATTTAAAAAATAGGTTTTTCATAATCTCCTAAATTCATACTGAAATGTGTTTTTTTATATTCAACCCTATTTTCAGTCATATTTTCTTCATAATAAGAACTCCGTAATTCTTCCTGCAATTCGGGAGTCATTTTTTCCAGTCTAATTAATTCATTATCTTCTTTGATATAAGTCTGATTTTCAATATGAACGGCTTCCAAATTAGAACAGCGAACCACATAACCCATTCTTGTCGGAATTTGGTCAATTCCTAAAACAGACGGTCTGATTTCATGAGTATATAATCTGTTGGTAGACAAGGGAATAATAAATGCAGAATTAGGATATAATGTTACCGTAAATTCTTTTTCCAAAGAATCATCATCAACAGTTTTCTTTAGTCTGAAATGAAGTCTCGTTAATGCGCTTGTTTGTTTATAGCACACATCAAATCTATCTGTTTCTGATGGTTTTAATTGTTCAGAATTCGAATCATCATAAAAAGTGCAAAACGCGATCAAACCTTCTTTTGGCATATCTTTCGTCTTGTCGGAATGTGCTTTGATTTTAGCTTTTACATCTTTTTCAGAGTCGGAAGCTTTCTTTTTGTTTTCATAGATCTGTACCAATACATGATTCAAATCTGTTTCATATTCAAAAGTTTCCTTAGCACATTTATTCAAAAGATTGATAATTTTATTATCCATTTCACGGAAATTATCAGTTGGTCCCGTCAAATTACTGGAACATCTCAAAAGGTTATAGTGAAAAGCTTCACTTCCATTTTCGGTCGTTTCTTTTGTGACTTTACTTAGATAAATTCCTTTTCTTAAGGCTTTACTTGATTTATTAGATTCCGTCAATTCCTGGAAATTGTGTTCAGATTTAATCTTATCAAAATTATTTTTATCATCAAATAGTTTTCTGTAATAAACTCCCGCATTACTAATAATGATCGGAACTTCTCCCAAGCTTACAACTTTTGAATTTTCTTGATTAAAGTTTTCGTAATTAACCGAGAATTCTTTTATAATATGTACAAAATAAGAATTCTTTTCAAGTTTACTCAAATCCCCACAAACGTAGATTTTCTTATTAGTTAGATTATTATTATTGATATCATAAAAAACAGTTCCGCAGAAATTATCAATCAAATATTGTTGTTCTGAACTGATTTCCTGATTGTTATTTAAAACAATAAGAACATTTTTATCTTTAGAAATTTTGTTTTCGGTTTGGCTATTCATTTTTAAATTTAAATTAAGAAATTGAAGATAGTATAAAAATCTATTCTGACTCATTTAAATATGATTCTAAATCAAAATTTTTATTTTTAAAATCTAAAAATATTTTATAATTAATTTTTAATGATCCTCGATCAGAGAATCCTGTAATCCTAAGTTTATCTTCAATTTTAATTTTTGATATATAATTAATTTCTTCCCAAATATTAGCAAATTTTTCATTATTTCCAATTCTGCTAATTTGTAAAATAGGTTGAGCTTGCCTGAAAATTTTACTTGTAACTAATAGAAAAATATGATCTTTAAAAAAGATAACATTTGCTTTATTTATATGATTAAAAATAGATTTACTAATTGAGACATCAATATCTGTCGATACATTTTTTACCAGTAAATAATCTTTTCCATTTAAAAATTCCAAAAGTTTCTTATGCTTTTCTTTATTATAAAAATGAACTCCTAAATGCCCTAAAATTAAAAAACACAGAATTCCTGAAAAAATAAAATAGATTTCCATAATCTAACAAAAATAAAAAAGCGGAACCTGAAAATCAAGCTCCGCCTAGTAAATTTTGCGTTAAAATTTTATTTACCTAAATAAGACTTCAAAATCTTACTTCTGGTATTGTGTTTCAATCTCTTGATCGCTTTTTCTTTGATCTGACGCACTCTCTCTCTTGTAAGATCGAAAGTTTCACCGATTTCCTCTAAAGTCATTGGATGTTTTCCGTTTAACCCGAAGTATAATCTTACCAAATCAGCCTCTCTTGGAGTCAAAGTATTCAATGCTCTTTCTATCTCGATTTGAAGAGATTCAAGCATTAAATCTTTATCCGGACTTGGAGATTCTCCAGAACGTAATACATCATAAAGATTAGAATCTTCACCTTCTACCAAAGGCGCATCCATAGACAAGTGTCTTCCGGAATTTTTCATAGATTCTTTAATATCTTCCTCGCTCATGTCAAGAACTTCAGCCAATTCTTCAGGAGAAGGTGGTCTTTCGTTTTCCTGCTCAAGGTGAGCGTAAGCTTTATTGATTTTATTGATGGAACCGATTTTGTTCAACGGCAATCTTACAATTCTCGACTGTTCAGCCAAAGCCTGTAAAATTGATTGACGAATCCACCAAACCGCGTAAGAGATAAATTTGAAACCTCTAGTTTCATCATACCTTTTTGCCGCCTTCATCAGTCCTAAGTTACCTTCATTAATTAAATCGGGTAAAGAAAGACCTTGATTTTGGTACTGTTTTGATACTGATACTACGAAACGAAGGTTGGCTTTAATTAATTTTTCCAATGCGGCTCTGTCACCTGCGCGGATTCTCTGTGCCAAATCTACCTCTTCGTCTGCTGTAATTAGTTCCACTTTACCAATTTCCTGCAAATACTTGTCTAATGAAGCAGTTTCCCTGTTGGTTACCTGCTTAGTGATTTTTAATTGTCTCATCTATTTTATCCTCAAAAAAGAGTTAGTATATATTATACGTTTCAAAAGGTAAAAAGGTTACACTTGTTTCAATTATTTTTTATTTAATTAAATTGACTTTGGAAAATTAGTTGTAAATTATAGCTCTCATGTCTCAGAACAGCGATTTTACTATTTCTTTACTTCAAATACGTTTTTGAAAAAAAATTGTATCAAGAAGTTTTTCGGTTATTAAAATATTTATTTGGAGCTTTATCTCGCTTTCCACTATATCTTTTGGGTTACGGGCTCCGCTTCGCTTCGCCCGCAACCCAAAAGGATGCCGTTTCAATCGAGGCTAGGGTTGCAGTCGTTCTTTTTAGGATTCGTCACTGCGAGCAAAGCAAAGCAATCTCAAAGATATTTGCATTATAATTGTCATTTCTGTGGAAGGAGGAATCTATTGATATAAATTTAGATTCTTCACTTCACTTCGTTCCGTTCTGAATGACATTGCGAATATTTTATTTACAAAAGAGATAGTACAATTCATTTAAAAAAAAAGCGAAACAAAAGTTCCGCTTATATAATTAATAATGAATGATTAAAAATTAATTTAAAGTTTAGCAATCAACTAAAAACAGTCAACCATCAACCAACTTAAAACAAATCATTCAACAATTTTGCTAATCTCAAACCTCCGTAAAGAAGCTGTCTTTCCATAGTATCATTGAATTTGTACTGATAATCATAAGACAATTTTGAATCATTTGGCGTTTGTGCGTAGATTTTATTGGCAATCTTGTGAGAATCATACAACCAGTCTTCCAAAGTTCCTGTTTGGATCTGCTTTACTTCATCATCAGATTTGATGTCAAGAAGTGTTGCATATTCTGTATAGCTGTATTTTTGAGAATCCACTAATTTTCCATCCCAAACAGAGTGTAAATTTGTCTTTTCACCAAAATAAGTCACATTAATTTTGTTTCCTCCCAAATCTTCAGATCTTCCAGTGTGCATCGGCTGAGCAAGATCTCCCATGATATGAATTAAGAAAATTAATGCAATTTTTCTGTCTTTTTCAGAAGTTTTTTCGTCTTTAATCTGGCTCGACAATACTTTCACCTGAGTATACAAGCTTGGTCCCGCCTGAGCTTTTAAATTCTGTTCAAAAGCTTTAAAATCCGTTTGCGGATCTATGTTTACATAATGCCAAGCTGAAGCCTGTTTCCAAGCACCGGTTGTATCAGATTTAATGAAATCCGGCCAGTTTGCCCAATAAGCAAGACGTTCTCTCCCCATGATTTTCTTGATCTCTCTTCTTGCCTTCCCCGAAAGGTGGTTTTCTGCAATTTCTGCAATAATTCTGTGCCCCGTCAATCCCCATGCATACGAATAAAGCGAAGATGCAATGAATGCCAAAATCAGAATTTTAGAATAAATACTTTTCATTGTAAATAACATTTTCAGGGTGCAAAGATACGGTTAATTTGAGGTTTAGATAAAAGGTTCGACCATTGATTTATAAATTTAACTAAATCTTAAAATTGACTTTAAATTATACTTTTTCTGAATGCTGATTCTTACTTAAACTTCAAATTTTCCGTATTTTTACTATTTCTGCTTTATATTATTCTTTTTAATAGTAATAAATTAGTATTTTTAGAATAAAATTAATCGAAAAATATTTTTTCAATAATTTGAGATATACTATTTTTACAAGCCAAAATCACAGCAAATACCATGTATGAGAATAATATTGTAGACATGAATTACAATAAACTGCAGACAGATTTCAAAGCGGAAGCTGTGGCAGTGAATCTTTTGAAATATCACAGAGCGGTAAGCAATATTTTTATTGACAGAATCGGGATTAATGATCGTGCTTATTTAAAGGATATTAAAAGTATTTCGAGCAACTATCTAGGTTTTGACGAAGAGGTTTTCACGATAGAAACGTACAGAGAAGGTATTTATGATTATCTTCCTGAAGGTCTTTTTCATCCGCCGTCATTGGGCGCTTCAAGAAAAAATGTTGAAACTGTTGTAAGGGAAATCCGTAAACAGAAAAGAGTAGAAGAAGACGCCAGAAAATTTTTCCGACCTTTTGAACTGGAAATCTTTTTCACTGAAATCAGCGCCTTGCTGAAAGAATCTGATTTTGAAATTTCAAGTGATACAGATGCTTTACTGGATACAATGAGTGAACTTTGGCCTCTAATCAACATGCTTGACAAACAGAATGCTTATATTTTTATTTACATTTTACCATTTTTTCATCAAATAAGAGGGGATAAAACCTGGTTTGAAAGATGTATGACCGCTTTCCTGCAAGTTCCTGTAAAAGTGACTTTTGCCCCGAATGTAATTGATGGAGTAGAAGACGATGACGATTCTATGCTTTTAGGAAATTCCAGATTAGGTGTAACGTACATTCCGAGCGGAAGACATCTTGACGGGCAAAGAAATTGGGTCGTAAATATCGGACCGATTCCTTACTCTGATATGAAAAAATATATCGACGGAAGCCCGTTCCGAAAAGTTCTTAAAACTTTATATGATTATTTTTTACCTGTAAATGCGGATGTTGAAGAAAATTTTATCACAGAAAAGAAAGAATATTCTTTCGCTCTGGAAGATGATGAAAGAAATGCGAACAGGCTCGGTTATTCTACATTCCTGTGAAAATTTTTAACTATATTTACAATCACCAAGAAAAATATTAATTCGAAAAAGACAAATGGAAATTTCTTCAGTTAAAGGGATCTTTTTAAGGTATATTTTAATGCCTTTATTTGCAGTAATCATGATGGTAATTTTAGGAATTATCAGAAGAAATAAACCTGCCATTAAGATTAAAACCATCATTATATATGTTCTGTTGTGCAGCTTGTGCCTTGCAATTCCGGGGATTTTCGGTTTTGCTGGAAATCTTTTTAATCCGTACTGGTATCTTATTGCTCAGATTATTTATCTTATTTTGGGTATTATTCACGTTAATTTATCAGATAAATACTTTAAAAAGCATTTTACTTCGACTACAAAAAGCATTTTATTTGAATCTATTCTTTCATTGACTTGTATTGTAGCGGGAGGTTATCTTTTTTATCTGATTTTCAATTGGATGAGTAGAGGGACAGGTTATCCGATCATGGCTGCAACAAGTATGTTTATCTTTTTGGTTCCCTTAGTTTTTCATTACTGTTATGTTCAGTTGATCAGCATTCCTGTAGATATTTACAAGACATGGAGATATTCGCCGGAACAAAAACTTCCTGATTTCGAAGGCGCGGATTTTGATAGATTGATGGTATTGAATGTTGAGTTAAGCAAAAATTTAGAAGATGCCAATAGATTCAGAATTAAAGCTAAAACACTTCCGACGGGAGTGACTTTCGGAGATTGGTTCTACAGAGTTGTTGACGATTATAACCATAAAAACCCCAATTCTATTATTCATCTTTCGGATGAAACGAAAGAGTCTTATTACTGGATTTTTTACACCAAAAAGTCATTTTTCAGTTTTAGAAAATATATAGATTTTGATCAGGATATTATGCAGAACAACATTGCCGAAAATGATGTTGTAATCTGCAAAAGAGTAATCCAGCATGAGGAAGAAGGAATAAGAAAACCAAACACAGTTTAAAAAAATATTGAATATGATACAGCCTATTAAGCATTTTGCAATCAATTGGGTTGACGGGATGAAGGTTTCCCAGAGACATCTTAATGATCAGGATAATTTTTTAATTGATACCATCAGAGATTCCAATTCATTGGGAATCACTACATATAATTACGGACTTTTACCTATCTCAAACGAGTTTACGGACAGAACGATTTTTGATGTTCATAATACGGCAACAAATGACGTTCAGTTAGTTATAAAACATTGTAGCGCTATCACAATGGCAGGTTACAGAATCGAACTAAATGATAGGAGAGTAAGCGTAAAATCTTTAGCAAAATCTATGCACGAAGAGCAAGCTGATGGAGAATATTATATTTTAATTTCAGTCAATCCGTTCGATAAAGTTCCTTTTGGAGATATTGATCCTGAAGAAATTCCGCCACGTCATCCGAATACACAATCGAATCATCATATTGAGTTATTGCCTGTAACATCTTTGAACAGCAGTTATTCCGGGGGAAATTATTTAATCATCGGAAAAGTAGACTTAAAAGGTAACATTGCACAAGTTGATTCTAATTTTATTCCGCCGTGTACATCAATTCAGAGTCATCCTGTGTTGTTGGATTATTACAATAATTTCGCAAAATCTATTGGAAATTTACAGCAGTATGCTTTTAAGATCATTCAGAAAGCATCTCATAAGAATCAAAATACGGCTTTAGCGCAGAACGTTAAATTTCTGTGTAATACGATGGTAACAACTTTTGGGGATATGTATTTTCAGTTTAGAAATATTACGCCTTATCAACCGCCTGTATTTTTAATTGAATCTTTCGCAAAACTGGCGCTTCGTATGTATAATGCAACTCAGGTATTAGTTCCTGCAGAATTGGAAGAAATGTTAAATTACAGTTTAGAATGGAGTGAAATTGCTCCTCATACTTTATTAAATCAGCTTTCTATTGTTGCAGAAACAAACTATGATCATCATAATTGTGGTGAACCGTTTTTATATATCCAGCAAATGTTGAGAAGTCTGGAAACGATTTTCGCTAAACTGAGCGAACTGGATTACATCGGTCAGAGAAAAGAAAATATCATTGTTAATGAGCAGGAAGTTTCAAACAATAGCAATCCAAAAAGAGGTTGGAGTGTTTTAGATTAATGAAAATTCAACTTAAAATATGAATCCCGATATTAAAATTTCGGGATTTTTTGTGTAAAATTGTTTAACTTAGAATCTATGTATTTTGTCATTCCGGAGGAAACTTATATAAAGAATAATAAATTCTTCCTTCATCAAAATGACAGAACATTAAGTTAAAGAATAAAAAAAATAATAAATAAAAAATGAAATTAGATAAAATAAGACAAGACATCAGAGGATTATCAGATGGAAAAATATTTTTAAATAACGCAGGATCATCATTAATGCCATCAATAGTTGTAGATTCTATGATAGATTATGTTGAGCTTGAAGAACAAGTGGGAGGATATGAAGTTGCCAATGTAAATGCAGAAGTGTTGGAAGAATTTTATGACGAAACGGCGAAACTTATCAATTGTAAATCTTCCAATATTGCTTTTGCTACAAGTGCGACGGATGCGTATGCAAAAGCTTTGTCAAGTATTATTTTTAAAGAAGGAGATGTAATTATTACGACAGTTGATGATTATATTTCCAATCAGATTGTATTTATTTCGTTACAGAAAAAATTAAATGTAAAAGTTATAAGAACGAAAAATCTTTCAGATAACGAATTAGATCTGGAAGATTTGGAAAATTTAATTAAAGAATATAATCCAAAATTAATTGCTGTCACTCATATTCCGACAAATTCCGGATTGATTCAAAATGTTGAAGCTGTCGGAAAAATCTGTAAGCAATATGACGTTTTGTATTTGGTGGATGCATGTCAATCAGTCGGTCAAATGGTTGTAGATGTTGAAAAAATAGGCTGTGATTTCTTAACTGCAACGGGGAGAAAATTCATGAGAGGACCAAGAGGAACAGGTTTTTTATATGTTTCGGATAAAGTATTAGACCAAAATTATGCGCCATTATTATTGGATATGAGAGGTGCAAACTGGACGGAATTTGATGATTATGAATTATTTAAAACAGCAAAAAGATTCGAGCATTGGGAAATTTCTTATGCGTCTTTAATGGGATTAATGCAAGCTACAAAATATGCAAATGCTGTTGGAATGAAGAATATCGAAGATTATAACAAAAAGTTATCCCAAAAATTAAGAAGAAATCTTAAAAATATCGGTTTCAAAGTTTGGGATCAGGGAAATAATTTGAGTAGTATCGTTACTTTTTGCGGTCCGGATGGAGATCTAGAAAATATTCAAAAAGTTCTCAAAAACAATAATATTTTCTTTTCTGTGACGTATAAAAATTCCGCTTTAATTGATTTTACAAATAAAAATATTAATGGAATTGTAAGATTGTCGCCACATTATTTCAACACAATAGAAGAAATTGAAAAAGTTTCCGAGATTTTGAAGAATAGTTTATAATAATTCAAAAGTTTAAATGCTTCGACGGGGGCTTAGCATGACATTTCTAATACTACCCGTTATTTTATAGCGATGTCATGCTGAGTTTGTCGAAGCACCTGAATAAACTTAATATTTTAATAGTTCAAAAATTATTTTTTAACCAATATTTTTTCAGTAGCTTTTCTACTCAAAACTTCCCGTTTTCCATCAACTTCTACAGTTACGGATTTGTCAAAATTTTCAATTTTAATAATTTTGATTTTGGTATTTAAGAGTAGTTTTCTTTCAGTTAAATAATTCAGGAAAGCATCATCAGAAAGCGTTACAGAAGCAAAAATAACAGTTTCGCCAACTCCGCAGTTGCTTAATCTTTGTAAATCCTGAGCAATAATATTTCCTTCTTTATCAGGAATCGGTTCTCCGTGCGGATCAAACTTCGGATAATCAAGAATTTCATCCATTTTATCAAAGAAAATAGTAGAATGGACGTGCTCCAGTTGTTCTGCAATTTCATGTACATTTTCCCAACCAAAATTCATTTTTTTAACTAAAAACATTTCGGTAAGTCTATGTTTTCTCACAACCAAAGCCGCTTCTTTTCTTCCTTTTTCCGTGACAATCAAAGGTTTATAAGTTTCGTAAATCACCCAGCTTTTGTCTGCAAATTTCTTCATCATATTATTAACGCTTGGCATTTTTACATTTAAAAATTTGCTTAATTCGTTAATTGTCACCTTTCCCTCATTGTCAACTAAGTGAAACAAAGCCTTCAGATAATTTTCTTCTGTTAATGTTGTTCTCAAAATGTTAGATGATTTTCATTACAAATCTAACAAAATATTATTAATTATTTATGCTTGTTAGATGAACTTTTTTTAATTTTACTCTATGAAATTTTCATTCAAAAACGACTATTCGGAAGGTTGTCATCCTGCAATTTTGCAGGCACTTTTAGAGCATAATCTTGATCAACAGGCTGGTTACGGAGAAGATGAATATTCTTTACAAGCCAAAGAATTAATCAAAGAAAAGATTAAAAATCCCAATTCGGAAATCTATTTTGTCTCGGGCGGAACTCAGGCAAATTTAATTGTAATTTCTTCGGTTTTAAGACCTTACCAATGTGCAATTTCTGCTGCAAGCGGACATATTTTAAATAATGAAACGGGAGCAATTGAAGCAACAGGACATAAAATTTTAAGTATAGAAAAGCAGGACGGGAAACTGGCTCCTGAAGATATCGTTCACGTATTGGAAAACCATAGAAATGTTCCGCATCAGGTAATGCCAAAATTGGTTTATATCTCAAATTCAACAGAATTAGGAACAATTTATACTTTGAATGAACTAGAAGATCTTTCTAAATTTTGCAAAGAAAATAAACTTTATCTTTTCATGGATGGAGCGAGAATGGGACATGGTTTAACTTCTGAAATCAGCGATTTAACTTTAGAAAAAGTCGCGGAATTAACTGATATTTTTTATCTTGGCGGAACTAAGAACGGAGCATTGATCGGTGAAGCAATCGTCATTAATAATCAGGAACTTCAACAGGATTTTGCATTTAATATTAAACAAAAAGGTGCATTGTTAGCAAAAGGAAGATTATTAGGAATCCAGTTTTTGGAATTGATGAAAAATGATTTGTATTTCGATTTGGCAAAACATGCAAATCAACAGGCAATGAAGATTAAAAATGCCATGAAAGAAAAGGGAGTACATTTTCTTTCAGATACTTATACTAATCAGATTTTCCCGATTTTAAATAATGATTTAATAGAAAAGCTATCAGAAAAATTTGAGTTTTACGTCTGGAAAAAGATTGACGGAAACTTTTCAGCCATTCGTCTCATTACTTCCTGGAACACAGATGATAAACCTGTGAATGATTTTATAGAAATTCTTAAAAACGAATTATAATTTAAAACAAAAACAGCCTGATTATAGGCTGTTTTTTATTTTTCTTAATCTTTGAATTTATTTAAGAGCTTTTGCAACAGTATTACAATCAGCTACTTTCAGATTTCTTCCGCCTGCATATTTAATTTTGCTTTCATTGGCGTATTTAGTTCCTGTTTCGGCATCTCTTTCACCGATACCTTCACTTAAACCATCTTTGGTCTGAATAAAATAGATATCGTTTTTGTTTCCTGTTGTACCTTCTGCTGCGAATTCATAAGTCAATTTTAGAGTATCTCCGGATTTAAAACCACTTAAATCACCTTTATTACTGTCTTTTTCACTGTTTTTTGTTGCCATTTTTCCTGTAATTGTTCCAAGATTATCATCAATACTTACAAAAACAGTATCTTTTCCTGTTACTCCCATGTAACACATTGATTTTGTACCTAATGTATCAACAACTTTCTCAGCAGAAACAGTCGTATCAACTTCAGTTTTCGGAGCAGAAGCTTCCGTTTTTTTATTACAGTTCAGCAGAAATACTGATAATGAGGTTAATAAAATCAACTTTTTCATATCCTTAATTATTATATTTAAATCAAATTTCTATAATGCTAAAATAGCAATACTATTTCTATATGAAAACAAAATAAATTTAAATAAAGTATAATTTTTAAGTTTAATTGATTTTTAGTTCTGTTTTCTACACTTTCAGGCAACCGCGAAAACCTCTTGCTGCATAATAAGAATCGGCGCCATTGTGATATAGAAAAACCTTATTGTAACGACGGTCGCAGAAAATTGCACCTCCCAATTCTCTAATGTTTGAAGGAGTTTTTATCCAACTGGAAGTTTTAAGATCAAATTTTCCTAATTCCTGAAGTTGGCGATATTGATCTTCCGTTAATAACTCGAAGCCCATTTCTGAAGCTTTATCGATCACATTACTTTCTGGTTTATTTGCTTTTCTGGCTTCCCAAGCTTGATAATCGTAACACAAGCTTCTGCGTTTCGGGCTTTCGAGAGAACAGTCGAAGAAAATATATTCATCAGTATTTTTATCATAATTAACTACATCAGGCTCGCCTTCAGTTTCTTCCATTTCGTTCAAAGACCATAGTTTTTCAGGATTTTTCTCTAGTTTTGATTGAATTTTTTCCCAATCTAAGCCTTTATGACGATTCATATTTTTCTTAAAACGGGTTTTCAAAACTTTTAAAAGTTCTTCGGTTTGATCTGAAGTTAGTATCTTTTTCATATCAAATTATGTTTAATTATTGGTTTGAAATTTTTCTGTCGGAAGGTCTAAAATACCAAGAAATAATCACTAAAGCAAGTAACAAAACGGCAGGTAAAATTCTACCAATCGGATCATTAACAATGACATGCGAAATAACCGCACCCGACATAACGAAGAAAAATCCTGCATAAGCCCATTCTTTTATCAACGGAAGTTTTGGAATTAAAACAGCGATAATGCCCAATATTTTCCAAATTCCAATAATGGTCATTAAATAAGAAGGATAACCTAAATTTGTGAAATTGGTAAGCTCATCTTTGTTTTTCATAAGCTGAACAATGGCTGTCGAAACCATTCCCAAAGACATCCAAAGAGTAAATACCCAATAAATGATTTTGTTTCTTTTCTGTGATTTGTTTTGTGTTTCCATTTTTTGATTATTTAAAATTTTAATCGTTTAAACCTTTTCCATTAAAAATTTCCGGAATGCATTTTTCAATTCTCGATTCTCTGGTTTTGGATTGTTTTGCGGAAGAAAAATAGAGTAGGTAAGCGCGCTGTCTTCCTTGTGTCAAAGCTTCGAAAGCTTTTTTTAATTCAGAATTTTCGTCCAATTTTTTCTGAAACTCTTCCGGTATTTCAAATTCTTTGGTTTTCTTCATCTCAACTTTTACACCGGATTCTTCAACTTCAACTGCTTCAAACATGTAAGATTTGATAACTTTTTCTAAATCAACGATTTGTCGAAGATTTGTAAAACGTATTTGCCTTGCAGCCTGTACATTTTCAGTTTGCTGGATTAATATATTTTCCGGATCTTTCATCAAAGCACCTTTGAAAAAGAGTAGTGCACAATATTCTTTAAAACCGTGAATTAAGAAAATATTTTTCCCTTCATATGTATAACAAGGACATCCCCATTTCAAATCTTCTACAAGTTCCGTTTCAAGGGCGATTGCTCTTAATTTTTCAAATTCTTTTTGCCATTGTTTGGCTTTATTAAAGAAGAAATCAACTTTTGGATTCATAAGCTTAAATGAATAATAAGTAATTGGTAATGAGTAATATTTGAAACGATTTTTATTAAAATCTAATTTCCAGCTTCTAATTTCTGAATAATTTCCTGTAAACGATTGTGAGCCATATTAATACCTTGCGCAAAAGGTAATTTTAACATTTGATCTCTAAAGTCTATAGATTTATAAATGGTTTGAATAGTAATTTTGCTTGTTTCGTCCGTTAATTTTTCAAATTCTAAAAACTCAAACTGAACCGGGAAAGGTGTATTTTCCATCTGGAAAGTTCTTGTAATTTTTTCATTCTGAACAATCTCGTGGATCGTTCCATTGGCGCTGAAAACGACTTCTCCTTGAGGATTTGAAGTTTCAAAACGGTAGCTTCCATGCTGTTTATTTTCAAATTTTGTAACTTTTGTTCCCATCCATTGTTCAAAAAGCTCAGCTTCTGTGTAGGCTTTGAAAAGAAATTCGACAGGAAGATCAAATTCTCTTATAATGAAAATTTCCTGTTTTCCATCTTCAGCATGTATTTTTGTTTTTAGTTCCATATTTTTATTTTTTCGATTGGTAATTTTTCATAATATCTTCCAGTTTGTTGAATCTGTCGTCCCACATTTTCCGGAAAGGCTCAATAAAATCTGCAATTTCTTTCATTTTTAATGGATTTAAATGGTAAATAATTTCCCGACCATTTTGCTCAGATTTCAATAATTCACATTCTGTAAGGATCTGAAGATGCTTTGAAACAGTGGGTCTGGCTGTATCAAAATTTGAGGCAATTGCACCTGCAGTCATAGATTGTGCCGCAACCAACATTAATATTGATCTTCTGGTAGGATCTGAAATTGCCTGAAATACATCTCGTCTTAAATTCATTATGTAGTTATTTAACTACAAATTTAAATGAAGTTATTTGACTACGCAAATTATTTTTATTAAAATTTATATATTTCGAGTATGAACAGAAGAGAAACACGACTTTATACTTATTTTAAGATAATACTTGTATAAAGTCGTGTAAGCTATTTGAAAAATTATTTCTTTCTGATTGAAATTAAGGTTTGTAAAACTACAGAAGTAATTATAAATGAGAGTCCTATATAAAAATAAATATTAACTTCTTTACTTTCATCAAAGAATAAAAATGCCATGATGATTGCATAAATTGGCTCTAAATTAAAGGTTAAATTCACGGTAAATGCTGGAATTTTTCTCAAAACTTCAGCAAATGCAACATACAGACCTACAGTACAAAACGAAGCTAAAAACGTCAAATATCCCATATCTTTTAAATCAGGAACTATGCGTTCTGAAGGAAAAAAATGCAGATAAATGGGCATAGAAAGCCCTAAAACAAAGGTTCCGGCAATCATTTGATAGTAGTTAATGATTTTACTGTCAAAATGTTGAACCAAACGATTGTTATAAATTGTATAAAGTGCACCAAAAGCTGATGAAATCACGCCTAAACAAATTCCTAATTGATAAGAGGTATCAAAATGGAAAATCAAACTGATTCCTAAAAGTGTCAAAACACTAAGTAATAATTCTGAGAGTTTAAATTTTTCCTTATCAATCAAAGGTTTGAAAATCGCAGTGAAAAAACTTGTAAGACAGTAACAAACTACGCCAATGGAAATGTTTGAGTATTTAATACTTGCGTAAAAGAAAATCCAATGCATAGTAATTAGCAGTCCAACTTTTGATATACGGAGTTTTTCCTGAGTTGAAATCGTACAGCGGATTTTCAGCAATTTTAAAATAACAAATAAAATGATTGAGGAAAATAAAAGTCGGTACCAAACCAAAAGACCTTCATTAAGAGAAATTAATTTTCCGAATATACCTGTAAATCCAGCCAAGATTACGGCCAGATGTAATAATAAATATGATTTTTTCATTTGAAAATGAACTGTATAAAAAGATTAGTAATTAATATTTAATCAAAATCTGAAGCATAAAAAATTATAACCAATAAAATTTATTGGCATGAAAATACTTCAAATCGGAATTTGAAAATATTAAATTACTGGTGGGGAGATACAGCTTGCTAGATTCATATTTATTTTGAATTGAAACAAATATAGAAAAAGAGTCTGGAAATAGCAAGATACTCTTTCTTTTGTTTTCGGAAATTAAAAGTCCTATAATTTATATTATGTTAAATTGTAATTATTATTGTAAACTGAAATTTTCACTAAAACAATGTTTCAGCATCTTTATATTGATAATTGATATCGTACTTTTTATCCACAACAGTCATTAAATTTGCTATATCCTCAAAACTATTTGTACTTTTACTGTTCTAATTTTTTATAATGTCAATTTTTTCAGAAAACATCAGGCTTTTGCGAGGTAAATTAGGAAAAACCCAACGCGAATTGTCCGAACAAATACAGATCACTTCTTCGCGATACAGCTCTTATGAAAACGGAAAATCTAAACCTCCTGTAGATGTATTGATCAGAATTTCCAAAATATTTCATGTAAGTATTGATCTTTTATTATCAATTGATTTAAAGAAACATTCTTTGGAAGATATGCTGAAGCTTCCGGATAACAGAATTGTACTTCCGGTTGTTATAGATCAAAATGGAAATGAAAGTATCGAAATAGTTTCTCAGAAAGCTTCTATGGGCTATTTAACAGGTTATAGCGATCCCGATTATATTGAGAGCCTTCAGAGAATTTCTTTACCTTTTCTGAAAAACGGAAAATTCCGTGCGTTTCCTGCGGATGGAGATTCTATGCCACCGTTTAAAGATGGATCATTTATTATCGGAAAATATATGGAAGGAATTAATGATTTGAAATCTGGAAATACCTATGTTTTTATTACTTTAAATGATGGTATTACGTACAAACGTCTAAAAGCTAAAAATAAAAATTCTATCACGGTTTCTGCTGATAATACATTTTATGAACCTTACGATATTCCTTTTGGTGAAATTGTTGAAGTATGGCAATATGCAACAGGAATTTTTCCTGAAGATTTTTAATTGGTTTAAAAGAATTTCAAAATAAAAAATCCGAAGATGAAATTTGTCTTCGGATTTTTATATAATTTATTCGGGTTGTGCAATTCCAAGGAAAATAACAACACCGTCACCACCGGGATTATCTAATACGTCTACTAAAGCTGAAGGTTTCCAGTTGTTCATACACCAAAGATTTCCGGCTCCATCTATATTTGTTGATGTTAATCGCATAATTGGTTGATAACAATGCATTTGTACAGCTTCATGTCTTGATTGATTCAATTTTGGTTTTTGTTGCGTTCCATAAAGTGGATGTCCATTTGCTAAAGTAACCTCAGAACCGCCTGTAGGAACGGTCAAAAGCATTGCTGTTTCAGGTTTTGAAGGTTCACGAAGCATTGTAACTCCAAAAGATCCTTGCATATCAAGTGTTGGATTGTCTTTAAAATCTGTTTCATGACCGAAATTGGCGAGGAAAACTGTTTGCTTTTTATCAATTTTTACTCCCCACGGAGCATAAGTATTCACATCATAATATCCCTTAATCGCAGAAAGATCATGGCTTAGTACTGTTGCCTGATTACTGCTTACACCGACTACTACTACATCTCCTTCCCCATTAATTGTGACCTGTCTAAGCGATTCATATCCAGGTTGCCCGTTCGCACTTCCGGAATAATCACTAAACCAACTATTTTTTACCACTAATTGATTCTCTTCGATTGCAACTTTATAAACTGCAGAAAAAGCACAGTTCTCAGGAATATCTTTATCATAATTGCCAATACATGAAACGTAAGCATTTCCTTTATGATCAGGAATTACATCAAATATTTTAAGATAAGGAGTTTTCATAACAACCGGATCCGAATCTGCGGATTGTTTTACCGGAAATTCATTACAGATTAAGGTAAGTTCAGGAGTCGGACCTTTGGCAAAGTCTCCGTCCTCAGGTTTTAAATAAACTACAACTGCACTTGGCTCACTTTCAAAAGGATAAACTCCAGTTTTTGATGGTGCAAAAGGATCCTGACAACCGACAGAAGCCATCCAGAGATTTCCGTCATTATCATATTCCATCCCCTGAACACGCGAAAGTCCCAACGTAAAGCCATTGGATGAACTTACCGGTCTTCCATCCTTATAATAAAAACGTGATATACTCCCCTCTTGAGGATTGTTAAATTCCGGTCCCCACCCAAAATTTCCGAATGAAATATACTTTTTATCAGGACTTACTGCAGCTCCAAAAGCTACTCCCAATAAACCGCCACCTTGTACAGGTGAAAAATCTGCAGGAGTTGCATCATATTTATATACAGGACAATGCGTTCCGGAATCTGCAGAACCAGCACGAAAATTATTGGCGATCCACGCATTATCATCTGCGTCGAAAACTACGAAAGCTGAACCGCTTGGAATAAAATTTTTAGCTCCTGAAGTATTGCTTTTTAATGTTAAAGTCCAGTTGTTTGGTGCTTTTTTATCATCAGCTACATTTTTCATTGAAACCAAAGAATCTTTGTAGATTTCTTCCATTCCGACAAGCATTTGGTAAATATTTCCTGCATTTGTAAAAGGATCATATAAAATATTTCTTATTGCCTGAAGGAAATTCTGATTAGATTTATCCGATTCATGCCAAACGTAGTTTAAAAATTGTTCATAGAAAGGCTTTCTCGTATTACAAATAGGATTTGTCAAGCAATAATAATACAGATTACACAACGAATTGAACATAGGATAACTGTTTGTCTCAAAGCCATTTGGAGAAGTACTGATCATGTCTCCTATTCCACCTTCGGTTTTGTAAAGATTCTTTTTCATTCCGTACGCAATTTTCATATTACGTTCTGTACCTTTCATTTGTACTGTTCCGTCATTATCTACGGCAGTCATTCTGGTAAATGTATAAATTGATGCGATGGAAGATTCCGGAGTAACTTTTACAATGCTATTTTCATTAATATCTGGTAAATAAAGTGTTGCAAGTAAACTTAGCGGTTTATCCTGAACCGTATATTTAACATTATCAATTGTATATTCGTTGATCCAAACAGTTACTGAATAATATTCGGATTCATTTTCTTTAATTTCTGCGTTGAAACGATCTCCCTGAAAAGAAGTTTTGTGATTAACTTCACCCACAAAATTCTCAACGATCCCGAAGATCTGAAAACTACCTGAAGTGATTTTCATATTATTCACTTCAACACTGAACTGTACTTTTTTTGTTGACATAAATATTAGATGTTTTAGAATTTAAATAATGTTTAAACAGTTTTATTTAAAGACTTAATTTGGTTAATTATTTTAGTCAAATTTCGTAATAACGAATTGATTTTTATTAAGTAGAAATACGGACGAAGTAAAATTTTAAGAATAATTAATTTATGTGTAAAATAAAAAAAGCTCCCTTTATCAGGAAGCTAAAAAAACTTTTATAAGTTTATTTGAAAAGATTAAAAGCCATAAACTCCGCCGGAAACAGCAAGTTTTTCTCCTGTAATCCAAGCTGCATCATCAGAAGCAATAAATACTGCAACCTTCGCAATATCATCGGGTTGTCCTGTTCTGCCAAGTGGTGTTTTCGAAACAAATTGAGCTTCCGCTTCACTGCCAATAAAACCTGCAGCGGTAGAACCTTCTGTTTCAACAATTCCTGGGAGAATAGAATTAATTCTGATATTTCTGCCGCTGAATTCTTTAGATAAAGCAACTGTAATAGCATCTAAAGCCGTTTTTGTAGCTGAATAAACTGAACCTGTCGGAAGTGGTGAATTACTTGCGCCAGAGCTAATGTTGATAATGTTTCCACCTTTTTCGCCAAACAGTTTTATCGATTCCTGAATCGTAAGAATAGATCCTAAAACATTAATATTAAATTGATTATGAAAAGACTCTTCAGTAATGTTTTCAATTGGCAAATAATCATAAATTCCGGCATTATTTACCAAAACATCCAATCCCCCAAACTGATTTTTTGTCTCTTCCAATAATCTGATGACATCATCTTTTTTTGATACATCTCCCTGAACAGCAATTGCTGTTCCGCCGTTATCAGTGATTTCTTTTACAACTTTGTCGGCTCCTTCCTTGCTTGACGCGTAGTTTACGACAACTTTTGCACCTTCTGCAGCAAAATGTTTTGCAATTGCAGCTCCTATTCCTTTTGAAGCGCCTGTTATTAAGGCTACTTTATTTTCTAACTTGCTCATTTCTGATAATTATTTAAATTTTGTAATGCAAAGTTATATCATGGAAATTTATTTTAGTAACTTTGTAACTAAAAGTAACAGTAACCTTGGAGTAACAACGTAACAAGAAAGTAACTTATGGAATGTAAACCACGCATAGAAAAAGAGCATAAAAAAGAAATGATGGCGGTTCAGGACTCTATGGATGTATTGAGCGGGAAATGGAAAATATCGATCATTTCATCGATATGTTACTATAATAAACGTCGTTTTTCGGATATTTTGAGTGACATTGACGGGATTTCAAATAAAATGCTGAGCAAAGAATTAAAAGAACTCGAAATCAATAAACTTGTCAAAAGAACCGTTTTGGATACTCAACCTGTAACTGTGCAATACGAACTGACTGCACATGGTTTAACTCTTAAAACTCTTATCAATAATCTTGTGGAATGGGGAATTCAGCATAGAAAAGAAATTGTTGGAAATTAATTTAAATGATTTATGATATTATATTTTATTTTTTGAGCTGTATCAATTGCTTAAAACGTTGTTTAAGTTTATCTGTCTGATCAAGAATATTTTCTTCTTCCAATTTTACAGGATAACAACTATTAAAATAAGTACTTTTTTGTACTTCTGATCCTATAAGCGATTCGTTATAAAAAAATGCAGATATATTAATTTTTATAGCTCCACACGCACCCATTCTTGAGGAATTTGTTTTTGTTTCGGTAAAGTAAACTAAATTGTCATCTTTAAAATAGTAATCAGTCTGACTTGTATTTGACTCTAATATAGTACTTTCTGATTCTGATATTTTAACTAAAGTTCCGCTTGCTTCATAAAACTTTATAATGTGCTGATTAGAATCTTTATCATTAATTATTTTAAGATTGTTGTTTTTACTGATGTTTTCAATATAATATTTAATAGTATTTATTTCATCAGCAACATCAATTGTATGCTTCGGATCTGATTTTTTAGCTTCATCTTTCAACCTTATATATTTATAACTGCAGCCTTCATCACAAACAGACTGAAATTGAGAATTTGTTGGCAAAAGATATAAAACATCGTCAGATTTATTGTTAAAGAGAGCAAGATAATAATCGTGGTGATTATTCAGATTAATAACCAGCTTTTTTCCATAAGTTTCATAGTCTCCTACAAATTGATATTTTCCGATGGTGTTTAAACTGTCTTTTACTATATTATTATGTTCAAAAGTTAAAACTTCACCGTTTTTAATTTTTTGTGTATAATCATTCGCTCCGTCATTTCCTTGATATTCTATAAGTTGCCATTTCCCAAGAAAAGAAAATTGTTCGCTCTGAGCCATGATATTGACAGTAACCATTGTTAAGAAAACTACTATTAATTTCATAGTTGTGTTATCATTTTAATTTGTCCGTTAAAGTAAGATAATTTATTAAATAAGCTATTTTGTTGAATTCGGATTACTTTCCAAAATATTCCAAATATTATAAAATGCGTCATTGCCCTCTTTATCTGTAAAATTAGTATTGAAAATCATAATTCTGCCTATATTGGTTTTAGGATTAAAAAACATCATCGACATTACTCCGGGATCTCCGCCTGTATGACCAATGTAGCCTGTATAGCCGAAACCAATAAAGATTCCTACATTATAAGACTCACTATAAGGATTTTTGTTGTTTCTTTCAATGAAATTTGATGCAGAAAGTTGTGGTTTGAAATATTCTTTATAGCTTTCTTTAGAAAGGATTTTTCCTTTTCCGTTATAGCCTTTTATTAATTCTGTCAAATATTTGCTTAAATCATTAACAGATGTGATAAAACCACCATCAGGATAAGTTGCGCATTCATAAAAAGGAAGGACGGTTTCGGGATTTTCATAAAGTTTTGAATAATTGGAAAAATTTATCTCTTTAAATTTCCAACCTGAAGCATTCATATTTAATGGTTTTAAGATATATTCTTTCGTAAAATCATTAAACTTCTTTCCGGTAGCCTGCTCTACAATAAATGCAGCGAGTGTTGTTCCTACATTGGAGTATTCATAGATCTCTCCGGGTTTTTTATTGGTAAAGCTGTTTTTATTCCACTTCCCGTTTTCCGCTAAGGTGTTTTCAAGAAAAACCTGCATTGAAAGTAGAGAATCTGAAGGATTAAAAATCTGTTCATCATCAAAATTTAGTTTTGCACCATGTAAGTTTTGATCAGCTTTAAGAAAATAATTTTTAGATAAATAATATTCGTTGTCAGAAATCGAAGAAGTATGCGTTGCTAATTGCCTGATTGTTATTTTTTCATTTGGAAAATCCGGATTGGCAATAATTGTAAAGGGTAAATATTTTTCAACAGGATCATCCAAATTTAATTTTCCTAATTCCTGAGCTTTTAAAAGAGCAATTCCGACAAAAGTTTTAGATATAGAAGCAATATTCTGAATCGTGTTTTCTGAATATTTTTTCTGAGATTCTACATCGGAGAATCCAAATCCTTTTTGATATAAAGTTCCATTTTCATCAACAACAGAAACTGCAAATCCATTAAATTTTTTCTGTGCGTAAATTTTATTGATTTCCTTAGTAATATTATTTGAGTCCAAGCTTATTTTCTTTCTAGAAGTACAAAATATGGATAAACTGGAAATGAGTATTAATAATGGTGTTTTTTTCATGTAGAGTTTATTATATGACAGCTAATGAGATGCTTTTATTACATATAGGATTTTAGTGATAATTATTTTGTATTAAAAAATGCAGCCTTCATTTAAACAAAAAAGAAGACTGCATTATCACTAACTCTATAATATTCTATTATTATTCTCTATTTTTCACCAGAATCCATCCGTTATATTGTATTTGAGTGCTGTTTTTATCATTTTCATTCCATGAGATGGTGTACCAATATGTGTCGGTATTAATTTTTTTTCCAAAAGCTGTTCCATCCCATTTATAATTTCTTATTTTATCTGCTTCGTACAGCTTATTTCCATATCTGTTATAAATTGTAAATATCAAATTCTTTTTATTTGCTAAAGCAGAATAGTCGATGTAATCATTAATATTATCTCCGTTCGGTGTAATCGCATTGATAAGATTCGGAACTGTTATTGTTACTTCTACGGGTTCGCAGTTATAAAAGTCCTTTACATATATTTTTACATCACCTCTTGGAACATTATTAAAAACATTGCTGCTTTGCCAATTAATATTATTTAATGAATATTGATAAGGTAGTGTTCCTCCGATTACATATATTGTAATAGTGTTATTGTCTATTTTAATATTCTTAATAACGGGATATTCTGCTGCATATATTTTAACATTCTTTTCAGTCTGGCATTCTCTGATTTTTAATTTTACCCAATAAGTTCCGGGACCCACATTAATAATAGGAGTTGTCTCTCCTGTACTCCATAGATATTCATCGAAGCCTGATCCTGCGTTTAGTGTGGTTTTATCATTCATGCAAATTATCTTGCTTTCAAGATTAGGGGAGCTTTGTGGACGCAAAACTATTAATATGATTTTAGTAATGGCATAGCACCCGTTCCCATTTTTAACCCTTACGTACACTTCTCCATTTGAAGAAAGATATTGAGAAGGATTTATGATTTCATTGATGCCCATTGCGGCATCGTTATAAGAGTGATAATATTTTTTTATTAAGTTGGTTTGAGTACTTATTGTTGCGGATGTAAGATCAAACGTAGCTGTTGTCATATTAGGATCAATAGTACATTTTTCGATTTTAGCTTCATTAAGTGGTATAGGCGGATAAAATAAGAGATCGATTTTTGCATGATCTGTACATCCATCTGCAGTAGTTATTTTTACAAATACAGTTGTTTGAGATGAAATATATGCTGTTGGATTGATGATCTCATTCGTATTAGCATTAAGATCTGCGAGTGTAGGATAATATTTTTTTACAATATTTGGGGTTGTACTTACATTGGCAGTCGTTAAATCAAAAATGGCTGAATTAGAATTATAGTTATTGCATGCATAAATTGAGGTATTGTTTATAGAAATCTTGTTAATAAATTTGAAAGTGCCTATCTCTCTGCAACTATTTATAAGATTATCAGGATCTAAAGGATCTTGGTAATGTATCGAATAATAATAAATAATTGTAGGGTCTATCACATAAGTACCCGAAATAGGATTATTTCCAGTCAGTGCATCATTGGGATTATTATGATAAGTAACAGTAAAATTTAGATTTCCATTAATAATTCCTGATGTGAGAGTGTCAAAATCAAAAGTTATAGGAGGAGCATTGCATATTAAGATCTCATTTGGTGAAGAAGGACTTAAAGAAGGTTGACCTGGTGGAATGAAAGGATGGGTAGCTAAATTTGGATCATTAAAAGGAGAAGCTAAAATAGCTGTTCCGCCCCAAGTCATTGAAAATCCATTCAGGTTTGAATTATAATTATCAATAATTAATAAGTATGTTTCACCCGGCAAAACATCCAGGTATCTTACAAAGCCATTTCCTGAAGCCCCTTCGGATAAATCTGTTGAAGTCATATCCAATCCTGTAGGATTTCCACCTCCTGCAAAAGAACATCTTATGGGATCTTCTGAAACCGGACATGATGATCCTTTATACACCGCAAAATCATAATCGGTAGAAACATTTGGATTAATTAGAAATGTTAAAGTCCCGGCTGAAGCAACCGAAAATCTATACCAAACTGAATAATGCTCACTAAACAGGCAGCCTCCAAGGTGCTCATTATCATTCCCGTGTCCTGATGGTGTATATGATATGGGTGAATTTCCACAGATTGTAATAGCCGATGAACAATCGGACTGCGAATAATACATCTGTGCAAATAATATGAATAGGATTAGAATTTTTTTCATGTTAATTTTTTTGAAAATTTGAGTTTATAACTGTTTGGTTAATAGTTAAATTTTATTCTTTTTTATGAAAGAATTTTCCTTACATGGATATAAATTATACTACCGGAAATGTTTCCCAACACCTATATTCTCCATTATGATTTACTGCAATCTTGCAAAGGATTTTGGTGAATTTTTCAACATTCTGCTTGTCCAGAGTTTCCATACTGCCAATTTTAAAACCAATGAGTTCCGGCATTCCCTGTATGACAAAATTTTCTATAATGATGTAATCTATTTCTTTTCGAATCTGCTCTTTGAATTTTTCAACATTTATATTTCTCTTAAAGTGAAAATAATGAACAACTTCTCTGGGGATTTCGGGATCATTGTTAAACTTATTAAGTTTCATTAAATATCTTACACTGAATAATTTCATTATCTGGATCTGTTGGTTTAGATTGATCCCGTTTTGTTGTGTACTAAAAACAGAATCTTTATCTCTAGCAATCCAAAAGCTTAATATTTGTTTTAAAAATTTAATCATAATTAGTTTTTATACAAGTAAAAAATGCAGCCTTCAGTTCTCATATTTATTTTCTCTCATTTGAAAAAAGAAGACTGCATACCACTAACCCTATAATATTCTATTATTATTCTCTGTTTTTCACCAATATCCAGCCTGAATATTTTACAGGCGTGTTGTGCTTATCATTTTCATTCCATGTTATGGAGTACCAGTAGGTTGCAGTAGGTAATTTTTTACCACTTGCAGATCCGTCCCATTTGTAACCAGTGAATTTGTCAGCCTGAAAAACTTTTGTTCCGTATCTGTCAAAAATGCTTAAAACCAAACCTTTTTTACCAGATAATGCAGAATAATCAATTACATCATTTATTCCGTCTCCGTTTGGCGTAATTACATTAATTAAGTTAGGTACTACAATTGTGATGGTAATAGGATCACAGTCATAAGAGTCTTTTACATAGATGGTATTGTCACCTCTTGGTACATTGGTAAATACATTAGAGTCCTGCCAATTAATATTATCCATTGAATATTTGTACGGTGGTGTTCCTCCTGTTGTATATATAGTAACTGTATTATTAGAAATATCAACATTTGAAATTACAGGCTGTACGGAAGGATAAATTTTTACATTTTGTTTAGTAATACACTCTCCTGTTTTTAATTTTACCCAATATGTTCCTACTCCTACATTATTAATTGTCTGGGTAGTTGCTCCTGTACTCCATTCGTATGCTGAAAATCCTGGACCTGCATCTAATGTTGTTTTGTCTTCCATACAGATAATTTTGTCTTCCAGAACAGTTGAGTAAACAGGAGGAAGTACAATAAGATTTACCTTTGCAACCATAAAGCAGCCATTGCTATTAATTACTTTTACATAGATTATCCCATTTGGAGCGATATATGACGCTGAATTGATAATTTCATTAGTTCCGTTTATAGCATCCGCTACAGATGGATAATATTTTTTAGTAAGCCCGGTCTGCGTTGCAGGAATGATCACAGTTGCTGTGGTAAGATTGAATGAAGCAGTTGACGGATTAGATTCTATAAAGCATGATCTTAATGTTGCTTCTGCAACAGTAGGAAGAGGATAGAAATTTAATGTGATTTTAGCTGTAGCAGAGCATCCCTGTAAATTTGTAACCTTCACAAATACAATATTTGGAGAAGAGGATACATAAGCTGCCGGATTTGTAATTTCATTGGTTCCTGCATTCAGATCAGCGAGTGTAGGATAATATTTTTTTATGGCTGTAGGATCTGGAAAAACCGCCGCAGAAGTAAGGTTAAAAGTTGCTACACCTGCATTATTATTGTTACATGAATACAGAGTGACATCATTTGCCGTGATATTCCCCTGTTTAAATTTGAAAGATCCTGTTTGCTTACATCTGCTTACTACACTATTTGGATTAGTAGGATCATTATAACTTATACTGTAATAGTACACCGTAGTTGTATTTACTGTAATAGGGATAGTAATAGGGTTACTTCCTGTAATAGCATCGTTGGAGCTCGTATGATATGATACTGTAAAATTCGGATTACCGTTAATAATTCCAGAAGATAATGTTGAAAAATCAAAAATAGTAGGACTGGTGCAAATATTTACTTCATTTGGTAAAGCAGGGTTTGCATTTGGAGTTCCCGGAGTAACAAATGGATAAGGTTGTATTGCGGTTGTAAAAGGAGATGTTAAAGTAGCCGTTCCTCCCCAACTGAGTACGAAGCCATTGTTATTGTGAGTAAAGTTATCGATTATCAGATAATATGTTTCTCCTGCAACAACATCCATATATTTGCAGAATCCACTTGAAGCTGCTCCTTGGGTAAGATCAGTAGAAGTCATATTCAATCCTGTTAAGCCTCCGTTTGAAGGTGCGGCAAAAGAGCATCTTAACGGAGAACCTAGACTCCCGCATGGTTTGTTGGGACCAAATACTGCCCAATCATAATCTGCAAAAGCATTCGGGGTGATTAAAAATGTAAGCGTACCACTGGTAGCTATAGTAAAGGTATACCATACTGAATAATGCTCGCTTGATAAACATCCCCCTCCAAGTGGATTTTCCTGAATACTTCCAAATCCGCTGGGTGTATAGGAAATATTAGAGTTTCCACAAACTGCAAGAGCAGAAACACAGTCTGATTGTGAAAAATATACTTGTGATAAGGATAAAAACAAAAATAGTAATAGTTTTTTCATTAGTAATTGCTTTATTTTTAGTTTATAAAATTTGTAAGATGAATATCTTGATTTAACATATTGGCAGTAAAATATTATAATAGTAATTTCTTTAAGAGTCTTATTGCTAAAAAAGATTTGAAGAAAAATGCAGCCTTCAGTTTCATATTTACTTTCCCTCGTTTAAAAAGAAAAAGAAGACTGCATCAAAAAAACAACTTATGAAAAGTTAGTTTGATCCTTGTGGATCATATGTCTATCCAAACATTATGATTTTAACGGCTCATTAAAACACATTTGTTTAATAAATTTATCTAAGTCGTTTCGCTCTGGTATAGCCTTGCGCTACTCCATCTATTTGTATCAGGTAAACAGAAAAGTCGTACCATTCTCCTGTAGGAAACACAATAAATCCATTATCCAGTTCGCCTTCATTATTGTTACTATAATAAAAGTTATTATCTCCATCAACATAATAACATATAGCATTAGGGGCAATAATTGTCTTAGTTCCGTTAACGTATGGGTTTACTGTACTTAGAGAAACAAGACTATATGTTATAGGACTGGCTGTTGTATTTACAAACCTTGGATTTTGACGCAAAAAATCAAGACGCATACCATTGATAACAAGAGCGTTAGATATATCACCACTTTCTTGCATCATAGCTTCAGATAATAATTTTCCTGAAGTGGTTGAGGTATTGTTTACTGCTTTTCCTGTCATATAAGTTTTCGTAGTTCCAGTAGTATTCCATGTAGCATCTGTTGCTGAATACATAAATACCCTTTCTTCACCGACAGCCCAATTGGAAGAGTTGGAAGCTCCGGTGCCTGTTGCCAGTCTCATCCAATTACTTCCATTCCAATAATAATATCCTGGAGATACATCATAAGGTTTGTTAGTGGTCGTTGCTGTATTGTAGACCAAGACTCCAGGGTTGGGAGAAGCAGTTGTTAAAGGACTTTTGTTATTTGTGGCAGATAAAGCAAGACGTGGCGGTAAAAACCCTTTATCAGAAGACCTAACATCAAGCTGTGCTGAGGGATCGGGAGAAGGATTGCTCATGCCCACTTGTCCGTTACTCATTACCGTCAACGCTTGCCCATTGGGTGTATCAAATTTAAATGCAAATGCTGAACTAGCTGTTCCGGGTGCAATAAATTGCAACCATCGCTGAATAGTACCCGAACCTTGTACACCAATTGCGGCTCTGTCCTGCGGATTTAAAGCTGAGTTGCTTATTCCTATTGCATGTCCATATGCAGAATTATCACCCACAACATCAAGAAAAAACTTTGGTGTTGATGTCCCAATACCCACTCTATTATTTACTGCATCTACATTCAGCGTGCTGCCATCTACATTAAAATGACTGGTGCCGGTAGTTGCCGTAGAATTGAAGTTCAATGTCTTATCTGCCATTGTAACCGTTCTGTTGTCCTGTAAAGTCCCATCAATTGTATATATATTATTTCCGGAACCTACGACGTTTGAACCGCCAACTCCTGTATTGATCTTCTGCCAAGCTATACCATCAAAATAGTAATAGCCGGGAGCGGTAATATTAACGGTTTTACCTGTCGGAAAAGAATCTGCAGTGGTAGCATAGATTATTGCTCCTATCTGGGCAGTGTCATACTGAGCATTTTTATTCCTGATCTGGTCACCTGTTAGTCTCGGGGCAATAAGCCCTTCCGGCTTACTTGCATCTGTGGTTTTTGCCGTAATGTCTAATGTAGCTTTTGGATCTGTATTGTTAATTCCCACTTGCGAGTAAGATAAGCTAGAACATAATACCAAAAGTGGCAGTGAAATTTTCATCATTTGTTTGTTGTTGTTCATATTCATTTGTGTCTGTTATAATAATTAGTTTCACATTAAGTGAAAAATGCAGCCTCCAGTTTTCGTATATCTTTTCTCATCATTTTAAAAAAGGAAAAAGAAGACTGCATTAAAAAACTTATGAAAAGATATTTTGAATTTTATAGATCGTTTATTATTTAAGTGGTGCATTTTTAACTGCCCATTCAAATACATTTCCATACAGTTTATCATTATTGCTTGAGATAGTCACACCTGATGTTATTACTCCATTATAAGATAAATCGACATCGGCAATGATCACATAATTGCCATTAAGAATCATTCTGGGTGTGTAAACAGACTCGTCAGTATCTATCATTAATACAGTACCTAAGCCATTGATTGCACCTCGGTTGGCTCCTGTACTGATTGTAAATCCGGCTCCGTTGAGGTTTCCAAATGATCCCACAAGAGGAGATATGGAACCACTACCCTGAAAACCTGTTGCTGATCCATAGTTGGTAGAAGAATAGCCTAAATTAGCTACCCATGCGTTATGGCTTGGATCATCTGCATGAAAAATAGCTACTCCTTTTTTAGCATCCAGCCAATTTTTAATAGCACTTAGTTCTGCTGCATTAAAATAACTATTATCTGGCCATCCTATCCACAAGATGTTGGTATTTTCCAATTGAGCTGCAAGCTCAATAGCATTTCCACTTTGAACATTATAATCGCTGAATGAAAACCCACCGACTGTAACTACTCCTGAAGGTCCGAAATTAGAAGTATTATTCAATTTACTTTTTAAGTTTGTATTACTTGACCCACTGGCAATATTGGTTCCCCAAGTATCAGGCGTTAAAGACAATACTTTCATGGTGTAGCTGGAAATATCGAAAATATTAATATTTACACTACAGCTGGTAGACCCTACGGTTACTGTAAATGTTGCAGGACTTGCTGTTGCCGTTGCGGTTCCCTGTGCATATAGTGTTATTGTCTGTGTTCCTGTATAATAAAATTCTCCCCCTCCTGCAAAATACACTCCATTTACTGAGTTGGTCATGAGATTCCATTTACCAGCTTTCGTTACATTTACACTTAACGTAATTTGTCCGGCTGCAGGTTTTCCTTTTACAAGAGATGCTCCTGTTACTTTCATGCTGGAACAATCCGTAAGCGTCATTATGGCTTGGTTGGTTGTACTAGCCGTTATACTCGCCCATTTGCTTCCATCCCAGTAATAATATCCTGGAGATACATCATAAGGAGTGTTAGAAGTTGTAGCTGTGTTATAAACTAAAATACCTGCCGTTGGTGTAGATGCTGGTAAAGGACTTTTATCATTAATTGCTGTAAGAGCTACGCGAGGTGGTAAAAAACCTTTATTAGAGGAAGTAACATCTAACTGTGCGGATGCATCAGGAGAAACAGTTCCTATTCCAATCGCTCCGTTGTCTTTAGCTACAAATTCTGTTCCCGCTACTCTTGCAGTAGAACCATCAGCCTGTGTTCCAAGTTTCACAATTGTGTTGGTAGCATCGTTTATCCATGCGTCATTAGTAGCATCGCCTGCTGAAGTACCTCCTCCCGAAATCTTCTGCCAAGCTATACCATCAAAATAATAATAGCCGGGAGCCGTAATATTAGCAGTTTTACCTGCAGGGGAAGAATCGGCAGCAGTTGCATAAATGATTGTACCTGTCTGAGGGATGTCATACTGAGTATTTTTACCTCTGATCTGGTCACCCGTTAGTCTCGGAGCGATAAGCCCTTCAGGCTTACTTGCATCTGTGGTTCTTGCTGTAATGTCTAATGTAGCTTTGGGATCTGTATTGTTGATTCCCACTTGCGAGTAAGATAAGCTAGAACATAATACCAAAAGTGGTAGTGAAATTTTCATCATTTGTTTGTTGTTGTTGTGCATTTGTGTTTATTATTAATATTTTTTTTAAATTCAATTGTGTTGTAGGCTTATTTTTTTTACTTTTTTAAAAGCAACCGTTACCAAACGGCAACAGTTGCAAACCATGAATTAATTATAATGCACTGATATTGAATCAGCTAATAAAATTTCTTTTCTATTGAGGATTTGTTATTATTTATTAAAACTGTAGAAATAATTTTTTATAATTACACTCGCACTAGTGTGGCCTCATCACTAGTATAAGTGTGCAGCCTCCACTCGTGCGAGTGGAGATGATACACCAGCACTATTGTACGGTAAGCTGTTTATCAAACTCCGCTGTACGGGGTTCTTTCAGCTGTGTTGCTCCTCCTGTATACTGTGTTACCAACTCTAAGGTATAGCTTCCGGCGGCTAATGCAGGAATCACGATAATAAGTTCAGAAGGATTGTTGGTAACAATATCATCAGCTTCTACCAATGTTCTTGCCTCTGTAGAAGTTTCAATAAAATAGATTCCGTTGGCAGGATCGTCTCCGAATATTTTGATCTTCGTTCCCGAGATCTTAAGGTTTTTTCCGGGAGTTATAATATCATTAACAGTACCACTCTTAACATCGGTAACCTGAAGAATAGCAGATGATGCATCAGCCACCCCTATAATATTCACTTCAATATTGGGAATTTCTGCCCTAAGCTTTTCACCCTGATTGAATCTGAATAATATGCTGTGCTTATCACTGTCAAAAGTTTCCATAGCACTATCAAATACTCCTCTTATCTGTGTACTTGCTGTAAAGTATCCTGTATTTATCGAATAGCCGTCACACAACTGGTAAGCCATCTCTTTAAGAAATAGTGAAGTCGCATGTTCCATGGCTGCAGCAGAAACATCAGCTCCACCACGATTGGCTGCAGATTCACAGATCTGTTTTACATTTAGAGAACGCTCGCTTACTGTGCGGGCAATAAAATCATTTGGGTTATCCTTGGTTAAAAGATTATCATATAGATAGGCTTTGATTTTGTGTAGTATTGGCATTTTAAATTTTTGCTTTGTGATAATTGCTTATACACATTCATTTTCAAATACATAAATGTGTATAAGCTGTGATTTTTAATATTTTATTTATTTGTAGTTAAATGTTTTAATGCAGGTCCGTCTCGTATCATTTGTTTATATTCTATGATTATAGTTTTATTTCCAGAAGCTCCATTTTAATCCATCAAATACCGCCATTGTTTTGCTCACTGTATCATAACATATGGTTCCCGCGATGGGACTTTTCATATTGGCAACAGGATCATTGACTTTAGGTAAAATCAACGCCTTATTGGCTGATTCCAAAATCAACACGCCTT
>NZ_BAABHX010000012.1:0-42787 GCF_039542325.1 Chryseobacterium ginsengisoli
TTTCTCCTGTACTTGAACCAGCTGCGCTTAATGTTGCTGCACTCACGTTCATCTGTACGTTATATGCCAAAGTGGGAGAAGTTCCTGCTCCTGCTTTGGAAACATTGTAGAATGTTCCTCCTGTTCCAGATGTTGTTGCATTGGTGGAAAATGCATTGAGCATTCCTAATCCTGCGCCCTGAATCATTCGTACCGCTGGGTTGAAGTTTGAACTTTGATTCATATAAGTAGGATTAGCTGTGTGTAGAGAAAATCCTGATAATGCCTGAAGCTGTCCGCCTGCGGCAGCAAAATTATTCCAAGAATTAACTGTACCACCTTCTGCTGTTGTATTTGTTCCGAAATCGGCTTTATTCCAAACCTGTAAATTAGTAACTACTCCACCCGGAGCCTGTACAAAAGCCGCCAAAGTAAAGTATTGTCCGTCTGTCAAAGTAACATCAGCATAATTATAAATAACGCCATTAATAGTCTGTGTATTTGCTGACATATCCGTTACCACATTCCCTGTAGTAAAGGTTGGGTCTGATGAATTTTGTACAAGTTTAAGATTACTTAAACCTTGAATCCACATTACACGGACTGTTCCTACGGTATTGGTATTCTGTACTTTCCATACAGAAGCAAAACGATAATTAACTCCAGGAATGCCACTAATTGAAGTAGAAGGTATTTTTGCCAATCCATTATCTCCTACAACAAGAAACTGCTGATCCGCCAAAGTTCCGGTATTAGCAACATTCGTGTTTGCCATTCCGGTAAGACCAATCAAAATCTGCTGTCCCGGGTTAATGCTCATCGATTGTTTTTGATACAATGCTGAATTATTATCACGGGCAATACCAGTTATGTTACTGTTGTAACCTGTATTTGTTGTAGCGTTCCAATAATTTGTAGTTCCATTAGAGGCAATATAATTACCGGATTTCGTAATTCCATACTTCAGAGCAAGATAGCTTTCTATCTGTGGACGACCTGCTGACTGTGTGGTATTATAAATAACGATTTCAGCAATATCAGTATTTGAAAATCCAGTAGTTCCCTGTGCTCCTACCCAAAAATTTTGAGTTCCAATAGAAGCAGTGAATCCTGTAAATGTAGAAGACATTGAAGTTCCGTTAAGATAAGTCGTTGCCGAATTTGAGTCTCCATTCATAGATTGTAAACGAATTTCGTTTGCGACTGGAGCAGTTGTATTGATGCTTCTATTCGTTATAAGCATTGAACCATTCGAATTTCCACCTACATTCCAGGTTCCTCCAACTCCATCAGAATGGCTGTAAAGCGGGTTGATAGCCGTTCCTAATTTTCTGTAAACAACATATTGTGATGTTTGAAAAGGAGCTGCAGCAGTAGTTGTTACGGTCTGTGGTACGGTGGGTGAGTACAAGCGGTCATTTGTACCATCAAATCTTATTGACGGATTAAAATTAATCTGGCTTGTATTATAAGCCGGTACAGAAGTAGTTCCGCCTTGCTGTACAAGATTGTATGAAGCTGAAGCACTGTTGTTCCATTGGGTAACAGTTCCTGCAGATTGTGTAATACCGGCATCTGCTTTATACCAAAGTTGGGCGGTAATTCCACCGGGATCTTGAGCTTTTGTAAGCATAAGCATATTCAGCATTAAGAATATGCCTATTAAATTATTGATTTTTTTCACCTTAATTTTCTTTAAAATTTTAAACATTAGAATAAGTTTCTTTATTAATAAAGTTCTAAAGGTGGAGGACGGGTCATGTATTGACACAAATGATAGTCATTCAGAAAAAGGAAACGATTATTGATTGTTTCACTGTTAGTGTCTGATGAATATCCCTGTAACGATTTTAGTGTTGTATTTTCAATTAAAAATTTCGAATTGTACTCAATGTTGGAAGCTGTTGCCGAAATTGCTATTCCTTTTTGATAAGATGAAAAGAAGTCGCTGGGAAAAGATTTTATGTTTTCAATTGATTCTGATCTTTGGATCTTTTCAGTTCTTTTTTTTGAAGATTTGGATATTTGTTGATTTTTACTTTTTTTAAGTTTACTGTGTTTATTATTAACCGCAAGCTGCCCAGTTTTATTTAAAGGCTGATTTTTTGTTAAATTCTGACCCTCAAAATCCCTCAACCTTGCTTGATTCACCTGTCCTGAGTCTGCAACATAGAATATTGTGCTTTCATCAATTGTAATTTTAGTGTCTTTAACATAATAGAAAGACTGAGCATTCACCAAAACCACCGAAAATAAAAACAACAGCAATAAAGCCATCTTATATAGAGGGGAAAAGGGCTGTTGCTGTTGTTTGTAGAGCTTCATGATGAGTGTTTTTGTCATCCTAAAGACAAGATCATTGTTTTACCAAGTCTTGACTATGATTTATAATGAGGGAATAAGGTTTCCTGATTTAATCGCGAAAAATGTTATTATGATATAAATATTGGTTTTATAATATTCATATCATAATGAAATACGTGATGTGTAATGGTTTTTAATTGAAAATTTCAATTACGATATTGATTATCGTAAAAATATTTCGTAGTATATTTATGTACAAAGATAACCATTTAAAGAAACCATAATTTATAAGCATCAATCATTTTTCTAATTTGACTTAAGTATTTAAGCTATTGTATTTAAATTAATTAGTATAGTTAAACTTTATATTTATATGTTTTTACAAAATAGTATATCCAGCAATACCGAAGATGACTTAAAAAGACAATGCATCGCTTTAATTGTATATGTATTATGCATTGTTTTATGTATATATTCAATTATCGCTTATTTCATATTAGATAATAGGAACTTTGCGTTGGCTACGTTTATTTATTTAATTTTATTACTCTATACGTTTCTTCTTGTAAGAAAAACATACAACATCAAATTAGTAGTCCATCTCTACTTGATCTTGGATCCGCTTTTTGATGCTTTTATAATGCTTTATTTTTGGAAATATTCCGACGGAATGGCATTGTGGGTATTACCGATTCCTATTGGTGCATATGTGTTTCTAGAAAAGAAATATATTTATATATATACAGCATATATTCTGTTAATGGTAGGTTTTGTGACTTTTCTGAATGAAATTTTAACAATTCATACACCTTTAAGTTTTAATAAACCGGATATTTCAGATGCATTGGTAGGAAGTGCAAATATTATAATTGTTATGCTGCTTTTATATTATAACGATAAAATAAAATCAGCAAAAATTATAATAGAATTTGAGGAATATAAAAATTCTGATGTTGTTGATTTTACAATGCAGGATAACAAAAATTATAATACAGAAGCTCCAAAAGATAATGTTCCTGCTTGTGATAAAGATATTGATAAATACATTGAAATTTTTCGGAACGTGAAAAACGTAGTTGAGGAACAACTTTGTTTTAAGGATGCAGATTTTACCATTTCGCATTTATCTCATATGATAAAAATTAATAATTTATACATTACAAAAGCCATTAAATTGTGTGGATATTCTAGTTTTTGTCATTATATCAATTTTTGTAGAATCCAATATGTTAAGAAATTAATTAACGAGAACGACCTTAGCAAAGTCACTCTTATGTACATTTATACATCTTCCGGTTTTATTAGCCAATCAACTTTTAATAGGGTATTTAAACAAGTAGAAGGAATAACTCCGACAGAATATATTTATAATTTACAAAAAAATATAAGCTAAGTTTTCTCAAATTTTCATTGGTTTTTCTAAAAAATATCAAAACCTAGTTATTGCTGGAACACTATTTTTGTTCTGCACTTTTCTCAATTGTATTAATTCATACAAACGGAAAATAAATCGCCTGATTTACAAATGCTTTTCAAATTTTATTTAAAATGTAATTACTAATAATTATGTTGATAAGGCTGTAATTACAATAATATATAAAAAACTGATTATTAATTATTATTTCTCTTAAATGAGAATAATAGCAGGTAACTGCAGGATAGCTGAACTTTTCTATATGTATACTTTTATAAAAAATATGAGAAATATCATGTCTGTTTTAGATTAAGTTTTTCTTACGTTTTTGAATTCATTAAGGATACAAATAAATTTTAACTAATTAATAATCACGAATCATAGAATGAAGAAGTCTATAGTAACTCTAGGTATTTTACTAAGTACCACAGGTTTTATCTTCGCTCAGGAAAAGCAAACCATTGGTACAGCGAAGGATAGTACAAAATCAAATAAAACCAAAGATATTGAAGAGGTCGTTATTATTGCTTATGGCACGCAAAAAAAAGGAGAAGTTACTGGCTCTGTTGGCAGAGTAAGTGCGGAAAGTTTTAAAAACCGTCCTATTGCAAGAGCGGATCAGGCTTTAACGGGACAGATTGCCGGAGTTAAAACACGTTCCACAACAGGAAAACCAGGAGAACCTTTAGAAATACGAGTGCGTGGTACGGCTTCCATATCGGCAAGTAATTCTCCGCTTTACGTGGTGGATGGAATGGTAGTTGATGATCTGGCGAATGTTTCATCGGACGACATTCAATCGATTGAAGTTTTAAAAGATGCAGCATCTACAGCGATGTATGGATCAAGAGGTTCTAACGGGATTGTTATCGTAACCACTAAAAAAGGAGCATCAGGAAAACCTTCATTCAGTTTTTCTCAATATTATGGAATTCAGACTATTGAAAAAAAGCTCGACATCATGAGCAGCGCAGAGTGGATCGACTATGCTACTGAAGCCATCAATAAAAAATGGGTTGCTTTGGCTCCTGGAAATTCTGCATCGGACAGTTACGCCGTAAGAGCTAACTATTTTGGTTTGGCAAATACCACAGATTATAACTTAGCGAATATCACTTACATGATCGACCCGAGATGGGGAACAAATCAGGTAGCAAATATCGATTGGCAGGATGAATTTTATCGTCCGGCAGCTATTCAAAGTTACCAGTTGTCCGCGAGGGGAGGAAATAAAAATGTGAAATACTTACTTTCGGGAGCGTATTTTGATCAGGAAGGTTTGGCAATTAATACGGGATTCAGAAGGTTTAATTTAAGTGCAGTTGTTGATCTTAACATTTCAGATAAATGGAAAGCAGGGATCTCGTTTCGACCAAGTTATTCCCAAAGTTATGGAGCAACGGTTGACGGAAAGGATAATTTAGCTCATAAAATGCTTTCGATGGTTCCTGTAGCGGAAGTTGGAGCAGGTCTTTACACTAATTTCTGGAAAAATATGCGATACAGATGGGCAGGTTCTACACAAAGCCCAATCGGATTGATGGAAAATACGACTAATAATACTAATGAATTCCGATTATTAACCAGCTTATATGTTTCTTACGATATTTTGCCGGATTTAAATTTCAAAATTTCAGGAGGAGCTACGAATAATTTTAATACTAATACTGGTTACACACCGACATTTGACTTAATCACCAATATTCCGGGACAGGTAAGTATCGGAAGCCGAAAATCAGTAAATTATAACAGATATTTGGGAGAAGGTTTATTAAATTATAAAAAGACTCTTGGAGATCACACGATCACAGCTATTGCAGGTTACAGCGCAGAAAATTACAGAACAACAACCCAATATAATAGAAACAAAGGTTTTCCAAATGATGATTTGCAGACCTTCAACTTTACACAATCTGCTTCTGTATTAAATTCAGAATATACAGCTTCAGAATGGATGCTGACTTCTATTTTTGGTCGTGTAAATTATGATTATAAAAAGAAATATATGTTGTTGGCGAGTATTCGTAGAGACGGTTCTTCCAGATTCGGATGGGATAATCTTTATGGAACATTTGCTGCATTTGGAGCTGGTTGGAAAGTCGATAAGGAAGATTTCCTTAAAAATGCAAAATGGCTAAGCAACTTGAAATTAAGATACAGTTGGGGAGAAAATGGGAATAATTCCATTGGTGATTATAGAGCATTCGGATTGTTGGGGGGAGGAAATTATTCGTTTGGTGGAACTTTATCAAATGGGTTAATTCCAACTACAATCGAGAATCGTAGGCTAACATGGGAAAAAACGCAGTCATCTGATTTTGGTCTTGAATTAGGCTTATTCAACAGGATTGATTTCACGGCAGATTATTATATCAAAAAAACTAAAGATCTTCTTCTGGAGCGACCGATTCCTGCTATTACGGGGTATACAACGCTATGGGGTAATGTGGGCGCTATTCAGAATAAAGGATTAGAATTAGATTTAAGCACCAAAAACTTAGTCGGAGAATTCAAATGGAATACTTCTGCGAATATCGCTTTTAATAATAATAAAGTATTGAAGCTTGGAGCGGATAATGCACCTATTTATACAGGTTTCAGCAATAGTACAAATATCATACAGGTCGGTCAGGAACTGAATGCATTTTATCTTTACGAAGCAATAGGAGTTCTTTCCACAGCAGATATTAATAATGCAAGTGTAGCCAAAACAACAGGCGCAATCGCCGGAGACGTAAAATACAAAGATGTAAACGGAGATGGTAAAATTGACGATAATGACCGTCATATCATAGGAGGACCAACTCCTGATTATTATTGGGGGTTCACAAACACATTTACGTATAAAAATTTCGATCTTTCGATATTCTTTCAAGGACAGAAAGGAGGTTACAGTTATGCTTTGTTAGGTCGTGCAATCGATCGCACAGGAATGGGAACAACAACAAATGTAATGGGAAACTGGGCGAATCGCTGGCGTTCTGATGAAGATCCGGGAGATGGGAAAACTCCGAGATTAGATGGAACAACTGGAAGTTTGTTAGATACAAGATGGCTGTATGATGCCACTTATATTCAGTTGAAAAATGTAACGTTAGGATATACATTTCCTCAGGAACTCTCAAGTAAATTAAAAATTTCTAGTTTGAGACTTTACGTGAGTTTAGAAAATGTTTGGAGAAAAGATCACTATTACGGTGGCTACAACCCGGAATCTGTACAGTCTGACGGGACGGATTACGGAGCATATCCCAATGCAAAAGTATATATGATGGGCTTAAACTTTAATTTCTAAAATTTTGAAAATGAAAACAAAAATAAATTATAATAAAAATATTAAAACCTTCGGAAAAACGTTAATCTTGGGCGCATTATTATCCGTAATGACAGGCTGTGAAAAAGATCTGATGCTGGAACCCGAAAACAATATCACACAAACTTCTTTTTACAAGACAGAGCTTCAAATTCAGCAGGCATTGTCGGGTGTTTATTCTGCAATGGTGAATTCGTCGTCAAGAGGAGGTTTTGATGTTAATTTTTATTTATTGGCATCAGAAGTTCGTTCCAATAACTTTAATGCGATTTCGCAAAACGGGAACAGAGATTATTACGCGATCAATCGTTTTCAGGATACCTCTTCAACCGAAGAAATGGAAATACTTTGGGAAGATGCTTATCAATTGATCTCTTATGCGAATAATATTTTGGCAAGAATCGATGATGTCCCTTTTGCTGATCCTGCAACAAGAGAACAATACCGTTCTGAAACCAAATTTTTAAGAGCATACGCTTATTTCGAATTGATGCGGAATTTTGGGAAAGTTCCTTTGGTAGATCATCCAGTAAGTCCCGAAGAAGCAGCTTCTATAGGAAGAACGGATTTACCGACCCTTTATAATTTTATCACTTCAGAGATTGAAGCATCAATTGATGGCTTAAAAAATTCTTATGACGCAAAAAATAAAGGAAGGGTAACAAAATCTGCAGCGCACGCTTTATTAGGAAGAATTTATCTTACTGGAAATGGATATCCTCTTAATAATGCATCTTATTTACAAAAAGCAAAAGATCATTTGTTTGCGGTGATTCAGGTTGAAGGACAGTATGTTACATTTGCAGCCAATTATGCAGATTTGTTTAAAAGCGCCAATGACAACAAGTACCATATCTTTGAAATTCAGCACATCAGTGGAGGAGTATCACAAGGTTCTTATTTGCCAAGTTATGTTTCTCCGACTTTCGGAGTAGCCGATCCTTTGTATAATGCACAGGGAAGTTTGTATAGTTCAAGTGAATTGGGAGTCTCTCAATCTTTGATTAATGCATATGAAACAGGAGATTTGAGAAAAAATTTAACAATTAAAACTCAATTTATCGCCCAAAACGGACAACCGGATTTTGCTAATTATTTTATTAAATTCCGGGAAGCTAATGTAACTTTGACCAACCGTTATGACTGGCCGATTAACTTTCCGATCATACGATATGAGGATGTACTGTTAATGTATGCCGAAGTTTTAAATAATCAGGGAAATACAAGTGCAGCCGTTCCTTTTGTGAATAGAATTCGCCAAAGAGCAGGACTTACTCCGCTTTCTACTTCTATTTCAAGCACTGATTTTACAACAGCGCTTCGTAAAGAAAGAAGAGTGGAATTCGCAGGAGAAGGCGTTTACTGGCACGATTTGGTGCGTTGGAATACAGCGGTAAGCGTAATTAATCAGGCTGCAGCGGATCTTAACTATAATTTCACCATTACTACAAACGATTATTTATACCAAATTCCTTTACCACAGATTCAGGTAGCGGGATATGAACAGAATCCTTAAGTTAAAAGTTATCAAAATATAAACATTATAAAATGTCAAATGATGAAAAGTCGTTTGGCATTTTTATTTATAGTTAATGACTTAAGGAATTAAAATGATAACTGATTATCGTTAAATTAAACTTAATGTACAATTAATATGATTACCATAGCTTTTGAATAATTTTGTGCGATTGAGCATCAAACTCATAAAAAGGCTTAATATTAATGGATCATTTTAAAAAAGTATATTCCGAGTATAAACACAGGGTTTATTTTTTTGTCAGCAGATATCTTTCGGATGAAGAAGATATTGAAGAAATTGTCCAGGATATTTTTATGCATGTCTGGAAATATTTATCAAAAGCCAATTCATCTTCAGAAATCGAAGCTTTGATATTTAAATCTGCCAAGCAGGAAATTTCCAACTTCTATCGAAAAAGAAAAATGATCTTCGTTCCTCTGGAAAATTCTAACGAAGTAAATGCTGAAGAAAACAACGATATTGAAAATAAAATACAGCAGGAAGATCAATTAAAAAAAATCGAAAACCTTTTAGAACAGGTTCCCGAAAGAAGCCGCGAATTTTTCATCAAAAATAAAATCCAGAATCTCAGTCTTTTTACCATTGCTCAGGAAAATGATATTTCTAAAACAGCCGTTGAAAAACATGTGAACAAGGTTTTAAAGTTTCTGAGAACGAATTTGAATTTTTTTATTTAAAGAAGTTTATTGCCAATAAATCTATTTAATATTTATTTTTTTAATTCAAAATATAAAAATCTTGGATACCATGTAGTATCATTCGGATTTCTTAATTCTAAAGTTTCAATTATTTTCAAATTAAAATTTGAAAATAATTTTAGATAATAACTAATAGGACGGTGATAATGAGAGGTTTCGAATCCATCAAATGTAGTATTACTAGTTTTATAAGTTTTAGTGATCTTCTGTTCTTTTAAATAGTCAAAATTGTCATTGCAATAATTCCAATATATTGGCCAAAACGCAGGATGAGTTATGGTTATAAGAATTATTCCTCCCACTTCCAGCTTATTGTAAAGAGTAGAGAAATTTTCATATACGAATTCAGTATCCATTAAAGACATATTTGCGACTATTAAATCTATTGTATTTATATTAAATTCGAAAATAGATTTGTCAGTAAAATGCAAATTATCATTTATAAAATATTTTTTTGCAAGACATATTGAGTTCTTACTGATGTCTAAACCAATAGTATTTATACCAATCTTGGAAATTTCATAAGTCAATTCACCTGTACCGCAACCAAAGTCTAAAATAGTTTTTGTCTGTTCTTTATATTTGTAAATATTATTACAAATAACTGGGAGTAGCACATTATTATAGCTTGTATCATTACCATTAAGCCTATCAAGCAATCTTTTTTCAGCTATTTTATTCCATTCATCTTCAATATTCATTTAGGGTAAATTTTTTATAATATTAACTAGGTCTTCTGCTAAAAAATACTCAATAGTATCTTTAGTTGTATATTCTGTTATTATATGATTATGCTTATCATCTTTTCTTCCAATGGCGACTTTTGAACTATTAGATCCATAATTAATAAAAGTAAATCTCGACTTTGGAGTGAAATTAAGTGTATCGTAAGTATAGATTTCAGCGCCTTCGTTTTTTAATCTCTGTGTAAAGGATGTTATTTTTGGTAAGCAAATTATTAAGTCGTTAGATCTAGCTTTATTTATCAAGTCGTTTTGGATTTGTTGATTATTAGCCCAACTCATATCTCTTGTAAAGATAACCGTGCGACCAGTTTTTTTTACCCAATCTCTCATATATTTGTTAATCTCGTCTTCGTTTTTATATTTTTTTGGTGAGCTACATAATTCATAAATAATATAACTTATACAAACAATAATAATTATCCCTAAAAACACTTTTTGGAGTAATGTAAAATGTAAATCTTCTATTTTTAAAAATGGAATTATAAATCCGAATATTCCAATAAGTGTCGAAATATTTGCTAGGATAATAAGAGTTTTTTTCATCGTTATTTTTGGTTGTATTTTATACTTTTATTTTTGTATTCTTCAACAGGATAGTGCTGAGAGTGAATTTTTAATTTATTTATAACAGCTTCTTCTAAATCTATATCATATTTATCACATAAATATATTAGAAAAATAAAAATATCAGCTATTTCATTTTTTACTCCTTTTTTATCTTTATTAAAATCATTATTCCACAAAAAGTGCTCTTGAAGTTCTCCAACTTCGATGTTTAAACCAATTAGAAGATTCATATCAGTATGAAATTGCTTCCAATTTCTATCATCTCTAAACTTTAGAATTTGTTGAATTATCTCTTTCATACTTGTTAGACTAAATTATATTGAATATCAAATTTACGAATTACATTAATATAGAATATATTTTGTTAAGTCTATTTTGATTCTTTATGAAATTGTCTTTTATTGTTTTTTTTTAATTTTAACTCAATATCACTCAATATCACTCAATATGAACAAATCATTAAATCAAAAAAATATAGGTTGACAATTTTACACTTTCTGCGTATTCTCTAATAAAGATCAAAAAATATAATATGGATTTCGAAAATCAATGGAAATCAGTCAAAGATGAAAACCGGAAAATGAAGGGTTCGGCAGATCAGCGAATCTGGAACGGGCTTGAAAATAAAATCAGATCAAGAAATACGACAAAACGTTTTCTTTGGGTTGCAGCTGTTCTTTTCCCTTTGTTCACTGTGATTACTTTGTTTTTCACTGAAAATGATACGAAATCTTTAGACGATCGGCAAATGGTTTTTAGAACAGACAAGATTCAAAAAGAATTTACACTATCAGACGGAAGTACAATTACATTGGAACCTGAAAGTGAATTGAGACTTTCGGAAACTTTCGGAAAGGAGACCAGAAATGTTTCTTTTAAGGGAAAGGCATTTTTCAGTGTTGCAAAAAACAAAGCTTTACCATTTATTATTGATGCCAACGGATTTAAAGTAAAAGTTCTAGGAACAAAATTCTTACTAGATCAGAGATCCGAAGATAAAAAAGTATATCTGAAGGAAGGAAAAGTGAAAATTGATTTTAAAGGTCGCACAACATTCCTTTTGCCTAAAGAAACCTGGATCGCCGACAAAAACGGAGCCGAAAAGCACTTCTACGATCAGGATGTTGTAAGAACATTTGATTTTAATGAAATGAAATTCGATCAGGCAATTTCAAAATTAGAGAAAACGTATAATATTTCTATACTATATCCGCGGAATTATAAAGATAATATTATAGATGGAGACATTACAGGAGATCTGGATAAAGTGCTTAAAACAATAGGATTTCCATTTAATCTTAATACAAGAAAAGATTCAGAAAATCATATCATTTTAGAAAAATAATGCACCAGTAATTGGGGTTACCGATGCATTGAATATAAATCAGTCAAATAACAACTAATTTCAGCAAAGCTATGAAAAAAACAACAATTAGCATGATGTTGTTGGGTCTTTTGTGCGCGTCACAGTTTTCCTTCGCAGAGGCTAACAAATGTTTTCAACAGTCCGTCAATCAGCGGAAAACACCATTAATTAAAATCTTTGAAAAACTTTCAAAAGCACATGGAGTAAATTTTTTTTATTCTGTTTCAGACCTTAAAGATGTTCAGGTTGATGAATCTCAGATCAACTATCAATCATTATCGGCATCTCTGGATTATCTGAGAAAAAATGTAGGTCTGGATTTTAATGTAGATGAAAAAACTGTAACTGTCCGTCTAAATCCGAAAGCAATTGCTAAGATTCAGAGAACTAATGCGATTCAGTCTGCAGAGTATTTAAATCAGACAAAAGATACTCTAAGATCGAGAGAAAAAAACATCGATGAGGTAGTTTTGGTGGGATATGGAAAACAGAGTAAGAAAAATAATTCGGGTTCTATTTCTTCCATTGACGAGAAACAGATGAAGGGTGTTGCTTCCAGCAACTTTGGAGATATTATTGCAGGAAAAGCAACCGGAGTTCAGATTACTCAGGCTAATGCAAATCCGGGAGGTTCACCATCCATCAGAGTAAGAGGTATCGGTACTTTAACGGCAGGCTCCAATCCTTTGATTGTTGTAGACGGACTTCCTTTAACCGAAGGTTCTAATCTAAATGCAATCGATCCTAATTCAATTGCAAAAATCGATATTCTGAAGGATGCGGCTTCTGCAGCAATTTACGGTTCCAGAGGAGCAAATGGAGTGATCATCATCGAAACAAAACAAGGGAAAAAAGGCAGAATGAACGTTTCTTTCGATTCCTATTACGGAATGCAGATGAGAAGTGATAATGTAAAGCTGGTTAATGCTTACGATATGGCTACTTTTCTGAAAGAAGCGAGAGACAACAATTATCTTTCTAAAGGCAGCAACAGAAGTATTTTTGATGATAATGCCACAAGAATAAGCAAAGGGGCGTCTTTAAGAGAATTAATTCCTGATTATTTAGCTCCATATTTGGCAAAACAACCGGGTCTGACCGACACAGACTGGCTGAATACGGTGATGAGACCTGCGCCGATCAGTCAAACTTCTTTAAATATTGCAGGAGGAAGTGACAAAAGCAGATATGCTTTTACAACGAGTTATTTTAACCAAAAAGGTTTGGTGATAGGAACAGATTATGAAAAATTTTCTACAAGTGTAAATCTTTCCACAGATCTCACGGATAAATGGAAACTTGGAGTAACAATGACGCCTTCTTACGCAACGGGAACAATCAATGCTGCAGATAATTCCAGAAGCTACAATCCTTTGCAGATGGCGACGGCAATGTATCCTTTCTTTAAAGCCTATAATGACGATGGAAGCTTGGCAATCTCTCAGCAAATCTTAGGAAATACCGCAACGGACGGAGCTTTGGTAGAAAATCCTGTTGCCGTTCAGGAAATGACAAACAGAAAATATACTTTATTTAAAACATTCGGAAATATTTTTACTGAACTTGAATTATTAAAAGGTTTAAAATACAGATTATCGGTAGGAGGAGACTATACAAATTATGAATACAATTTCTTCGATCCTTCTACAGTGGGAGCTTACAGAGCTGCAGCTCCGGACGTAACCTTTGCCAACAGAACAGAATATATCCGCAAAAATTATTTAATTGAAAACTTACTTTCTTATGATAGAAAATGGGGTTCTCATAGAATTGATGCCATTGGAGGACAATCTTTTCAACAGGAAGATAATACGCAGCTTTTAACTGAAGCTACGGCATTTCCCGACAACAGCATCCGAAATATTGCAGGCGGAACTTCATTTAAAAATACATTAACACAGTACAAATGGCGATTGCTGTCTTATTTTACAAGAGTCAATTACACATTTGATAATAAATATAATGTAATGGCTTCTTATCGTAGGGATGGTTCTTCACGTTTTGGAAAAAATTCTAAATGGGGAGATTTCTACGCATTTTCTGCAGGTTGGACGATTAGTAACGAGAATTTCTTTCCTGAAAATGAGATCGTGACAGATTTGAAACTAAGATATAGCTTAGGAAGCAACGGAAACAATCAGATTCCTAATTTTGGGGCACTTTCGCTGATGAATCCGGATAATTATAATTTTGGAGGAACTTTAGCACCGGGTTACACAACAGCAACAGCTCCCAACCCGAATATTTCCTGGGAAAAATCGAGATCAAACAATTTCGGGATTGATTTTTCTTTATTTAAAAATGCCCTGAATATTTCTGCAGATTATTATATTCTTAATAGAGATGGTTTATTGCTTGATGTCCCGGTTCCACAACAATCGGGCTTCAGTACGTCGCTTCAGAATATTGGTAAGATCAAGAACTCAGGTTTTGAATTGCAGATCACTTCAAAGACTTTTACTATTGCTAAAGATTTTACTTATTCGGGAAACTTTAATTTTTCAACTAATAAAAATGAAGTTTTGGCTTTGGCAAACGGGCAAAATCAGATTATTACAGGAGAAAATAATTTTTCTGTAACGAAAGTAGGCGGTTCGATTGGCGAAATGTATGGCTACAATATTGTTGGAATCTATAAAACTCAGCAAGAGATCAACAATTCACCCCATATTACCGGAACAATGGTCGGAGATTATATCATGGAAGACCTCAATGGTGACGGAAAAATTGATGTAAACGATAAAAGAAGTTTCGGAAGTGGAGTACCAAAATATATTCTCGGTTTTAATAATAATTTCAGATACGGACTTTTTGAATTAAGCTTTTCTTTATACAGCGAAATTGGCAAAAAGATCTACAATGCCGATGCAGTAACCACTTTAGAATCTGGCGAAGGTTTCGGGATGGCTTCGCAATACTATTTTGATAATCGCTATAATGCAGTCTCCAATCCCAACGGATTTTTCGGAATGCCGAATATGAATTTTTCCAACAACAGAAAAGAGGCAAGAACGTCTAATTTGTACTTTAAAAATGCAGATTATGTAAGATTGAGATCCCTTCGTCTGGCTTTTAATTTACCTAAATCAATGCTTGAAAATATCGGGATAGAAAACGCACAGGTTTATCTTGTAGGAAACAATCTGTTCACTCTTTCAAAATATAAGGGAATGAATATCGACGCTACTTCAGACAATGTTCTTACACAAGGTTTTGATCAGGCTTATTATCCGGTAGCTAAAATTTATTCTATGGGCTTTAACCTTAAATTTTAAAATCATGAAAAAAATATTCATTACAATATTCAGTCTTTCGATCATATGTTCGTGTTCGTCTGATCTTTTAGATGTAAATCCTGAAGCACAGAAGGTTTCATCACAGTTTTATACTAATTCTTCTGAAATCGAGCAAGGTATCGTTTCTGTTTATGGAGCTCTTCAGTATACAGGGCAGTATCAATTGGCAATGCCGGCTTTGGGAGAACTACCATCAGATAATACTTATGATGAGGTACCTGCGAATGATGCTTTTACGTACGGTGAACTGGATTTTTTCACGATTCAGCCAAATAACAGTCTTATTGCAAGTGCCTGGAAAGATAATTATATAGGGATTCAACAGGCAAATATTATTTTAACAAGGATTGGAAAAATTCCGGATATGACTGATGCATTGAAAAATACAAGAATCGGAGAAATGAAATTTCTAAGAGCATTGATGTATTTTAATTTGGTGAGAATTTTTGGTGATGTTCCGTTGGTTTTAAAAGAAACTACCAATGTCAATGATTATTTCGGTCAGCCAAGAATTCCTGTTGCAGATGTATATTCCGCAATAGAAACCGATTTGAAAAATGCTATTGATCTTTTACCGACGACTACCACGCAAAAGGGAAGAGTGACAAAAGGTGCAGCGTTGGGAATTTTGGGTAAAGTGCTTTTAACACAGAAAAAATTTGCTGAATCATTAATATATTTAAATCAGATTGAATCTTTAGGTTATCAGCTTTTGACCGATGTCAATAAAATTTTTGATGTTACGAATGAAAATAATGCCGAAATTATTTTTGATGTGCAGTTTGCTTCAGGGTTGAATGGAAATTCAGAAGGAAGCACGGCATTTCAGATGTTCAGTCCTTCAGGATCTGTTTCAGGGGCGAAAGGTCACAATCTTCCAACCAAAGAGGTCTATAATCTTTATTCAGCCGGAGATACAAGACGTTCTGCATATATCGGACTTACCTCAAACGGAATTCCTTTCAGTAAAAAATTAGTAAAAACCTCGAATACAATTGCAGATGGAGGAAGCAATTTTGTCGTCCTTAGATTGGCAGACGTTTTTCTGATGAAAGCAGAATGTTTTGCTGAGCAGAATGATATTGCCAACGCAAATCTATATTTAAATAAAATTAAAACCAGAGCCGGAATTTCAACTGTAAATCTTTCGACAAAAGAGCTTTTGCTTGATGAAATTGACCGTGAAAGAAGATTGGAATTCGTAGGAGAAGGTCATCGATGGTTTGATCTTTTAAGAACCGGAAAGGCTATTTCGGTGATGACCAATTATTTCAACAATAATGCGGGATACAGCACGGCACAGATCAAAACGCATAACCTTCTTATGCCGGTTCCACAAGGGCAGATCAATACAGATCCGGCAATCAAACAAAATCCAGGATATTAATTAAAATTTTAAATTATGCTAAACAATAAATTATTACAACTATTTCTTCTTATTTTTTCTTCTCTTTTTGTCGCGCAACAAAAGAAAATTTCACTTTCTGATTTTCCGGATAATAAAGTAATGGTAGTTGCTCATCGTGGTGATTGGAGAGAGGCTCCGGAAAACTCTGTATGGGCAGTAAAAAAAGCCATTGAAAAGGGAATTGATATGGCAGAAATAGATCTTGCCATGACCAAAGACAGTGTTTTGATCCTTATGCATGACAATACGATCGACAGAACGACAACGGGAAAAGGAAAACCATCGGATTTTACATTAGCAGAGATAAAAAAGCTTCATTTACGAGACGGTTTGGGAGTTGAAACTCAAATGCAAGTTCCTACATTACAGGAAATTTTAGACGTCTCAGAAGGTAAAATTCTTTTGAATCTGGATAAAGGTTTTGATTACATCAAACAAGTATATCCTTTGGTGAAAAAACGAAATATGCTCGATCAGATTTTGTTTAAAGGGCATGAATCTTACACTGAATTTAACCAAAAATACGGTGATATAAAAAATGAGATTCATTATATGCCGATCATTAAATTAGGTAATGATGAAGATCTGAAAAAGATCTCAGAATACATTAAAAACTATAAAATCTACGGTTTTGAATTTACCATCGGAAGTACAGAAAAAGATTTGATCAACTTTAAGGAAATTCGCGATAAAAAAATGAAGATTTGGGTAAATTCTCTTTGGCCGCATCACAATGCAGGAAATAATGATGATCTGGTTTTAGAAAATCCTAATGTATACGATTGGTATATCAATAAAGGAGTAAACATCATTCAGACCGATCGACCGAAAGAGCTGATTAATTATTTGAAGAATAAAAAACTTTACTATTAATATTTGAGACTGTCCAAAATGGCAGTCTTTTTTTATCCATGATAATATCAAATTTATCCATTCTTTATGATTATATATTCTGGCAAATTTAATGTTTGAAAATATTTCATTTAGGCAAAATAATAACGGGATGAACAATCTCAATTCCAGTTAAACATTAAAGAAAACCCAACGATTTTACCAGAGAAAAATTTCAACTTTTTAATCCATTAAAACAGCAATTATGAAACAGCAAAACTTTTCTTCGTTAATTGAAAACCTGAAGGAAAATCTCAAAAAAGAACTTCCAGGAGAAAAAGCGCACCAAGTGATGGAAGCCTTTTCTGCAAAATATCTGACATTAAATCCGACAGGCAAAACAAGGAAAAGCGCAGTATTGGTAATTTTATATCCAATTAATAATGATATTTATTTTCCTCTGATCTTAAGAAATTCCTATGAAGGTTTTCATTCAGGCGAAGTTGGTTTTCCGGGAGGGAGATTTGAAAAAACAGATGAAAGCCTTATTCAAACCGCGCTTCGGGAAGCGTATGAAGAAATCGGAATAAATCCTGATGAGGTTAAAATTTTGGGAACATTAACGGAGATTTTTATCGGTCCAAGTGATTTCAATGTTTTACCAGTGGTTGGATTTTTTCCGTATCGCCCGAATTTTAAACCGGATTTTCGTGAAGTTCAACAGATTTTTGAATTAAAACTAGACTATTTTTCAGGCCCAAATATTATCGGTTGCAGTGAAATCAGTATTCCCGGAGATTTGGTAACAACACCTTATTATGAAGTTAATGATCACCAAGTTTGGGGTGCTACTGCTAAAATCATTACTGAACTATTAGCGATTTTAAAATATTAAGGAGTTATTGCTTCGAAAGATATTCTGCAAATTGCTCATTCAAAATCTCACATTCATGTTGTAAAATTCCGGATTCAATTTCAGGTTTATTTCCCCATTTGGGAACGGTTTCTGTCTCAAGGATTTTAAACTCAGAAGATTGTCCGCCAACAAAAGGAACTGAAACTCCAAAAACCAATTTTGCAATTTTATGATGTCTGATAAGATACGAACACATAATACAAGGTTCGTGCGTGGAAAACATTACAGATTTTTCCAAAACATCTCGATAGCCATTTGCTAACGCATCTTTTACTACCAAAATTTCTGCGTGCTGTGTAATATCTCCACTGGATTTTCCGGATTCGACTCCTCTGCCGATAATTTTATCCTCAAAAACCAGAATAGAGCCAACTGGCGGATTTCCTTTTTCCAATGCCTGTTTTGCAAGTTCGATGCATTCAAGCATATATTGACTGTAATTGTCCATGTTTATTTTTAATTAGATTCTGCACCTCTATTGAAACCGATGGTATTCCTGTAAATCTGAGGAGAAATATCCGTTTTATTTTTAAAAAGTCTGCTGAAATAATATTCATCTTCATAACCCAATTCGTAGGCAATTTCTTTAATCGTTTTGTCGGTAAGATACAGTTCTCTTTTGGCTTCAATAATGATTCGTTCCGTAATCAAATCAGAAAGCGTTTTATTAAAATGATTCTTAGTAATTCTGGCGAGCGAGGCAGGAGTCTGATTCAATAAATCCGCATAATCACTCGCAGAATGTTTGGTTCGGAAATTATCCTCAATCGCATTTTTCAGATTCTGAATGACAAATTGTTGCTTTATATTGACCGTTTCAGAATTTTGAATGGTTTGTTGTTCCAGTTTAATTCTAGTCGCAGTAACCAACAAAATTTTTAAATAAGAAATTAAAACCTCATCCTTTCTGAAAGCATCGTTTTTAAGTTCATTGGCAATTCCGTTAATCAAATTCAAAATCGAACTTTTACTGAATTCATTTAAATCAATGAATGGTTGCTGATAGACATTATTGAACAAAATTCCATTCGCTGCAATTTCCTTATGATGCCTGTAAATACAGAAGAAATCGTGATGAAACTGTATCGAAATTCCCATGATCGGTTTCGCAGACTGCAACATAAAAGGCTGATAAGGATAAAATGCAAACAACGTATTTTCTTGGAAAGAATAATCGCAAAGGTCAACCGTCGCAACACCTTCTCCCGATGTAATGAGGATTAATGTGAAATAATTATTCCTCTGAATATGGTCAAAATAGCTGTTGTTATCAAACTCAAAAAGCTTGAAAGCCAGATTCCCGTTTTGCTCATTCACGAGCGTATAGACAGATTGTGATAACATTGTACCTGCAATTTAATTATTATTTTTAAACCAAAACTGCCCTCCGAAAATTTCAAAAGGCAGTTTCAAAAATAAGATTAGAAAATCAAAATATCGTAACCTTCATTTCTCAAATTGAGGAAACTCGGCAAGCCAGGCGTTCCCGGAACCTCATTTTCGTTCAATAATTCATACCCGGAAACTTCAGTCCCGAATACCGCCACACAACCTTTCGAAAGGCCGTGAACATAATCCTTCACCTCATTATAAAGCCCGTGAACAGGATGGTCTTCTTTTTCCAATTGTTCCGGCCATCTGATTCCTGTTCCCTGAAAAATAATTTTCACATCTTCACTTGCGTGCTTGAACTCATAAGCCGAAGCCAAAGCGTTAAAAACTCTTCCCAAAGCTTCTTCCGAACCAGATTTTGGATCAGAAAGAATAATAATTGCTGTTTTTTTCATTGTATAAAAATTTAATTTACACTGCAAAGATGTGGGAATAAAGCCCGCCAAAGAATGGATGATTTTCACTTTGTAATGGAGTTTTTTTTAGTCGGTTTTGATGAGCCATATCCCAATAGAAAAAGCGAACTCTTATTAAAAAATTCGCTTTAATTTAATCATTAAAAAGAAAATTCAAATTCTTTATGAACCCGGTTTTACAAAAGTCTGCCAACCTCTCATTGTTTCGATAAAACGCTCACTCAGTCCGCCTTCACGAAGAAAATCAGCCGTTACAGGCAATTGCGGACTATCATACAAAGGATTAGCTTTTACCTGAAGCGGAAAATCCCGTTTAAGAATTCCTGCTCTTGCAATCAGAACAAAATCACAACCTTCATCTAATAATTCTCCTGCACGTTGTGCACTCATTATTTTTCCAGCAGCACCAAGACGAACATCTTTTCGGGGAAGTTCGGCAAAAACACTCAACATCGTTTTCCCCTGAAAACTTCCTTCACGCACAAGCTGCGCCGAATCCCAAAGTGCCAAATCCAGATAATCAATCAATTGTTTATCAAAAATTTCAGCAATGATTTCACGTAACTCTTCCAAACGAAGTCCATACCGCTCAATAGACAAACGCCACCCAATCTGAAAATCATTTCCACAAGCTTTCCGAATTCCTTCAATCACTTCAATTGTAAAACGGGCTCTTTTTTCTACACTTCCTCCATATTTATCTGTCCTGTCATTTAAATTTGGTGAAAGAAATTCAGACAAAATCCAGCCAAAAGCACCGTGGACAGAAACTCCATCAAAACCCGCCAATTGCGCTCTTTTTGCAGCTTCAATAAAACTATCCCGGATTCTTTCTACTTCTTCGGTAGAGATTGCTTTAATATTTTTTAGAGTTTTGCTGGATGCAGGAGCAGGAATTCCTCCTAATGATGGAACAGCTCGATGTCCGGCGTGATGTAATTGTACTGCGGATAACGTACCTCCATCACGAATTGCTGTTGCCATTTGAGTCAATCCTGGTAAATGTTTATCACTGTGGATTCCCAATTGTCGCTCAAATGCAATCGCTCCGGCTTCTACTGTTGAAGCACTTGTTTGAATCAATCCGTAACCACCTTGTGCCAATTGTTCCATCCAGAATTGGTCATATTTGGAAGCAGTACCATCAAAATCACTTTGCTGACTTGTTAACGGTGCCATCATAAAACGGTTTCTCATCGGCGAACCGTGAAGGAATGTAAGAGGTTTAAATAAATCAGAAACAGACATTTTTATAATTTTTGGTTTTATGTATCAATTTTATCTGTTGCAAAGTTGGTGTTTTAGCTAATCGCTAAAAATGGATGATTCTCATGTTATGATGGATGTTTTTTGAAATAAAAGATCATTTAAATAAAAAAAATAATATTTACAAGCCAGTACGTTTTATCTTTGGGTGTCAAAATAAAAGTAATCTGAAATAAAATATGATCAACGATTATAAAAAATACGACTTATTTGGTAAAACGTTGATACAGAAAATTGTATTAAAATCACCATTTAAATTTGATTTTCCTGTTACTGAACAGGCTTGTTTTTTATATGTTTTTGAAGGTGATTTTCAATATCAAGGCATGGAAAAAGAAATAAACATTCCGACCAATTATTCGTTGTTTCTCAATTGTATTCATTCGGGAAATCAAATACATAATTCGGCTCCGAAAAATTGTGAAATCGTGATTGTCACATTCTATCCGGATATATTAAAGAAAATTTATGACAGAGAACTTCCTGTGTTGTTACAATCGCCTAAAAATATCATTTCAAACAAATCAAGTGAAATTATTAATAATGATTTTTTAATCGAAAAATATATTGAAGGGTTGTTGTTTTATTTTAAAAATCCGTCTTTAGTAAATGAAGATATTTTGATCTTAAAATTAAAGGAAATTATTCTTTTACTTTCCCAGACTCATAATTCAGAATCGATACAGCTTATATTGTCACAACTTTTTTCTCCGGCTGCTTATACTTTTAAACAAATAATTGAAGCCCATTTATTTTCATCGATTACGACCGAAGAACTGGCTTCACAGAGTAATTTGAGTCTTTCGTCATTTAAACGTGAATTTGCAAAGCTGTACAATGATACACCAGCAAATTACATCAAAAATAAAAAACTTGAAAAAGCGGCAGAACTCCTTTTGGTTTCTGATGAACGAATTACCGAGATTGCATTTGATTGTGGATTTAACGATTTAGCTAATTTCACCAAAAGCTTCACCAATAAATACCATACTTCACCAACGAATTATAGACTTAATAATAAAAAGTAACGAGTTCATAATTTTCCTTCTTTAAGCAGGATCTATTTATGGTTCATATGAAAAGATTTTTTTGAACCAAATTGCCATAAAATTGAACCTTTTGATAAAATCATTCTATTTCTTCTTTTGGAAATTTGCATAGTCGGTTTGAGACGAAATAAATGATTATTAAATTTAAAATATTATCAAAATGGGTTTATCAGGTTTAGGAATTTTTCACACAATTATTGGTGTTGGTGCAATTATAGCAGCGTTGGCTGCATTTATAAAATACGGTAAAATAAATTTAGGAACATTATCAGGGAAAATATATTTTTATGGTACAATAGTAACTTCTCTTACTGCTTTAGGCTTATCAAAACACGGAGGCTTCAATCCGGGACATGTGTTTGCCATTTTTATTTTTCTTCTTGTTGTTGGCGCTTATTTTTTATATTCAAGAAAAAAAGAGAGCAATAGAGCTCGTTTTTTTGAAAATTTTTTCCTGTCATTCAGTTTCTTTTTATCACTTGTACCTACGGTAAATGAAACTTTTACCCGTGTTCCAATCGGGCATCCTTTGGCAACGGGCATCGCAGATCCTATAATCGGAAAAACACTTTTGGCTCTTTTTATACTCTTTGTTGCGGGTTCCGTTTATCAGTTTATAAAACAAAAGAAAATTAATAAATCGGTGGAATTTTAAAAATATAGAAATTTTGAAGATTTGTATTTTAATAAAGAAAGCGGAATCAACTACAAAATGATTCCGCTTTTATATAATTCTGAATAATGGATTGTAAGATCTTCAATACTAAATCCCCGATTCAATCCACTTGGATTGGGCAATACCCAAACGGTAGAATTTTGAATTTTCTCCGCTTGTTTTCCCCACGTTATCTGTTTTTTTCCTGAGAATACAGCATAAGCCGGCTTTCCTAAAAAGGCAATACATTTGGGATGATAAAGTTCCATTTTCTCCTGAAATATTTCGAATGAATGTTGAATTTCTTCTTTCGTAAGCTCATTCGCTCGTACAGTAGGTCTTGCAACTGCGGTCGTAAGTCCGTAGCCGAATTTTAAAATGTCAGTATCATTTATTGCTTCAATTTGATACGGTGTAAAACCTGCCAAATGGAGAACTTTCCAAAAGCGATTACTTTTTCCTGAGAAATGATGACCATTCCAAGCCGATTTTAAACCGGGATTAATTCCGCAGAAGATAATACTAAGATCCTCTTTGATAATATCTGTTAACATAAAAACAATAATATTTGATCATTAAATGAAGTCAATTCTTAACTTTATTTGAATTTTACTTTTAATATATATTTTACCGCAAATTTCTATTAATTAATCATAAAATAAAATATCAAAAAACGTGTATTGTATGTCAATTTTTACATTGAAAAGTTTATTAAATATAGATGTTAATTTACAAACGTTATTAAGAATGTTTTTCAGATTTAAATCACAATTGTAGATTTGTAATATTTAAAACGAATCAAATTGAAAATTCTATTATCATATTATCTCAATCAGGATGTTATATTTTTGGCTAAAGATCTTTTAGGAAAAGTTCTTTTCACGAATATTGATGATGAAATTACATCTGGAATTATTGTAGAAACGGAGGCGTATTTTGGGGTTCAGGACAAAGCTTCCCATGCTTATGGAGGTCGGCGAACAAACAGAACAGAAACTCTTTACAACAGCGGAGGAGTTTCTTATGTCTACCTTTGTTACGGGATTCACCATCTTTTCAATATTGTAACTTCTGTTGAAAATGAACCTCACGGAATTTTAATCAGAGCTATTGAACCATTGTCAGGAAAAGAAACAATGGAACTCCGAAGAAATATGCCTGCAACAAAAGCCGCTATTTCATCGGGACCGGGTTCTGTTTCAAAAGCTTTGGGAATTAATGGTGATTTCAACAAAAAAGATTTGTCAGGAGAAGAAATATGGATCGAAGATCACAATATTCGATATAAAGCTGATGAGATTGTAGAAGTGCCTAGAGTAGGAGTGGCTTATGCTCAGGAAGATGCACTTTTGCCGTGGCGTTTTTTGGTGAAAGGAAACAAATATGTAAGTAAGCCTAACAAGTTTTAGATATAATAAATTCAATTCCTGAAAGTTGTCGTCATTATTTAAATAACAAAAACCGCTGTGGAGAACGGTTTTTGTCGTTATATTATAAAAATTTGATAGCTACTATTTAGTGAATTTTTCTATTGACTCTTTCGTAAAAGGTGTGAAAAAATTGACCAAATTACCATCAGGATCCCGGAACAGTAATGATTTATTTCCCCAAGGCATTGTCGTTGGTTCTTGTACAACTGAAGATGATAAATAGTTTTTCAAACGGTCAAATTCCTTATCTACATCATCAACTAAAAATTCTATAATTACGCTACGATTTTGAGCAGGTTGTGCGGTACTTTCGCCCCCGAAAAATTGCAGTGTATTTGTACTTCCAATGGCAATGGTTGCTGTTTGTGTTTTTAATTCAGCGAAATCGGGAGTGTATTGTATTGCCTGGATTTCTGTTATTTCTTCATAAAACTTTACTAAACCTTCTACATTAGCCGTAATAATGCGTGTTGATACTAAATTCATTTTTTAAAATTTTAATTTATATTGCAAAAATAATCCGAGTTGATGACAAAAGTCTGTCAGTAGGTTTTGACTTTTTATGTTTATTTAAATAAAAGTATTACACTAGTCGGAAATTTATAAGGCTTAACATAATAAAATAAGCCATTTATACCCTAAATCAGGACGGAATTGACTCTTTATTGTCATGATTTGTATTTTTTCAAACGAACTTTATAAATTATTCATTAATTCTCATAAATTTTTTCTCCACAATTAGGCTGGAATTACCATAAAACCTATATTTGCACCCTAAATTTTAAAAATAATGAAAGAACTAATTGAAAAAATCAACGCGGAATTTGAAGCTTTTACAACTGAAGCAAACCAACAAGTAGAAAAAGGAAACAAAGCAGCTGGGACTAGAGCTCGTAAATCAGCTTTGGAACTAAGCAAATTGTTCAAAGATTTCAGAAAAGTTTCTGTTGAAGAATCAAAAAAATAGTTGTTCCCAAAACCGGCTTTTTAAGTCGGTTTTTTATTTCATTAAATTAAAATTCAGCTTTAATTTTTTCTTTATTTAAAGCAATTTCTCCTTTTATTTTAAATTCTGACCGAATCTTTTTATCTTTAAACCAATCAATAAAACTATGAAGATAAACAGATTTTTTGTGATGCCCGCGATGGTTGTGGCAACACAATTTTCTTTGGCTCAAACAACTGCGGGTTCTCAGGAAAAACTCAATCCGGTTGTTCAAAATTTTGTGAATGAAGTGAATAGCAATTCACAACTTGAAAATATGGCTTTTGAACTTCTCGACGGAATCGGGCCACGTTTAGTAGGAACTCCTGAAATGTTGAAGGCAAATGAATGGACAGCAAATAAGCTTCGTTCTTGGGATATTGAAGCCAATCTACAGCAATTCGGGACATGGAAAGGATGGCAAAGAGGAATCACGCATGTTGATATGACGTATCCTCGTGTAAAAACTTTGGCTGCAACACAATTGGCTTGGAGTCCGGCTACAAAAAAGGCAATCGAAGCTGAAGTGATTATTCTACCGAAAGTATCTTCAAAAGCTGAATTCGATAAATGGCTTCCTTCTGCGAAAGGTAAAATTGTACTTATTGCTCAATATCAAAAGATCGGTCGTTCCGATGAGCAAATTAAAGAATTTGCAACTCCCGAATTATATGAAAAACTAAAAGCGGAAAAAGCGAAGGCTACAAAAGATTTCGCAGATTACGTGAAAAGTATTGGTTATGATAACAATACACTTCCGGAAGCTTTAGAAAAAGCCGGAGCTGCGGGAATTTCCATTTCAAACTGGACGGGAATCATGGGAGCAAACAGGATTTTCGGAGCAAAAACCACAAAAATTCTAATGATAGATATTGATGTTGAAGATTACGGAATGTTGTACAGAATGGCTGAAAACGGTCAGAAACCAAGAATTAAAGTTGAAACTCAGTCAAAAATACTTCCCGAAGCAAAAACTTTCAACACGATCGGAATGATCAAAGGAAAAGAAAAACCAGATGAATATATCATTCTTTCTGCGCATCTGGATTCGTGGGACGGAGCTCAAGGCGCGACAGACAACGGAACGGGAGTTTTGACGATGCTTGAAACCATGAGAATTCTGAAAAAATATTATCCTAATAATAAAAGAACAATTGTTGTCGGACTTTGGGGAAGCGAAGAACAGGGATTGAACGGATCTAGAGGTTTCGTAGCCGATAATCCTGAAATTATCAAAGGAATTCAGGCTGTTTTTAACCAAGATAACGGAACGGGTAGAGTAGTCAACATCAGTGGGCAAGGCTTTGTCAATTCTTACGATTACATTGGTAAATGGCTGAATGCAGCTCCGAAAAATGTTAGAGATCAAGTTAAAACAGATTTCCCGGGAATGCCTGGAGGAGGAGGTTCGGATCATGCTTCATTTGTTGCTGCGGGAGTTCCATCGTTTGGTTTAGGTTCTTTAAATTGGGGCTATTTTGGTTATACTTGGCATACAACAAAGGACACCTATGATAAAATTATTTTTGATGAGGTTAAAAATAATGTGATTCTTACGGCAACTTTGGCTTACATGGCTTCAGAAGATCCTGAATTTACAAACCGTGATAAAAGAGCAATGCCTCTTGACGATAAAGGTCAAGCAACGAAATGGCCTCAAATACAAAAACCGAGAAGGGATTCTAAAGATTATAAATAAACAAAGAGCGACTTATTCGATAAGTCGCTCTTTATTTTTGGATTGTTCAATATCCAATAAACTTCGGATTTCTTCTATCTTACTTTCTTTTACGATATAGGTTTTGCAGATTTTATTATTGAGATGCATACTGAAATTCAACCGAGATGTTGACAAACCTCCTATTTTGTTAGGTAAAGGTATGTACTCAGTGAAAACAGGATAGAAATTGACCAGACATAGAAAATTTCTTAATAATGATTTTGAAAGGCTTGGATAATTGCCTTCATCATCAATAACTTTCATTCTAAATATTTTCTTTCCTAAAGTTGTTTCCCAATAAAATTCTGTGATCGCTCCAAAAATAATCACACAAGGAATAGAAAGTAAAACACTGATAATAAGAATTTTATTGAATATAAAATGAAAAATTAAAGTAAATACAGCCATATCAATCCATTTAGCAAATAATCTCTGAGTTTCATTTCCTTTAAAACCAGGATTATAGGCTAAGTAATATTCATAAGCGTGATAGATTCTTTTCCCGTACTCGTCAAAATCCAGAGTCGGTCTGTGAATGATTTTTCTTTCTTTAATTTCAGATATTTTCAAATCAAAATATTTTATAAAATCATACTCAACTGAATTCTTTTTCTCGCTTCATCAATCTCCGTTATTTTTACCTGAACGTGTTGATGTAGTTTTACGACTTCATTCACATCAGAAACAAAACCATCTTTTAGTTGGGAAATATGAACCAATCCGCTTTCCTTAATTCCTAAATCTACAAAACATCCGAAAGCGGTGATATTATTCACAATTCCCGGTAGAATCATTCCGATTTTTAGATCTGTGATCTTTTTTACATTCGGATCAAACTCAAAAACTTTTGCTGCCTTTCTTGGATCTAATCCGGGTTTTTCGAGTTCTTTTAAAATATCTTTAATTCCTAAAATTCCGATATCTCCGGTAATATATTTTTCAGGTTGAACCAAAGTAATTTTCTCTTTATTAGCAATCAATTCATTGGTTTTAATTCCAAGATCTTTTGCCATTTTTTCAACAATTCCGTACGCTTCGGGGTGAACTGCAGAATTATCTAAAGGATTTTTAGCATTATTAATTCTCACAAACGCCGCTGCCTGTTGAAAAGCTTTTTCGCCTAATCTCGGAACTTTTTTAAGCTGTTTTCTGTCTTCAAATGCACCATTTTCAGCTCTGTAATTGACGATATTTTCTGCCATCTTTTCTCCGATTCCGGAAACATAACTTAATAAAGATTTACTTGCTGTATTTAAATTAATTCCAACAGAATTCACACATTTCATCACGGTAGAATCCAGTTCGTTTTTAAGCTGAGTCTGATCTACATCGTGTTGATATTGTCCGACTCCGATGGATTTTGGATCGATTTTTACCAGTTCCGCTAATGGATCCGCCAATCTTCTTCCGATGGAAACCGAACCACGAACTGTAACGTCATAACTTGGAAATTCGTCCCTCGCAATTTTACTCGCAGAATATACCGAAGCTCCGGCTTCCGAAACTACAAAAACCTGCAACGGCTTGTCGAATGCAATTTTTTTAATGAAAAACTCTGTTTCACGGCTTGCTGTTCCGTTTCCGATTGATATGGCTTCAATATTATAAGCATTTACCATCGAACGGATCTTTTTCATTGCCATTCCGCTTTCGTTCTGTGGAGCGTGAGGATAGATTGTTTCGTTGTGTAAAAGATCACCTTTTTCGTCTAAACAAACGATTTTACAACCACTTTTATAGCCTGGATCGATCGCCAGAATCCTCTTTTCTCCCAAAGGTGGAGCGAGCAACAATTGTGTTAAGTTTTCAGAGAAAATCTCAATGGCTTTTTTATCAGCTTTTTCTTTGGCTTCCTGTAAAGTTTCATTGGAAATGGCAGGTTCTAATAATCTTTTATAACCATCTTTTATGGCTAACGAAATCTGTTCTGACGTTTCGTTATTTGATTTAATAACGGCATTTTCAATAAAATCGATGGCTTCATCTTTATCAATTCCGATATTTGTCTTTACAAAACCTTCGGATTCGGCTCTCAACATTGCCAACAATCGGTGAGAAGGCATTCTGTTCAGGCTTTCTTCCCATTCGAAATATTGCGAAAATTTCTGAGCGTCTTCTTCGTCTTTTTTAGCTTTAACCACTTTTGAAGTGACAACGGCTTTTCTCTGAAACAATCGGCGAAGATTCTTTCTGACATACATATTTTCGTTGATCCATTCTGCCATAATGTCTCTTGCGCCTTGTAAAGCTTCTTCTTCTGAAGAAACCTGATCATTCAGATATTTTGAAGCCAAAAACTGTAAGTCCTGAACTTTCTGACTCATAATCATTTTAGCTAAAGGTTCCAGACCTTTTTCTTTCGCGGCATCAGCTTTGGTTTTCTTTCTTTTTTTGAAAGGTAAATACAAGTCTTCAAGCTCCTGAATATCGAAACTTTCTTCAATTCTTTGTTTGAATTCCGGAGTTAAAGCGTTTTGTTCTTCAATTGATTTTAAAATGGTTTCTTTTCTTTTTACAATCTCTTCAAACTGCTTATTAAGCTTTGAAATCTGTTCGATCTGAGTTTCATCAAGATTTCCGGTTTTATCTTTTCTATAACGTGAAATAAATGGAATGGTGCAGTCTTCAGCTAATAATTCTAAAGTTGCGTTGATGCTTTTTTCGGATATATTGAGAGTTTGCTTTATATAGCTTGTTGTGTTCATTTTAAATTTTTGAATGGCTAAAGTACTGACTTTTTTACAAAAGAATAATGGATTTAAAACAAAAAAACAGCACAAACTGTACTGTTTTAATTTTAATCACGAAAGAAGTAAAAGCTTTTATAAACAAACTTGTTTAAATTACTTTCAGAACTAACGGCAAAAGTCACAAAAGATAATCGTAACGTAAAAATTAGAATATTTAAAGTTCTCAAAAGAATAAACATCAAAGATTTTTAAAAATTTGTGTGTTCTTATTTTCAGTCCATTATCAAACTTAAAAATACTTAGTATGTTAATCTTTTGTGACTTTTGTGGTTTAAAAATTAAAGAACTTATTTAATTGTTTCATTGTAATAAATAGGAGCGTAGTCTTTTTCATCGAATCCCATGATAATTACCTTGTAACTTTTGGCATCGTCATTATTATAGAACTGTATTTTTGTCGGTTCTTTTGGCTGTGTTTTTAAACGGGGATTCCAGTAAAGGGTGCTTCGGAAATCTTTAGAAATATTATTAAAGTTATCATCACCATAGACAGGACTTACAAATGGTGTTTCTTTGTCGAAGCCATTTAAAGTAATCTGCTTTAATTTTGTCGGAACAGTGGAGTTGCTTACAGAACCTGTAATTCCACCTCTTTTGGTGTAAATTGCAATTGTTCCTTTACCACCGCCAAAACCACCTGCAAAATTATCTTTAATTACTTTCACCATGGCAATATCAGCTGTTGAAATCGAGCTTACCATAGAAGGATCGATTTTTATTTCATCCAGATAAATATTCATTTCACTTCCTCTCAGTTTCGGAATGTAATTTCCCATATCAGATTCCAAAGTTAATCCCGCGACTCTTCCCTGCAACCATTGTAAAATATTGATAGAACCTTGAGCTGAATTATTATCATTTACCAAATCAAAAACCGTTTCATTTGCACTTTGGAACAAAGGACCACTCAGTTTTTCATTAAGTTCTTGTGTTTTGTCTTTTTTCTGACCTTTCAAATTTACTTCTTCGATTAAAGTGGCTTTTTCATTAACAGAACTTTGATTATTTTTAGTTACAATATATCTTTCTACCTGATTGGTTGGTTTATCTTCGTTTGCACGCTGTACCAAATCGTAATTACTCGCAGGTAAATTATTTTTTAAAGGAATAAAAGAATAATCCGGCTGAAAAATTACCTGAACCTGTTCTTTGGGAATTTTAGCATCATTCAGTTGATAGGAAAATTTAATGGCATCTTCAAAATACAATCCTTTCAAAGAGAAAAATCCGTTGGCATCAGTTTTTATCTGATACAGTTTAGTACCTTGATCAGGCTTTTCAAATAGCAGATTCATATCTGTATTGGCTGCAGGTTTTCCCTGAACAGTTACTTTTCCTTTATAAGAAATGTAAGGTTGAGGTTTGTAACTGATGATAGGGAAAGTTCCGGACATGATTGTTTTCCAGTCGAATCTTTTCCATTTTTCCGTGATTAAAAGAGCATCTAAAGCCTCTGAATTATGATTTTGTGTAAAATACTGAGCCGGAGTATATATTTTTGAAGTGATATCTCCTGTAAGCCACAAAGTACTCAATAAACTGTTTTCATCTTCCGAACTTTCTGAATTTCCATCCATTACAAAAGCTGTATAAGCTTCGTTGTCGGAATTTTGAGAGATATTAAAAGTATTCAATGTTCTTGGAGATTCATTAAGTGCTAAAGACTGAAGTGTCGGTTTTTTGATTTTCAATAATTCAGGCTGTATAAAACAAAGTCTCTGTGCGACGATATTTTCTTTATCATCAAACACGGTAAGCTGTAAAATTCCGTTGATAAGTTGCGCTGCAGGAATGGAGTAGCTCTGTTCCAGTATTTTTTCTGAATTAACTTTGAAAACCAGCTGATTACTAATCGTTCCAATTACTTTATATAACGTTCCCGGAGCAATATTTTTTGATTTTAAATAAAACTTTACTGCTTCATTACCCGTTGAAACCTGAAGATTTACCCCTGAATCCGAAACAGTTGGTAAGTCGATAGTTTGCTTATTACTTTTTGAATCTTCTACGATTAATTTATATTTTTTTCCGGCTTTCGGAGTCAATGAAAACGATCCGACATTCTGATCAAATCCTTTGAAAGACGTTATTTTCACATCGGGTTTTTCTGCATCAACGACATAACCGCTCCAATCGGTCGGTGTAATGCCTTTTGACTGTAAACGAACCGCAAATTTTGTGTCGATCCCATCTATAAACGTCCCGCTTTCAGGGAAAATAGAAGCTGTCCATTTTGAATTATCATTAATGACAAGCTTTTGCGGCGACGAAGGATTATAAACGACAATAGGTCTTAATGTCTGAAAATCTTCATTAAAGTTAGCCATCCATGTTGTGTAAGCTCGGACGTAATAAACTCCTTCTTTTAGATTTTCAGGTAACGTAAAGTTTCCACTACCTTGTCCGTTAACTAAAGGAAGAATTTTTTTGCTGATTTGAGTTTTATTACTGTCGTACAATTCTACAAATAGAGTGGTAGAAATATTTGAAAGATCATATCCATCAAAAACAAACGATTTAAACCAAATATTTTCTCCGGCTATAAAGCTGTTTTTATTAAAAACCAAATGTATCTTTTCCTGAGGATATTTTTCCGAAAATACTTCTAAAGCTTTTTCCGCTTTTCCCTGTGCCTGAAAGTTTCCTAATACAATTAAAATGAATAGAAAAGAGATGATTTTTTTTGACATAACACAAAAAATATTTGTTTAAAATAGATAAGTATAAATGTACATGATTTGATATTTTAATACAATGCAAACGATTGCAAAACAGATTAAAATATTATTAAAAATGCACAACAGTTATCAGGTTTAAAAAAGTGCGACTTAATTTATTGATGTATGATAAGAAAATAACTGATGAAGTTGTCTATTTTTGGACTTTAAAACATTTAGGAGAATGAAATTCTTGCCGGATATTTCATTTTGCTTATATTTAGAATCAATAAACTTTTAAACAATTTAAATAATATGAAAAAACTAAGTGTAATTGCATTAGTAGGAGTAGGATTGCTTGCAGCGTCTTGTAACAAAGAAAAATCTGCAGAAAACGCAGCAACAGCAACAGAACAAAAAGTTGCGGAAAGCAAAGGTGAAGTATTGACAGTAGATGCTGTAGCTTCTGTAGTAAACTGGAAAGCTTTTCATAAAGGAGGAATGGCTCCTCGTTGGGGAACTCTTGCGGTAAAATCAGGAGATTTAAGCATTGAAAACGGAAACGTTGCAGCTGGAAACTTCGTGATTGATATGAACTCTCTTAAAGTTGATCCGGCTTCAGTAACTGAAAAAGATAAAAAACCTGCAGATCTTGAAGCTCACCTTAAAAACCCTGATTTCTTCGATACTGCGAAAAACCCTACATCAGACTTTAAAATTACAAGTGTAACAGATCTTAAAGAAGCACCGAAAGATGCTGTTGCAGGAGCAAATAAAACGGTAAGCGGAAACCTTACTTTATCTGGAAAAACAATGAATGTTACTTTCCCTGCGAAAGTTGATGTAACGGAAGGTTCAGCTGCAATCCAGGCAAAATTCACTGTAAACAGAGCTGATTGGGGAATCAAATTCGGAACTTCCGAAGCAGATCCTGCAGAATGGATGATCAGCAAAGACATCGAAATCGCTGTTGATGTAAAAGCTAAAAAATAATATTGTTAGATATTCAATTATTTAAGCTGCCTTTTTTGAGGTGGCTTTTTTTGTGTTTTTAAATTTAGAACTATCTACATTTGTTATTGTAAGATTGTATTTTGATATTGTTACCTTCAATATAAAGACATCTGTAATGTGGATCATAATGATTAAAAGTTGGTTTTGAACTTGTGATAATCTTTATTTTTTCACCAAATTGATTCTTATAAAAATTATTACTTTCTTTAAAATTTTTATCAGTAAATAGATAAATGGTATCTTTTTTCATGACTTCAACTCCCAACATATTTATCATTTTAAGATTTGGTTTATAATCTCCAATTTCTATAAAAATACTATCATTTCTTTTCACAAAGAAAAGACTCAGGTTGTTTGATTCTGCAGCCTGCATTCTTTTCAAATCTTCTTTATAGGAAAATATTTCTTTTTCCAATTTGTCGTTAACTTTTACACTTTGGAAATAATATTCTTTAATAATTTCTGTTTTCTGTTCTTTGCAGGCAAGCACAATAAGAAAAACTAAAACCAGTTTACTTTTTTTTAAAAGATGTTGTATCATATATTCATGATTTTTTTAGAATCCGAATTAAAGAATTGGTTGCTAATTTTCAGGTGATTCATAGCATTTCCTGTGTGGTCTGTCTACTGTTGGATATAAGTTTTAAATTATGTCATCACAACTTTGATACATGACCCATTTTTTATCTGTAATCACTCCAGCCTGTTTCCTTCTGCAATTCTTTACCAGTATATTGGTAATTGGGTTCCCGGTCTGTACATTATACCCTTCATGCTTCAATCCAAACGGATAGTAGTTGTTTTCTTCAAGAACTTCTGCGCTTGTCCCATTTTTGAAATAACTCAAACGTATATTTCCCAGATGGTCTTTGTAGCCGTAAATATACTTATTATTCTCAAAATTGTAATATCACTAACTTTGATACATGAGGAATGATCTTCAATCATTTAGATATGTTTTTATCACCAAAAATAAACATGAGTAGGGAATTCCCTACTCATGTTTTCTATTAATTTGTTTTTAATTTTTATTGATTTTCAGAAGGTTAAAGATTCAAAATAGTACTGTCACTAAATCTGATACATTACCAAAATCTTGCTCCATAGTCATACATTCCCGTTTCCGTTTGTAATTCCTTCCCATTGTATTTATACTGGTAAGAAAGATTTCCAGCAGTAGGATTATATCCTTCATGCTTCAATCCAAATGGATAATAGTTGTTTTCTTCAAGAACTTCTGCGCTTGTTCCATTTTTGAAATAACTCAAACGTACATTTCCCAAATGGTCTGTATAGCTGTAAATATACTTATTATTCTCAAAATTGTAATATCACTAACTTTGATACATGAGGAATGATCTTCAATCATTTAGATATGTTTTTATCACCAAAAATAAACATGAGTAGGGAATTTCTACTCATGTTTTCTATTAATTTGTTTTTAATTTTTATTGATTTTCAGAAGGTTAAAGATTTAAAATAGTACCATCACTAAATCTAATACATTACCACATTACCGCATTGTAAGAGATAATTCAGCATTTTTTTTGGTTATAATTGAATAATAATTTCCTATTGATAATAATAACCAAATTTCTAATGCACCTATAACTAAACCTGTTTTAAAATCAGTCCAAAAAGCACCTCCAAATTCTTCAGAGGTGTATTCTATTGATTTATAAATCTTATAGAACAAATAATAATATGCTTTCTTTATCATTTTGTTTTATCTATACAAACTCCAATCTATTTGGCTCATTAAATAAAATGAATAAATCAAATTTGCAATTATAAATACAATTACACCTACAACAATCCATGTACCTATTATATTTTTCTTCTTTGGTAACTGATCAAACTTTCTGTTATACTCTTTCCAAATATCATTATGTATAAATGAAAAATAATTCAAAATCAATAATATTACAAGAGGAATATAGACAATTGGCATTGTAAGAGATAATTCAGCATTTTTTTTGGTTATAATTGAATAATAATTTCCTATTGAAAACAATAACCAAATTTCTAATGCACCTATAACTAAACCTGTTTTAAAATCAGTCAAAAAAGCACCTCCAAATTCTTCAGAGGTGTATTCTATTGATTTATAAATCTTATAGAACAAATAATAATATGCTTTTTTTATCATAATAAATTTTTATGCTCCATTAGGAGCCATTGTACCCCAATCAATAGTATAATCTGCTTTTTGCTGAAGTTTTTCAAAATCTCTTCCTACACCATTCCAACCATCATCATAAAAAGCATCAACTCCAAAATAACCTGTGCTTAAAACTGCACCCGGAACACCTCCCCAGTTGCCAAAAGCACCCATTACAGTATTGTAAGCAGCTTTTCCAGGATGTACTGAATTGGGGGAGTTAGGATCTTTCATATAATTTCGTACACCAATTGCGTCAAATGTAACCCCTAAATAAAAAGAAGTATGACCTATAAATTTTCCGATTCTTCCAATTCTGGAAATAGGGATAGTTACGTCAGTCATTGCCATCTTACCAAATTGGCTCAAGTTTCTACCTGTTAAAATATAGTTTCCTGCTAATCCTCTTCTTATCCCTTGGGAATACATGTTCTGGGATTGTACTGCTCCTGCAAAACCACTTAAAATCCCTGAAGTACTATAAAACCAATTTCCTTTTCCTGCTGGACCATACCAGTTAGGCTCTGAATTCATCTCATTTCGAATGGTCAATTGATGCAGAGTGCCAAAATTATGATTGCCAAATAATTCATTATTAATGATATAACCAGAAACTGATGGGCTTCCAGTCCAATAATGAATGGTCGATGATCCATGACCAGATGCAGCTCCATAAAATGAATTTATCAAACTCTGAGAATCTGAATCATTCATAGGATTATAAGAGTTCATTTTAGGACTTCCATCAGTATTAAATGACCAGCTTGTCACTCCCTGACCAGAATTATTCCATATATAATCGGTCTGCGCTTTTGTAAGTCTTCCGTCCGGATCATACATATTGATCGGATTATTTCCAACATAAGCATATGGAGAAATAGAATTATATTGTTCAGAAAGTTGATCCATCCCATTCCATCTTCCAAGCTCTGGCATATACTGTCTCCATCCATAATCCAGCATTCCTGATTCCATCTGTAATTCCTTTCCGTTGTATTTATACTGGTAAGAAGAATTTCCTGCAGTAGGATTATATCCTTCCTGCTTCAATCCAAACGGATAGTAGTTGTTTTCTTCAAGAACTTCTGCGCTTGTCCCATTTTTGAAATAACTCAAACGTACATTTCCCAAATGGTCTGTATAGCTGTAAATATACTTATTATTTTCAAAATTATAGTAGCCTTCCGCAGTAGAAACAAATTTTAATCCCAATGTAAATTTCCCTGTTGTACTGGTTGCTCCATACTGAAAGCCGTCTAAATATTCAGTAACGGTAGCCGTTTCCTGATTTCCTGTTCCTGTACCATAAGTATATAATTTTTTAAGCTTTGTTCCGTCTGCTCTGTACCAATATTGAGTATTTACATTAAAACTGTTGCCACCTCCGAGATTAACCCTTGGTACAAAAGTTTTATCAAAAGTGATATAATTCGGAAGATCCAGATAATTGTATTGGATATCAAGAATACCCTTATCTTTCTGGCTTTTCATATTCCCGCTGTCCTCATAATAAGTGATCGGAATTCCGGACACATCGGGATATCCTCTATAATCTGTTGAAGAATCAGTAACCGAAGTCAGCCTGTTCCCGGAGTACCCATAAGTAAGATCGTCAATCTTATATGCGGGGGCTCCCTGTTGCGCATCAGCCGATCTTTTCAGATTGGTGATATTTCCGTTAAGATCATAATCTACCTTCTCAAAATATTCCTTAGCAGAAGGATTGGTATCTTTCTGATAAAAACCTGCAGAAAGTCTGTTCAGCCCGTCATATACATACCCGTATCTTCTCAGGTTGTCTCCTGTAGTGGTATTGGTTTTCCAGTCTACCTCGGCAATATTCCCGTTGTATTTAGCTTTTACCTTAAAGTCGGTGAAATCCGTATTGGGAGTTTCCTGTCCTTCCACCAGATTGTATTTGATCTCATAGCCAAAAAGCTTTCCGTTGAGGTTTTTAGGATCATTGATCTTAGTCATCCATCCACGGATATTGTAGGCATAATCGATGCTCTGCAAAGATGTTGACGCCGATGTTACTCCTACTTTTTTGTTGGTAAGCTGGGAAATAGCATTATACGAGTTCTGAGCAAGGATCTCTACCGGGTAATTGTCTACCTGATGTTTATGAACCAGCAGCCTGTTCTGTGAATCATACTCAAAGTTCTGGGTAATGGTTTTTTCCGTATCGGTCGATAATCTTTTATGTTTCGAAACGGTTTGCTGTACTACCCCTGCAAAATCCAGTAAAGATTCAGATTTGGTATATCCTCCCAAATGGTTGATGGAGTAGGTGGCGATGCTTCTTCCTTTACTGTCGTACCATGTATAGTTTTTTGTCCAGTTGTCGTTCTCAATATTTTTAAGATAAGATGCCACCGGTAAACTCCTGGTATTGACCGCAGAGTTCTGAGGATCCTGTGGGAGCACATTCTGTCCTAAAACCTGGGCAGGACTTGCAGGACTTCCTTCGGGATAGGTATCATAATAATTAACGGTAAGAACAGTCGGCATCTCTCCTGCAAAACTATTCTCTGTGTAATACACCGTCATCCCGTTTCTGGTAAAGCCTGTAGTACTTCTGCTTTCCGTAACTACTACATTATTAAGTGCATTCTGTCTTGTGGCTCTGTCTCCTCCTGTCAGAATTCCCGTATAAGCCACTCTTCCGAACTGATCATATTTGGTGACCAGCCATTGAGCATTAGAGCTCATGGCAGCATCCTGAGAAAGAACAAGTCGGTCTGCTTTATCATATACCATATATTCCCAACCTTTGCCGGGAAGCTTTTTGGCGATCTGTCTTCCTCTTGTATCGTAGAGATACTGATAGCAAAGCTTATCGATATTGGAAGTTGTAAGGGCAACTGAGGAGGCAAGAGGCGGTATCACATAAGACAGTCTTCCGTAATTGTCGTATACGTAATACGTTTCCGTATTATGTACCCCATCATTCTTCCTTACCATTACCGTCTGTCCTTTTCCGTTCTTATAAGCGGTGGAAGGATTCAGGTCGGCATCCGTTACCGTTGTTTTGTCCAGCGTAGCTGCAGGATAATTTACGGATTGCACAAGAGTTGTCGACGGGATATTATTAGGATAAGTGGTCTGTGCCACATACATCTTTACTTCATTTGCTCCGTTCGTTGCATAAGTATAACGGTCAGGTTTATCAGACCATGCTGTCCCTTGAGGATAGCTTTCGGTAGGTCTTGCTCTTGGAAAATCTTCAAACCTGTTTTCAGAGTATATTTTCTCTGCACCATAAAATGAGGTGTCCGGAGAAGTATAAATTGCCCCGTTCTGGCTTGTCTGCTGTGGGAGCGGAAGGTAAGACTTAGACTGTCTTCCTGCATTATCATATTCTATTTTACTGACAAGGTCTTTCTCCTGTGGCGTTGCATTCAGGAGGATATTCTGCTTGGGTCTTGCCAGTCCGTCATAATAGGTGACAGATTCAGATTTTTTTGTACAGTCGTTATTAAGGCAGGTCTTTGTATAGAGATAATTCTCTGTAGATGTTGGCTGTACCTGAGCGCGAAGGATTCCCGTCGCTGACAGTAGAAATAAATAGAGAAGTTTATTTTTTTTCATGGGTTATTGTCCTTTAATGTGTGTTTTAAATTCCTGTAAAGTATTTCCTAATGCATCCAGTATCTTAATGAGTCTGTTGGCATTATCATACTGATATACTTTTTTAATTCCTGCAGCATCCGTTTCACTTGTAACTCCTATCAGAGGATCATAAGTATAAGTAATTACAGGAAGCGTTTTCAGGGCATCGCTTCTTCTGAAGATACTCAGCGCGCTCAACAGCTGGCTTTCATTAGCCGAATTATCGGCATCCGCGTCCGAAGCGGTGATAATGGAAGATAAAAGTCCCTGGCTTTGTAGCGAATCATAGCTTATTCCTGATATTTTAGCGATCGGAAGTGTCCCGTGATATCCATACACAATACAGTTGATCATCCCGTCTTTGCCCGTCATCTGGATAACGTTACCATAGGTATCATATTTATCAATAACTACTTCCGTAGAAGATGCTCCGTTCACAGGATCATAAGAAATCATTCCCGACGGCTCGGAAGAATTGGCCGTGGCATACAGGTTCTCCGTTTTGGATAGTGGAGTTGTCACCCCGTTTCTTGTATTCTTTATTTCGGTAACTATGGCAGTTGCCACTTTATTATCCGCCAAAAGTTTTTGGTTCTGCATTTCTGAAGCGTATTTATACGTAGCCTCTGTCGTTTCTCCTGAAAAATCCGTACTTTTTTCTGATATCATGTTACTGAATAACGGTTCATATATTTTTTCACTACTTGCGGTAAGAATGGTATTGTTTTCACGATACATCTTTTCCGTTGTAATTTGCTTCTGAAGTAGTGGATATTTAAAGTCTGAAGGAACCAGATATTTGTCTGCTAAGGTTTTATAATTGAAAGTATACTGAAAGTTTTTCTCAGACACCAGCTGGTTGCCTGCTGTATACTGTTCTATTTTCACAGGCAGTCCTGTGCTGTAAGGGGCTCCGTAATCCAACAATACAGTGATAGGCTGACTGATTGCCGCAATAATTTCCGAAGGAAGCATAAAGGTATATTTTGTATAAAAGTTTCTGACAATATCTGTTACTTTTACATTTTTATAGACCATTTGTCTCATAACTTTCTCCAATCCTGACGGAAGAGGATAAGAGATGATCCCATAATCTTCAGCACTTGATGCCTGTGGATTATCAAAATAATTGTATTGATAATTCAGATTTTCATTGGGTGTTGAAGCATTATCCCCTTCGTATTTTTTTATATTTTTTATTCGTACACCTTCTGTATAGTTGAAAGGTGCAAGATCACTTTTAACAGCATATACTTTGATATGTCCTGATGATTTACCGACAATGTTAATATTTACCGGTGAATCGTTAGGAGGTGTAAACGTTTTTAGATCATCACATGTCTTATAGGTATCAGTGTCCATATCATGATAAGTGAAAAGGTTATCTAAAGAAGATCCGTCACTAGCCTTTGTTATATAATAATCTACTCCATAATGATCTATTCTGTCGGTACTTTTAAAATATGTTATTCCATCAGTTATCGTAACAAAATATTTTTGATACTTGACTGGATCTACATTAATAACCACAGGAGGAGATGTTAACTGCTTAGAAAAATCTGCATCATACACTACATCCATATTATAAAAATCAAAATAACCGGGATAGGTATAGTAGGGAGCGGGAGAGCTGATGGTATTTGATTCATATTCATATTCAGTTCGCCCTCCTGTAGGAAGATATACCGTTTTCAATAATCCTAAAGTGCTGTATTTAGGATTAGGAGCAATAGGACTAAAGAATCTCTCATTACCGTCAATAGAACAGTAAGATAGATTATTGGGAAACCCAAATTGATCAAAATTGGAAGAACCCTCACTGAAACCATTATACTCAAACGAGTATTTTTCAATAACAGCATTGTTTTTATCAAGGGTGGCAAAAGAATTTAAATAATTTCCCATGTATTCAAACAATACCTGATTCATTATATTCCCTGAAACATCTTTAACAATGATTTTAGGTAACGGAACCATTTGTGGAAAAACGATATCCCATCCGGAATATGTGAAGGTGATGCTTCCAACATTAGGAATGAGAATCTTGCTTATTTTATTCTGTGCAATGTTATAAGAGCCTCTGCTGTCATTTACCGTACCTGTCGAGGTAAGATATTCAAAAGTGGCTAATACATTATCTTTATTATCTAGTATTTTTGTAAGATGAAATGCTCCATGATAAAGGTCTACAAAGCGTTTTTGTACAATGTGATTATCACCGATCCCTCTGTAATAAGAAATATCGGGCTTGTCAAAAATATATTTTAAACCTTTAGGGTCTATTACAGTAAAAGATTTAATTTTGTATACCAAGGTATCGGTCGTATTTTTCTCTATCAGTATTTTACTTTTAAAACCATTGTCAGAAATTCCCACATACTGATGGGCTGCTTTATCATAGTTGATCATGAATTTGGCAGATTCTCCAGGAATGCTGTACTGAAATACATTTCCATCATTTACATTGCCTGCATAAAAAGCTGCTGTATGATTAATATTATAATCTGCAGGCAAACCATGTGATACCCGCACAACCGCATAATCCTCCGATAGGCTCCATCCTTTCCCTACATCGCCGGGAAGATTCTGATCTGATGTTCTGTTGGCATTATAGTCTATCCCAAAACTGAAAGACAGTTTGGGTGAGCTTGTAGGAACAGTAAGCAATGGAAAACCAATTTGTGGCAAGCCATTAGCAATATTTCCGTCAGGAGTTTTATTGTAGGAATCTTTCTGTACTTCAAAGCCATATCCCTGTGCTTTTAAAATCGTATTACTTATTAAAAGTAAAAAGATAGCCATCATGTATTTTGTGAAGGCTTTATAATTTTTCTTCATTTGTATTTATTTTTTAATCAATTTTGCACTTGCCGTTTTATTTGCATCGGTTTTCACAGAAATCAGATACGCTCCCTGAATCAAAGGTTGAGTATTGATCTTGGTCACCTTATTTTTGGTTTTAATACTCTGCAACTGTCTTCCTCCCATGTCATACATCACAATATCAGCATCTTTAAATTCAAACCCGATTTCTACATACGCATAATCCGATACAGGATTCGGATAGATCTTAATATCCTGTTTCTCGATCAGCTGATCAAGCTGTTTATCTCCCAGTTTTACAATCTTCCAGTTCTCTTTTCCGAGTTCTTCTGCGCTTGTTCCGGCAAGAATAATCGATCCGTCTCTGTTCAGTTTAATATCGGACAGCCTTTCTTCATGTTTTCTTGATTCTCCTTTCACATGTTTTCTCCACTGCTCATTACCGTTTTGGTCTAAATATAGCATCCAAAAAGTTTCAT
>NZ_BAABHX010000013.1:0-26932 GCF_039542325.1 Chryseobacterium ginsengisoli
CTTCTTGAATAAACTCCCAGTAAAGCTCCGCCATCTTTTGTAGGGATCATTTTTTCAACTTCATCGAGTCCTTTTCCGCCTAAAACAATCTGAGATAATTCTTTCCCGTTTTTGTCCAGTCTTACAACCAAAATATCTTTGGATCCGTAACCTTTTAAACCCTGAGGCTCTCGAAGGGTGGTGTTTCCCGCAACAAAATACCCGAAATCGGTCGTTTGAATAACCGATCTGGCTTCTTCATCTCCTGTAGAACCAATCGTTTTCTGCCACAATTCATCCCCGAATTCATTAATTCTGATCAGCCAGATGTCCGATCCTCCTTTGGATTCTTCTTTTTTATCAAGCCCTTTTCCACTGTACGAAGTGCCTGCCAAAAGGAAACCTCCTTCCTGAGTATTTACCGTTGCCGATAAAAAATCATGGTTCTTTCCTGAGAAATATTTCTCCCAGACTTCATCGCCCTGTTGATTCAGTTTAACCAAATGGAAATCGTAACCATTATTCTGCTTACTGCCTGCTGCCTGAAGCTTACTGCTTTGAATACTGCTTCCTGTAATCAAATACTGCCCGTCAATTGTTGTGGTGACCTGGGAAAGGAAATCCTGTGTTGAGGATTTGATATCCTTTTGCCAGACCACCTGTGTTTCCTGAGCCTCAATACCCAGAACCGTGCACATCGAAAGTGCAGTCACATAGAGTCTTTTCATTCTTAGTGTTAAGTTTTTAGTTATTATTTGTGTCCGAAATTATGAAGAGTTTCGCGTTAGAAAATAGGGGAGACCCCATTCTTAAAGAAATGTTATTGTTGTAAACAGAATTTGTCTGAAAGTCATTTTTTTTAATCATGGTTTTATTTTTTTATTATTTATAATTTTAAGGTTTGTTTTCAACTTATTTGGCAAAGCTAGTCCCTACACACGACAAACCATGTCGTATAATAAGTAAGATGCAGTTTTTTGCCTTTAGGTTGGAAAATTGTTTTAACATAAAAAAGCACGGAGCAAAAGTCAGTCAGTTAGAGAGGTACCGCGAAGAACCCGACAACCAGAGAGACTTAGCCCGTGCCGATATGGATACACGGGCGTAAGTCTGTCATTTTTAAGTTGTCTTGAAAATTCGCGGTTTTCTCTAACTAAAATAACAGCTTACGCTTGTTTTCGTTAAAATCTTGAGGCGAAATTAGAAAAAATAATTACATCTGCAAAAAATAGATGCTACAGACAGTTAGTAATAAAATAATTGATGGTTAATAATATTTATATTTTCTTGTTATTAAGATATTCTGATTCTTGATATTTTATATTTTAACAAATAATTTTCTACGATAAAACAAAATAAATTAATTTTTAAAAAAGTGTAATTTATTTGCTTATCCTGTTAAAAATCAGCCCCAAACAATATCTTTTATTTCTTTTACGTTTGAAATAAAAAATAGCACAAAATCATTTCGTTTCATTTACTAAACACCCATTAAGATGAAAAAGAAACCCAATCTTCAGGTCTGTGATGATCAGTTAATGCCCACTGTTTTGGCTGTCTTTGCCGAAATTTTAGACACCCTCAAACAAAATCAGGTAACCGATTCCCAGTATTATGACAGCGCCGATGTCAAAAGGCTACTGAACATCAGCGACAGCACGTTGTTCCGGATTAGGAAATCACAGAATATTCCGCACATCAAAATTGGAAGGAAAATATTTTATCCCAAATCGTTTTTCAATACTGCCCTCAGAAAATGAGGGCATTTTTTTATTTTCTAATTTTTTGAACCATTAAGGAATTGGAGAGATTAAGAATGATTAAGGCATCTTTGATGCTTTTTTCTTTTTTGAACTTTTTTTTGTTGGAAAATCGCAAAGGCGCAAATTGATCATCAGGAATACTGTTTTTAAGGCGCAAAGATTTTATCTGCGATAAAATTGAGTATGTTCTAATGCGAAATGTTTGCCGGATCATTTGTCACACTGAGCTTGTCGAAGTGCTTTGCGCCTTAAAAACATAAAATCAAGCAAAAATCTTAGCGCCTTTGCGATTTTCCAACAAAAAGGCTAAAAGCCAAATAATACCATCATACTCTCAAAAAAAATCTCATTGATCCTTTCTTAATACATCTTGACTTCTTAAATTTTTTAATAAACCTAGTTAAACTACTTTAAGAATTAACCGCAAAAGTCACAAAAGATCATCATAAAGCTTTATCAGAATATTTAAAGTTCTCAAAAGAATAAAAATCGAAGATTTTTTAAAAACTATTGTGATCTTTTTCTTTTATAGTCACCAACTTTAAATAAAAGTTTAGCTCATCTTTTGTGACTTTTGTGGTTAAATAAAAAGTTTAAAGAAACTTGGTTAAAAAAAATCAGTAACAAAAATTAAAATCATCTCAAAGTTTTTTCGAAAATCCTTCGGGTGTCCTTCGACAATCCTTCGGAAAAAATCCCATTTTTCCGAAGCCGACCCGAAGAAGACCCGAACATGATCCGAAGAAATGGGTTTTAATACCGGTCAAAACCGGTCAAAAGACGTCAAAACCGGTCATAGTTTTCACAGGTGATTGAAAATGAGAATTTCCGTTATACCTTCGTTTCTGTTAACCAAAAAATGACACAAAAATGGCAAGAATAGTAAAAGGAATCCTTGGAGGATTTTCAGGAAAAGTAGGAACGGTTGTAGGGGCTAACTGGCGCGGACAGGACATTATCCGAAGCATGCCAAAGCCAAGCTCAAGACCGCCAAGCGATAAGCAGCTTATGCAGCAGGTAAAATTTAAACTGGTGATCGGGTTTTTGCAACCTGTTAAAAATATTCAGAACAAATATTTCGGATCAGGAAGCGGATCAAAATCCAGGGTGAATATGGCAGTTTCCTATACGATTAATGAAGCGATACAAATGGTGGGTGACGTCCCTGAACTGATGTACAATAAAGTACTGATCACCAAAGGAGATTTGGCAGGTTTTCAGAATGTGACCGCTGTTCCACAAACCGGAAATATTGTAAAGCTTACATGGGAAGATAATTCTGTTCAGGGAAATGCAAATGCCGCAGACAAAGCCAATGCAGTCTGTTACTGTGAGGAATTGGGAACGTTTGAGGTTTTTCAATCGGTTGCTGAGAGAAGTGAGCTGACTGCAGAGGTGACCTTGCCGAGTTATTATGCAGGAAAGGAAATTCAGGTGTGGGTATTTTTTAACAATGTGAAGGAGACGCTGGCTTGTAATAGTGCGTATCTGGGAGCTTACACTTTGATTTAAATGAAATCTCCATCCGGAAGGGTGGAGGTTTTTTGTAAAAATCCTATTTATGTGAAAAATTTTATAATTATGGGAAACCATAAAGGTGAAAATGGGTTTTTTAGCTATATTTGAATTCTTGTACAAAACTAATAGCTTATTTACGATTATAAACCGTATTATAATACCTTAGATAATTTCGTTCTTTAAAATTTTAATTTTTTTAATTAAAACACTTTAATTATTTTTTTGGAAAGCTTAAGTTTTTGTTATTATTTATAAATTATAAGATATGAATGATTTTAGTGAGCTTATACAAGAGATTGTAAAATTCAGAGATGAAAGGGACTGGGCACAGTTTCATAATTCGAAAGATCTGGCTTTGGCTTTATCTGTTGAGTCTTCAGAACTATTAGAATTATTTCTTTGGAAAGGAAATGAAGATTTTAAACATGATAGGCTTAAAGAGGAGCTTGCAGATGTATTGATGTATGCATTACTTTTAGCAGACAAACATAATTTGAATATTGAGGAAATCGTTTTAGATAAGATAAAAAAGAATGCAGAAAAATATCCGGTTGATAAGTCAAAAGGAAATTCAACTAAGTATAACGAATTGTAGTATCAACTTTTAATAATGAATTTTTCTATACAAAAATATCCCCTTGACAATAATCTGGAATCTAAAATCATTGAAAATCATCATCAATTTCTTAATTGGCCACTGGTTTACTTTTTAGAAGAAAATAAAACCAAAGAAGCTTATGTAGGTGAAACAACAGATGTTATCAACAGATTAAAAGTGCATTCTAAAACCGAAAAGAAACAAAAATTAAGTACGGTTAATTTAATTTTAAGCGATAAATTCAATAAATCTGCAACTTTAGATGTCGAATCAAATCTTATTAAGTACATCTCTGCAGACGGCATATATTCTCTGCAAAACGGAAATTTAGGTATTTCTAATCACCAATTTTATCAGAAAAAAGAAGTGTATTGGGAACAGTTTAAAAATATTTGGTCTGAGTTGAAAAGTATGGGAATTGCCAGACATTCTCTAAACGATATTGATAACTCTGACTTGTTTAAATATTCACCATATAAGTCATTATCTAAAGAACAAATTGCGGGGCTCAAAATGATTCTCCAATGCCTTCTTGATGATAAAGCAAAAGTGAGTTTAATAGAAGGTGGTGCAGGAACTGGAAAATCTATCCTTGCTATTTTTCTTTTTAAGCTTTTAAAAACCGATTTAAGTGATTTTAATTATTCAGATTTTGATGAGGAAGATAAAAATCTGTTTCATTTATTAGAATTGGTAAAGGAAAAATATGGTGATCTAAATATGGCTTTGGTAATTCCAATGACTTCATTTAGGAAAACGATATCTAATGTATTTAAAAATATTAAAGGATTATCTTCTAAAATGGTTATTGGTCCTTCTGATATAACGAAGAAGAAGTATGATTTATTAATTGTAGATGAAGGGCATCGTTTAAGAAGAAGGCAAAATCTGGTTAATTATAAATCTTTTGATGATGCTTTTAAACGTGTAAATTTTGATCCAAAAACTTATGATGAATTAGACTTGGTAGAGTATGGTTCAAAAAAGGCTATTATTTTCTACGATTGGATGCAATCCATAAAACCTACTGATGTATTAATAGAAAAATTTGAATTGCTAAAAAAGAAAGAAAATACTGTAGTTAGGAAATTAAAGACTCAGTTTAGAGTTAAAGGAGGAAATAAATATGTTGATTTTATTCATCAGTTACTTGATGGAGATATAATACAATCTAAAAAAACAAAAGCTGTTTTTGGCTTTTATGATTTTAAAATGTTCGATGATCTCAATGAGATGATTGACCAAATAAAAATAAAAGAAAACCAAAAGGGTTTATCTCGAATGGTTGCTGGATTTGCTTGGGAATGGATATCCAAAAATGATAGATCAAAACTTGATATTGTAATTGATGATATTTCGCTACAATGGAATGGAACAGAAATTGACTGGGTGAATTCAGCCAATGCTATTAACGAAGTCGGTTGTATTCATACTACTCAAGGCTATGATCTCAACTATGCAGGAGTAATTATAGGTCCTGAATTTGATTATGATTTCGTTGATAAGAAATTTACTGTTATAAACGAAAATTATAAAGATAAAGGTGGTAAAAATACCATTAAAGATGAACAGGTTTTGTTAAACTACATAATCAATATTTATAAAACCATATTACTCAGAGGAATTGAAGGGACATATATTTATGTCTGCAATCCTAATTTGAGAAAATATTTTGCACAGATTATTCCGTCATTTAAAAATTCGAATGATGAGGTGAAAAACTACGCTATAGTTGATGTTCCGAATGAATTTACAGTTCCTTACTATGACCTTGCGATTGCAGCAGGACAATTTTCAGACTTGCAATCAGTAGAAGAAATAAAATATATCGAATTAAAAAACATCACCAATCACGCTGAATACTTCGTCTGTAAAGTCGTGGGAGAATCGATGAACAAAGTCATTCCAAATGGTAGTTTGTGTTTGTTCAAAAAATATTCAGGAGGCACCCGCAATGGGTTGATAACCTTAGTTGAAGGAAGTGAAATTTTTGATAGTGAAACAGGAGCCAATTATACCATAAAAGAATATTTCAGTAAAAAAGTAACCGATAATGAAGGATGGCACCATGAAGAAATTACATTAAAGCCTTTTTCTACAAAAGCTTTTGAACATATTGTATTGAGGGATGAGGAGACGATGAATTTTAAGGTGATTGGGGTGTTTGAGAAAATAATATGAAGTAAAAAATAACATAAACTAAAACTGATGACTAATAAAAAAAACATAATTCAGACAAATATAAAGTTTGTTGTTATAGCTGTTGGCGGTTGGGAAAGAAGTGAGTGCTTAAAATAAAAAACTAAAACTAATAACTATGAGCTTGAATACCAGTTTAAAAGGAAGGCTTAGAAATACAACTTTGCCACTTACGAATGCACTATTTCCTGTTTTTGAAGCAGTGGTGAATTCCATTCATTCTATTGATGAATTAAAAAAGCATAATGAAAGTTATCAAGGAATAATTACCATAAAAGTCATTAGATCTGGACAGACATCTGCTTTTGATGATGTAAAGTCTGAAATTAACGGCTTTGAAATCATTGATAATGGAATTGGTTTTAATAAAGACAATTTCAAGTCTTTTCAAACACTAGATTCTGATTTTAAGATAGATTTGGGAGGCAGAGGTATAGGGAGATTATTATGGTTGAAAGCTTTTGAAAGTGCAACAATTAAAAGTGTTTTCGAGGAGAAAAATGAATTGTATGAGAGATCATTTCATTTTAATATTCAAAATGATATTTCCGATGAAAAGAGCAATAAATCGATTTCCAATATGCGAGAAACATCAATTTTGTTGAATAATATATATAAAAAGTATTTAGTTTATTTACCGAAAACTATTGAAACAATTGCTAGAAATATATTGGAACATTGTCTATGGTATTTTATTAGAATAGGCGGAGCTCCAGATATCATTGTAATTGATGGTAATGAATCAGTTTCCTTGCAAAAAGAATTCGACTATTTAATGATTGATGCTTCTAAAAAAGATGAATTTTATATACATGAAGAAAAGTTTGAAATCACCCATTTAAAGTTAAAATCTACACAACAAAATAAGCACGCAATAAAATACGGCGCAGCAGACAGAGTAGTAAAAGAAGAGAATCTAATCGGAAGAGTTCCTGGGCTATACGGATTTCTCAGGGAAGAAAATGAAAATTTTGCTTATATATGTTTTGTAACTTCTGACTTTCTTACTGAAAATGTGGGTCAGGAAAGATTAAACTTTACAATCCCCGAAAATATTGATGGAATATTTTCAGAGACGGAAATTTCGTTTTCAGAAATAAGAGAAAACACATTGAGTAAAATCAGAGAGTTTTTAGAACCATTTTTAGCCGAAAGTAAAATGGAGGGATTAGCAAAAGTAGATTATTTTGTTGATCATAAAGCTCCTCGTTATAAATCTATTATCGGGAGAATTCCAGGAAATGAAATGTATGTTGATCCTAATATTTCAGATCGTGATTTAGATTTGAAATTACATTCTCATTTAATGACTATTGAATCTGAATTAATATCGGAAGGGCATAATTTACTTATTCCTCAATCTATTGAAAACAAAGAAGATTATAGCAAACGGATTGAAGAATACTTATCAAAAGCTAGCGACGTAAAAAAATACGATTTAGCAAACTATGTTACTCACAGAAAAGTAATTCTTGATTTGCTAGCAGTCGCAATTGCAAAAAATGAAACAGGAAGTTATTCAAAGGAAGAAGTATTGCATAAATTAATTATGCCAATGCAAACTACAAGTGATATAACAACTTTTGATGACAGTAATTTATGGTTGATGGATGAAAGATTAGCATTCCACAATTACCTTAGTTCTGACAAAACTCTTCATTCTGCATCAATTACTAATTCAAACTCAACGAAAGAGCCTGACTTTTTAGCATTGAATGTTTATGATAATCCATTATTAGTTAACGATTCTGATTCTCTTCCTCTTGCATCTATCACTGTTATTGAAATTAAAAGACCAATGAGAAATGATGCTAAAGCTGGAGAAGAAAAAGATCCTGTTGAACAAGCTTTAGGATATTTAAAAAGAATTAGAGATGGTAAAGTTTTAACAAAAACAGGAAGACCGATTCCAAATTCTGAAAACATACCGGGATTTTGTTACGTCATTTGTGACTTGACCTCTTCTGTAATAGAACGGTGTGGAATTTTAGATCTACAGATTACGTCCGATAAAATGGGTTACTTTGGTTTCCACAAGACCTATAAATGTTATATAGAAGTTATATCCTATGATAGACTCCTTAATATGGCGAAGGAGCGAAATAGAGCATTCTTTGATAAGTTGGGTTTACCAGCTAACTAAATATTAACCATATCAAAAAATATTATTAATTCAATATTAAAATTCCTTTGTAAATACTAAAAAGTATTTGGGAATAACAATTAAAAAGACAAATTATTAACCATAAAAAACTCAACTTATGAATTTTACTGAAACAAAAATTAATGCATTTATTAATGATTATGTAACTAAACTAAGACAAGGTACAGCAACAATTCTGCTCGGTGCAGGAATGTCAAAAGCTGCTGGTTTTGTAGACTGGAAAGGTTTACTAAGTGATTTGGCTGACGAATTAGGATTAAAGATTGCTGACGAAACAGATTTAATTTCAATTGCTCAATTTCATAAAAATAAAAATAGCAATAGAACTAGAATTAATGAAAAGATTGTTGATGAATTTACAGATAATGATGTTGAAACGGAGAATCACAGAATAATAGCTAGATTACCATTTAATACAATATGGACGACAAATTATGATGATTTGATCGAAGATGCTCATCTAAAAAATAATAAAAAGATTGATGTTAAGAAGAATATTGATGATTTGTTTATTAATAGAGGAAATAGATCATGTATTCTTTATAAAATGCATGGTGATAAGGATCATGCAAACGAAGCAGTTTTGTTAAAAGAAGATTATGAAAAATATTATTATACTCATGAGCCATTTATTTCAATTTTAAATTCTGAATTGATATCTAAATCATTTTTATTTGTAGGGTTCAGTTTTACCGATCCTAATGTGAATTACATTTTTGGGAGATTAACTCATAGATATAGTGACAAGAGTAAAGATCATTATTGTGTAATGAAAGGAACGTCACTTAGTGATTGGGGAAATGACCAAGATAAATATGAGTATGAAAAAATAAAGCAAGAATTGTTTATTAAAGAACTGGAAAGATATAGAGTACAAACAATACTCATCGATAACTATTCTGATTTAAGTTTGCTATTAAAAGAAATAGAAAAAAGATATAATTCTCACTCAGTCTTTATTTCAGGGAGTGCTGTAGATTATGGAGGTTTTACTTCTTCAGAAGCTCAAAATTTTATTCACTTGCTTTCCAAAGAATTAATAAAAAATAATTACAATGTAGTAAACGGTTTTGGCTTAGGTGTTGGAAGTGCAGTTATTAACGGTGCTTTAGATGCTGTTTATTCCAATCCAAAAAAGTTTTCTGAAAATCAATTGATTTTAAAACCGTTTCCACAGTTTCCGTCTGGAGGTAAAGATTTAGGTACCTTATGGGAAGAATATCGACAAAACATGATTTCTCGTGCGGGCGTTTCAATAATTCTATTTGGAAATAAAATAGAAGGAGGAAATACTATAAATGCAGGTGGCGTTAGAAGAGAGTTTGAAATTGCGATACAACATGGGTTAGTGCCATTGCCAATATCATACACAGGTTTTATGGCTAAAGAACTTTATGAAGAAATTTCTAAAGACTTCGCACAAAATAATTTAGAAGAAGAAATTTTTAATGATTTGTCAAATCTTACTTTAGACAAGGATGATTTAGCTAAGTCTGTAAATCAAATTGTAGCAATTATAAAAAAAATAGCTAAGTAATGGGAAGAAAAGTTTTTGTTTCATACAAGTATGCAGATGCACAGGTTAAAGATTTAAATATATATGATGGTACTTTTTGGGGAAGACAAAAAGTTCAAACAACAGTTAGACATTACGTGAATGAATTATCTGTTATTTTAGGTAATGAAGATCACATCTATAAAGGTGAAAATGATGGAGAAAGTTTAGCTGGTTTTTCTGACGATCATATAGCCTCGAAATTAAGAGATAAGATTTATGATAGTTCTATTACAATTGTATTGATATCAAAAGGAATGAAAGAAATATGGACTGCAGAAAAAGATCAGTGGATTCCTTGGGAAATTTCTTATTCTCTTAAAGAGTATACAAGAAATAATCGAACTAGTTTATCAAATGGAATTATAGCACTTGTTCTTCCTGACGAATTTGGTAGCTATTCATATTACGTAACATATGATAGTGTTTGTAATTGTAGATCTTTAAATACATCATTTTTATTTCAAATCTTAAAAGATAATATGTTTAATGAGAAATCACCTACAATTGCAAATTGTGAGAATGGTTCAAAAGTTTATTATGGTGATAGTTCATATATTCAAACAGTAACGTGGGAAAATTTTAAAATTGATCCTAATAAATATTTGGATAAGGCAACCGAGATAAGAAATAAAAATTATGAATATAATATAACAAAAACAGTAAGATAATATGAGCATAATAACAGAATCTAAATTAAAAGGATATAGACCATCTCTAAAATCTTCTTATCAAACAACAAATTCAATACTTACTCAATTTAAAAATGAGTCTAAACTTTATAAAACTAAAATATTCTTATCCCATAAGCACGATGAAGTCCAAGAACTAGAAGGTGCAATTGCTTTTTTAAAAAGTTTTGGTGTTGAAGTTTATGTCGATTGGTTAGATGAAGGGATGCCTAAAACTACATCAGGACTAACCGCAGTTAGAATCAAAGAAAAAATAAAAGACAACCATAAATTTATACTATTGGCAACTGAAGAAGCTATTAAATCAAAATGGTGTAATTGGGAACTTGGTTTAGGAGATGCTGCGAAATATATTGATCATATTGCAATTTTTCCAATAAAAAAAGAATATTCAGATTTTACAGGAAGCGAGTATCTACAAATCTATCCTTATATAGAATTTTTGGATTCAAATTCTTATTTAAAAGGTAGCTTTAGAAGTCGTGGAGCGTATATAGTTTTTCCTAGTATTAATGGTAATGACAGAGTTGTTGCTTTAGATGTTTGGTTGAGAAGCAAGTAAATTCCTATTTCTAAATATATAAATCACAAAATAGAAAATTGTACAAAACACATAATGAAGAATAAGAATGTATATAGGATTTGAACTGAAAAAAATTGATAAAGGTTTTTTTGATGACTTAGACTATTATCTAAATATCGGAAATAAAACGGCCAGTAAGCATCAGAGAATCATAGAAGATATTTTAGATAACTTTAAAAATGATAATGGAAGTCTTGACGGAGATAAGATGCGGTCAAATTGGTTTCCACAAATTAATGCTGATATTTTTCTTTCTCATTCCCATGCTGATGAGAATTTAGTTATTGCATTTGCTGGATGGCTAAAAGAAGAATTTGGTCTAGAGTGTTTTATAGATTCATGTATTTGGGGGTACTCGGAAAACTTGCAAAGACTATTAGATAAAAAGTATAGTCATGATGAGGATGGAAAATTAATATATCGAAAAGTCTTAGAGGTATCGAGTCATGTTCATATGATGCTTAATTCTGCATTATTGCAAATGATTGATAATTGTGAGTGTGTTATTTTTATCAATACTCCCAAATCTGTTAGGCCACGAGATGTAATTAACAAAATTGTTTCGCCGTGGATTTATTCCGAAATTGGAATGACTAAACTTGTTAAAAAGAAAACTATTGATGAGTATAGAGTTAAAAATTTATATGAAAGTAGAAAAGAGTTTAGTGATTTTTCAATTGAGTATAAGTTAGATACAAATCATTTGACGAACTTAACAATTAATGATTTAAACCATTGGAGAAATATATATCCAAAAAGAATAGGGATGATATCGTTAAGTAATCATTTTAAAATAAATCAAAAAACTAACAATAACAAGCTTATAAAGACTGCTTTAGATTATTTATATGAATTCAAAGCTTCTCGAATAATTTAAACTTTGTATGATGAATACACCGAATTCCAATTAGAAAAATCCTTCGTTCATCACTCGAAATATAAAGAACATAAATAAACAAAGAAAAAATTAAGATAATTAACATGACAGATTGGGAAAATTGCAAAGATCAATTAAACAAATTCAGCGAAGAGTTGGAAAATTATAGTATGAATATTTATGATAATGAGTGATATGAAAATATTAAAAATATCACATGGTAATCAATATTTCAATATTGATGATCATAAGTTAATGTTGGATATGTGTTTAGCAAGTGTGCACCCTGAAACAGGAGCGATGGCTAGTACAAAGGTTACACAATATAATCATTTCATTACGGCAAAAAAAGGCGATGTTTTTTTCATTTGTCGATCAAATGAATCAATTGATGTGATAGGAATGTTTAAGGATGAAAGGCCATTATATTCTCTATTGAAAAATCATTATGAGGGGTGGGTTGATAGAGAATTTACAATAATTTTTGAGGCTACTGATAAAAAAAATTATGATAAGACAAAAGACAAATGGTGGCTGCCAGGTAACTTATCCACTTGTAATCCTGTAAAAGACAATGAGTTTAGTCTTTTCGAAGAAAAAATATTACTTCCTGCATTCGGAAAAACTTTGGAAGATCTCAAAATAAAAAGAAATGAGGCACTACAAAATTTAGAAATACAAATCAATGATATTGTAGAACTTCAAATTGATTTTAATCGTTTATTAAATAATGATCTTGAGATTTTTGATGTAGTTAACAATTTAAGCGAAATTGAAAAACTTAAAGTTTATTATAATTACGGAAATAGAGATGATGCAGACAAGAGACCAGTTGTACTGTTACGTAGAAAACTTATTGAATTTGTAGTTGAAAATAAGGAAACTCCTCTGACAAAAGAAATAGTAGATACTTTAAAAAAAGAAGTTGCTACTAAGTTTGATAAAAATGTATTTCATGCTTGGAGTTCATATTTTAGAGTGCTATATCCCTTTTATTATGATCAATTTAAAGCTAATGTTATAAAATTGTTAGAAAATCTTATTGAGAACATTAGAAGAGATTTAGGTATTGTAGATTTTACAAAAAATAATATTGTTCATTTTGATGGAGCACAAAACCAAGGAAGTGATCATGTGTGGTTTGCTATTTACAATTCAAGTTATAAAAATCAAAAAGCAGCCAAGCAATTATTTTTTTCTGTTAATCAAGGAAAATTTATATTCGGATTACGTTCTCATAAGAACCCCTCAATAAACAAATCTACATCAACAGATAAATATGATTACTCTGAAATTTTAAATGTATTTAGAGAGTTTATAGGTGAAATAAAAAATGATGATATTACAAAATTTAAAGACATGAATGATTTAAAAGAACTACTCGAATTTAAGAAACAAATAATTTTACAAGGTCCTCCGGGAACAGGAAAAACATATGCTGCTAAAGACTTAGCAGAGTTTACTATTACTGATACTGTTAGCACAGATAAAATTAAACAAGCTGAATTTATTAATACAAGTCATCAAATTGAGATTATTCAATTCCACCCAGCTTATACATACGAAGATTTTATTAGAGGTATCGTTACAGAACCAATAGATGGTAAATTAAATTATGTTCCAAAAGATAAATTGTTTTTAGAACTTGTTGACAAAGCTAAAAATGATGATAGTAAAAAACCTTATGTTTTAATCATTGATGAGATTAATCGTGCAAATTTATCATCTGTTTTAGGTGAATTAATTTATGCTTTGGAATATCGAAACCAAATATTCAAAAGTATGTATGCAGATAAAAAAGGTGATTATAAACTCTCAATTCCTGATAATTTGTATATCATTGGTACAATGAATACTGCCGATCGTAGTGTTGGTCATCTGGATTATGCTTTGCGCAGAAGATTTGCATTCTATGATGTTTTACCAAAAGTTGTAAAAGATGATTCTTTTGAGCAACCATTATTCGAAATTGTTTCAAAGTTATTTGTTAAGGAAATTAAGGATAAAGTTGATGAGTTGGTAGCGTCTGAACATTTAGGTTTAGAATTTCAAGACCGTCCACAAGATATTTGGCTTGGACACAGCTACTTTTTCAAAAAAGAAGATGTAGATTTTGCACTTCGAATTAAATATGAAATCGTACCGATATTGCTCGAATATATAAAAGATGGTATCTTAAATAATTCAGATGAGGTTAAAGGCATCATTAATGAAATATCAAATTACAAAACTTTAGATGTCAATTCTTAAAATAAGAGAAAATTTTCTGTCAACTATTCATGATGTAAATTCGATTGTCGATTATGATTCGAAATGGAAATCTGTTATTAATAATTGGTTGCTGGATAAAACCGAATTTAGGCTACAATGCGAGAAAATTGATACGGAAATTAACTGTATTGAAATAAGCAAAAAAGAAGATAAATTAAATTTTAATACATCTTATCTTATTGGTTTAGATTATTTGAATGATGATCTGCCATTTATGGTTGAGCCGAAGTTTGAAGATGAGAAAAAGGAATATTCTGTAGATTTTTATAGCATTCTTTTTAAGAGTTTACCCTATGTAAAAAGTAATGAGGATATTTCAGATTTATACTTTGTTGATTTTTCTAAACCACCTATCGAAATAAATCAAAAAGAAGATTTTCTGACTCCTATTTTAGTTATACAATTTTTAACTTACCTCAATAAAATATGTCATTCGGGGCTACAAAAAGGGTATTATTGGATTGATGAAAATTTAGATGGAAAGGTGAAAGGTAAAATCTTGATAAAAGATACAATCAAACAGAATCACTTAAATTTAAAATATACAAAAACGTATTGTCGCTATCAAGAATTTGGAATTAATACCAAAGAAAATCAATTCTTAAAATATACATTTCAGTTTTGTTTAAATTATTTAAATCAATTTAAGCAATTAAATATTATTAATGACTTGGAAAGCACTGTTGGCTTCATAAAAACTTCTTTAGAAAAGGTACAATGTGATTCTACATTTAGAAAAGAGATTATTGTGAATAATAATCCTTTTTTTGCGATGTATAAAAATGCTTTGCAAATAGCAAATCTTATATTGAAGAGATCTTCTTTTAATATTACAAATACCACTAGTGATAAGGTTAAAACATATCCCTACTGGATTAATATGAGTAAATTATTTGAAATTCATGTTCTTAAATTATTAAGATGCGCTTTTAAAGAAGGTGTTTATTATCAAAAAAAATACTCAGGTAGAATTCCAGACATTGTTTTAAATGATAATAAATATAAAGCTATCATAGATGTTAAATATAAAGCTTACGACAATAAATCAATTGAGATTGAAGATGTAAGACAAGTAGCGGCCTATGCGAGAATGAAATCTATTTTTCATGATTTAGAATTAAAAAAGAATGAAATCTTAGATGCTATAATAGTTTATCCAAAAGTATCAAGTAAGAATAGAACTTTAAATTTAGAAGTATTATATTCAAAAAAAGAATTGGAATATCATAACATTTTTCAGTTAGATGTTGAATTACCAACAATCTAATTTTTAGCAACAATACATTTATGCACACCTACCGCATCGCCCTCCTCGAAGACAACACCAAGCAACTGGAAAAGCTGGAAACCTATCTCAATACAATTTCCAACATCCGGATTATTCTGAAAAGTAAAAGTTCAGATCATTTTTTCGAGGAACTTAAAACCGTCCAACCTGATATTTTGGTTGCAGATCTGGATTTGGGCAATGACAGCATGACAGGAATGGAGGTTGCACAGGAACTTAAAATTCCGGTATTCTTTGCAAGTATCAATACGGCGGATTATGTGGAAGATATGGAAAATCTCAAGCGTGATGAAGAAATATGTGTAGATCATATCACTAAACCTTTTACGGAAGAAAAGTTTATTAAAAGTTTCAAAAGATTTTTACAGGAAATTAATTTGTTTTCTAAACTTCAGTATGTATATCTTGATTTTAATAAGACAAAAAGAAATATGATTCTTATTGATGATATCGTCTATCTGTGTGCGGATAAGCTTTCCGGATCTGAATCCAACAACAAACAGATTCATTTCATTAACCGTAAATCTGAAAACCTTATTGATTTTTCTTTCTCTAAAATGGAAGAAAAGGGTCTTCTGAAAAGTCAGTTTGTGACCATTCATAAATCATTTCGGGTGAATAAAAAATACATCAAATGTTATCATAAACAAACCGAGATGGTAGAAATTATGATATTTGATGAAAGAGAAAAGACAAAATGTCATTATTTACCCGTGTCAGAAAATTACCAGAATGACATAAAAAAAGTGGTGAGCTAACCGCTTTTATTCTTCAAAAAAAAGCTTTTGTTACTGCGTTTCCCATGATGTTTTTGGGAAACGCATTTTTTTGTTTTTCGGATTTTGTTTTGATGATAGTACAGCATAACGAAATATTATTAAAATAAACAATGAAAACAAATTTTGAAGGAATTATACCTTCTGTTAATTATCACTTATGGGAACCTTGTAATATGAGATGCAAATTCTGTTTTGCCACATTTCAGAATGCGAAAAAAATACTTCCGAAAGGGCATTTGCCTCAGGAAAGATCTATTGAGCTTGTAAAAGAGATGGGAAAACTAGGGTTTAAAAAAATAACATTCGCAGGAGGAGAGCCTACTTTATGCTGGTGGATTTCCGATCTCATAAGTACCGCAAAAAAACTTGGTATTACCACAATGATGGTCACCAACGGAACTAGGCTTGATGATGATTTTCTAGTGAAAAATAAAGGCAAATTAGATTGGATCATTCTAAGCATTGACAGTGTTAATGATCAAACTAATATTAATTCCGGAAGAGCAATTACAGGGAAAAAACCGATGTCTGTTGAATCGTATAAAATACTGATTGATAAAATCAAGGAATATGGTTATCAGTTAAAAATCAATACTGTCGTTCATCGCTTGAATTATCATGAGTCTTTGATGGATTTAATTGATTATGCTCAGCCAAAACGCTGGAAAGTATTTCAGGTTTTGCCAATGAAAGGAGAGAATGATGCTCATATAGATGATTTTGTGATTGATAAAGAACAGTTTAACCAGTTTATCAGTAATCATCAATCTTTAAAAAATGCAAAGATCATGGTTACAGAAGATAATTCCGAAATGAAAGACAGTTATGTAATGATAGATCCTGCGGGAAGATTTTTCACAAATAAAAAAGGGATGCAGGAATACAGCGATCCAATATTGGAAACCGGAATTCAGAATGCTTATGCTCAGATGGATTATAATTATAAAAACTTTATAGATAGGGGAGGTCTTTATCAGTGGGATTAAAATACGAATAACGTTAAAAATTATTATTATGAAAACAAAAATTACATTATCAGGTGAAGTTGCTTCAGGAAAAAGTACGGTAGGCAAATTATTAGCGGAACAATTAGGTTACGAATTTATTTCTTTGGGAAATTCAATTAGAAAAAGAGCAGAAAGGGAAGGCTTGAGTATCGTTGAGTTTCAACGAAAGTGTACTAAGAATCCTGAACTGGATAAAGAAATTGACAGGGAATTTTCCAATGACTGTAATAAAAAAGATAACTTAATTATTGACTACCGGTTAGGATTTAAATTCATTAATGATGCTTTTCACGTTTTTCTGAAAATTTCTGAGAAAGATGCCATTGAAAGACTCAAAAAAGCAGACAGGTCGAATGAAACTTCCGATACGGTAAGCGAAAGAAACGACGCTTTTAAAAAGCAGTTTGAAAATGCATATGGTATCGATTATACTCTTGACTCTCATTATGATCTCATCATAAATATAGATAATAAAATGACGACACAGGAAATAATAAATATTATTCTAACCAATTTAAAAATAAAAAAATGAACAAGAAAATCACTCCTCAGCAAAATCAAGCAAACATGCAAAATGCCAACAAAGGAGCAAACGGTGTAAACAAGCAGTATGCACAGAACCAGGGTGATAAGGGAAAACAGCAAAACCCTAATCATAAAAAGTAATCAATACCAAAGCCTGAGAATTTTCTCAGGCTTTGGTATTGATTCTAATCTATTTATTAAAGATATTAGTTTAAAAACTCAGAGTTAATCTTCACACAATATTCACTTCCCAAATACAGAGGATTCCCATATTTTTCAGACCAGAATCCATCCAGTATATCTTTACTGATACAGCGATAAACGGCTACACCTTTGTAAATCTGATGATCATGACCTTCATAATTAAAATTAATAACTAAAATCTGATCTTTATAAAAACCGGTGCCGTTTTGTATCTGATAGCCAATTATCCATTGAGCAACAATACGGTTATTTTTATCAATCGATAAAGTTAATATGCCATCATAAGAAATGTCGTTTGTATCTTCCTGATTACTGCCTTGTACAGAATAGCTTCCTGCGAGATCCTCTATTGTCATTGGTTGTGTTTATTGAATGTTACAAAGTTAAAGAATCTTGTTTTAACAATATTTTTTTGTTTTAGATTTGCTTCTATGTTTTATTTATTATTAACCGTTAATCTTTTCAGCTTCATCATTTTTGGTTTAGACAAAAAAAAATCGATTAAACATCAGAGAAGAATATCCGAAAATACTTTGTTGGAAATTTCTTTTCTTGGCGGGACAATCGGGGCCATTGCAGGAATGTTGATTTTCAGGCATAAAATTTCAAAGAAATCATTTCTGTTAAAGTTTGGGCTGATTGTTTTAATTGATCTTGTAATATTATACAGGTTGATGAAATATGAGTATATCTGAAGGTATTTTTACAATATAAAGATATTAGCAATGAGATAAATATCTTCTGACAGTTCCCCATTTCAAGTGTAAATAAAGACAAAATTGTAGAAAAAGAAAGAAGGAAATCCGAATTTTATATAACAATTAAGCATTTTTTTTATAGTATTTCCTATAAATATGACCATAATACAACAGGTACCACATAAATATAAGATTTACAGAAAAAAAAATTAGGTAGTGAAGGAAAAAAGTTTAATTTAGTACCAGAAACCAATACCATAAAAATATTAAATAATGAAAAATTTGCACTAAAAACTATTCTCTGTCCGAATGTTCCCAATCCTCATAATAGACAGAGTACCTTAATCAATATTAAAATAGATTTGCATTGTTAAATCAATCCTTTGTTTTTACCGTCAAAGTGATTGATTTGAGATTGGAACCATCCATATCTCTCACCTCTACATTACGAAAAGATAAAATTTTAAATCGGGCAGTACTTTAAGTAAAGGCCTTTAGCTTTTATATGCCTGTTTGATTTATAATAAAATCTTTTATACATCAGCCTGATCCATTTAGGAACAAGCTGTAGATCACTATTTCCTAATATAAAAATTGAAAAAAGTAAATTTATGAACACATTTGAATTACTTAACAATCAGTTTAAGTATCCTTTCCCAACTTTAAAGAATCCTAACGCAGAGTTACTGCAGGAAATCACCGAAAATCAATGGATTGATGGAGAATACCTCTGGCTCTACGAGCAAAACTCCGGTCTTCGCAAAAAATACAAGAAAACTAAAACGGCACATATTGCTGCACAATGGTTTCCTACAGCTTCGCCTGACCGGTTCAGACCTATTTGCAGACTTATGTTGTGGACTCTCTACAACGATGATCTTTATGAAGAGAGTGAGCCTGAAAATATTGATCATGTCCGTACACAATCAATAGCAGTGCTAAAAGGTGAAATAAGTGGTGAAGATTCAGGCATACCATTAGGTAAAATGCTGGCTTCTCTCAGAGAAGAGTTAATACAGTTTGTGCCGGAAGAATCAATTTCCCGTTTTACAAAAATGATTGACAGGTATTTTACAGGATTGAAAACAGAACTTACATATAAAAAACAGAAAACTTTCCCTACTGTAGAAGAATGCATTGCATTAAGAGAAAACTCAATTTGTCTGTATCCGTTTTTACAGCTTACAGAAGTAGAAACAGGCATCATTCTTCCTCAGGAAATTCACGAACATCCTGTAATCCGCCGTTTACAAGCTCTTGCCTGCCATTTGGTAACTTATTTTAACGAAATTCAATCTGTGGCAAAAGATGAAGCTACTAACAGTATTTATTATAATATCGTGAAAGTAATACAGCATGAGCGTCAAATTTCGCTTGAAGAAGCATGTTTAGAAGATCTGCGTCTGCATAATGAAGACTTAAAAGAATTCATTTCTCTTCAAGCCTCCTTACCCGACTTTGGTATCTGGCAAGATGCTGTTGTGAATTGGATACATTATATGAGCATGGTACTAAGCGGCTGGAAGAATATTTCAACTAAACTTGATCGTTATAATAAAACCGAATTTCCAAGCGCATTAGAATTAAAAGAAAGACTTAATCAAAACGTACATTAATATAAATATTTATAGTATTATGAAAGCGGAAGACTTTAATCCACAAGATTATTTACCATTAAACTATTATCCATGGCCAAACCGTATTAATCCTTTTTCAGAACAGGTAGGTGTTGAGCTGAATAAATGGATTGATAATGACTATACCAACCTCACATTAAAGCAAAGGGAAAAATACAAGAAAATGGGATTTCATTTATGCACAGGCAGGATGGCTCCAACTATAAGTTATGAGCAGCTGATCCCGTGTACAAGATTTCTTGCTCAAATTGTTATTTTGGATGATCAGCTTGAGTTTTTGTCCCGTGAAGATGCAAAATTAGCTTTAGATCGTTTAATAGAAATACTTAAAGGCTCAGAACCATTGAATGATGAAGAATCATGGTTCCACCAAATGGCTATTATAAGAGATGAATTTTCTGCACTTATGCCGGCAGAATGGATGGCACAATTTGCAAAAACTTTGCAACGCTGTGTAAAATATGGTGCCGAAGAAGAAATGCCATACAAATCAACAAAAAGCTCGCCCCCACTGGAATATTTTATGATATTGCGGGAGTATTCAATAATTATGTATCCGTTCTTTATTTGGTCTGCTTTGGAAGTAGGCTTTGTTTTGCCTGAAAATATTTATGAACATCCGGTAATACAACGGCTTACTGCTTTGGCGTCCAGGATAGTAGGGTGGCAAAACGACTTTTACTCATTACCGAAAGAGCTAAGATTGGATTCTGAAGTAATTAACCTTATTTTAATTTTACAAAAAACACATAATATATCGCTGGAAGAAGCTTGTATACAAGCTAAAAGCATTAACGATAAGGATGTAGCGGAGTTTGTATTGCTTCATGAAAACTTGCCGGACTTTGGCATTCATCAGCAAAAAGTATATGATTATGTAGCTTGTATGGGTACTACAATACAGGGAATCAACTCCCATTATATATTAGATACAATGAGATATGCTACTGATGGTTTTGCATGGCCGGAAATGAATGAGAACTAGATATTTTGAATGATTATAATAAAGGCAAATCTCTGAAAGATTAATTGCCGGTAAAATATAAACTTTGAAAAGGTACTTTATGAAAAGTACCTTTTCTCTTGCAAATAACTGAAATGTTTATTAAGATAGTTTTCTCATTAATATAATGGTAATCAGCTACTTTTTTTTACTGATAACTACTTCAGGAAAAAAAGATCTTAAATTATACTTTGATTAATAACTTTATTTGTTTTTATAGTTATTTTTTGAAAAAAGATAAAAAACAGGCAGATAATTAAATCAACGTTTACGGTTTTTCTAACGGTTTTCCGGATAAATGATCTAAAATTCTCATTATGAAATTGTTAAATATTGCATAAACATTTTAATTAATTCATTAAAATTCACTACTTTTGCACCCGTAAAAATCTTTTATGCAAAACATTAGAAATATTGCGATTATCGCACACGTTGACCACGGTAAGACTACTTTGGTTGATAAGATCATCCACGCTACCAATATTTTCAGAGAAAATCAGGAGAGTGGGGAATTAATTATGGATAACAATGACCTTGAAAGAGAAAGAGGGATCACGATCTTATCCAAGAATATTTCTGTTACTTATAAAGACACTAAAATTAACGTAATCGATACTCCTGGTCACGCCGATTTTGGTGGAGAAGTAGAGAGAGTATTGAAAATGGCGGATGGAGTTATTTTGTTGGTGGATGCGTTCGAAGGACCGATGCCACAGACAAGATTCGTACTTCAGAAAGCTTTGGAATTAGGTTTAAGACCATTAGTGGTTATCAATAAAGTAGATAAGCCAAACTGTCGTCCGGACGAGGTTCACGATCAGGTATTTGACTTATTCTTCAATCTTGAAGCTACTGAAGAGCAATTGGATTTCCCAACGTTCTACGGATCTTCTAAGCAAGGTTGGTTCAACACTTCATTAGAACAAACAGACAATATTTTCCCATTATTGGACGGTATTTTAAAATATGTTCCTGAACCGAAAATATCTGAAGGAAATCTTCAGATGCAGGTTACTTCTTTGGATTATTCTTCTTTCTTAGGAAGAATTGCGATCGGAAAAGTAACAAGAGGGGAGCTTAAGGAATCTCAATGGATCGGTCTTGCTCAGGCAGACGGTAAAATTGTAAAAGGAAAAGTAAAAGAATTATACGTTTTCGAAGGTTTAGGAAAGAAAAAAGTAACTGAAGTTCAGGCAGGTGATATCTGTGCTGTAGTAGGTTTTGATGCTTTCCAGATCGGAGATTCTTTCGTAGATCTTGAAAATCCTGAGCCATTGGAAAGAACTGCAATTGATGAGCCTACATTAAACATGACGTTCTCTATCAACAATTCACCTTTCTTCGGTAAAGACGGTAAGTATGTGACTTCTAATCACTTGAAAGAAAGATTGTACAAGGAATTAGAGAAAAACTTAGCATTAAGAGTTCAGCAGACTGATGATGCAAATACTTTCTTAGTATTCGGTAGAGGTATTCTTCACTTGTCAGTTCTTATTGAAACGATGAGAAGAGAAGGATATGAAATGACAATTGGTCAGCCACAGGTTATCTTAAGAGAAATCGACGGAGAAAAATGTGAGCCTTACGAATCTTTAGTTGTTGACGTTCCTGAAGAATATGCTTCAAGGGTTATCGATTTGGCAACTCAGAGAAAAGGTGATCTTCACATTATGGAAACTAAAGGAGAAATGCAGCACATGGAATTCGAAATTCCTTCAAGAGGTTTGATCGGATTGCGTTCTCAGATGTTGACAGCTACTGCAGGTGAAGCTATCATGGCACACCGTTTCACAGAATATAAGCCTTTTAAAGGTGCTATTCCGGGAAGAAGTAATGGAGTATTGATCAGCAAAACTCAAGGTCCTGCAACTGAATATTCTATCGCTAAATTACAGGATAGAGGTAAGTTCTATGTTGATCCGGGTGAGGAAATCTATGCAGGCATGGTTATCGGTGAACAAAATAAACCGGGAGATTTGGTAGTAAACATCGTAGAAGCTAAACAGTTGAACAACATGAGAGCTTCAGGAAAAGATAAAGATACAGGTGTTGCACCAAAAATCTTATTCTCTCTTGAAGAATGTATGGAATATATCCAGGCTGATGAAGCAATCGAGGTGACTCCAAACTTCATCCGTATGAGAAAAAAATTACTTTCTGAAGAAGAAAGAAAAAGAGTTGAAAGAGGAGCTAAAGCATAATCCCAGATTCTTAAATATACTAAAGCCTCGATTTTTTCGGGGCTTTTTTTGTTTTTTATTTATTAAATTAGCACAAGCGAAATACTAAGAATATGACAATTACTAAAGAAAAACTTCATAAACAAATTGATGAATTTCCAGATGAGATCAGTATTGATGAGGTAATTGAAAGATTAATTATGATAGAAAAAATTGAGATCAGAAAAAAGGAATCTGAAGACAATGAAACTATCGATGAAGAGGAACTTAAAAATGAAATGGAAAGATGGTTCAAGTTAAATGGTTGAAATCAGCAAAAACTGATTTGAAAGAAATTTATGATTTTATAAGTCTAGATTCAAAAAGATATGCCAGATTTCAAATTGAAAAAATTCAGAATAAAACAGAGATTTTAAAGACAGGAAAAATCATTGGGAAAAAAGTTGCTGAAATTGATGATGAAAAAATTAGAGAAATCTTTGAAGGAAATTACAGGATAATTTACCGTATAGTTTCTTTAAATGAAATTCATATCCTTTTGATACATCATGGAGCAAAAGATTTGTCGCATATGAAAAAATAATAAGCGGTTCCGAGATCGCAATGTTGTTCTTAAATATATATATTCAAATCTAGATTCTTCAGGGCTTTTTTGTTTTAAATTTTCCACACGTAAATTAATATTCAATAGGAGTGGACTTTAGTCCGCTTTTAATATTTGAATAACAAAGTTGGCTTTAGCCAAACTTAATTTTCATACATTTCTAAAAATAAGAACATTTCGATCATCTCGATGTGACAGATTTTTAGCAAATTTTGTATTGTGAAATTTTATTGCAGATAAATTCCTTGCGCCTTAAAACAAGATCTTTAATTATAATTTTGTGCCTTTGCGATTTAAACCACATGAAGTAAAATTTTAAATAAGTCTATAATTAAAAATTCATTTTATTATCGTAATTTTTAAATTCAAAAAAATAAATTAATGTAGTTTTGCAGACTATGAAAATGAATAAACTAAAGCTGATTGTTTTATCGGGTCTTTTTGCAACATTTACTTCTTGTTCCACACAGAATAATGCTGTGAAAGCATCAACTCCAACAAAAAATACAACAAAACCTGGCAATAATATATCCAATCCAACAAACGTTACAACTGCAAGCCCTGTAACAACACCTCCTGTAGATGAAACTTTCAGAACCACGCTTCCTGAGATTAAAAGAGAGTTCCGCGGTGCATGGATTGCAAGTGTAGCAAACATCAACTGGCCTTCAAGGAATAATTTAACAGTTGATCAACAGAAAGCCGAAGCAATTTCTATGTTGGATATGTTGAAAGATAATAATTTCAATGCCGTAATTTTCCAGGTAAGACCGTCTGCAGATGCATTATACACAAGTAATATTGAACCATGGTCATATTTTTTGACAGGACAGACCGGTGCAGCACCTTATCCGAATTACGATCCATTACAATTCTGGATTGATGAAGCGCATAAAAGAGGATTAGAACTTCATGTTTGGCTGAATCCTTACCGAGCTCATCATACAAATGGCGGTTCCCCGAATAGCTTATCGATGGTCAACAAACTTTCGGATATTGTTGTTAGATTAAAAAACGGAATGTATTGGTTTGATCCGGCTGATCCGAAAACACAAGGACATGTTTCCAATGTAGTAAAAGACATTGTGAAAAGATATGATATTGATGCAGTTCATTTTGATGATTATTTTTATCCTTATGCAACTTACAATAAAGGCGCAGATTTCCCTGATAATGTAACGTGGAATGCTTATATAAGTAGTGGTGGAACATTAACGAGAGCAGATTGGCGAAGAGATAATGTAAATAAATTTGTTGAAAGAATTTATAAAGAAATTCATGCAGAAAAAAACTATGTAAGATTCGGGATCAGTCCGTTCGGAATCTGGAAACCGGGCTATCCTGAAGGAATTGTAGGTTCTTCACAATATGACGAATTGTATGCAGATGCAAAATTATGGTTAAATAAAGGGTGGGTAGATTATTTCTCGCCACAATTATATTGGCCGATCGAATCGAAAGGACAGCCTTTTGAAACATTATTAAACTGGTGGAAATCTGAAAATACGATGAATCGTCATCTTTGGCCAGGTTTAAATACTGTTGAGATTAAAACTTCGGATCGTCCGACAGAAATTAAAAATCAGATTGAAATTTCAAGACAGGTTTTAGGAAAAGATGCAGGCGAAATCCATTGGAGTATTGCAGGACTAACAAAAAATGCAAACATGCTTCCAACTTTGAAAAACGGATCTTACAAAGAAAAAGCTTTAGTTCCGAAAACACCTTGGTTAAAGGCGATTCCATTACAGATACCTACATTATTTACAAATGATAACGGAAGTTTTGTACAGACAAGCTGGAGCAGTAAAAATTTAAAAGAAGTTTTCCAGTGGGTATTATTCACTCAATACAATGGTGTTTGGGAAACTGAAATCCTCACTTTAGATCAACTTTCAAAAGATATTCCAAAATATAAAGAAGGAAAAACATTGAATGCAATTGCAATTAAAGCTATTGATAGATTAGGAAATGAGAGCGATTACATTGCAAAAAAGATAAAGTAACAAACATCATTAGGTTAGAAAAATCCTACGCAGAATTTTTAAGTACAATATATAATAAAGAAAAGCAGAGTAATTAGACTCTGCTTTTTTATTTGCCTTCACTAGGATCGAAGCAAAGTTGGTAGAGAGTCTGTCGAGATAAAGCAATCTCAAACAAATTTCTACAATCAAACTTTCCCACAATTTTTGACATTTCGACGAAGGAGAAATCCATTATCCACAAGCCCAAACCTTCTTACTCTAAAACTCTCCAATTTTTCTCAGGAGCTTAATCCCGCTCTCCACTGTATCTTTTTTGTTACGGGCTTCGCTTCGCTCCGCCCGCAACAAAAAAGGATGCCGTTTCTATCGGGACTATGGTGTAGTGTATGATATAAACAAATAGTCGTTCAAAACGTACCTCCCATAAAAACGATGAAAGTTCTCATAAACCCGGAATACACTTTTTATATAAATGTACATGCTTCTGATCCAGATTCTATACCTTCCGGAACTTAGCATAAACTTATCAAACATTAGTTTAAAATTATTCTCGCAGTAATTCAGAGAGTTAGGTTTAAATATGAATTAAAAGTAAACATTATGTTAATAAAATTTGGAAGAGTAGGTAAAGATGGAGTACTTTTGCCGGACTGAAAACGAGAGTAATTAGGTAGCGCAGAAGAGCCTTTAGACAGGCATGATTTAAGGATCACTTTAAAAAGAAGCAAATTAAAACAAAGTATTTTTTATTTAAAATAATTGTAAAATTAAATTGGATAAAAAGTTGTGAGTTTGGAAAAAGTTTGTATCTTTGCAGTCC
>NZ_BAABHX010000014.1:0-24309 GCF_039542325.1 Chryseobacterium ginsengisoli
TGAGTTTCTTCAATAATGGCAGCAGTGCAGAAGTTCTTGAAGAAAACAATTATTATCCTTTTGGATTGAAGCATGAAGGATATAATCCTACTGTTGGAAATCCTGCGTATACATATAGCTATAATGGGAAAGAATTGCAAACGGAATCCGGCATGTATGATTATGGAGCGAGGATGTATATGCCTGACTTAGGGAGATGGGGAGTTGTCGATCCGTTGGCGGAGAAATCAAGAAGATTTACACCTTATAACTATGCCGTAAATAATCCTATTAGGTTCATTGATCCCGATGGAAGGCAAAATGAAGATTGGATAAAAAAAGATAATACTTGGACTTATGACCCTAATATTACAACAGCTTCGCAGGCAGCAGCTGCAGGAGCTGATGACTTTGCTAAAAATGGTACAATAGTATCATATGGTGAAGATGGAGAGTATGCAAGATTGAGTTCAGGAGGTTCTGTGGATTGGCTTCCAAATACCTCTTTTCAAGATGTGCTTACAAATAATTTAGCATTACTTTCACAAAGTTTTAGTCAGGGGATAGATAGTTTTTCATCTCTTGTGTCTTCTCAAGTTTCGGGTGGATGGAATAGTATGTATGCAAGAAATATTATTAGTGATTCCTACAATGTTGGTCTAACTTCTAATGTTACTGTATTTTTAGGTGTTGGAACTACTCCGATTAACTTTACTCTTTTAACGAGAGGCCAAGAACCTGGAATATATTTTACACCTACTGTGAATGCTGCAATTGGTGATGGTGTTGAAGGAAATGTAGGTGTTTCCTTTGGAAGAGCAATGTATTCGGGAGATCCAAGAGAAATTAATTCAAGTATGTTGCAAGGTAATACCTATGGCGTATCTGGCGGCGCTGGATTAATTGTCGACGGTTCTGTAGGGGTTTCATATGCTCCCACAGGTAAAGGTAATGGTTTTTGGGGTATATCAGGACAAATTGGTCTTGGTATGGAAGGCAGTCCTGTGTCGGTTATTAATGTACAAGGGAATTATCAATATACCCCAATTGTTAAACCTGTTATTAAATTTAAGTAAAATGGAAATTAAAAATATCTGGAAATTATTTCCCATACTAATTATTGTAGTAATAATCTTTTTTTTTGAATATAAAAGCTCTAATGAGCGTGAGGCTTTTCATATAGCAAAAATTAATTCCCATATTGTAAAAAAAAAGAATAACTGGTCTGGTGGGAGAAGTTATGATTATCTTACAGAGAATAATATTACCATAACAATGATGAACATTAACTCTCTGACTGTGGGAGATTCGATATCTAAATTAGCAAATTCTGACAACTTTAAAGTCTATAGAAAAAATAGATTTGGGATGTATGAATTTTATAAGAATTATAATATTAATGATTAATTATCAAAGAATAGCCCCAGGCTTACTGGGGTTATTTTATTAAAATTTAATATTATATCTTAAAATCTTAATAGAATCATTTTCTTTCTTTAAAGTAAACTTTGGTCATGTATCAAATTTAGTGATGACAGTTTTTGAATAAATAACTCATTGAATTTCAATAAAATTTAAAGATAAATTATTAACAATACGAGTAAGGAATTGAACCCCAAAGTTTAGACTAGTTAATAAAAATATTAATATGAACGAGTTCTGTATTGTACAAGGTCCATTCCATTTAAGCCTGAGGAACATTTTTTGCACAAAATTTCATATGCCTTCATCAGTAGTCAATAATTATGAGTATTTCCCAGAGACTGAAATATTACGAATCGTTTATCAGTCTGGCGCAATTTATGACTATCTGAAAGTGTCTCAGGAAATATTTAATCGTTTCAAAAGTGTACAATCAAAAGGAAGGTTTCTCAATTATGTTATCAAACCAAAATTTAAATATAAAAAGATTGAATGATACGGTTTGTTTTAATATTAATTTAAGTGAACCGATTGCACATAATTAAATACTTATCACTAATTTTATTTAAAATAATCTAAACAATATTCTTCTAACCAAATAATCACTACAAATATGATATTAGAAAAAGGAACCTCAGCGCCGGATTTCGAACTCCACTCTACTCCCGATCAGAAATTAAAACGTTCAGATTTTTTAGGTAAAAACCTCATCTTAGTATTTTATCCTGCAGACTGGAGTCCTGTTTGTGGAGATCAGGTTGCTTTGTATAATGAAATGTTGAGCATTTTTCATAAATACAAGGCGGATATCTTAGGAATTTCTGTCGACAGTTCATGGTGCCACGATGCTTTCATGGCAGATCGAAAATTACACTACCCTCTTCTTGCCGATTTTAATCCTAAAGGTGATGTTTCAAAAAAATATGGAGTTTACAATGAAGAAAACGGAACTTCAAAAAGAGCCTTATTCGTTATTGATAAAGAAGGTACCATCCAATGGAGCTATCTTTCACCCGATGGAATCAATCCCGGAGCGGACGGAATTATCGATGCATTGGAAGAACTAAATAAAAACTCATAATCTATGTCTACATTAAGAATTCCAATTGGCGATAAAGACCATATTCAGGGAAATCCGGATACTGCAAAAATTGTTTTGGTTGAATATGGAGATTATCAATGTCCGCATTGCAAACACGCTTTTCCACTAGTTAAAAAATTTGTAGAAGAATACGGAGATGATATTGCTTTTGTTTTCAGGAATTTTCCATTGACAGATTCTCATGAATTTGCAATGTCAGCCGCAACGATTGCTGAAGCTTCAGGAAATCAGGGAAAGTTTTGGGAAATGCACGATCTTATTTATGAAAATCAGGACCAATTAAGTAATGAAATGCTGAAAGAATGTGTGAAAAATTTACAATTAGATTTTAATAAAATTGAAAATGATATCAATACCGGAGATATTCAAGATAAAATTGAGAATGATTTTGAAGGCGGTGTGAGAAGCGGTGTAAACGGAACTCCTTCATTTTTCGTCAACAATCAAAAATGGGAAGATTACGACGGAACGTACGATTCTTTTGTTGAACTGCTTTCTTAGTTGAAGATTTTTAAAGTAATTTAAATTGTCTGTCATTCTGACGAAGGAAGAATCTATTTTGCATCGAGATTCTTCACTACATTGCATTTCGTTCAGAATGACAGAATGGAAAGTCATAAATTATTTCAACAAAAAACAAGGCTACCTCAAAACTGAGATAGCCTTATTCATTATATTTAATTTATTATTATAAAGAATAATTCGGAGCTTCCTGCGTGATAATAACATCGTGTGGATGAGATTCTTTCAATCCGCTTCCTGTAATCATTACCATTTTGGTTTCCGTTTGTAAAGCTTCAATATCTTTAGCTCCACAATATCCCATTCCAGCTCTTAAACCTCCTGTCAACTGGAAAATTACTTCTTCCAAAGATCCTTTACTTGGAACTCTTCCTTCAATTCCTTCCGGAACGAATTTTTTAGCCTCACTTTGGAAATATCTTTCTTTTCCACCTCTCTTCATGGCAGAAAGACTTCCCATTCCCTGATAAGTTTTAAATTTTCTTCCCTGGAAGATAATTTCTTCACCCGGAGCTTCATCGGTTCCGGCAAGAAGTGAACCCAGCATTACTGCTCCTGCTCCACTTGCGATCGCTTTTACGATATCTCCTGAAAGCTTAATCCCTCCATCAGCAATTACAGCAACATTTTTAGTTTGAGCATACTCGTAAACATTGTAAATCGCAGATAACTGAGGAACTCCAACTCCCGCAACAACTCTTGTTGTACAGATAGAACCAGGACCAACACCTACTTTAAGGACGTTTGCACCAGCTTCAATCAAATCTTTAGCCGCTTCAGCCGTTACGATATTTCCTCCAACAATATCCAAATCAGGATATGCTTTTCTGATTTCTTTAATTTTATTTAAAACTCCAATCGAATGTCCGTGAGCTGAATCGATACCGATAATATCCACTCCAGCGTTTACTAAGGCTTCAATCCTATCCAAAGTATCTTCACCAACACCAACTCCGGCTCCAACGATCAAACGACCGTTTTCATCTTTGTTTGCATTCGGATATTCTAACTGATTATCAATATCTTTAATGGTAATTAAACCAACTAATTTATTGTTCGCATCAACGATAGGAAGCTTTTCAATTCTGCTTTTAAGAAGAATTTCTTTAGCTTTTTCAAGGTTTGTATCTTTATCAGAAGTGATCAGATTTTCTTTGGTCATGATCTCTTCAACTTTCATATCAAGGTTTTCCTGATATTTTACATCTCTATTTGTGATGATACCAATCAATGTATTTTCAGCATCTACTACAGGAAGTCCGGAGATTTTGTATTTCGCCATCGTTTCCTTAGCTTGAGCCAACGTATGATCTTTAGAAAGGGTAACAGGATCAGAAATCATTCCGTTTTCCGAACGCTTTACACGATTAACCTGTGCAGCCTGTTCAGCGATCGTCATGTTTTTATGAATAAATCCTAAACCGCCTACTCTTGCCAATGCAATTGCCAAATCAGCTTCTGTAACCGTGTCCATTGCAGCAGAAACTATCGGAACATTAAGCGTAATTTTGTCGGTAAGTCTTGATTTTAATGAAACCTGATTAGGTAAAACTTCAGAATAAGAAGGAACTAGAAGCACGTCATCGAAAGTGATGGCTGTCTCTACAATTTTGTTATGAATAGACATCTTTACTTTCTTGCAAAATTAAGACTTTTCAGCGAGATACGAAAATCGATTTTGATAGTTTAAATAAAACTTAATAATCAATAACTTAAATCGAAAAACCGCTCCAAATTCAGGAACGGTCTTCTTGTACAAAATAAAATTTAGTATATGATTTGAATATGAAGTGTCTATTTATCTGTTGCCGAAGCAATCATTTTTGAGATATCATTTGCTGTAAAATTTCCTCTCACATCCACAAAAACCAGGTCTTTGTCTGAGTTTACAGTGATCAGCATATTTTTGATCGCATCACCTTTTTGCTTTACCCGAATGTTTACATTGTCACCATCATGTTTTATCGTTGCCCATTCTTCGTAATTATTATCATTTAGATAATTCGCGAAATCTTTAAGCATTGTTCTATCCCCATTTTCCACTGTCAGGACTTTAATTTTCGAAACTTTCTTGATCATCTGAATGATTTCCTCATTATCTTTTCCATCTTCACGTAATGCTTTTTTGATAACTGGCTTTGCTAAAAACATCGGAACATTGATGCTTGTAAATCTCGCTCCTTTAAAATCGTTCCCGGAATCTGAGAAGTAAGCCATATTTCCTTTTCCTGAAGAAACTATGCATGACTGCATCATAAACATCGCACAAACGATAAGAAAAATGTTTTTTATTGTTTTCATGGCAATTTGGATTTGGTGTTAAAAATTTTAATTAATCGGTTTTAAAGATCCGCCGGACATTTTGCTGATATCAGAAGTGATTTCCGGATTTCCTTTGTATTTAATCAAACCTCCCGAAGAAGCTTTTGCCTTTAATTTATCAACCGCATTTATAGAAAGATTTCCTCCCGAAGTTGATTCTGCCTCAACTTGATTTACTCTAAAGTTTTCACCTTTAAGAGCAGCTCCACTACTAATGTCGAAAATTGCAGTTCCGGCTTGTCCTCCAATATTTGTATCAGATCCGCTTGAGCCTTTAAAAACCAAGCTTTTAGAATTCACCTCAACTTTCACATTGGTTCCGGAAGTAGCTTCAACATTTGTATTGTTTGCAATATTGAATTTCCCTTTCACTACAGAACCTGAAGATGCATCGATCGTAAGATTATTTTCATTCACCGAATTAACCGTTGTAAAAGTTGCTCCTGAAGACGCTTTAATATTATCCATTCTTGGCGAAGAAACATTTACGTTGATATTTTTGAACTTTAAGTTTTTCTGTCCTTTGTTATCAACATAAACTTTTAAAACTCCGTTCTCAACTTTTGTAATGATGTATTGAAGTTTATCTGCATCTGCAATTACCTTTACATTGGTCGGGCTTTCCTGTTTGAACACCAAATTCACGCCTGTACTCACCTGAATTCCTGAGAATTCGCCAACATTTCTGGATTCACCATTCAAATAAGAAGAGGTGCTTTCTGAGGTAAAATTTGTTCTTGTGTTGGTAACAGGATTAATTTTTGTTTCAGAAGAACTCACAATTCTGTTGATATCATCCATAGACAGTTGCCCATCAAGTTTTACCAGAATACTTTCTTCTCCTCCACTGTCAATACTTAACAATAGATCATCCAAAATTCCGTTTTTTTCTTCCGCAGAAAGGAATTTTATTTTTGCACCACCACTGTTCATGGTCATGATTTCGCTATAGTTCAAATTACTCAGATAAGAGGAAATATCTCTGTTGATCTGATCTAATTTTTGTCCTTTTACAGATTTTCCGTCTTTTGATTTTTCAGCAATTAAAACTTTCAGACCATTAATCTTTGACAATAAAGGTTTGATCTGATCTAATTCTGCATCTCCCAAATCCAGACTGCTTAACATTCCGAACATTGGTTTTGCAATTTTAATGGAGGTCACGCCTTCCACTTCCTGATATTTATCGAAAAGCTGGTCTAGTTTATCTTTCTGCCCATACACATTGAAAAAGTGAGTAAAAGCAAGTGCGAATATTATGAATATTTTTTTCATGAGTCAATTTTTATTTATTTGATTATTATTGCCTGATCAGGTGCATAATCTTTTTTTAAGGTTAATTAATAATCGTCGTCAACGACTGTAGGTTTTACTAATTTTTCACTAACGTTATTTGCAAATATTTGAAATGAATACTTAGTCACATTAATGGCTTCTTCTACATTTTCGATTCTTTTTCCGTTTACGATCACGTAAGAATCTTTGTAGCCCGTAGAATCTGAAGCTTTTGAGGAATTATAAACATATTTTGGCTTTCTCTCTTTTTTCAGCCTTCCTCTTTTTGGTAAAATTTCATCTAGAAGATCTTTTTCAGCAACCCGATTTTCCTGGAAAATTGAATCTTTCTTCGCTCCGGAAATAGAATCAGATGGATGATTCACAGCTACCTGTTCCTGATGATCACTATTTTCTTCGATGAAATTATTTTTCTGTTGTTTAATCTGATTTTCAACAAGTTTTGCCTGATCTACTACATCAGAATTTTTATTGTAATTAAAAATAAATCCTATGCTTAATAGTAAAACTACACTTGCAGCCATCCAGAACCATTTTGGAAATGATGGTTTTGCTTTTGTCCCAATCGGGATAATCGGCGTTTCATTTTCCTGAACCTCATCATCTTTTCCTTCTGCTTTTTTCAGGAAATCTTCAAAATCCCAATCCATTTTTTCTTCCTTTATATTTTGGAAGATTTCGTCGTATTTATCTTGAAATTTGTCGTTGCTCATAGCTCATCAATTGTGAAATTTGTTCTTTTACTTTTTGTCTGGCTCGCATAAGATTTACTCTTACTGCATTTTCTTCCATTTCCAGCATTTCTGCTATTTCCGAGACTTCATATTCTTCTACATCTTTCAAATGGATCACTGTCTTTTGTTTTTCCGGAAGCTGATTAATAAAACCAATAATATGTTCCTTCAAGTTATTCACTTCCATACTGTAAAGCTCTGAGCGATGAAGCTGCATATCTGCAAAACCCAACTTTACATCGTGATGCTTCAATCTATTCAGGCATTCGTTCCGGACGGATTTCAAAGCATAGGATTTTAAATTCCCAAACTGCTCCAGCTCTTCCCTCTTCTGCCAGAATTTTATCATCAGATCCTGCACCACATCTTCTGCCTCATCAGTGCTCATGACGAATCTTTTCGCAAAGCGATACATCTCATTTTTGAGAATGAATACCGTATTCTTGAAAGTTTCTTGGGTCATAAGTTTTGTTTCTATTAGTAAGACAATCAGTTTTTACATTTTATTACATCAAACACAAAAAAACTTCAAAAAATTTTGAAGTTTCTATATAATTATATTAATATGTATCAAAAATATATTTAAAAATTGCCTTATCATCTTCTGTTAAAGGTACTTTTCGTCTTGCCATTGCTTTTTCTGCAACTTCGTAGGCTTTATCTAATTTAAATTTCTCATCATCTTTAAATCCGCCCCACGAAAAATTTTCAATTAGATTTGGAGGAAAACCTTCTTTAAAAATATTGGAAGCAACTCCGATCACGGTTCCTGTATTCAATTGAGTATTGATTGCCGTTTTGGAATGATCACCCATAATTAAACCTGCAAATTGTAACCCTGTATCTTCAAAAGATTTTGTTCTGTAATTCCAGAGTTTTACGTGACCATAATTATTTTTAAGATTGGAAGAATTTGTATCAGCTCCCAGATTACACCACTCTCCGATCACAGAATTTCCTACAAAACCATCGTGACCTTTATTAGAATAGCCGAAAATAATGATATTATTAACTTCTCCCCCAACTTTACAATGAGGTCCAATTGTAGTTGCACCGTAAATTTTTGATCCTAAATTAAATTTAGATTCTTCACAAAGTGCAATCGGACCGCGAAGATTACATCCTTCCATCACCTCAGCATTTTTTCCAATGTAGATTTTTCCTGTTTTGGTATTAATTGTTGAAAACTCTATTTGAGCACCTTCTTCGATAAATAAATCTTCTTTATTTCCTAAAAATCCGTTGGTTGAAGAAAGTTCCTGTGAAGTTTTTCCTTTCGTTAATAATTCAAAATCAAAATTGATTGCTTTATCATTATAGGTAAAAAGATCAGTCGGCTTTTTAAAGAAAGTAAGCTCTTCTTTAATATCAGTCATTTTTTCGATCTGGTGCAAAGAAAAACCATCCATATTGATTTTTGCAGCAACTAATTCATCTTCATAAACCAATGCTTCTCCCTGTTTCAAATCTTTAACTTGCTGGATAACATTTTCAGTTGGTAAAAAATTCGTTACCAAAAAAAGACTTTCTTTCTTTTCAGGTTCTTTGAATTTATTCTGAAGATAAGTTTCCGTAAAAAAAGAAATTTCTGTGTTTTCCAGAATTTTCTGCCACCTTTCGGAGAAAGTAAGAATTCCGCATCGCATCTCTGCAACAGGACGGGTAAATGTAAGCGGAAGAAAATCTTCCCAATATTGCGCATCTGAAAATACTAATTGCATCGTTCAGTTTTAAGTTTAATGTTCCAACAAAAATACAAATAAAAAAGTCTCCCAAAAACTTGGAAGACTTTTAATATTTTTAATAGCAAAAAATTACTTAGCGAATTTTTTGTATTTGTTCATGAACTTATCAACTCTACCTGCAGTGTCAACTAATTTAGTTTTTCCTGTGTAGAAAGGGTGAGAAGTTGAAGAGATTTCCATTTTGATCAATGGGTACTCTTGTCCTTCGTACTCGATACTGTCTTTTGTTTCTGCTGTAGACTTGCAAAGAAACACCTCGTCGTTACTCATATCTTTGAAAACAACAAGTCTATAATTTTCTGGGTGGATTCCGTTTTTCATAATACAATTTTAAAAAATTAAAGTTTTGCTTTCGAAATAGTAATGGTATTTCTTCTGCTAAATTTTAGGTTGCAAAAATACAATTTTTTTTTAAATTTCCAAATATGCTTTCAATATTTTTTTCTTAATAAGAAATTCAAACTATTTTCGTTAAATTTGAAATCTATTTAAACTTTAATTTCGATGAAATTCAAATTATTACTGGCTTTTTCTTTCTGGATGCTTTTAATGGCTGTATCTTGTAATAAGGATGATATTAGTTTTGATGCTCCTTCTCAAGAATTAAGTTTTTCAAGAGACACGGTATTTTGCGACACGGTTTATCATCAGGTTCGTTCTGAAACGTATGCCGTAAAGGTGTATAATAATGAAGACAAAGATATTCTGATCCCAAGAATTCATCTGGAAAAAGGAGCTACTTCTTTATATAAGATCAATGTAGACGGAAAACCGGGCTATGATTTTAAAGATGTTCCTTTAAGAAAAAAAGACAGTTTATATATTTTTGTTGAAATCGCACCGGAAGCAACCGGTCCGGAAGCTATTGCGGAAGACAAAATTTTATTCCAAAGTCCGGTGGGTGAACAGAAAGTTGTTTTATTCTCCGTGGTTCAGGATGCAGAATTCTTTATTCAGACTCCTACAAATCCTAATATTATCTCTGCGAATACAACATGGACCAATAATAAAGCTAAAATAATTTATGGAAATCTTACCATCGATCAGAATATTAATCTAAATATTCAGGCAGGAACAAAAGTTTATTTCCACAAAAACAGCGGAATGAAGGTCTCGTCCGGAGCTACTTTAAATATCAACGGAACTTTAGCAAATAATGTCACTCTTCGCGGAGACAGAAACGATCCTGCTTATGATACCATCCCTAAAAACTGGAATTCTATCAAAATGGATGCAGGTTCTAATATTAATATGAATTATGCAAGATTATTTGGTGGCACAAAAGGTCTTGAAATGAAACAGGCGAATGCAACGATTAATAATTCTTTCATCCATACTTTTCAGGAGTACGGAATTTATGCCATCGGTTCTACGATTACAGCAAAAAATCTTGTGATGAACAACTGTGGAGAATCTGCAGTAGGAGTTTTTAGAGGAGGAACTCATAATTTTACTCACTGTACAATTGCCAATTATTCTGATCTTCTGCATTCATACAACAGATTAGGAATTTTCGCAGCAAACGAATGGATAAATGATTCGGGAGTGAAGGAATATGGTGCTCTAATATTTAATCTGAGAAATAGTATTGTATATTCTGATCGCGATAATTCTGTAAATCTTGAATATACTCCAATGCAATTATTCAATGTTGCTATTCAAAATTGTTTGATTAAATACTCTAATCAATCGGAAGCCGGATTCGATTTCAATGATAATTTAATTGTAACTCAATCTAAAAAAAATCTGGATCCTTTGTTTGTTAATTATTTTGCTGCCCAAATGAATTTGAGAGTAAAGCAAAACTCTCCGGCAATCGGACAGGGAAATACTGCAGTGGCAGCAACTGTTCCTACTGATATTGCGAATGTTTCAAGAACTTCAAACCCGACAATCGGAGCTTATCAATATTTTTAAAATTATAATTAAACAAAAAATGGATTTTAATATTTATAAGATAGGAACCTTCATTGCATTGCTTTTAGTTTATCTTATTATAAGAAAGCTTTTCAAAAAATTTGCTGATTTTACCGAAAGTATTGGAAAATCAACTGATAATGAAAACGAAATAAAAAGACTGAATACAAAGATCATTACTTTGGAACAAAAGATCAATAATAAACCATAATGGAAATTACAAACCTGCAACAGCAAGTTGACGAATGGATAAAAACAATTGGCGTTCGTTATTTTAATGAACTGACCAATATGGCAATGTTGACGGAAGAAGTTGGCGAAGTTGCACGAATTATCGCAAGAAGATACGGTGAACAAAGTGAAAAGGAAAGCGATAAAGGCAAAGATTTAGGAGAAGAACTAGCAGATGTACTTTTTGTAACTTTATGTTTAGCCAATCAAACCGGAGTCAATTTACAGGAAGCTTTCGATAAAAAAATGAAGATAAAAACTGATCGCGATAAAGATCGTCATCAGAATAATGAGAAATTAAAATAGATTCATGAGGTTCATTCTATCTTTATTTACTATTCTTTCATTAACCCAATGTTCTTCTGATAATAGTCCAAAACATAGTTTTATTCTTGAAGGATTCATCAAAACAAATGGAAGTTATTCATGGGGAAAAACACAAAAGAATATTGTTGTAAAAAATATAGAAAACTCATGCAAAATATTTGCTATTACTGATAAAAGAGGGAGAATTCTTTATCAGCAACCATTAAATGTAACATTCAGCGATTACCATTATTGGCTTTGTTATGCTGATGATAAAGATAATTTATACTATTATAATTCTGATTACAATGAGGTAAAAGCACTGATATGGAATTCAGAATTAAAAAAATACGATGAAGTAAATTTTTGCTCAACTAAAATTAATCTTCCTTCAAAATTTAAGGATGAATTAAAAAAAGATGCAACTTTAACAGACTGTTTGTCTTTAAAATAGAAATGAAATAATGAAGAAGCTAGAAAAATCAAAATTAACGGGAAACACAACCATACAGATTAGCGGTTCGAAAAGTATTTCGAATCGTTTGTTGATTTTAGAAAGTTTGTTTAAAAACATACAAATCGGGAATTTATCTAATTCTCAGGACACACAATTATTAAAAAAAGCTCTTTCAGAAAATACTGAAACGGTTGATATTCACCACGCAGGAACAGCAATGCGTTTCCTTACGTCTTACTATTCCATTCAGGATGGAAAAACAACAATTTTGACAGGTTCGAAAAGAATGAAAGAAAGACCAATCAAAAATTTGGTCACCGCTTTACAGAATCTTGGCGTTGAAATCGAATATCTAGAAAATGAAGGTTTTCCGCCATTGAAAATTAAAGGAAGAAAAATTACTGAAACCAAAGTAGATGTTCCGGCAAATATCTCAAGCCAGTTTATCACTTCTCTCCTATTGATCGCTGGAAAATTAGAAAATGGGTTAGAAATAAATTTAGTTGGCGAAGTTACCTCACAGTCTTATATTGAAATGACACTGAGTATTTTAACTAAATTCGGAATTAAAAACAGTTTTGTTGGAAATACAATCAAAGTTGAATATTATAATGAAAATGATGATTCATCAACTATAGATTATGAAGTGGAAAGCGACTGGAGTTCTGCATCTTATTTTTACTCTTTTGCAGCATTGGGAAGAGAAACTATTCACTTGAAAAGTTTTGATAAAGAATCGACTCAGGGAGATTCTGCGATTGCAAAGATTTATGATGAATTTTTCGGAATTAAAACCATTTTCACGGAAGAAGAGCATAAATTAACCCTTCAACCCGATCCTAATTTTCAATTTCCGGAAAAGATCATTTTGGATATGAATAATTGTCCGGATATTGCTCAAACTTTATGTGTAACTGCTGCAGCCTTGAAAATTCCGTTTGAGATTTCAGGATTAGGAACGTTACGAGTAAAAGAAACCGATCGATTGCTAGCTTTACATAACGAACTGGAAAAATTGGGCACCGAAACCGAATTTACGGATCTTACAATTAAATCAATCAGTTTTAATGATCCTGAAGATAATATTTCAATTGCAACGTATCAGGATCACAGAATGGCAATGAGTTTTGCGCCGTTTTGTTTAATTAAAGAACTGAATATTGAAGAGGAAGATGTTGTAGAAAAATCTTATCCGATGTTTTGGGAGGATTTAGAAAATTTATTAATTAAAGAATAAAATTAATACGAGAATATCAATTTGTAATTGTCATTTCGACGAAGGAGAAATCTAAAGCAGATTCTTCATTCCGCTTTGTTTCATTCAGAATGACAAAAATAAAAATTTACAGAAAATAAAATGTCACAACATAAAACTATAATCATCACAGGAACCTCTTCAGGAATCGGTTTCGTGTTAGCAGAATATTTCGGGAAAAAGGGTCATAAAGTTTATGGCTTGAGTAGAAAACACACAGAAAGTCAATATTTCAAATCCATTCCGACGGATGTTACGGATAATGATGCTGTTCAAAATGCTATTTCGGAAGTTCTGAAAACAGAAAACAAAATCGATGTCCTGATCAACAATGCAGGAATGGGAATGGTAGGATCTGTAGAAGATTCTTCGAAAGAAGATATCTTAAAGTTATTCAATCTGAATTTGGTTGGAGCAGTTCAGATGATGAGTGCTGTAATGCCGAAAATGCGTGAAAATAAATTCGGGCAAATCATCAACGTTTCCAGTATCGGAAGCGAAATGGGATTGCCTTTCCGTGGGTTTTATTCGGCTTCAAAATCGGCTTTGGATAAAGTAACAGAAGCAATGAGATACGAAGTTTATCCATGGAATGTAAATGTTTGTTCGCTTCATTTGGGTGATATTAAAACAAATATTGCAGAAAATCGTGTACGAACAAAAGTAAGCGAACCTTACAAAAATGTTTTTGATAAAGTCTATGCCTTGATGAATTCTCATGTTGGAGATGGAACCGAACCTTTGGAAGTTGCAGAATATGTAGATCAACTTTTAAATAAAAATAAATGGAAACCTCATTATTATTTTGGTAAATTCGGACAGAAAATCGGAGTTCCTCTGAAATGGATTCTTCCGCAGGGAACTTACGAGAATTTAATGAAGAAATATAATAAACTAGATAAAAATTAGTTGATTGATTGGGCGCATTGTCATTCTGAACGGAATGAAATGCAGTGAAGAATCTTTTTGTATTTTTATGGAGATTCTTCATTCCGCTTCACTACATTCAGAATGACAAATTGAAGTTAATTTTAAAAATATTTTTTGTACTGTTTTGCGTTTTCACCCAAGCGCAGAAGAAACATTATTTCCTTATAGATTCAGAAACGAAGATGAGGAAAAAGGTAAAAGATTCCGCTTCTGCAGTGAAATTTTTGGATTCTCTGGCACAGAATAATTATTTTTTTACTCAATTAAAAGAAGTGAAGAAAAAAGGAGACAGCACGGAAATTATTTACGATAAAGGAAAAAACTTCAATCAGACTTATGTTAATCTTTCGGATTCTATTTCTCAGAAAACTAAAATTCAGAAAGAATTTTTTACCAAAAATTTAGATTCTACAAAAAAAAGTATCAATAAAAAGTATATTGATGACGGCTTTGCTTTTAGCAGGCTTAAATCAAAATATAAAGGTCAGAAAAACGGCTATCCAGTTGTAGAACTTGACATTAACAAAAATGATAAAAGAACAATTGACGGCTTTGTGGTGAAAGGCTACACCAGAGTTCCCAAAAGATTTATAAAAAATCTTGAAAAAGAATTCAAAGGAAAAACTTACGATGATAAAAATCTGATCGCTATCAACAAATCTTTCCAAAGTCATCAGTTTGTTTCTCTGGAACGTCCTCCACAAACATTATTTACCAAAGATTCCACGAGTATTTATCTCTTTATGGAAAAGAAAAAGACGAACAGTTTTGATGGAGTAATCGGTTTTGGAAATGATAAAACGGATAAATTTACTCTAAACGGAACGTTGAATGTTAATTTTAAAAATATGTTCAATGGTTTTGAAGCGATCAATCTATATTGGCAGAGAAACCCCGACAAAGGACAGACTTTTGATCTTCAGACAGATATTCCTTATCTTTTTAAATCTAATGTCGGTCTGAATATGAAGGTAAATATTTTCAGACAGGATTCTACTTACGCCAACGTAAAAGCACTTCCGGCTCTCTATTATCATATCAATTCAAGAAATAAGATCGGATTTCGAGGAACATTTGAAGGTTCTACGATTATTGATACATTATATGTTCAAGGTAAGGATTACAATAAAAAAGGGATCGGAATCTGGTTTGAAATGATTGAACCGACTGATATTGATCTATTCCTTTATAAAACAAAAATCAGTGCAGGATACGATTATTTAACGACAACTTATACAAAAGACAATATAAAATCTCCGCAAAATCAGTTCTACTTTTTCGGGGAACATAATTATCATATCAATGGAAATCACTTCCTCAATATAAAAGCGGAAGGCGCCATGATGGACTCAAAAATTGATTTCTCCACCAACGAATTGTATCGTTTCGGCGGATGGAATTCCATGCGGGGTTTCAATGAAAATTCCCTCAACGCCGACTTTTATTATTACGGAGGCTTAGAATATCGTTATCTCATTGGAAATCAAGCGTTTTTTGACTTCTTTGGGCAGTACGGACAACTCAACAACAAGTCCTTGAATGTAAAACCCAAACTCTACAGTGTCGGGCTCGGTTTCAACTTCTTTATTCCATTGGGATTGATGAGTTTTCAGCTTTCCAATGGTAACGAATTTGGAAATCCGTTTAAATTCAATGATATAAAAATTCATTGGGGAATTCTGAGTAGATTCTAATGTAAGAATTCTGTTAATCTAAACATTTTTTAACGTTCATAACGATTTTTGCAAAGAAAAACCTCTTAAATTGCAGTATATTTCTATGTATATTCAAAATGAACAGAAGAGAATTTTTGGAAAAATCGAGTCTTTTATTGGCTGGTTTGGGAACTTCGAGCGTTTTACACCCTTCCATTTTAAAAGCTTTAACCATTGAACCTTTAGCAGAATCAACATTTTATGATGCGGAACATGTTGTCATTTTAATGCAGGAAAATCGTTCTTTTGATCATGCTTTCGGAGCTTTGAAAGGCGTAAGAGGCTTTTTGGATCAAAGAGCTTTTAAAAAACAGGATGGTTATTCGGTTTTCTTTCAAAAAAATAATGACGGAAAATACGCCTCTCCTGCTCGTCTGGATCTTAGAAATACCAAATCTACGTGGATGAGTTCCCTTCCACATTCTTGGGACAATCAGCAAAGAGCTCTGAATAAAGGAAAATTCGATCAATGGCTTCAGGCAAAAGCTTCCGGAAATAATGATTATAAAAACATTCCGCTGACATTAGGATATTACAATCGTGAAGATCTTCCGTTTTATTATCAATTGGCAGATGCATTTACTATTTTCGATCAGTATTTTTCATCATCATTAACGGGAACCACACCAAACAGATTATTTCATTGGTCAGGAACATTGCGCGAACAAAAATCCGGCAAAGTGAAGCCGAATGTTTATAATGAAAATATTGATTACGATAAAAATCATCAGGCAAGATGGAAAAGTTTTCCTGAAATTTTAGAAGAGCAAAATGTTTCATGGAAAATCTATCAGAATGAGATCAGTGTTCCTAAAGGAATGTCCGGCGAACAGGAATCATGGCTGAATAATTTCACAGACAACCCAATCGAATGGTTTTCAAAATTCAATGTAAAATTTTCGAAAGGTTATTATCAGAATATTCCGAATATTATTTCATCATTAAAAAAGGAAATTGAAAAAAATCCGGGTCAGAGAGAAAGACTTGAAAAAATGATTTCTGAACTCGAACAGGATTTAATTGATTACAAACCTGAAAATTATTCCAATCTTTCTCAACAGGAAAAAAATCTTCACGAAAAAGCATTTACCACCAATTCAAAAGATCCTAATTATTGGAATCTTGAAATCGGAAAAGATGAAAACGGAGAAGAATTGGTTGTCCCGAAAGGAGATGTTTTGTATCAATTCAGAAAAGATGTCGAAGATAAAAAACTACCTTTGGTTTCATGGCTTGTTGCTCCGGAGCGATTTTCTGATCATCCCAGTTCACCTTGGTACGGAGCGTGGTATATTTCTGAAGTTTTAAATATCTTAACGAAAGATCCTGAAACCTGGAAAAAAACAATTTTCATTATTAATTATGATGAAAATGATGGATATTTCGATCACATTTTACCTTTTGCACCACCAATAAATCCGAGTCAGCCGATTGATATGAATGGAGAAGAAGGTGCAGAATATTTGAATAAAAATCAGGAATATATATCTGATCCTGCATTGAAAGATTATGAAAAAATTGAAGGAACAATTGGCTTAGGTTACAGAGTTCCGATGATTATTGCTTCACCGTGGACAAGAGGAGGGTTTGTAAATTCTGAAGTCTCGGATCATACTTCTGTGTTACTGTTTTTGGAAAAATTTATCCGGAAAAAATTTAATAGAGATGTGACAATTGATAATATCAGCGATTGGAGAAGGGCAATTTGTGGAGATTTAACTTCTGCATTTAATTCTTCTAATGTAAAAATTCCGCAAATGAATTATCTGAATCAAAAAGATTATGCTAAAACGATCAATTCAGCAAAAAATAAACCTGTGCCGAATTTAAAATGGTATGATGAGAGTGAATTAAATAACAATCTACTGGAAATTCAGGAAAGAGGAATAAAACCGTCGAATGCACTGCCCTACAATTATTTAGTAAATGTTGAAGACGGGAAAATCAAAATGACTAATTTAAAAGAAAGAGCTGTTCCATTATTAATTTACGACAGAACAAATTTTAATAATGATAATTTCCGCTTTTCTTATGCTTTATATTCAAAACAGGAATTATTTCATCCTATAAAATCAGGAAAATATGACCATGAAGTTTTCGGTCCAAATGGTTTTTATAGAAATTTTAAAGGAGAAAATATCTCACAACTCAAAATTTCGTTAATTAATGACTCTTCAGAAGATCAATTAAAACTGATTATTGTTAACGATTCTGTAAATAAGCTTTCTCTTACTATAGAAGATCTATATGAGAATACTCAAAAGAAAATTTCAATACAGAAAAATGAAACAAAATCACTCATCAATCTCAGTAAAACAAAGGGATGGTACGACTTGAGAGTAAGTTCAGGAAATAATATTTGGTACTTTACAGGAAGAGTGGAAACAGGAAAACCGTCCATTTCAGATCCACACTGGATTTAAGTTAATAAAAAATAATAATTAAAGTCTTATACGGAATTTGTATAAGATTTTTTTGTCTTATTGCGTAAAATCATAAAATTTTAAATCAATTTATCGGTAATATGCGTAAAATATTCACATCATTATTTTATAAAATATTGATAACGAAATAATAAGCATAAAAAATTATTGTTAAATATATTTCATAGTATGTTGAATTTTATTAACTTCACTCAACTTAATATACCACCATGAAAAGAATTAAATTCACTTTAGCTTTGTCTTTAGTTGCATTAGCAGCATCTGCGAACATGAATGCACAAGACACGAACACAGACAATCACACAATAACGATTTCTGTACCAGAAGTAGCGTTGGTTGATATCGAACCAGCTGCTACAAAGAACATCACTCTTGGATTCACAGCCCCTACAGAAGCTGGTAATCCAGTTGTTGCCAATGCGTCGAACACTACGCTTTGGCTTAACTACTCTTCTATTAAATCTGTTGCTGACCCAACTCGTAATGTATCTGTAAAATTGAACGCTATCGTTCCGGGAGTTGACATTCGTGTAACTGCTGCTGCGGCTACAGGTGCGGGAGGAGGAACATTGGGAACTCCATCTGCTCAGCTTACATTAAGCGCTGCGGATCAAACAATTATTTCAGGAATCGGAAGTGCTTACACAGGAAACGGAGCAAATAACGGTCATAATCTGACTTATGCTTTAGCTCCGGGAAGCGGTCCTGGTGGAGTTGCAGTGTATGCAGATTTACAGGCAACCGCAACTACTGTAGCAACAGTTACTTACACTATTTCGGACAATTAATCTGTCCCATTTCATCTTTAGATACAAGCAAGAAGAAATCGCATAAAGTTTCTTCTTGAACTTGTATTATCAATGTTTTAAACTCCAAACTTTACATAAAAATGATAAAGCGCATTCTTCTATTGGTAATTTTCATGCTTCAATTCAGCTTTTTGAAAGCGAGTATTGTTGTTCTTAATGGTCTTTCCCATACTTACAAAGTTGAAAACGGAAAAGTTTACAAAGGAAAAATTGCCTTGGAAAATACAGGAAAACAGCCGCAAAGTGTAAAATTATTTCTCCAGGATTACAGTTATAAAGCCGATGGGACAATCTATTATACAGCTCCGCATACTAATGAAAAGACAAATGCGGATTGGATAAAAATGAATACTAATCTGGTAACTCTTAAAGCAAAGGAAAAAACAGAAGTATATTATGAGATCACCGTTCCTGATAAAATTTCTGATCCCGGAAGCTATTGGAGTGTAATTATAGTAGAACCTGTAGAAGACATAAAGCCAAACGACAGTAAGCAAGGAGTAAATATTACCTCAATTATTCGATACGCCATTCAGGTGATTACAGATCTTGATTCTGATAAAGCGAAACCCGACCTGAAATTTGAAGGAATAAAAATCGAAAAAGAAGACGGAAGACAAATTCTTAAGGTCGCTATTGCCAATAAAGGAAATCTTTATTGTAAACCAACGGCAGTAATTGAGATCTACAATAAAAAGAACGGACAAAAAATCGGCAATTTTTCCAGTCAGGCAATGGGATTATTACCGCAAACCTCAAAATCTTTCCACATAGACATCGATAAAACGCCTCCCGATCAATACAATGCCGTACTTATTGCTACCGATGAAGATGAAAATGCTTTCGCCCTCAATGTGGAATTAGAAGTAAAGAATGATTAAAAATTGTACTTTATATCTATTCATATTATTCCCAGTATTTATTTTTGCTCAAAAAAAAGATAGTTTGCTGCCGGGAACGTCTACTTCTATTTCATTTTCTATAGAAAACAGAACTTCCGAAAGTAAAATTTATGACGTTAAAGTTGAAACTTCAAGTTCACAGATTGTTCCGATTCTCACCAGTGGAGAATTAAAAATATCTGCCAACGAAAATAACGTTTACATTGTTCCTTTAAAAATTGCAACAGAAGCTCCTCAGGGAAAATATTTTGTTATTTTAAATGGAACCGAAAAAAACACAGGTGAAAAATTTACAAAACAAACCGAATTCACTGTTTCTGGAAATCGAAAACTGTCATTAACAACTTTAAATTCTCCTGAATTTGTAAAAGCTGGAGAAACCATAAAATCTACTTTCCTTTTAAAAAATAATGGAAACGTCATTGAAAATTTAATTTTAGAAAGTAAAAATGCCGTCGTTGATGAAAATGCGACTTTAATTTTAAATCCTGGTGAAGAAAAAATAATTACCATCAGTAAAGTTACAAGTCCCGATTTAGCAAAAAATGAATATCAGAATTTAAATCTTTCTGTTTATTCTGTTGATAATCCAAAAGAAAATCAAAGTGTTTACACAAGCATAAAAATTATTTCTGTAAAACCTGTTGAAGATGATATTTTTCACAGAATGCCTGTTGCAGCTTCAATTTCTTTCATCGGAATGCGAAATCGTGGTGAATATCATGATGGATTTCAGGGTGAAGTTTACGGGAAAGGAAGTTTAGATAAAGACAATAAAAATCTTCTGGAATTTCATGCAGTGACAAAAAACCCTGTAGAATTCAATTCTTTTACTCAATATGAAGAATATTTTGTGAATTATAAACGGGATAATTTCTTTGTTCATCTTGGAGACAAAAATTATTCATCATCATTTTTAACGGAATATGCAAGATATGGTCGTGGTGCGGAAATTCGTTTTGATACAAAAAAATTTAGCTTTGGAGGTTTTTATAATCATCCGAGATTTTTCAGAGATATTAAAGATGAATATAATGTTTATTCCAAATATAAGATTGCGAAAGAATCGGAAATTACAGCCGGATATTTGTATAAGATTCCGAGAACGGAAAATGTAGGTTTAAGTTTTTCAAATATTAGATTAGATTCCAATGCACATTTACCTTATGTGATGGGGAAATTTAAACTGAATAAAAACATCGAAGTTTCCGGAGAAGCATCTTACAGTAAAACCGATAGGACGAACGGAAATGCATTTATGCTTCAGACTATTACAAATTTTAAAAAGCTCAACGGAAGTTTGATGTATATGCGAACGAGTCCTGCATACGCAGGATATTTCAACAATACAAGCACGTTTAATGGAAATATTCAGTATCAAATTTTTAAAAAGATCAATTTAATTGCAAACTACGTTCAGGATGCGAAAAATTTTCAACGTGATACTTTATTTCTTGCCGCTCCTTACAGAAAATATCTGCAGTATGGACTTCAATACAAGTATTCAACAAATGGATCTTTGATGCTTTACAATGGGTTTCAACGATATGAAGACCGATTGATGCCAAAAGAATTTGATTATAAAGAACGTTTTTTTAAAGTAAGTCTTGATCAGCAAATAGGAATTTTTCAATTGAATCTGGAAGGGCAATTCGGGAAAACAGATAATTATCTGTTGGGATTTTCAGGAAATTCGAGTTTTTACACAGCAAATATTGCCTTTGAAAAATTCAGGACTTCATTTAATTTATATGGAAGTTATGCGATTACTTCGCGATATCAAATGCAAAATCAGAAGCAAGTGTATTACGGAGCAAGAATTTTAAGTAGATTTTCTGACAAAACAAGTTTCAGTGTATTTTATCAAAATAATTATATGCCTGAAGAATATTTCGCGGACAGAAATCTTTTTGAATTACTTTTTCATCAACAGATTTTTCCCGGTCATGAATTTGATCTTTCAGGAAGATATACTTTGCAGCGTGGAGAATTAGGAAATAAAGACTTTATTTTTTCTCTTCGATACACGTTGCGTTTAGATGTTCCAACTCAAAAAACAGCTGAATATACCAATCTTTATGGGAATATTAATAATCTCGGTGTCAAAAAAGTAGAAGGTATTCGATTAATTTTAGGAAATCATTTATCTGTAACGGATAAAAGCGGGAATTTTATATTTAAAAATGTTATTCCCGGAGATTATGTCTTGGAAATTGACAGATCGACCACGGAAATCAACGATATTTCAGATGTGAATGTTCCGGCTTCTTTAAATTTAACCAATAAAGAAAATATTTTCAATTTCGGATTAACAGTTGCAGCAACCATTCAGGGAACAATTGAATATTCAGAAACTGAACAGGCAAGTTTTGCCCAGTTACCCATTAAAAAAGATAAAAAGAAAAAAGAGAATATCATTGTTGAAACTTCAAACGGCGATCAGATTTATAGAAAAATGGTTGTCATCGGAGAAAATTTCGACTTTACCTATCTTCGTCCCGGAGAATGGAAAGTAAAAATCTATAGAAACGGTTTAGATAAAAGATATAAAATTCCTATTGACGAGTTTCAGTTTATTTTAAAATCTTCAGAAACAAAAAAATTAACCATTAATATCATAAAACAGCAGACAGAAGTAAAATATCAGCAGGAATCTATAAAAGTAAGTTACAACGAAACAAGAAAACGAAAATGAATTATTTAAAACTGACTTTTTTACTCGGCTTAATTTTATCCTGCAAAGTATTTTCACAAACTACAGGAAACAGAAGTATTGCTGTCACATTACCTGTTGTCACCTTAATGGATATAGAACCTACCGGAGCTATAAGTTTAAATTATACCGCGCCTACCGAAGCAGGAAATGCTGTAACAGCGCCCGCAGCAAATACAACAAAATGGATCAATTATACTTCAGCAATTGCACCTGCAGGATTAACAAGAAGAATTACAGCTTCGATCAATCAGGTCATTCCCGGAGTTGATATTAAAATTCTGGCAGCTGCAGCTTCCGGTTCGGGAGGAGGAACTTTGGGAACACCTTCTGCACAAGTTACTCTTACTACAACAGCACAGACTATCATCACCGGAATTGGCGGAGCTTTTACAGGAAACGGAGCAAATAACGGACATCGACTTACCATAACTTTGACAACGAATACTTATGCCAATTTATCAGCAAGAACGAATACGCCCGTTATTATCACTTATACCATTACAGAATAAATTGAAAGAAATGAACTTTATTAATAATCTTATTTACAGGAAATTTTTCAAGAAAAGTACATTAGTTATTCTTTTAATTTTATGCTGTCAATTAAAATCTCAAAGGACATTAACGGTCGGTGGAACAAATTGGACGGTAACAATTCCATCTATAACTGAAGCCGGAACAAATTATGCAGGAACTTATGAAAGTGCAACTAATCAGGTTTTGTTGGGAGCGAGTGTACCATTATTATTAGGAAATGGAAAAATAAGCGTACATTATCAAGCTAATCCAACATGGAATTCCAACCTTATTTTACAAGCAAGAAGAACAGGAAATGGGACAACAGCCTGTGTAGGATGTACTCTCACTGGTGGAACAACTTATATCACCGTTCCTTTAACAACAGATGTTGAATTATTTAGAATCAATGCAATACTTTCTTTGGCATCTTACACAAATATTCCTGTGCAGTTAGAATTAAGTGGTGTTTCCGTTACAATTCCAGCAACGACATATAACAGCTTAATTGTTTTTACAATAAGTGCTCCCTAAAAAATTTCTTGTGTAATGATAAGATTTAAAAGAAGTTCAAGACAATTGTTATTTTAGAATAACTAGATTTTATTTTCTAGGCTATTCCTCGCTATCCACTCATACTCCTCGTACCGTTATTTTCTTTCAGAGCCAATTCTTGCTATGAGGTAACCGTTTCCATCAAGGCTACATTGAAATCTGTCGTTTCAATATTTTCAAATAATCATCCACTTTGTTATTCTGGAAAAGAATCTCAATTCAATTTATATTTTATTAGAATAGTTGAGATTGCTTATGCCAAGATAAATTGTTTCAGTTTAATGCAAAAAAAGTCTCATACAAATACATGTATGAGACTTTAAATAAAAACTGGCGGCGACCTACTCTCCCGCTATTCGCAGTACCATCGGCGCTGGTGGGCTTAACTTCTGTGTTCGGAATGGGAACAGGTGAGCCCCACCGCTAAAACCACCCTA
>NZ_BAABHX010000015.1:0-17989 GCF_039542325.1 Chryseobacterium ginsengisoli
TGACATGTAAAAATGGCAGGTTTTCGGGATGTGGTTTTAGGAAAGTTTATTTTGGAGAGATTCTTTCGAAAGATGATTCCGATTTGAACCACCCCGTCTAAAATTCTTTGAATTTTGGACACCCCTCCAAAGGAGGGGAATCGTGGAGTGTATATATTTATTCCAGGTTTACAAAAAAATGATTGTTTTTATTAAGGAATTGACGAAAGTTTTTTTTAAGTTACTATTTTTTATATGGTACAGACACCATAGCCCCGATAGGAACGGCATCCTTTTTGGTTGCGGGCGGAGCGAAGCGAAAGACGTAACAAAAAAGATATAGTGGAGAGCGGGATTAAGCTCCTGAGAAAAATTGGAGAGGTTTAGAGTAAAAAGGCTTTGGCTTGTGGATAATGGATTTCTCCTCCGTCGAAATGACAAAAAATTGTGAGAATTCTTTGGGATTGATTATTTGTTAACCTCATCGACATGACATAACTGAGCCATGCAAGATGGTTATTTTAAAAAAGTCTTTTGATAAGCAGCTTATATACATAGTATCCGATAAGACAACCAATGGTATCTGCGACAATATCCAGAGTTTCCATAGATCTGCCAAGTCCCATATCTTCTTGTAGAATCTCTGTAAGGAAAGCATATAAAAGGATGATCTGAATAAAATAATAGAATTTGATTTTTGGGAAAGCGGCTATAAAACAGAAACCTAATGCCGCAAATATGCTCAAGTGTAAAACTTTGTCGATACCACTGAACATAAACCAATATTCGTGGTTTTCTTCCCCCGGTTTAAGAAGCATATAAGTAAGAAATGCCCAATAAATGGGCAAAATCTTACTAAATATTTTTGAAATATTATCCAATGATGGCTTGGTATTCTTCTGCAGTAAGCAATTCTGACTGATCAGCACCTTCAGCAATTTCTAATTTAATGATCCATCCGTTTCCATAAGGATCTGAATTCAACAATTCAGGCTCTCCTTCCAAATCTGCATTGAACTCAATTACTTTTCCTGCGATAGGTAAGAATAGATCTGAAACTGTTTTTACAGCTTCTACACTTCCGAAAACTGCACCTCCTTCAAGATCGTCATCTACAGTATCTACATCTACATAAACGATATCTCCAAGTTCCCCCTGTGCGAAGTCTGTAATACCGATTGTAGCAACGTTACCTTCAATCTTGATCCATTCGTGATCTTTAGTGTACTTTAATTCTGATGGTGTGTTCATTTTTAATTTTTTATTTCTACAAATGTATTCAAAATTCTAGAAGGTTCAAATATCGGATATAAAAAATGTCCTCCAAAAATTGAAGGACATTTAAATTTATTTTGGTTCTAATTAGAAACCTCCTGAGTCTCCGAATGTAAACGTTGCAGAAATACCTGCTCTGATTGTTGACAATGGGAATGCCGTTGAGATTTTGTACTTAGAAGTCATCTGTTCGTAGAATACTCTTAAGTTTAAGTTTTCCGAAACATTGTAGTCTGCGGAGATCTTAATGTTCATCAGCCTCTGTCCTCCTGTAACCTGTGAATCATCCAATAAGATATTTGTAATACTTGTCTTACTGTCTCTTAGTGAAAAATCTCCCCTGATGTTAAGGTCGGTTCCTTTCGCTTTTCCTCTTCCTCTCACATTCGTCATTCCTAATCTGAAGTTTCTAATGATATATCCTACTCTTACTACATATTCACTGTTTGAATCTTCCGTTAATGTATGATTTACCAATCCTAATAATAATGTTCGTAATCTGTTGTACTGAATACCAAACTGAATATTATTTCTCATCGTCATATCTACTCCGATAAGTGGTGAGAAGTTTTCAACATATCCAACCTGAGCGAAAGTAAACGGATTAATATAATCATCATTAATATCTCTTCCAGAACTTGTCAGTGAATTCAATGTATTAAAATAATCAATACTTGATTGAATACCTGTTGCAGTATACGTCGCCTGATAAGAATGTAAAAGATCAAACTTAGAGAACTGTCCGTTAATGATAGGAACATTTCTTAATCCTGAATAAGTAATCTTCCAGTTTGGAATTGGCAATCCTGCTTTTTTAGGATTTGTCATTTCTTTTACGGTCTTACCTTCCACTGCTGCTCTGAACGCAGGAATCAAAATATAAGCATTTGAAATTCCGTATCCATCTTTAAATCCATCCGGCTGAAGAGCTCCTGGCATCTGCTGAGATAAAGCCTGAGCATTTGCTCTAATCGCCTGATAAATTGCAGCTCCATCTTTAAACGCTGTTTTCAATAAAACAACCGAATTGGAATATGTAACCAAATCATTAGCAAATGTATAATTCGGGTTTGCAATTCCTGTATTTGGATCTCTGTAATTAAATCCTGTATGGGTAAAGTTTCTGTTATAATTATGCAATGCACTGATATCAATTCTAAGATCATTCATCGGCATTATTTGCAAATTCGCACGCAGTTCCCTTGTTGACATTCGTACATAAGGATCGGTCATAAATTCTGAATCACTCACCCAGCCATTTTCCATTACCGTTCTTCTGATATCCGCTTGAGAACCGAATAGGAATCCAATTGTAGGACCTCCCAAAGTCTGTCCGTAACCGTACCAGTTTGGAGCTGATAACAACCCCGGAAGAACTGTTCCGTTATTTTCAGAATAATTAATATCCAATTGTTTCATTGATGTCAATAGGTACGCCATGCTCTGAAGAGGAGTCAACCTGTTTTTAAACTTATATGTTTTATAAGCATACTTGTTTTTCTCCCATTGCTGAGTGTAAGCGTTATTCAATGAATCAACTTCCTGCTTACGTTTCTGAAGTTTTGTAGAAATATTTTTGAAATATTTAAACTGACCAAAGAACTTCGTAAAGTCTGCAGTAGCCGTAGCCTGAATTACATTTGTATTCTGTCCTATTGAACCTAAACTTCCGTCCGGACTTGCCAATAGAACCGTTGATCTTGCATTCCAGTTATAAGTAAATCCATAACCCAATTCTGCATCAATGAAATCCAAATACGGAAGATACTGGAATGGTAATTTATAATTCAATTGAACTCTGTGATTGTACAATACAGGTCGACCCGCTCTGAATACATTTCCGAAAATTGAATTGTTATTCATAGAATTCACATCTACATTATCATTCAATGTTCTTGTTGCAGAGTTGATTTCTAATTTTAAAGATTTAGTAAAATTAAATCCTAATCCATACTGCCATCCGAAGTAGAAATTTCTGTTTCTGATTGCTCCGAAATCGTCATTATAATTTCCATTCAGGATTGCATCAATATTTCTAAACTCTAATTCGTTGTAGTTTCTGTCAACTTCAGTTCTGAAAGAGAATCTTGTTGGGATTGGATTCAGATTAAATTCTTTTACCCATTTAAGATATTTCGTAGACTTCGCCGTATCGCTGATCATTTTATTGAAAGGACGAATTACCCAAGGTTTGAAAGTGTAGTTGTAATCTACATATCCTCTCAAATATTGTCTGTAATTTCTCTTCGTATAAATATCTCTGTAGAAATCATCATTGTAAACCGCAGTCACCGATACGTTTTCAATATCATAGAATTTTGGTTTTCTATTAGGATTCATTCTTTCTTTGTGCATATTTACAACTCCAAGACTTCTTTGCTGAGTATACGTTCTTGCAACCTTTTTCAACTGTTCTTTGTTCGCAGCCTTATTAAACTCAACATCCGTATCCAAAGGATTGTATTTCGGATCTTCGATAGTCTGAGAATATGAATAATTCACAGGAATCTTGACACCGCTTTTCGCCGGTAAGAATTTATCTACATTAACTGCCGTATTAATACTGAAAGCAGATTGAGTAGATTGGCTTCTTTCCGCAGGTTTAGAATCAATACTTCCAAAACCAACCGATGTATAAGATGCCGCTGTATTTACTGTTGCAAAATCTCCAAGGTTGAAGTTCAAACTTGCATTTCCTGCATAACCGCCATCGTTTTCAATTTCGGAAAGACGGATTTCATTTACCCAAAGGATTCTGTCTATTGCAGTAGCAGCTCCTGAACCTCTATCAAACCCGTTTCTGATACCAATCATAATAGTGGTTATATTTCCTAAACTTGGTCGACCTTTGATGTAAAGACTTTTAAAAGTATTACCCGGATCAAAAACATCATCTTTAAGCCTTTTAACAATTTCTGAAGGATGATTTTTATCTCTTCTTATTTTAGCATCTACAAAATCCTGAATATTTAAATCTACATCATTTTCCATTGGCCAAATTTCCATAGGAGCAGTTGCATTCGATGGAGTAATCTTTAATGAAGATTCATATTCATAATAGTTGTCCGTTGCATCACTACCAATACGGATGAAAAATTTGGTTTTCTGATCAATTTGTCCAATATTCAGATCAGTGTTTTTTGGATCATGAGTATGTACAAAAAGTTTTAGTTTTTTGTATCTTCTCATATCTAAAGAAGTATTCTTAAATACCCCTCTCGCTTCAGAAGGAGGAAGAGATGTAGTTTTTAAATATAAAGACGCTTCATTCTGTCTTTGTGCACCTGCATTACCGCTTAAAATCTGTCTGTCTATTCCCGGAGGCAGTACATAAGGAGGTTGATTCAATGCATTTTCTTCAATATTAACACTTCCAACTTCAAAATCACCATTAGTAACCGCTAAAGTACCTTCATCTGTCGCTCCAGAATTACCGGTAGTAGCAATGTTTTTTGGATATTTTCTCCAGTCTGATCTCACAAGATCCATTGTCGCGAATCTTAATGTTGATGTTTGATCGAAACCTTTTAATAATAATCTTGCAAATCTTACATTATTTAAAATTGAAGGATCAGCATCTCCCGCAGTCGTAACATACTGTGAAACCGGAATTCTGAACAAATACCATTTCACATTAGCTTTCTGCTGATTTTGGAATGTTGCCTCAACAGTCTTTACGTCAACAATATTATTAGTTCCTAAAGCTAAACTTCCCTGATCTAAGTTTACTTCATATTGATTATAATTTTCACTTTGATCTAAGTTGTAGTCTTTATTGATATCTTCTGCATCGGGACTTTGTGAAGACACTTCCAAAGAATTACTCTGAGAGTTTCCTTCCGGACCTCTGAAGTACTTATATCTCTGAACAAGAGATGAAGCCTGATTCCCTGTAAATTTATCAGAAAGATAAAATACGAAATCATCGACAGCCGGATCGGATAAACCTGTAACCGGATTGGTAAATGTATTTCCATATAAGGCAGCTTCCTGGTCAGAACTTAAACCGTCATATCCTACATCCTGTGCTGCTCTATCTGCTCCTTCACTTGAAAAAGCATACAAAATAGGTGGCTGTTTCGGCTGAGTTCCCCAGTTTGAGTTTGTAGTTGTAGATGGAGCTGCAGGTGTTGGTAGACCATTTTCGTACTGCATTTGTCCGTCCTTCAAAATATCTTCAGATACGTTACCTAACTGTAATAAAAGTTTCGGAGCTGTTCCTAAAGCATTTCCATCCGCATAAGGATCCATCATCCAGAATTCTACATATTCAATATTTGAGCTTGTAAAGTTGGAAACACTAATAGGTCTCATAATACCTGCCCATCTTTGCGAAGTACTTTCCGTATTAGGATTCGAGTTATAAGGACCTTTTTCTGCCGGATAATATGAAATATCAAAGGTATTCGTATAAGTCTGTTCACCTGCTACGAAATCTCTGTTGTTAAAAATTTCTGAGAATAAAACTCTTCTTGAAGCATGGTTTGAAACCGACTGTTGTGTAATTCCTGCAGGAGCTTTACCTCCTACCCCATAAAATCTCGGGTCAATATTATACCATGACAACAAACCTCTTCCGTAACCTTCCGTTCTGTCATTATTTTTACCAGCTCCTTGAAAAAGAGGATCAGCCTGGTTTTTTTCAGGTTTTGAAGCTAAGCTCCAAGCTGTCGGTTCCTTTAGTGTAATTTTTGAGGTTGTCTGTTCAAAATCATCAATGTAAGACTGATCGTTTATGCCTTTATTTAATCCAGGAAGTAGATATGCGCCTTCCATTTTAAAGTTTAAATTGGATGGAGCTTCTGTATTTACAAATGGAATTTTATCTGTTAATCTTGTCAGGAACGGCAACTGGTTGTTGTACATCAAATTGATTCCAGCCATTGTATTGTTCACGGCTTCCTGACCATAATTTACTTTTTGTGTAAGCGGCGATTCGGAATAATTAACAACAGTTCCACCCAAAATAAAGTGTTCATTAAATCTTCTTTCTAAGTTTAATCCCAAGAATCTTTTTCTCTGAGTATTAAATGTCAATTGATTTTCTAATGAAATATTAATTGCCTGTCCTGATTGCTTTACCTGATCGTTGATGATTGTAACAGTTCCCAACATATAATCAACGGTATAGTCGATTCCTTCTGTCAACTGAACTCCGTTTGCAGAAACTTTTACTGAACCTTGAGGAACATTTACTGCTCCTAAAGAAATTCCCTGTCCCTGAGTTCCTTTATAACGTCCTTCAATCGTATATCGCTGTGCCAAGTTACTTGATACAGCAACCTGCTTTTGCTGATTATAAAGGTCTGAGAAAACATATTGAGGATCATTACTTCCTATCACATTCTGAATATAGCTACCAAAAGGCTGAACTTTTGTAAAGATCACTCTTCCTGTTTCCGGTCTGATGGTAATTCCGTTGACAAAGTCAAAAATCCCGTCTCCTGTTGTACTGCCGTTATTCTGTAAGTCACCGTTGGCATTTAGTCTGTCCCAGTTTAGTAATTTAATTAAAGGAACATTGTTTACCAGCGGATTATTGGCTACCGGAAGATAATTTACTTTACCTCCGGATTGTGGATCTCTGTATAAAACGTTCAAAAGAAACCCATCCTGATTTACCTGTCCTGCATCCAGAGAATAGATGTTTTTCATCATCAAGTTCCACATTGGAGAGGATGTTTTTACAGTAGTATTCGGCTTTAAAAGTTTGGTCATTAAAACCGTACTTTCCTCCGAGAATTCTCCGACTTTATACACTTGATTGCTTCCATTCACCGTATATGAGAACGAAACTCCCAAAAGCTGGTTGTCATTCAATTTTTGATTTAATGAAATGTAACCTAACTGTGGCTGTAATGTATATTCGTTAGAATTTAATCTTCTTGCTTTTTTATTAAATATGAAATGCTCTCCGTCCTGATAAACCTCTGTAGTACCGGACGCAACTGGAAGATTTTGTCCTTTAATTGCATTATAGGCTGTACTTGCATCTCTTAACCCAGGTAATCCGTTTACTGTAGAATATAAGCCAAATCCTGTCTGATCGTTATTAGGAAGAACTCCTGGAGCATCCCCCAAATCTCTTACTCCGACAATACTTTTCTGATACTGAAGATTACTGTTCCCCTGATCCAAAACCCAAACTTCCAATCTTGTAATGCTGATCTTTGAGTTGATCTGAGGATAATTTAACAAAGCATTATCGTAATTATCAAGGAAATAATGTCCCAAAAAGTAGTGTTGATTATCTTCATAATCAATTGCATTTAACTTAAAGTTGTTCAGTACACCACCACCTTGGACGGTAATATTTCTCGCTTCACCCTGTTGTTGGGAAAGCACAACTGTTCCGTAAGTTTTACCCAACTGAAACTCTGTTTTAACCCCGAACAATGATTGAGAACCACGTATCAAACTGGTTGAAAGTGGCATATTTACGTTACCGAATTCTACTCTTTTAATGATTTTATCTTCACCTCCCGCACTCGGTTTATCAACATCCTGTAACCCTTTCTGCTGCAGATCTTTCCAACTTCCTTTTGCCTGCCAAACCAAATTCATTCTATTCTCAAAAGCAAAACCGCTCTGAGTGTCATAATTGGCTTTCAGCTGAAGATTTTCACCCACTTTTCCAATTAAACCTAGCTGAATTCTTTGATCAATATCAAAAGTAAAACTCGTTCTGTTTTGAGGTAAAATCAACGGATTATCGATCTTCTGATACAATCCGGCAAAGTCAAAAGAAGCATATCCTGAAGGAATAATTTCAATCTTATTGCTTCCAAAAATTGTTTCGAAAAGTCGGTTATTAATTTGTAAAGAAGGAATCAAACCTTTTCTCTGCGCATCGGTCTTATCTTTTCTGAACATCAAACTGTATCGGTCTGATTTCTCTTTGTAATAAGCCTTTGTCTGAGCCTCCATCATGAACTCCTTATAATCTTCAGGAGACATTGCTGTCGGTGGTCCGGTTATTGTATTTCCTACCTTAGGATATACAAAGTACATCCCGCTTTTTATATCATAATAGGCTTCATATTGTGTAGGGTCTGCCAACTGATAATCTTTCTTGATAATTGCGGTATCACGCACCTGTGCTGCAGGTCGCCTCTGTGCAAATGTGCTGACTGACACAAGCAAAAACGACAGGAACAGAAATATATTGAGATACTTATTATTTGCCACCAAATGTTAAATGTTTTTTAAAATTTGTTTTACCAACTCTTCTACAGAAACGTCGGAATTTTGTTTAATTATTTTATCTGCAAGCTTCTCGCTCATTCGCTTTGGAATCCCCAAAACTTCTAATGCAGATAACGCTTCATCCTTGATTTTATTATTCACAAATGTAGAAATATTTTCTTCCGGATTACTGAATTTCTGCACTTTATCCTTAAGATCTACGATAATTCTTTCGGCGGTTTTTACACCGAGTCCTTTAGCTTTTTGAATCAGTGCGCTATTCTTGGAAAGTATCGCTGAAGCAATCTCTTCAAGACTTAAAGTTGACAATAAAATAAGTGCTGAAACAGCTCCTACTCCATTAACGCTTATTAACAGATTGAACATCTCTTTTTCTGAACGAGTGTTAAATCCAAACAATAAATGCGCATCTTCTCTAATGATCTGCTGAATAAAAAGTACGGTTTCTTTGTTTAATGTAAGTGTTTGCGAAGTCATCAAACTAATACCTACATAGTAACCAACTCCTTGTACGTTGATTACTGCGTAGGTAGGCGTAAGTTCTTGAACAATGCCTTGTAATGAAAATATCATGATTAATTTTTAAAACTCCCAAATATAGCAAATTAAACTAATTAATGTTTTCATTTCACGCGCGAATGATTTTTAACTTAATTTTTATCTATCATTTTAACATCTGTGCATAAAAACAAAAGACTCCAAAATTTGGAGTCTTTGTAAAATCATGTATGTTTTGAAATTACTTAGCTAAAAAATTCCTAAGCAATCTCAATTTTTGAATAATCATTTATTACTTGAAAACAACCGTTGTCTAATAATTCTTCCGCTGAATGAGTTGTTGTAATTCCTACAACTTTCAAACCGGCATCCTTTGCGGCTTTTATTCCACCCATTGAATCTTCTACTGCGATAGCATCTTTGCCATCAATTTGTAATTTTTCAAGTGTTTTTGAAAATATTTCAGGATTTGGCTTTCCTTTGACGACTTCAAGTCCGCCTGTGATTTGATGAAAATAATTTTTGATATTTAAACCATTTAAAATAAAATCAATACTTCTGGGAATTCCCATTGTCGCAAGTCCTATCTTGATATTATTTTGATTTAATTTCTGAAGAAACGGTGTTAAACCATTCACTTCTTTGATATTCGGACGATACAGATTCTGGTAAGCTTCTTCTTTTTTAATTCCCAATTCATACAATCTTTCTTTCGACAAATCGTTTCCGAAAAAGCGAATGATCATTTCATCCAATGTTCCATGATTTTGGGGAGCAAAAGTTTCCACATCTATATCAATTCCATATTCATTTAAAAATACAATCCAGGAATCTTCATGATAACGGATATTGTCTACAAGAGTTCCATCCATATCGAAGATGATTGCTTTTTCATTAAACCTCATCATATTAATTTTAATACTATCAAATATAGAAAATTGGACTTTAATCTATTTAATAAACATGGAAAAACCCATCCAAATGGACAGGTTCTAAATTTTCAATGTAAAAAATACTTTAAGGATTTATATCCAGACACATACTTATGTGACATGCTCCATTTACACACATTGGCGAACAACCATTGACTAAACACAGCTGCCCTTGAGGTCTAAGACAATAATAAGTTCCATCGGGGGATATCTGAGGATTAGTGTTAAGCCCTCCTACAATGTGTCTTAAATTTTCTCTTGAAAGTTTTTTAATGTTTTTCATAGTAATTTTTTTTGTCCTCCTAAAGTATTTATTTTCTCATAAAGTAAATGCGTTTTTTTTAATGCTTCCTAAAAAATATTATTTTACAACTTCTTTTTCGATTAAAAAACTCAATATACAAAGGCATTTAGGAAGACTTAATATTTTTTTATTTACCTGTCCTAATATCACAAAATTGTGAAATTAGGACGATTTTACATGTAATAAAAAAGCGATACACTGAAATTGTGTACCGCTTTTTATCTTTAAGAATAGATTTTTATTATTTCTTATCTTTTTTCTCTCTTCGTTGAGCATCAAGAACAGCGATTGTTGCCAAATTTACAATCTCGTCTACGCTTGAACGCATCTGTAAAACGTGAACAGGCTGTTTCAGTCCCATCAAGATTGGCCCGATTACTTGTGCCACTTTCATTCCTCTGATAATTTTGTAAGATAAGTTTGCACTTTCAAGATTCGGGAAAATGAAGGTATTTGCAGGAGTTGTTTCAAGCTTTGAGAAAGGATAATCGCTCAAATGATCTGCATTCATTGCAAAATCCGGCTGGATTTCTCCATCAACAACCATTTTCGGATATTTTTCGTGAAGAATACTTACTGCTTTTGCTACCTTCTTCGATGTTTCGGAAATTGCTGCAAAGTTTTCAAATCCAAGCATTGCAATTCTTGGTTCGATTGCGAAAGATTTCACTGTGAATTCTGCCATTTTAGCAATATTTACTAAATCTTCAGCTGTAGGATTTTGGTTAATGGATGTATCTGCAAAGAAAATAGGTTTCTTTTCAGACAAGATCATCATCATTGCTGCTACTTTATCAACACCTTTATCTTTTTCAATAACTTCCAAAACCGGTCTTAGAACCGAAGTATAATTTTTAGAAAAACCAACAATCAATCCGTCAGTATCACCATGTCTTAACATCAACGGACCGAAATAATCTCTCTGACGAACGTATCTTTTCGCTTTGTATTCGTTCATTCCTTTTCTCTGGCGAAGTTTCCAAAGTGTTTCTCTGTATTTCTTTCTGTTTTCTTTCTGGTCATCATCACTTGGATCAATAATCGGAACATCAAGCGTGATTCCGAAACGTTCCATTTGTTCCTGGATGTATTTTTTATTTCCTAAAAGACTTGGATACGCAATTCCTTCTTCATATAAAATCTGTGCAGCTTTCAAAACGTTGTATTCTTCAGCATTTCCTAAAGTGATTCTCTTCGGATTTGCTTTTGCACGGCTCTGCATCATTCTTACCAACTTCTCGTCTCTTCCCATTCTGTCAAGAAGACTGTTTTCGTATTCGTCGAAATCGGTAATTGTTTTTCTTGCAACACCACTTTCAATGGCAGCTTTTGCCACTGCGCTTGAAACTTTAGTAATTAATCTGTTATCAAACGGTTTCGGAATAAAATATTCTCTTCCAAATTGTAAATTCTGAACATTGTAAGCCAAAATTACAGCTTCAGGAACAGGTTCTTTAGCCAAATCAGCGATCGCATGAACAGCCGCCAATTTCATTGCTTCATTGATACCTTTTGCCTGAACATCCAATGCTCCACGGAAAATATAAGGGAAACCAAGAACGTTGTTCACCTGATTAGGATAATCACTTCTTCCAGTTGCCATGATCACATCTTTACGAGTTTCCAATGCCAAATCATAAGCAATTTCCGGATCTGGATTTGCTAATGCGAACACGATAGGATTCTCGTTCATGCTTAACAACATTTCTGGAGTCATTACATTTCCTTTAGATAATCCGATGAAAACATCTGAACCTTTTACGGCATCTTCCAATGTTTCAATATCTGTATTGGCAATGAAATCTATTTTTTCCGGTGTAAGGTTTTCTCTTTTGTTATTGATAACACCTTTACTGTCGCACATTAAAACGTTTTTTCTTTTTAAGCCAAGAGAAATATAAAGGTTGGTACAGGCAATTGCTGCTGCTCCTGCTCCGTTCACTACCATTTTTACTTCTTCGATATTTTTGTTGGCGATTTTCAGAGAGTTAATTAAAGCTGCTGCAGAAATGATCGCCGTACCGTGCTGATCGTCGTGCATCAAAGGAATATCCAATTCCTCTTTTAATCTCTGCTCGATATAAAATGCTTCGGGAGCTTTAATATCTTCAAGGTTGATTCCTCCGAAAGTTGGGGCGATTCCTTTTACAATATCGATAAATTTATCCGGATCTTTTTCGTTGATCTCAATATCAAAAACGTTGATATCTGCAAAAATTTTGAACAAAAGTCCTTTCCCTTCCATTACAGGCTTTGAAGCTTCTGCACCAATATCTCCCAATCCAAGAACTGCTGTACCGTTAGAAATAACAGCTACCAGATTTCCTTTTCCTGTGTAATCGTACACAGTTTCCGGCTTTTCGTGGATCTCCATACAAGGAACTGCAACCCCCGGAGAATACGCCAATGACAAATCTCTCTGAGATGAGTGTGGTTTTGAAGGGATCACTTCGATCTTTCCTTTAGGTTCGGCTTTATGATAATCTAATGCCGCCTGATTAAAGTTCTTTTCGTCGCGGTGGGTTTTGTTTGACATATTAGAATTTTGTTTTTTAATTATAAAATATATTGAATGTGGTAATCTACTAAACTTTCGATAGGTTTTTGTACGATCTGTCCCACATTTAGGTTAAGCTCTGCTGCTGCAGAACGTAAAATATCTTCGTAATAATAAGCAATTGAGCCGATGAAACTGATCTCGGCATCTTTTGATTCTTCATAAGGAAGAACCTGATAATCGAAGAAATTAAGCATTTCCTCATGAACCATTTTCTGGAAATACGGATGGTCTTTTCTTTCCACCACAAATTTATTGAAATCAGCTAAGTATGCATTCGGACGTGAAGTGTGATACATGTTTTTCAATGCCTCATCTACGGTCAGCTTATACGTTTGCTCAAATTCGGATGAAAGATCTTCGGGAAGTTTCTGCATAAAAAATCTACGCACCAGTTGTTTGCCAATTGCGCTTCCGCTTCCTTCGTCTCCTACAAGGAAACCAAGAGATGGTAACTGAATCTTTATATTTTCACCGTCAAAGTAACATGAATTGGAACCTGTTCCCAAAATACAGACAATTGCAGGTTTTCCTCTGTAAGCTGCATATGCCGCTGCGGTAAGATCTTCTTTTACGATTGTTTCTGCGTTGGTAAATACTTTACCCAATTCCTCAATGATCGTATCGCAGTTTTGCTGAACTCCACATCCTGAACCATAAAAATAAATTCTTTTGATCGAATTTTTAACAGACGTTAAGCTTGTATTTTTTTCAATTTCGGGAACGATCAATTCTTTGTTGATAAAATTTGGGTTGAAACCAATAGTTTCTGTTTTTAGAAAGATCTTCTTAAAATCATCAAGGATCACCCAATCTGATTTTGTAGAACCACTATCAACAATTGCAACCATATTTTCCATTTTAGTTTAAGGATGCTAAATTATGAATTTATCTTTTAAGATGGTTTATTATTGACATGACATATGTGTTATTTCTGTTGTGGTGAAGGTCTTAAATATTTTGTGTACGGGAGAAATATCCGGGAAGATGCTTCATATACTTTAGACGATGCTTTATATAATATAGACAAAGCAATAAATACTCCGGACATTGTTTTATACACTTTGGACAAGGCTTCATATATTTGGGACGAAGCAACAAATATTCTGGACATTGTCTTATATACTTTAGACAAAGCAATAAATATTTTGGACAAAGTCTCATATATTTCGGACAAAGCTTTATATACATTGGACGGTGTCTTATGTATTTTAGGAAATATCTTTGATATTTTTAGAAAGGTGAATGACTTAACTGAAAAGAAACATAAAATATCTAAAAAAGATTCTTCATTTCATAATGCTTCGCAAAATTCTATTCAGAATGACAGACAGAGTCTATGGATCTATAAATTCTTTTCGTTTTTGTTGAGATTTTTTTCCAGAATTTCTAATACTATGCTTAGATCCCTACGGGAAGACAAACAGGCGTGGTAAACTGAAAAGGAAATTAAAAAAACAAAAAGATTCTTCATTTCATAATGCTTCGCAAAATTCTATTCAGAATGACAGACAGAGTCTATAGATCTGTAATTTCTTTACGTTTTTGTTGAGATTTTTTCTAAAATTTCTAATACTATGCTTAGATCCCTACGGGAAGACAAAAAGGGGTAGTAAACTGAAAAGGAAATTTAAAATACCTCAAAAAAATTAAAATATTTTTTTGATAACAGAGCCTATACAATTGTATAGGCTCTGTTTATTTTTAGCGTTTTTTGAATTTTATTCTTGAGATTGCTTTGTATTCGGGAGCGTTGCTTTCTAAAATGGTGAACAGATAGTCTTTCGCTTTATTGAAAATATCCACAAGATTGTCTTCTGAATTGTAAATTGTAGTATTCCTTAAGCTTCTTGCTGCATTTAATGGAATGAAAGTATCTGCAACAGCCTGTGTTGCCTGTAACATGTGACTTTTCTCCTGCTGTAAGGTTATTACCTTATATTCTGCTTCGTTGGGATTGTAGTTTGGCGTGTTTTGAAGAAGCGAGATCAACTGATCGTAATTGTTGGTTCTGAAATCATAGCCCATCTGTGAAACGGAGTTTTGCTTTTGTTCTTCCTCCGTATCTGTAGTTGCTACAGGTTTTACTTTTCTTACTCCTTTCAGTTTTCTGGCAATGGTCATGAAATCTTCCAACTGAGCCTGTGTAACACCTTCTGTTGCTTTATACATTTTACGAAGCTTTGTAATTTTCTTACCTATCGGAGCGAAAAGCTTTTCACGATCGTCTACCGCCAAAGAATATGGCGCTACAGAATTGTTTACTGCTTCCTGACTTGTAAAAGCGGAGTTGTAAATGCTCTGAAGATTTGCCAGTGATAATTTTGGATTGCTAGGATTGTATTTTGCTCCTAAATCTGCGATGTGCGAACACAATAGATTGGCATTTGCAATATTTTTTGCATGCCCGTTTTCATTTTTTGACATTGATGTGCTTTTTTAACTGAAGTAAATTTAGAAAAAATTTTGATTTGTAGTTGAAAAATTTAAATTTAAAAATAAAGGCAGAAGAAATCTTCTGCCTCATAATTCTTACTCTATTTGTTAGGGATACTTAATGTTAAGTTTATTTTATCCAATTTTTCTATAAAGTAATGTGAGTTACTATTCCTATAGTTGGCAGTATATTCTTCTAAAATATAATTTCCATTCAGTTTTTGTTTCAGGCTATTGATGATTTTAGTTTGAATATTATGGCTTAAATCCAAATGGTAAAAGCGAATTAGATCATCTTCGTATGGTTTTAAGAAAACTATTAAATCTAAAATAGGACGTTTAGCATTTTGTTCCTTATAACATTTGATAGAATATTTATTTTCTTCGATTTTCTCAACAATAATATAAGCAATCTCAAATTCATCTTGTGGTGTAAACTCTAAATAATTTTTAAAATCAAAACGTTCAATTTTTTTGTTTTGAGAATAATTAAAATGATAAGCAATGTGTTTATCATTATCACTTAAAGCTCCGTAAGAGTTATTATGTAACCCGATATCATATTGTGGATTTTTTGAATCAATTATTAAAGAATAACCTTCAAAATTTCTATCAGGAGACATTTTATTTTTCTTTCCTATTTTTAATTGATAATCGAATGTATAAGTTTGTGCATTTACAATCAGCCCTATTAATACCATAAAAATGGTGATAGAATTTTTCATGTTTGTATTTTTTTAATTCTCTCAAAGCTTTCTCAGAAAGAGAATTCATTTTATTTAAATATCCAAATCTTTACCATTTACTGTTTTGTCATTGTATATTCTGCAGAAGGTACACGTAACTGATCAGGCAAATTACCTGTCTCACTTTCTAAAACCTTTCCTTTTGATCCTATAATTAATACTTTAATAGTAGTCGGATTTATGTATCGAAAAATTACACCTGTACCAATTAAGCCTTTTCTTTCAGGGTCTTTAAAACTGCTCTCAACCCTAAATTCCCCTAAATTACAATCATTACACTTTACAGGTAAATTATTGGGAATAAAAGTTGCTCCTGTTATATTATGATAACTTTTACTAGTATAAGAATAATCAATTTTGTCTAATGTATTAATTAATAATTGCCCAGATGTGTTAGTATACTTATATTCACCGTATAAGATATCAGAATAAAACCCTTTATAATCGTGCATTATTTCTTACTTTAAAATAATTATAAACTGTTCATTTCCATTTTGGTATTTCCATGTTCCGACAAACTTATTCAAAAAATTTTCTGTATCTTTTAAATATGCAGGTTCTGGATAATCCCAATAAGAATTATTCATTGGTACTATTGTTTGCGCATTACATGAAATAAAAGAAGTCATAATTATTAAACATAAATATTTCATTATTGTTTAGTCAGATAGATTCTCTGTTTCTGAGGAATGGTCGATACAAAAGTGCTTGGACATTCGCCATTTGTAATATCATAACTGAGCAGATAAATAAAACTCATCTTGGTAAGATCTGTTGTGTTCATATTTAAATAAATTGTACCTCGATTGATACAACTAGGTACACCAGGTCCTGAAAATCTCATCATATAATGCTGTAAATCTTTACTAAAACCTAAACCAGCAAAATGTGTTTTTTGATCATCACTTTCAGTAAAACTGCTGTAAATAGTATTTCCATACAAATCTGTTATTCTTAATCTTCCTATTAATCGATCTCTTTTAATTCCAAAATCTTCATACAAACCATTACTTAATTTTATTTCATATAGATTTCCATTAAGATTTCCCTTCCATATTCCTAAATATTTTTGTAAAGAATTGTTAATATCTTTTGCATAAGTATATTCAGGACAATTTGGATTTTCATAACATTGTGCTTCGGTCTCTAATGAAACAGTCTGAGCATTACATGAAATAAAGAAAGTTGTTAAAATAAATAATAAATATTTCATAGTGTTGTATTTTTTAAATTGGACAATTATTTTCTACAGTATCTGTTTTATCAACATTTAGGTGTATTTCTGTTGTAGTTCCATTTGCATTCATTCGGTATAAATTTACACCAGCTATGTTCATTTTGGTTTCTAAAAAATATAGAAATCCTAATTCCAATTTTTTAGATGTATCTAATTTGTTTTTCATATAATCTGCAAAATCATCATCTAATTGTAACTGCTGCTCTAATGTAAATTCTTTAATCTGAGCTGATGTTCCTGTAAAACGAATCTGATAATTATTCATACTGGCAACCATAACACCATATACACCACCTAAAGGCTTTCCTGTAAATTTTGCATTCTTTAGCATCTTCATAAAATAGATAGCATCTGTTGGAGAAAATATTTTTATTCCGATCTTGGGAATTGTGAATCCATCCGCATTGGTATAATAATAATCATTAGGATGGGTATGCATATACCCTTTTATATAATTATACGCATTTAGATCCGGCATCGCTAATTGGTTTGCCTCATCTGTTGCAGTAGCATTATCCATATAACCATACACTCCGTCATTTTTCTAGAAATATCCCGTTTCTTTTTTCAAGGTTGTTTTGCTCTGTAAGTTAGCAATGTTATTATTAAAAGTAGCATCATTTCGCTGTGCTTTTATTTCTTCACAAGGATCATCGTTAATATCTATACCCGTATCATCATTTTCACTACACTGTTGCGATATTCTGTAAAATGCTGTTCCAGACAATGTACACGGATCTTTCGGAGGTTGAGGTCCGGGAGTTCCGCCACCGCCATCACCACCTCCCGATGTATTGGGAATAGGAAAAGAAGCGTCAC
>NZ_BAABHX010000016.1:0-17570 GCF_039542325.1 Chryseobacterium ginsengisoli
CCAAACTCACAACTTTTTATCCAATTTAATTTTACAATTATTTTAAATAAAAAATACTTTGTTTTAATTTGCTTCTTTTTAAAGTGATCCTTAAATCATGCCTGTCTAAAGGCTCTTCTGCGCTACCAAATACTCTCGTTTTCAGTGGGGCAAAAGTACACCATCTTTACCTACTCTTCCAAATTTTATTAACATAATGTTTACATTGAAAGTATATTGTGGGAAACTTATACACTTAACATATTGGTTTATTTAAAGTTAAAATATTATCCATACTTATCCACAATAACCGATGATCTTCATGGATATCCTATGAATAGTTTTTAAAACTGTTTTTAGATCTTGATAAGATGGTGATTCTGTATCTTAAAAAAATTCGAATATGTTTTTACCACAGATGACACAAATTATTTTTGATAACGGAAAACGAAAATATCATTTAATTATCATTTGGAATACAATTGATTATTTGCTTAAAACAGCCTGTCAATAAAAACTTTTACCTCATGATTACCAAAGTGGCAATTGGTTTATTACCATTATTTAAAATGGAAAATTTGGAGATTTTCCATTTACTATTATCACAATTGAGAGAGAAAACATGAAAAAACAGAGATCACAAAGCCGAGGCAAGCTTGAGAAGCATATACACCAAAGTGTTCGTTGAGGAAATAACTGTTTACCCAATGGCTTTGGCGGGGATAAAAAACTAAAAAAGTTTGAGCGAATTCATAAACGATGGACTATTGAGCGTACTTTTTCTTGGTTTGATAATGATAGAAGATTATATACAAATTATGAAATCCTAATGGAATCATCTGAAAAATATGATCAAATTATTTGCTATAAAATTATTATTCAATAAATTTAAACAGTCCCTAAAACCAAGAGTATTATTGTAGCCTTATGATATCTAAAATTTTTTCACTTTTTGTTTCCCTGACTATAACTTTTCTTTCGTTCTTTATTTATGAAGAATTCTAGCAAAATTTTGAATAAATGATTTCCACTATCTATTTAAATATATCTAGCGGTTAAACTTAAACTGATTAATTCCTGATCACTTAATTTTGGAGTTCGACGTTGATACTCTAAAAGAGTATCATTTGATATTTTTTGTAAAACTTCCAAAATTCTTTCGTAATTTGTTCTGAAGTTGTTTATTGTAAATGTTTTGTGGTAAAAACAATTTACTGATTACCAATCAAATGAACAACTTTATTTTTTTTTATCATAATGCACAATGGGTATATATCAAAAAAACATCACAAAAATCATTTCTTATCCTACGTCAATGATTTGTACCTGTCACTTGATATAAATTTGCACTATAAATAACAAACAAAAATACAATACAATGGCTACAAAATGGAACCTAGATTTATCTCATAGCGAAATTACTTTCAAAGTAAAACACATGATGATTTCTAATATTAAAGGAAACTTCACAAACTTTACTGCAGAAATCGACGCTGATGACGATACTTTTGCTAATGCTAAAACAACTGCAACAATCCAGACAGATTCTATCTCTACTCACAACGCAGACAGGGATAATCATTTGAAATCTGCGGAATTCTTCAACGCTGAAGCAAACCCTACAATTTCTTTCGAATCTTCTGCATTGAATAACGAAGTTACAGGAAATCTTACCATCAACGGAATTACAAAACCTGTAACACTAGATGTTGATTTCAACGGAATTAATGTTGATCCATGGGGAAATACAAAAGCTGGTTTTTCTTTTGAAGGGAAAATTAACAGAAAAGACTTCGGATTAAACTGGAACGCAGCTCTTGAAGCAGGAGGTGTAATGGTAAGCGAAGAAGTAAAAATCGCTGGTGAATTACAGTTTGTAAAACAAGCATAATAAATTAAACGGATTTTTTAGGAGCCCTGAAAGGGCGACTTAAACCAGAATAGGATGAAATCCTATTTAATAAAAATCCACAAAATTTAACATAAAAAGGTTCAGGGATTTCTAAAAACCTTGAACCTTTTTTCTTTATTAATGATCAATATAATGAACCTCAACGATCTACAAAATATCAGTGACAATTTTAAAAGCACTCAGAGAATGCCCGTTCTTTTTCTTGGACATGGCTCTCCGATGAACGCTATTGAAGAAAATCAGTTTGTACAGGGTTTTAGAAAAGCTGCAACCGAAATTCCGAAACCGAATGCCATTTTGTGTATTTCCGCACACTGGTTTACGAATGGAACGAAGGTAACTGCGATGGATATGCCGAGAACAATTCATGATTTTGGAGGTTTTCCGCAGGCTTTATTTGATGTTGAATATCCGGCTCCGGGAAATCCTGAACTGGCGAAAGAAACCGCAGAACTTTTGGCTCCTGTTTTAGTTGAAGAAGATCATAACTGGGGATTGGATCACGGAGCGTGGTCGGTCATCAAACATATGTATCCTGATGCAGATATTCCTGTAATTCAGATGAGTATTGATTATACAAAATCTCCGCAATATCATTTTGATTTAGCCAAAAGATTAAATAAACTTCGCGAAAAAGGAATTTTAATTATAGGAAGCGGAAATATTGTTCATAATTTAAGATTAATTGACTGGAAAAACGTTAATACCGTCGGAGCTGGCTGGGATTGGGCAGTTGAAGCCCGTGAAAAAACCAACAACTGGCTTTTAGACGGAAATTTTCAGAATATTATTGATTATCAAAAACAGGGAATTTCTCTACAATATGCAATTCCCACTCCTGATCATTATCTTCCGTTGATTTATAGTTTAGGTTTGAAAGACAAGTCTGAAAATCTGAATTTATTCAATGATGAATTGATTGGTGGATCTCTAAGCATGACAAGCGTAAGAATAGGATAAATTTAATCTTGTTAGTATAAACGAAAAAGTACTGTCGTCCGTGAACAACAGTACTTTTCTATTTTAAATTTAAACAAAATTTTATTGCACTGCCTGTAAAACATTAATATTTCCGTATCCGTAATCTGAATTCGGAGTTGGATAATAGGTTGAAGACTGTCTCATTTTATTTAAAACCTGATCTCTCGTCCATGATGGATTTTTAGCCCAGACTAAAGCTGCAATTCCCGCTGTAGAAGCTGTTGCCACAGAAGAGCCACCGACATAATCTGTTTGTGCATTATAATAACTCAACACTGGAATATTATTTCCTGAAGCTCTTTCCATTTGATACGTAAAATCAATTTCAGATCCGGAGTGGCAAACGTCGCATTTTTGGTTCGAGGTATTTTCTTTTACTCCTGTGATCGCTTGTATTTCAGGCATCCAAGCCGGGAAAATCACTCCTACGAAATTCGTAAAGCTTGTAGAAGTTCCTCCAGCGCAGAAAATTAATTTTCCTTTTGAATAGGCATATTTTACACCATCTTCAATTTTTCCTACAGAGAAAATATGTCCCATCGACATGGAGATTATTTTAACATTATTGTTATTTCCCAATTCTGTAAAGGCGATTTTCACACCGTTTTGTTCATGATAACCATCTAAAACTACGTTTGAAGCCGCTCTGTAAGTCACCAAATTTGCATTATAAGCCACACCAACAGGTTGCCCCTGATTATTTCTCGGAGCTGCCATTGCAGAAGCCATGCTTGTTCCATGACCACATTTATCGGCAGAACCGTCGTAACCTGTACTCCACGGCCAGATTGAATCTACATATACTCCATTTTTACTGATTGTTCTTCCGGAAGAAAGTCCGTTATTGAAGCTGCTTCCCAATAAACTTTGCTCAGGAGAAACACCGCTATCAATGACTCCGATTGTAATTCCTGCTCCTGTACTGTAACTCCAGGCGTTGATGATATTATGTTTTGTGAAAGACCAAGGTGCTTTTGCATTTGGTGTTACCGTTGTATAATCTGCAGCACTTAAAGCTGTTGATTCAAAACCGCAACCTGATGAACTTCCGCTGGATTTTGCAGTTGTTCCAAATTTTTGCTCATTTTCAAAATAATGGTAATCTGCAGGTTCCAGATAACGGATATTTTTCATTTTTCTAAGAGCAATAACCGTTTCCTGTTTTTCGATCGCAACATCAATCTGATTTAAATATTGATCCGAAGACAACAAAATTCGGTCTGTTTTTCCTTCGTATTTTTTAATCAAATCTAAAATTTCGTTTTCAATTGCTTTATTGTTAGAATCTAAATTTCTGTCGAATGAAGATCCGAATCCGATAGAAGCAATTTTATTTCCCTGAAAAATCGCACTCCAGACAAAATGATCAGAAGATTCGTTCCAGGAAAACCGTCCTTTAGTTTTAATCGTTTCGTTAATTTTTTCATTGATCTGTTTTGCCGTCAAAGGATCTTTTTGAGCAACTTCGATGTTCGAAGGATTGTTTTGAAGGTCTTCCCTATTACACGCTGTAAAAACGAAAAACGCTAATAAAAGATAAAAAACATTTCTTTTCATATAAAATAATATTTGATTGGTAAAACCAAGATATTAATTTACAATGAATTACAAAGAGATAAAATTCAATTTATCTTTAATTTTATTATGCAAAAAATAATATTAATTTAAAAATTACAATATTTTTTCGTAGCAAACACTTTTATCAATCCCAATATATTGACCGTAATTTGGAATTCTTTTATAACCACTTTTTTCATAAACCGAAAGCGCTTCATTTTGTTCTAATGAATTTTCCAAAACAGCTTTTTTATAGTTTAATTCTTTTGCCCAGGTTTCCAATTCTGTTACAATAGTTGTTGCTAAACCTCTTTTCCTGAAATTTGGATTTGTATACATTCTTTTGATTTCAACGGTATTATCTTCAAATTTTTTGAATGCTCCACAAGCTGCAGGAGTTTCATCAATATAAATAACAATGCAGTTTTTAATCATATCAATTTTATTGAATTGATCATAAAAAGCATGATCATCGCCATTCCGAATTGCCAAGTCTGCGTCTAAAAGTTTTACTAAATTTTGAAAGTCTTTGTTCGAAGAATCTGTTCTTTTAATTGTCATCTTTCGTTTTCTTTTTCAAAATTAATAATTTTTATTTCTGTTGATTTTATTTCCTTTAATTAAAAAATAGAAATCTGTGGGAGAAAAACTAAAAAAGACTTCCATTTCTGGAAGTCTTCATATTATTTAAGTAAAAAATTAATTAACTACAAACTTTCTTTCATTAATCAATTCAGCAATTGCCAACATATCTTTGCCAATCAATCGGTCTTCTTCCAATTTTGCTACTTTCGATCTAAGGATTGTATAATTTTCTTCAATAATTTTTGAACACTTTGCAGGTCTTCTGAATTCTAAACCTTGCGCTGCAAACATTAATTCAACTGATAAAATATTCACCAGATTTCCAAGAACCTGATTGAATTTTCTACCCGAAATACTTCCCATCGAAACGTGATCTTCCTGTCCTAAACTCGTCGGAATTGAGTCTGCCGAAGCCGGAAAACACAATGTTTTATTTTCCGTTACCAACGCTGCAGAAGTATATTGAGGAATCATAAATCCTGAATTTAAACCTGAGCTTTCCGTTAATAATCTTGGTAAACCGTATTTTCCTTCCAATAGTAAATAACTTCTTCTATCTGAAATATTTCCTAATTCAGCCGCAGCCAAAGTTGCATAATCCAAAGGTAAAGCCATCAATTGTCCGTGGAAATTTCCTCCCGAAATAGATTCTTCTGCACTTAATACGATCGGATTATCTGTTACGGAATTTAATTCTGTTTCAGCCATCATTTTTAGATGTTCAAAAGCATTTCGACTCGCTCCGTGAACCTGCGGAACACACCTCATAGAATATGGATCCTGAACTCTGTCGCAGTATTCGTGAGCTTTCATATTTTCAGAACCTTTTAAGAATTTCAGCATTCTTGCAGCCACTTTTTTGCTTCCTTCAAATGGTCTTATATCGTGAAGTTCTTTTTTGAAAGGACTTTCAGAGCCTCTATATGCTTCAAGACTCATTGCAGCCGTCATATCCGCCAAATCCAACAAGTATTCGAATTTTTCCAGACCTTTGATAGCATGGGAAAGGATAAACTGAGTTCCATTAATCAAACCTAATCCTTCTTTTGGACCTAAAACCAATGGTTCAAGATTGTTTTTTTCTAAAATTTCAGCTGTTTCAAAAATTTCATTTCCAACCCAAACCTGACCTAATCCTAAAAGCGGTAAAACCAAATGAGCCAAAGGTGCCAAATCTCCGGAAGCTCCAACAGAACCCTGTTCAGGAACTACAGGAATAATGTCTTTCTCCAACATTAAGATCAATCTCTCGATCACCTCCAAAGAAACTCCCGAAAATCCTTTCGACAACGCATGAACTTTAGCAATGATCATGATTTTCGAAAATTCTTTATCAATCGGCTTTCCTACTCCTACAGCGTGAGAAATAATTAAATTATATTGTAACTGTGCGGTTTCTTCTTCAGATATTTTCACATCACACAAAGGTCCGAAACCTGTATTGATTCCGTAAACCGTTCTGTCTGACTCAACAATTTCCTTTACGTTCTTTTGAGATTTTAAAATCTGCTCTTTTGCAGCTTTATTAAGTTTAGCTTTATTTGGAGTTTTACAGATCTCCAAAACATCATGGAAACTGAAAACATCTACACCGTATATCATTCTCTAAATTTTGTCTTAAAATTACACATTTAACAATAATTGCAAAAACTAAATTTTACAAGCCTATATTTTTCAAAAAAATAATTTTAATTAAGACTTATTTTACCGCAAAAAGATATAAAAGAAATGATTGGAAAAAGGGTTACAAAGCCTGACAAAATGTAAAATCTTTATTCTATAAATTGTTTTGTCTCCTTTTGGAAATCTTAAACATTATTAACATCTTTTGTATCTTTTGCGGTAATATGATTTATTTATAAAAGAAGCAATTTATTTCACTATTTTTACCGCCGAAATAAAAAATTAATACCCTTATGAAACTCAAAACTTTGTTGCTTGCATTGTTTCTTGTAAGCACAGCTTCTTTCGCACAGAAAGTAAAATATTCTAAAGAAGAAATCAAAAAGATGGAACAATACCTTTTCAATGAAGGTTTCAATACACCATCACCTAAGAAAACATCGACTGTTATTTTAAAAGACGGAACATCTGTAAAAGGTTTCTGTGGTAAAATCGATACTAAAAAAGGGCAGATCTTTGAAGTATCTATTAAAGACAGTGTTACAAAAAAACCTACTGTTTTGGTTGCAGATAACATTAGCGAAATGTATTTATTCCCAAATGAGGCTGAAAAATTCATGAAAGTTGCAAAATACATGGGCAACATCAGAAATTATCAGACAAAAAAACTTAAGAATACAACAACAAATGGTCGTATTCATTTTGTAAACCAAACAGTTTCCCTGAAAAACAAAAAAGACGATAAAGAATTCTTAATGCAGGTAATTAATCCTGAATTTGATGATATTATCTCCGTTTATCATGATCCTAGAGCTAAAGAAACGGCAGGATTTTCTGTAATGGGTTCTCCAAGTTTGGGGGGTGGCGTTATCAAATCTTATTATGTAAAAAAAGGTGATAAAGTAATGTGGCTTCACAAAGATGATTTTGAGGACAACTATGATTTTCTTTTCGGAGACAACGCAGAATTCATGAAAAAATATCCTAAAAACTCTGTAGAATGGGATTATTTCAGCTTTTTGGTTTATCAGTATACTGAAATGGCTGGATAAAATTTAATTTTAACATACATTATAAAGCTGTGGAATTTCTACGGCTTTTTTTGTGACTTTAAATTCCGTAATTTTGTTATATGAATCCTTCTTTAGAATTACAACTCAAAACTTTACCTTCCGAACCCGGTGTTTATCGTTATTATGATAAAAATGAACATTTATTATATGTGGGAAAAGCAAAGAATCTAAAGAAAAGAGTTCTTTCTTATTTCAATAAAAATCTTCCTGGATACCGAACAAGAATTATGGTCGGAAAGATCCAAAGACTGGAAACCACCATTGTAAACAGCGAATATGACGCACTTTTATTAGAAAATAATCTGATAAAGGAACATCAGCCGTTTTACAATGTCATGCTGAAAGATGACAAGACTTATCCTTGGATTTGTATTAAAAATGAAGATTTTCCGAGAATTTTTCTGACAAGAACTAAAATTAAAGACGGTTCGGAATATTACGGACCTTATGCGAAAGTACGTCCTGCAAAGATTTTACTGGATACGATTAAACATATTTATAAATTAAGAACCTGTAATTTAAATTTAGCTCCGAATAAAATCGATGACGGAAAATATAAAGTCTGCTTAGAATATCATATTAAAAACTGTGAAGGACCTTGTGAAGGTTTGGAAAGCAAGGAGGATTATGATGAAAAAATAGACGCTATTCGCGGAATTATTAAAGGAGATTTCCGAAAGGCGAAGGAATATCTGGTGAATCAGATGATGAAATATGCGGAAAATTTAAAGTTTGAACAGGCGCAATTCATCAAAGAAAGATTGGATGCTCTTGAAGATTATCAGGCTAAAAATACGGTTGTAAATCCAAGTATTGATGATGTAGACGTATTTGGAATGACAAGTGATGAAACTGCCGCTTATGTAAATTTCTTTAAAATAAGAAACGGAAATATTATCCAAAGTTTCACCACGGAAATTAAGAAAATCCTTGAAGAAAGTGATGAAGATATTTTGGAAGAAGCTTTAATTGAAATCCGACAAAAATTTGATTCCAATTCAAAAGAAGTGCTTTTACCTTTCCATTTATCCGTTGAAATTCCGAATGTGAAGCTGATCGTTCCAAAAGTTGGCGATAAAAAACGTATTGTTGAACTTTCGGAGAAAAATGCAAAGGAATATCGTTTGGAAAAATTAAAACAGGTTCAGATCATTGATCCGGAAAGACATTCCAACAGAATTATGGCTGAAATGCAAAAGCTTTTGAGAATGCCTGTAGAACCGCGACATATCGAAGGTTTTGACAACTCAAATATTCAGGGAACCAATCCTGTTTCTGCGTGTGTTGTTTTTAAAGACGGAAAGCCAAGCAAAGCCGATTATAGAATTTTCCATCCAAAAACAGTGGTTGGTCCTGATGATTTTAAAACTATGGAAGAAGTGATTTTCCGTCGTTATAAAAGAATGCTGGATGAAGGAGAAGCTTTGCCTCAATTAATCTTGATTGATGGTGGAAAAGGTCAGTTATCTTCTGCGGTGAAAAGTTTAAAATTATTAGGATTATACGGAAAAATTACTATTGTCGGAATCGCAAAACGTTTAGAAGAAATTTTCTTTCCTGAAGATTCTATTCCGCTATATCTTGATAAAAAATCTGAAACACTGAAAATCTTGCAAAGAGTGAGAGATGAAGCGCACCGTTTCGGAGTGAAGCATCACAGAACGAGAAGAAAAAATTCTACCATAAAATCCGAGCTGGAAGAAATTCCGGGAGTAGGAGAAAAGACGATCGAATTACTTTTATCAAAATTAAAATCTGTCAAAAGAATAAAAGAATCAAGCCTGGAAACTCTGGAGGAGATTTTAGGGAAAACTAAAGCAAAAGTTATACACGATTTTTTCAATCATTAATTTTATCTTAAAAAAACAAAATACTTAAACAAAATTTCAAATCAATCGATTAAATTTTAATTATTTTTTATTAAAATTTGCTTATTTGTATTTTTTTCGTAAATTAGATTCAAGAAAACAATAAAAACTTACTCTATTTCAGTTTCTAACGTAATAGATGAGAAGGTAAACACACAATCGAAATTAAAAGAAATTATAAACTTCAACCACTTCATATTTAAATTTACAAAAAGTCCTCAATCAAATTGAGGACTTTTATTATATTTTTAAAACCAATAAGATCTATTTTTTAGAAAATACCTCTTTAATATATTCTCCATTAGATTGAGGAATTTCAATCACTATATTTCCGTTTTCATAATACCCCAAAGTTGATTCTCCGTTTTGTAATTTTACTCTGAAAACATCATCTTTTGTTGTAGTTTTAAAAGTCGCAAAAGGTGAAGAACTATTTTGACTTACCAAAATAAACTGGTGATTATCAACCTGAATTCTAATTAACTCAACTTTACCATTACTGAATTTAACAGCATTATTATCCGCAGGACTTCTATTTGTAATATCTATTTCTTTCACAGCAGAAGTAGAAGCTGTATTAGTTGTAATAGAAGTATTGTTTACATTATTTACCGGACTTGCCTGATTGATAGGATTTGCAGGAGAAATTGATGCATATGTTTGTTTTAAAGCATCCTGAAACCCTTCTTTAAAATCTTTAATGCTTGAAGCTCCCTTAACTGATGATACAACTTTATTATTACAGTCTTTAAATTGTACCAATACTTTATTTCTCAGAAATCCGCTGTCATTAAGAATATCCGCCATTAGAACATTACAAGGATTATTTTGTGCTTCAGCCGGCCATTGAAATTTATCTGATGAAATCACAGTATAATTTTTACTTCTCAATGTCTTTGTTAATAATTCCCCCAACTGAAAATCTTCTTTGAATGTTTCAAATTTAACAGGTAGTGAAATATATTTATAATCCGAAACTTTTTGTCCAAAGACAAGCATCGAACAAGCCGTTAATATAATTAATGATAATTTTTTCATTTTAATTTAAATTTTAATCATTTCTAAACTGCCCCATATCCAATTTCAGAGAGAAGAAATTAGAGTAGAAATTCGATCCTCCGATTCCTGAATTTGTAATTGCATAATCTAATGTAAGACCTCTATATCGGATCCCGATACCCGCGCTTGGCTGAAAAGAAACCTTTGTTCTGCTAACATCTTCAATATCTGTAATCGACTGAAATCTATTTACCCCCAATCTTACAAAAATCATTTTCTGATAACCTAATTCAGCTCCTGCATAAGGTGTAATACTTGCAAAATCAGTTGAAAGAAGTGCTGCTGTTTTAGCAAAATCTACATTAATTCCCGCTTCCGGTAAAACATAAACACTACTATTGATATTGAATGTTTTACTTACTCCGGCATTTAATTTCGGCATCGTTAATTCCATCTTATCTTTCGGCGCAGGGTTGAATTCTTCCCCGTTTACAACTGTCGAAAGTTCTTTTTGATTTACGCTCCAAAAGTTCACTGTAGTTGTTGCATCTCTCAACATTCCTCCGATTTTCCAACCGTTATCCATTTTGTAGATGGCACCAATATCAAAACCGAAACCGTATCCATTAGCAAATTTCCCAACGTTTCTGTAAACAATTTTAGCATTGATACCGACATCTAATTTTGTATTTCCTGCAGGATTGAAAGCATAAGATAAAATTGCAGCATAATCCGACTGAGAGAATTTTGTGATTTTATCATAATCAATATTTCCTTCAGTATCTATTAATTGGGTTGTATTCAAAATATTATCGACACCTAATCTTACCACAGAAACTCCAAAAACTCCTGTTTCTAGAACTTTTGCATAAGCCAGATAATCATATTTTGCAATAGATTCGAAGTATTCTGCGTGCATTGCAGCTCCTTGCCAATCTTTTTCGATCGCCATCAAACCAGCTGGGTTCCACATTGGAGAATAAACGTCGTCCTGATTGGTAACAACAGCTCCTCCCATTGCCAAACCTCTCGCTCCGGCTCCGATATTCAAAAATTCGTTGGAATATTTCCTGATGATCTGAGATTGTGAAATCCCAAAAACCAAAGAGAATGCAAGTAAAAAATATTTTTTCATCATATAAATTGATGCTTAATTTAACGTTTTTTGTTTCTTAGCTTTTATTAATCCGTTGGCAATGATTGCCAGTATCATAACTCCTGAAGCGATATAAAAAATCGGACTCATATGTTCTGATTCCCCAAAGATAAAAAAAGCTAGTATAATTCCGTAAACTGGTTCTAAATTAACTGTTAAAATTAATGTAAAAGGCGAAATATATTTCATCAGATTTACCGATTCCAACATGGGGAAAGCTGTGAAAACACTTGCCAACAAGCATATTAACGCAATATCGCGGTAACTTATTTCATTCATCTGAAAAATTTGTCCCGTAAACAAATAAATTACCATTAAAATGAACCATCCTGAGAAAATTTCGTAAAAAATAATATTTCCTGAGCTAGTCTTTCCAAACATCTTTCCATTAAAGACAGAAAATATAGTCCCGAAAATAGCACAAAATACTCCATAAATAATTCCTTCCTTGTACTGAAACTCTGTTTTAAATATCAATAAAATACAAGCGACAATTACAACTCCCATCAGAACTTCAGAAATATCGATTTTTCTTTTAAAAATTAAAGGTTCTAAGATCGAAGCAAATAAAGTTGATAAAGAAAGACAACTTAAAGCAATCGAAACATTCGAAATTTTAATAGAATGAAAGAAACAATACCAATGAAGCGCCATCGAAAAACCAATCGCAGCAAGCTGGAAAAATACTTTTTTCGAAACCTTAATACTGTCTTTTTTAAAAACTCTGATATATACAAAAAGACAGATCGCTGCAAACAACATTCTGTAAAAAACAAGAATTTCTGCATTAGCATGAATCAGTTTTCCCAAAATTGCCGTAAATCCCCATAAAAACACAATCAAATGCAACCTGAAAAGAGCCAATTTATGCATAACCTACCTTCTTATAATATTTTTGCAAATTTACAAATAGGTTTTACAAATCGTATAATAATTTAATATTAAAACTATTGATTTTTTGAGAAAGTTTAATATTTAAAATTCTTTTTTCAGAAAAGTGGAGATTAGCGATTTAACATAAAATAAAAAAACCCTGAAAATTTGTTCAACTTTCAGGGCCTTCAAATAATAAACTATTAAAAAAATAAACTAGGAACTTAGAGTAAAGTGTAAGATTTCACTCTCACTTACTCTATTGTAAAGTTAGCAAAATACGCACCATAAAAAATACATTTTTTGTTAAATATTTCATAAATTTCTGAAAACCAATTTATTAAACAATTGTTTATATCAATTTTCATTCCATACAAAAAATAGTATCTTTAAGCGGAAAAAATTGAAATTTTTATGGACATTGAATTCAACAAACGAGAAGATCAGAACAGATTAAAATTATCCGAAATAAATCGATTACTCGCCGATATCAAAAAAGGTGGTGGAGAAAAGAGGCTTCAGAAGCTTCGTGACGAAGGAAAAATGACGGCAAGAGAAAGAGTAGACTATCTTCTTGACAAAGATTCAGATTCCATAGAAATTGGTGCTTTCGCGGGTTACGAAATGTATGAGGAACACGGCGGCTGTCCAAGTGGCGGAGTTGTCGTGGTAATGGGCTATGTTTCTGGAAGACAATGCTTAATTGTTGCGAATGACGCATCTGTAAAAGCCGGTGCATGGTTTCCGATTACAGGAAAGAAAAACTTGAGAGCACAGGAAATCGCGATGGAAAACAGACTTCCAATTATTTATCTGGTAGATTCTGCAGGAGTTTATTTACCAATGCAGGACGAAATTTTCCCTGACAAAGAAATGTTCGGAAGAATTTTCAGAAATAATGCTAAAATGAGCGCTGCAGGAATCATCCAGATTTCAGCCGTAATGGGCAGTTGTGTTGCGGGTGGAGCTTATCTGCCAATCATGAGCGATGAAGCAATGATCGTGGAAGGAACAGGCTCTATTTTCCTTGCAGGAAGCTATTTGGTGAAAGCTGCCATTGGAGAAACTATTGATAACGAAACTTTAGGAGGAGCGACAACACATTGCTCAATTTCCGGAGTTACCGATTATAAGGCTAAAGATGATAAAGATGCTTTAAACAGAATCAAAAACATCATGAAATCTCTCGGATCCACTGATAAAGCTGGCTTCGACAGAATTGAAAGTGCTCAGCCAAAAGAAAAACCTGAAAATATTTTCGGAATTATGCCAGCTTCGAGAGCTGAACAATATGATACTCTTGACATCTTAAAATGTCTAGTTGATAATTCTGAATACGAAGAATATAAACCTGATTACGGGAAAAGTATTATCTGTGCAACGGCAAGAATTGACGGTTGGTCTGTCGGAATTGTTGCTAACCAAAGAAAATTAGTAAAAAGCGGAAAAGGTGAAATGCAGTTTGGTGGAGTAATTTATTCTGATTCTGCAGATAAGGCAACAAGATTTATTGCGAACTGTAATCAGAGAAAAATTCCTTTAGTTTTCTTACAAGATGTTACCGGTTTTATGGTGGGCTCAAAATCTGAGCATGGAGGAATCATTAAAGACGGAGCAAAAATGGTAAATGCTGTTTCCAATTCTGTGGTTCCAAAATTCACGATCATTACAGGAAATTCTTACGGAGCAGGAAATTATGCGATGTGCGGAAAAGCTTATGATCCAAGATTAATCGTAGCTTGGCCTTGGGCAGATCTTGCGGTAATGGGAGGAGCACAAGCAGCAAAAGTTTTGGCACAAATCCAGGAATCTACGTTAAAGAAACAAGGGAAAACAATTACTGAAGAAGAGCACAAAGAAATTTTAGATTCAATTTCAGAAAAATATAAAAAACAGACAGAAGCAACTTACGCTGCGGCAAGATTGTGGACGGATGCAATCATTAATCCTGTAGATACCAGAAAATGGATTTCTATGGGTATTGAAGCAGCAAATCATTCTCCGATTACTGAGAAATTTAATTTGGGCGTTATTCAGGTTTGATAATTTTATTCAAAAAATTTAGATATAAAAAAAGATGTGGAAAAGTAATTCCACATCTTTTTATTTATACTGTTTTAAAGTTTCATTCATTAAGAAAAGAAAACTCCAGTTTTGAAACGTTCTTTATTCAATTTTTTATTAACAGCCAATCCCCAAAGGATAAATTCTTTTAAAAATAAAATATCTTCCGGTTTAGTATCAGGTTGATATTTTTCAATAATTTCATCAAGTGGATTGATACGATTTAGATTTTTAGCATAATTCTCATCCGAAGATTCGTCTGTAATTTCTAAAAAGCCATCATCTTCCAGAAACCAATCAGTAATCTGACTAAATGGACCTTCAACAGTCTTTTTTTCCAGCTTTTCAACTTTCGGGAAGTAAGAGGTGAATAAAGTTCTTATAGCATTATCAATCAACATTTGAGCAACTGCTTCTGCTCCTTCCTGCTCACCTTCATAGACCAACTCTACTTTACCCGTGATTGCCGGAATCACTCCAACAAAATCACTCAATCTTACGGAAGTTTTTTCTTCACCTGTTAATAAAGATCTACGTTCCGCGGTACTTAATAAATTTTCAAAAGCGGTGATGCTCATACGTGCACTCACTCCACTTTTTGAATCTACATATTCACTTTCACGAGCCTCAAAGCCAATTTGTTCTAAAAGATCTTTAGCCAAAGATGGAACATAAACTCCGTTTGTTTGACGGCTGTCTAAACTGGATTCATATTTCGTAATTTCTTTTGCAATATGAATATTTTCAGGATAATGGGTCAAAATCTGTGATCCGATACGGTCTTTCAGCGGAGTAACAATGCTTCCTCTATTGGTATAATCTTCCGGATTAGCAGTAAACACAAATTGAATATCTAAAGGCATTCTCACCTTAAAACCACGAATCTGAACATCACCTTCCTGTAAAATATTGAACAAAGAAACCTGAATTCTCGCCTGAAGATCCGGCAATTCATTAATAACGAAAATACAACGGTTCGCACGGGGAATCATTCCAAAATGAATCACTCGATCGTCTGCATAAGAAAGCTTAAGATTGGCAGCTTTAATAGGATCGACATCACCAATAAGATCGGCAACCGTTACATCCGGAGTCGCCAATTTTTCGAAAAATCTTTCATCTCTATGCAACCATTCTATTGGCGTATTGTCTTCTTCTTCTTTGATAAGTTCTTTGGCAAAACGTGAGATAGGATTGAAAGGATCATCATTAATTTCACTTCCTCCGATAAAAGGAATCCATTCATCAAGTAAAGAAGTCATCATTCTTGCCAATCGGGTTTTTGCCTGACCTCGCAATCCTAATAGATTAATATTATGACGGCTGAGAATTGCATGCTCCAATTGAGGAATAACTGTGTTTTCATATCCGAAAATCCCTTCAAAAACAGACTCTCTGTTAAGAATTTTACTTCTTAAGTTATCTCTTAACTCGTCTTTGATACTTTTTACTTTATATTTTGATGCTTTTAATGAACCTAATGTTTTTATATCTGGCTTTGCAGTCATTGTATTTAAAATCTGATTAATTATTTTTTTGAAAATAGTTTAATGTTAATCATTATAATTAAACATTAATATTTAAATTTTTAACGTATTCTTTTCTTGCGATTGGCTTCATAATCTTCAAAAATCATTTGACCTAATCCGTTAAGACCTGTATAAAAAGCTTTCCCTTGATTTGCTTCAGTAAATTCATTGACAAAATGTTGAAGATAAGGATCCTGAGCAATCATAAAAGTGGTAATCGGAATATGTAATCTCCGAGCTTGTGTAGCCATATTATAACATTTTTGAACTACATATTCATCCAATCCATAAGAATTCATGTAATATGTACCATCAGTTTGCCGTACACAACTTGGCTTCCCATCAGTGATCATAAAAATCTGTTTATTGGTATTCCGTTTTCTCCGTAAAATATCCATAGCCAATTGAAGTCCGGCAACCGTATTCGTATGATAAGGACCCACCTGCAAATAAGGCAATTCCTGAATTTTCACAGGCCATGCATCATCTCCGAAAACAATAATATCTAAAGTATCTTTCGGATAACGAGTCGTGATAAGCTCAGCCAATGCCATTGCCACTTTTTTGGCTGGAGTGATACGATCCTCACCATACAAAATCATACTATGACTGATGTCGATCATCAAAACCGTGCTCATTTGGGATTGATGAATACTATCTTCTACAACCAGATCATCCTCAGTAAGATGAAAATCTCCTATTCCATTATTAATTTGGGCATTTTTAAGACTTTCTGTAATAGAAATTTTTTCAACAGGATCTCCAAAATAATAATTACGGAATTCTCCTGTTGTATCTTCACCTGTTCCGCTTTTATTGGTTTTATGATTCCCATTTCCGCTTTTCTCCAAATTTCCAAAGATTTGTTTAAGAGCTTGTTTACGGATATTCTGTTCCATTTTTGAGCTTAAGCTCATTCCACTTCCATTTCCTGTGGGATCTAGTTCCTCTCGGATATAACCTTTCTTTTTAAGGTCTTCAATAAAATCTTCTATAGTATAATCCGGTGTCGTAAGTTTGTATTCATCATCTAACATTCGAAGCCAATCAATTGCTTCATCAAAATCTCCTGAAGTATGAGTCAACAAGTCGGTAAAAATTTCGAATAACCGGTCAAACACAGACAATTCCGGTGCTTTGTAAGTTTCAAATCTGAACCCTCGCATAATATGCTCTTTCATAAGATAAAGTTACAATTTAAATTGAGAGATTTTTAAGAGATTTAATCTATTTTAATATTTATCAATTAAAATAACCGTTAGAATTGCTGACGAATTTAATTTGAGGAACAGCTTTGAATTTGTTGTCCGTCAGATTTTTATTCAACTGTGTTAAAGATACCAACGTATCCTGTTTATTAGTCTTTAAATC
>NZ_BAABHX010000017.1:0-5349 GCF_039542325.1 Chryseobacterium ginsengisoli
TTAAGGTCATCAAAAAACTTTAAAATTTCTTTAAGAAACATTTGGTCAATTAAAAATAAGTTATTACTTTTGCACACGCAAATACGGAGCGACACTGACAGAGAGATTGCTTCGTTAAAAAGCGGAAGAAATGAAGTTCATTGAAATATAATATAACAACCAAGTAAGGAAAAACTAAAGCGTCAAACTTTGAGTGAGTCAAGAACAAACATACAATGGAGAGTTTGATCCTGGCTCAGGATGAACGCTAGCGGGAGGCCTAACACATGCAAGCCGAGCGGTAGAGATTCTTCGGAATCTTGAGAGCGGCGTACGGGTGCGGAACACGTGTGCAACCTGCCTTTATCAGGGGGATAGCCTTTCGAAAGGAAGATTAATACCCCATAATATAATGAGTGGCATCACTTATTATTGAAAACTCCGGTGGATAGAGATGGGCACGCGCAAGATTAGATAGTTGGTAGGGTAACGGCCTACCAAGTCAGTGATCTTTAGGGGGCCTGAGAGGGTGATCCCCCACACTGGTACTGAGACACGGACCAGACTCCTACGGGAGGCAGCAGTGAGGAATATTGGACAATGGGTGAGAGCCTGATCCAGCCATCCCGCGTGAAGGACGACGGCCCTATGGGTTGTAAACTTCTTTTGTATAGGGATAAACCTTTCCACGTGTGGAAAGCTGAAGGTACTATACGAATAAGCACCGGCTAACTCCGTGCCAGCAGCCGCGGTAATACGGAGGGTGCAAGCGTTATCCGGATTTATTGGGTTTAAAGGGTCCGTAGGCGGATCTGTAAGTCAGTGGTGAAATCTCACAGCTTAACTGTGAAACTGCCATTGATACTGCAGGTCTTGAGTAAAGTAGAAGTGGCTGGAATAAGTAGTGTAGCGGTGAAATGCATAGATATTACTTAGAACACCAATTGCGAAGGCAGGTCACTATGTTTTAACTGACGCTGATGGACGAAAGCGTGGGGAGCGAACAGGATTAGATACCCTGGTAGTCCACGCCGTAAACGATGCTAACTCGTTTTTGGGTTTTCGGATTCAGAGACTAAGCGAAAGTGATAAGTTAGCCACCTGGGGAGTACGTTCGCAAGAATGAAACTCAAAGGAATTGACGGGGGCCCGCACAAGCGGTGGATTATGTGGTTTAATTCGATGATACGCGAGGAACCTTACCAAGGCTTAAATGGGAATTGATGGGTTTAGAAATAGACCGTCCTTCGGGCAATTTTCAAGGTGCTGCATGGTTGTCGTCAGCTCGTGCCGTGAGGTGTTAGGTTAAGTCCTGCAACGAGCGCAACCCCTGTCACTAGTTGCCATCATTAAGTTGGGGACTCTAGTGAGACTGCCTACGCAAGTAGAGAGGAAGGTGGGGATGACGTCAAATCATCACGGCCCTTACGCCTTGGGCCACACACGTAATACAATGGCCGGTACAGAGGGCAGCTACCTAGCGATAGGATGCAAATCTCGAAAGCCGGTCTCAGTTCGGATTGGAGTCTGCAACTCGACTCTATGAAGCTGGAATCGCTAGTAATCGCGCATCAGCCATGGCGCGGTGAATACGTTCCCGGGCCTTGTACACACCGCCCGTCAAGCCATGGAAGTCTGGGGTACCTGAAGTCGGTGACCGTAACAGGAGCTGCCTAGGGTAAAACAGGTAACTAGGGCTAAGTCGTAACAAGGTAGCCGTACCGGAAGGTGCGGCTGGAACATCTCATTTTAGAGCGTCTTAGGACGTAAAACAAAATTAAGGTACTTAAGTGTATCATGTACTTACTTAAAGAGAAGCTTTAGTTTTTTATTTGGTTGATTTATATAAAAAATACAAAACCCACTAGAAATTAGTATAGGGAAGAGATTTAGAAAAAGAAGTTAGAAATTAGAAGTTAGAGATTAGTCTAACCTCTAGTGTCTAAAATCTAACATCTAAAACAAAGTCTCGTAGCTCAGCTGGTTAGAGCGCTACACTGATAATGTAGAGGTCGGCAGTTCGAGCCTGCCCGAGACTACTAATTAAGGAGTTAGGTAATAGGATTTAGGGATTAGGGGATAGCGAGAGCCAAAGACTAAAAACCAAATACCAACAACTAACAACACTAGAGGGGGAATTAGCTCAGCTGGCTAGAGCGCCTGCCTTGCACGCAGGAGGTCAAGGGTTCGACTCCCTTATTCTCCACAGTTTTGGAAGTTTGATTTAAAAGTTACGATTGGAGCCAAAAACAACAATTGTTCATCAGACAGAAGAGAAGACATTAAGATCATTGACATTAACGGTAAAGACATCACAAAGAGAAAACCGAGCACTTATAAGTGCTTGAGTAACCTAAAAATAGGAAAGAAATCGTTAAGGGCGTATGGCGGATGCCTAGGCTTTCAGAGGCGAAGAAGGACGTGGTAAGCTGCGAAAAGCTCGGGGGATTGGCACACACGAATTGATCCCGAGATGTCCGAATGGGGCAACCCGTCAGGTTGAAGACCTGTCACTCTAATTTATTAGAGAGCAAACCCGGAGAACTGAAACATCTAAGTACCCGGAGGAAAAGAAATCGAAGAGATTCCGTAAGTAGTGGCGAGCGAAAGCGGATTAGCCCAAAAGTCTTTATATGTTTAAAAGAATGTTCTGGAAAGAACAGCCATAGACGGTGATAGCCCGGTATTTGAAAGGCATACATAGATGATAAATGAGTAGGGCGGGACACGTGAAATCCTGTCTGAATATGGGGGGACCATCCTCCAAGGCTAAATACTCCTGAAAGACCGATAGTGAACAAGTACTGTGAAGGAAAGGTGAAAAGCACTTCGAATAGAAGGGTGAAATAGAACCTGAAACCGTACGCCTACAAGCGGTCGGAGCCCACAAGTTGGGTGACGGCGTGCCTTTTGCATAATGAGCCTACGAGTTAATGTTACTAGCGAGGTTAAGGACTTCAGGTCCGGAGCCGGAGCGAAAGCGAGTCTGAATAGGGCGCTTAGTTAGTAGTATTAGACGCGAAACCTTGTGATCTACCCATGGGCAGGTTGAAGCTTTGGTAACACAAAGTGGAGGACCGAACCGGTTGACGTTGAAAAGTCTTCGGATGACCTGTGGGTAGGGGTGAAAGGCCAATCAAACTGGGAGATAGCTCGTACTCTCCGAAATGCATTTAGGTGCAGCGTCGATTTATAGTTTATTAGAGGTAGAGCTACTGATTGGATGCGGGGGTTTCACCACCTACCAATTCCTGACAAACTCCGAATGCTAATAAATGATGGTCGGCAGTGAGGGCATGGGTGCTAAGGTCCATGTCCGAGAGGGAAAGAACCCAGACCAACAGCTAAGGTCCCCAAATTTCTGTTAAGTTGAAGCAACGCGGTTGGACTGCATTGACAGCTAGGATGTTGGCTTGGAAGCAGCCATTCATTTAAAGAGTGCGTAACAGCTCACTAGTCGAGCGGTCCGGCATGGATAATAATCGGGCATAAACAGAATACCGAAGCTATGGATTTATAATTTATTATATCTGGTAGGAGAGCATTCTATCTGCACAGAAGCTGAGTCGTGAGGCCTGGTGGAGCGGATAGAAAAGAAAATGTAGGCATAAGTAACGATAAAGGGGGCGAGAAACCCCCTCACCGAAAGACTAAGGTTTCCTCAGCCATGCTAATCAGCTGAGGGTTAGTCGGGACCTAACGCGAACCCGAAAGGGGTAGTGGATGGACAATGGGTTAATATTCCCATACTTGCTCACACTAAAAAGGGGACGGTTCGACGTAGCTATTGAAGACGGACGGAAGTGTCAAGGCCTAGCCTTCGGGCGAAGCTGTTATAGTGAAATCGGATCCAAGAAAAGCCGAAGTGAAGCAACCCGTACCAAAACCGACACAGGTGGTCGAGGAGAGAATCCTAAGGTGCTCGAGTGAGTCGTGGCTAAGGAACTAGGCAAAATAGTCTCGTAACTTCGGAAGAAGAGACGCCAGCAGCAATGCTGGCCGCAGTGAAGAGGCCCAGGCGACTGTTTATCAAAAACACAGGACTCTGCTAAATCGAAAGATGCTGTATAGGGTCTGACACCTGCCCGGTGCTGGAAGGTTAAGGAAGGGCGTTAGCGTAAGCGAAGCGTTTGACTGAAGCCCCAGTAAACGGCGGCCGTAACTATAACGGTCCTAAGGTAGCGAAATTCCTTGTCGGGTAAGTTCCGACCTGCACGAATGGTGTAACGATCTGGGCACTGTCTCAGCCACGAGCTCGGTGAAATTGTAGTATCGGTGAAGATGCCGATTACCCGCAATGGGACGAAAAGACCCTGTGAACCTTTACTATAACTTCGTATTGACTTTGAGTAAGTAATGTGTAGGATAGGTGGGAGACTTTGAAGCGGGCACGCTAGTGTTCGTGGAGTCAACGTTGAAATACCACCCTTTACTTACTTGGAGCCTAACTTCTTTTAGAAGGACATTGCGTGGTGGGTAGTTTGACTGGGGTGGTCGCCTCCAAAAGAGTAACGGAGGCTTTCAAAGGTACCCTCAGCACGCTTGGTAACCGTGCGTAGAGTGTAATGGCATAAGGGTGCTTGACTGTGAGACCTACAAGTCGATCAGGTGCGAAAGCAGGACATAGTGATCCGGTGGTTCCGTATGGAAGGGCCATCGCTCATAGGATAAAAGGTACTCCGGGGATAACAGGCTAGTCTCCCCCAAGAGCTCACATCGACGGGGAGGTTCGGCACCTCGATGTCGGCTCGTCACATCCTGGGGCTGGAGAAGGTCCCAAGGGTTGGGCTGTTCGCCCATTAAAGTGGCACGCGAGCTGGGTTCAGAACGTCGTGAGACAGTTCGGTCTCTATCTATTGCGGGCGTTAGATGTTTGAGAGGGCTTGATTCTAGTACGAGAGGACCGAATTGAACAAACCTCTGGTGTATCAGTTGTACCGCCAGGTGCACCGCTGAGTAGCTACGTTTGGAAGAGATAAGCACTGAAAGCATATAAGTGCGAAACTCGCCTCAAGATGAGACATCTTTTAAGGGTCGTTGGAGATGACAACGTTGATAGGCTACAGGTGTAAAGTTGGTAACAGCATAGCCGAGTAGTACTAATTACCCGTAGATTTATAGCCTATTGGTTACAATTACCAAGCCTTATAAGTGCAGAACTGGTTTTGCCTTTGTGATGAAATTTACCGATAAAATAGGTATCAGATATATAGATACAAGGTAGCAGGTAGCAGTGAAAGCTATTACCTAAGACCTATAATCTGCAACCTGAACCTTATATACAACCTTTAGGGTGGTTTTAGCGGTGGGGCTCACCTGTTCCCATTCCGAACACAGAAGTTAAGCCCACCAGCGCCGATGGTACTGCGA
>NZ_BAABHX010000018.1:0-4199 GCF_039542325.1 Chryseobacterium ginsengisoli
ATGAAACTTTTTGGATGCTATATTTAGACCAAAACGGTAATGAGCAGTGGAGAAAACATGTGAAAGGAGAATCAAGAAAACATGAAGAAAGGCTGTCCGATATTAAACTGAACAGAGACGGATCGATCATTCTTGCCGGAACAAGTGCGGAAGAATTAGGAAAAGAAAACTGGAAGATTGTAAAACTGGGAGACAGGCAGCTCGATCAGCTGATTGAAAAACAGGATATTAAGATTTATCCGAATCCTGTATCGGATTATGCGTATGTAGAAATCGGTTTTGATTTTAAAGATGCAGAGATTGTGATGTATGACATGGGAGGAAGACAGCTGCAGAGTGTTAAAACTAAAAATAAGGTGACCAAGATCAATACCCAGCCACTAATTCAGGGAGCGTATCTGATTTCTGTGAAAACCGATGCGAATAAAACGGCAAGTGCCAAACTGATTAAAAAATAAAATTACAAATGAAGAAAAATATTAACACAATAATAAAATTAATTTTATTCTGCTTTTTTGCAGTTTTAGGAAATTTGACATATGCACAGGCAAATTATTCTAACTACTATTTTCCTGAATCTCCTAAAGCACCATCAAGCGAAGCATTTTTAAAATACGGAGGAATACAAAACAGTGAATATACAGGAAGTAATAGTCCTAGCATCAATTTATTTAACTTAAAATCTGGAGATATTAATTTACCTGTTAGCTTAAATTATATTTCAGGAAATGGAATTAAAGTAACAGAGGAAGCAACTCAAGTTGGACTTGGATGGAGCATAAGTTTTCCAACTATTGTGCAAAATATATATGGATATGATGATTTTTCTACTAATACTCGTTTTAGACTGGATTTTGCCAAATCTACACTTCCTTATGCAAGTAGTTTCCCATTACAAAATGGTCCTACTAACTTTAATCAGACCCCATCGTTTGATACATACGGGTACTTTATGGCGACAAATAATAATGTACCCAGAAATGGAAATTTCACTAGTTTATTTACAAATTTTGCAGCCGTAGATATGCAGCCTGATATTTTCATTCTTAATTTATTTGGCGAAAAAGTTGAATTTATAATTTCAAATTTTGATAACTATACTGCAGGCAATAACTCTACAATTTATTTTACATCTTTAAATAAAAAAGGCTATGTAATAAAGAAAACAACAGAAGGATTTGAGATAAAAGATCCAAAAGGCTTTACATATAAATTTAATAATATTGAAAAAATTGAATCCGCAGGTGGAGGAGCATATCAGGTGAGTGGAATAAATTATCTAATCACTGAAATTATCGATATCAATAATCGTAAAATCTTATTTAGTTATAATAACATAGATACTTTACTAAATCTCCCATCTTATTCCAGTTTTTTAAATTATACCACAAATTATTATCAAAACTATTGTCAGTTAGCATCCTCTAATGATTTAGAATCTTTTGCCATTAATGATCCTTCTCCAGTGCCAAACCCTAATAAGTTTAATGGGCTAAACAAATTTGAGAATAATATTTTAATTAGTTCTCAAAAGCAAAATTATCTTTTACCTTCAAGCATAGTTAGTGATAATGGAAAATTATTATTTAATTATTCTGACAGAATTGACATAGGAACTAAAAAGCTAGATAAAATTACTTTATTGACATTCAACAATATAGTTGCTGATGAATGTGAATTTAATTATGATTATTTTTTACCAAAATCTGTTGATCCTTCAAATATTCCCGTTGGATATGTATACAGCATAGACAGAAACAAAAGGCTAAAATTAATTTCTCTAAAGAAAAAAAACGAAGAAAAATATACTTTTTCTTATAATGAGACTGCACTACCCCCAAAGAATTCTTATGCTACAGATTACTGGGGATATGCCAACGGAGGATTTAATAATAAAACTGCTCATTTGAATCCAAACGATTTTAATTATAATATTTCTATTCCGATTACAGAAATAAATAATAACAAAAAAGTTCCAGATATTAACTTTGCTAAGAGTGGTATTTTAGAAAAAATATATTATCCTACAAAAGGATACTCTTCATTTATTTATGAACTAAATGAAGCACCAAACTTATTTTATCAATTTAATAATTATAAATACGATAAAGGAAATGGATTGAGATTAGTAGCGCAAAAAAATTATGATTTTAATAATGATTTCTTGGGTAGCACAGTTTTTAAATATGAATCTGGTTTAACTCCTAATCCAATCCTTATGTTAAGACAAGACAAAGCAGAAATCTTTTTTGAAATAGGTGATTGTGCAGGAAAGCCAGTAGTAAAGACTATACAAGCTCAATTTGTTGCTATGTATTCTAGTTCTATAAATAATACTTTTGCTTTGTCATCTGGTAATAGTATTGGATATTCTAAAGTAATAAAAAAAGACTTAGATGTAAACAATAATATAAAAGGTAAAATAGAAACCACTTTTTCTAATAATGAAGATATTCATTATAATACCTCAAGTTACACTAGACCAATATTTTTACCTTCAGTAAAAGGTAATAAATTTGAAAATGGAACTATACTAAATATAGCAGTTTTTGACAATAATTCTGTAAAATTAAAAGAAGAAAAATACAATTATTCCTTACAAAACTCTCCGATTACTTACGGTGTCACAATGATACATCCAATGTTTAATTCATATGTCAGTAACCAATTTGGCACCAATCCAGGAGATCCTAATTATGTACAACATTATAAATCCGCTATAGGCTATTATCCTATATATTCTACAGAAACAATATTAACAGATAAAGAAAATACAGAATATATAAATAGTGATTCTTTAGTGACGAGAACTGACTTGTCATATAACAGTAATAATTTTATTACTGCTAAGTCTCTTAAATTCCCAGATGGAAAATATAATGTAGAAAAAACAAAATATTCTACTGAAAAAAACAATATAAAATTAATTAATTCAAATATTCTTAATGTTCCACTAGAAAAAGAAACAATTGGAAACGTAATTAATGGTTCATCAAAAAGAACATCCTTAATAGAGACAAAATATGATAATTCTAATCATTTAAACCCCACATCTGTTATTTCTTATGAACAAAACGTTATTAACGGTCAAAATATCCCAATGACTGAAGTAACATATGATCTATATGATAACAAAGGTAACCTTCTGCAATACACAACGAAGTCAGGTATTCCAACAACAGTCATTTGGGGGTACAATCAAACACAAATTATAGCTAAAATAGAAGGTGGAAGTTATTCACAAATAATGCAGGCTTTCGGTTTAGACCCAAATAATGCTACATCTTATCTGCAATTAGAGATAGTAAGTAAATCAGATTTAGATATTGATACTCTCAGTGAGGATCTTCTACTCTCAAAATTAGATATTTTTAAGAAGAAGACAGAGTTTAAAGATTTTATTATTACAACTTACACATATGATCCTTTAGTAGGTGTTAAAACCATAACATCAGATTCTGGATTTAGAGAATTTTATAAATATAATCCACAAAATAAGCTTGAAAAAATAGTTGATTCCGAAAATAACATTTTAAAAGAATTTAAATACAATTATGCTCCTAGATTGTATTACAACTCAGTACAAAGTCAGCCATTTACCAGAAATAATTGTGGATCAGGTGCAATCGGAGGAATCTATACTTATACCGTACAGGAAAATATCTATTCATCTTATGACAGTCAGGCAGCCGCTGATCAACAGGCTCAAAATGACATTAGTGCTAATGGACAAAACGTTGCTAATATAAACGGAACATGTACTCCAATAAATTGTCCGTTAAGTATGTATATAAATGGTGGCGGTAGTGTATCAGTATTAAATCAAAACTACAGAGTCCAAATAGGGTTTTCTTCAGGAGTTGGAAAACCTTGGACGACTACAGGAGTGATCATAGGAAAAATTAATGGTACGTGTGTTCCTCAAACCGAAAAAACTATCAACAGTTACAGTGGAGGCTATATTTGGGAAATATTAATAAAAACCAATGGAGAGCTACATGTAAAAAAGTTGGAAGGTTTAGGATCTACAGGAGTTCCTGATAATACTTCATACAATTTAGATTTCACATTTCCTATAAACTAAAAACGATGAAAAAGATATTAATCCCCATAGGAACTTTGCTTATATCAGGTTTGGTTCACGCTCAGCTGAGTTCCACAGAAAATTATATCCAAAGCAGGACTTATTTAGAGCCTGT
>NZ_BAABHX010000019.1:0-3032 GCF_039542325.1 Chryseobacterium ginsengisoli
GGAACAGGAGGAACATTCTACAATGTTTCCAAAGCAGGAGCAGGAACTTCTCCCACTTTGGCATATAACGTACAGATGAACGTGAGTGCAGCAACATTAAGCGCAGCTGGTTCAAGTACAGGAGAAATGGGTCCATATATTAATAGCGCGACTTCTTCAGGTATGTTTGTTTTCCCTGCAAATGTTACAACTACTAATTTATTTAATCCATCCCTTACCAATATTTTAGGATTTGCCTATACTACAGGTACAGCAAGCGCTTATCCTTATAAAATAAATGGTAAAAATAATGCTCCGTCCGGTAGCTATACTCCATCTTCATTTACAGGAAGAAACTTCCATCTGAATACGGATACAGACGGTGGTGCTGAAAGAGGTGGATTTGACTATCAGGAAGTTGTAGGATATGAAAGACAGCTATCTGTTTCGGAACAAAACAGAGTGGAAAGTTATTTAGCTGTAAAATACGGTGTTACAATGGATCAGACCACTGCTACAAATTATGTCGCAACCGATGCTACTGTAACGTGGAATGCTTCAGCAAATAGTGCTTACAACCAAAACATTACAGGTATCGGGCGTGATGATGCGACGGCTTTGAATCAAAAGCAGTCTCAAAGTATAAATGCAGGATCGCAGGTTGCCATAGGAATTGGGGGAGCATTAGCCAATACAAATCTTTTAAATACAAATGCTTTCCCGACAGACAGACAATATCTGATCTGGGGAGATAATGGGCTTACAAAAGCTCCTTCCGTAGCAATATCAGGAATTACAGGAGTGAACTATCGTTTTGCATCGGTATGGAAAGTACAGAATACCAATAGCACAGGAACAGTCCGTATAACATGGCCTCAGGGATTTACTAATCTGAAATTGCTTCAGAACACAACCGACCCTACTTTTGCAGCAGGTAATATTGTAACAGATATGTCTGCAAATACGCAGACTGTAAATGGTATAGTTTACAATTATGCAGATGTTTCATTAGCCAACGGACAGTACTTTACTTTTGCGGCCTTTGTACAGGCTCCAGGTGGAGTTGTTACCAATTTACAGGTGTGGAACAGAGCCGATTTCGGTACAAATACCACAACCAATGCAGCCAATGTGACTTCGTGGAATAATTCAGGATTCACAGGAGGACAACTACAGGCTTTATCAGGCTTCCCGTCTCACTCAGCAAACCCTACTTATTTAGCTGCATCTGCTACTTCTAATTTTAATCCTTCTGTAAGAATGGTGCAGGGAGCAGGTTTAGGAATGCTTAATGCATTTTCTGCTAATGCAACAGCGTCAGGAACAGGAGGAACATTCTATGATGTTTTCAAAGCAGGAGCAGGAACTTCTCCCACTTTGGCATATAATGTACAAATGGAGGTAAGTGACGCAACGTTAACTACTGCAGGATCATTCCTTGCACAAATGGGTCCGTATATCAGCAACAGCACAACAGCCGGATTATTTGTCTGGAATACAAGCCTGGATAAGATTGGTTCTAATTTACTGAATCCTTCCAATACCAACATTACAGGATTTGCTTATACCACAGGTGTGGCAGCCGCTTATCCTTATAAGGTGAACGGATTAGGTATTGTACCCAATAGCTATACCCCTCCTTTATTTGCAGGGAGAAACTTTCACCTCAATACAGATACAGACGGAGGTCCTGACAGAGGAGGATCTGATTATCAGGAAGTCATAGGATATGAAAGACAATTGAGCAGCACTGAACAAAACAGAGTTGAAACCTACTTAGCGGTGAAATACGGTGTGACTTTAGGAACATTTGCTTCTCCTGTTAATTATACAAATACAAGTGGAAATTCCGTATGGTCTACAGCTGCAAACTCTTACCAAACCAACGTAATTGGTATAGCAAGAGATGATTTTGAATATTTGCATCAGAGAATTTCAAAATCACAGGATGCTACTGCGGATATTATTACCATAAGTACCAATAATGATTTTACAAACGCCAACAGCAGTGCCAATCATACGGATATTGCCAATGACCAGTTCTACTTTATGACAGGGAATGACGGGGCAGCAACTACCTATAATGCTCAGAATATTATGCTGAGAAGATGGAAAGTGCAATCTACAGGAACAGCGCAGAATTTATTCTTTAAGACTTCCGATGCTCAGGCAACCTATCTTATCTATGCCGATGATGCAGGGATGACTACCAATGTGGTAAATATTCCTCTTACAAGTGGGGCTACAGCAGGTATCCAGATTCCAAACGGTAAGTTCTTTACGTTTTCTAAAGCTACTTTCTGTACCAAAGATCCTAATACCGCTGCAGCTGATACATTTACTAAAATAGGAATAACCATACAGACAAAACAAAGCGGATGGCCGGAAACGATTCCTAACGGGGCAGTGGCTTTAGAAGGAAAAACCAAAGGTTTTGTAATCACAAGATCACAGAGTGCATTAATTACAAGTCCGATCGAAGGAATGGTGATCTATGACACGACAGACAAGTGTATCAAACTTTATAACGGAACAAGCTGGAACTGTGTCGTAAGAAGCTGTAATCAATAATCTAATTAAAGCAAAATCAAAATGAAAAAAATAGTAACAATAGCCGTTTTTGCCTGTATCTCTCTTGTGAAAGGACAGGTCGGCATGGGAAAAGCTTCCGTTGACGGAGGTGGTATTCTGGATTTTCCCCTCGCTAAAACAGGGATCATTTTACCTGCCGTAACAGCATTGCCAACAGGTGCTGCGGCAACCAACGGTACATTTTTGCTTGACCGTACAGATATGAAAGTAAAAATGCGGGAAAACGATCTATGGGTTTCTCTTACAGATGCAGGAAGCCTTACGGGAGTAATGACCAATACCTCAGCAGAAACAGGAGGAGGCGTGATAATCGGGGCAACAAGCTCTGCTGCTCAAGGCGTGTTGATTTTGGAATCAGCCAATAAGGCGTTGATTTTACCTAAAGTCAATGATCCTGTTGCCAATATGAAAAGTCCCATCGCGGGAACCATATGTTATGATACAGTGAGCAAAACAATGGC
>NZ_BAABHX010000020.1:0-2365 GCF_039542325.1 Chryseobacterium ginsengisoli
TACTTGTAATTCTTATAAGAACTCGTCCCAAAGAAAGAAGTTCCACTCTTCAAATGATTCATCCCAAAAGGATAATAATCATTAGCATCAACAATCTCAAGAGCACCTGCGCTGGTTTTTCCAAAACTCACCCTCACATTTCCCAAATGATCTTTATACTGGTAAATATACTGATCTTTTACGTAATCATAAAATCCTTCCGCGGTCGGGAAAAACTGGAGATCAGCTGTCTTTATACTCGTTGGAGGCGGAGGTGGATCAAATAACAATGCTGTATCATCCAAAGTATAAGCTTCCTTTTCCAAAGCCTTACTTGTCTCCGAATTTGCCATCAAAGACTCAGAACCACCGCCTCCGGGATTTGTTGGAGGAGGAGTTACCGTCTGTAGATATTGGAAACCGTCAAGATAATCCGTAATTTTTTTTGTGGTAACTGATCCATTGAATCCGATAATGGTTGTATTATTTTCTTTCTGCAGCTTTTCTCCATCTGCTCCATATTTTGTATTAACGGTAACATATTCATTTCCATTTTTACTGTAATCAACTTTATTAGCCAGATTCAGGTAATTATACTGTATTGCCAATGTTTTGTCAGGCATCGATGTCATATTTCCGTTCGGGTCATAACCAATTTCCTGTCCTCCGCCTTCATACCCTGTTGCGTTGTAAGAATAATCATTGATATTTGTAAGCCTGTTGCTTTTGTTTGTATTTGAATACATATATTCCAGACGGTCAATCAATGTTGGTGTTGTATTTCCATATTCAGTTACGGAAGTCCTGTACAGATTAGTTATATTTCCGTTCAGGTCATAATCAAGAGATTCTGTATTTTCCTTACTGTTCGGGTTTTGAGGATTCTGATAATAACCTGCCGTTAATCTGTTGAGTTTATCATAGGCATATCCATATCTTTTCGGTGTTAACGAAGGATTTGCTCCTAAAGTTTCTACACTTCTCCAGTCTACTTCTGCAATATTTCCATTGTATTTCGGCATTACATTTTTACCAGAAAACAATGTCGTATCAGGATTTTCGATTCCCAGTCTATCATTATATCTGATTTTATAGGAAAATAATTTTCCATCAAGATTAGGGACTGACATCTGATCTTTGTTGATATCTGTCAGCCAACCTCTGATATTGTAGGTGTAATCTATACTTTGAAGATTGTTTCCTACAGTTTTATTCTTTAGCTGGGATAATTCATTGTAAATATTATCTGCCAAAACAACTTCAGGTTTATCATCTACTTTGTGATAATGCTGCAACAATCTGTTCTGATCATCATATATAAAACCTTCCGTTATAAATACTCCGGTTTCTCCCTGTTTTCTTACATGATAAGTATTGGTTCTTCCTACAACTCCTACAAAATCCAGCAAAGTTTCTGTTTTGGTATAGCCTCCCAGATGATTGAAAGAATATGTGCCGATTGCTCGTCCTTTTTTATCGTACCAAGTGTAATTTTTCGTCCAATTATCGTCTTCGATATTTTTTACAAGACTCATCACAGGAAGACTTTTAGTACTTGTTGATTCAGTAGTTGAAGCATCTGTCAAAGTTGGCTGTCCCAAAATATTTGAGGGGAAAGTCGGATTAAAACCGTAAGCAGGATATGTATCATAATAATTCACTGAGAGTAATTTTACCCAGCGCGACGAATTGGGATAGGTTTGGTCATAATTCTCATAATATCCATCTATACCTTGTACGATAAAGGAAACATTGGAGCTTCTTCTCACACTACTGGTTCCTGTGGCATCTGCATTATCCTGTTCAGAGAGCCTTGTGCTTCCGTAACCAATGCTTAATCCCGTCATAACAGCTCTTCCAAATTGGTCATATTTGGTATACAACCATTGGTTGTTAGCTCTCAGATTAGCATCCTGAGTAGCAACTACACGATCTGCCTTATCATAAAGCATGTATTCCCAGCCTTTTCCTGGTAGCTTCTTTTCTACCAATCGGTTTCTGCCGTCATATATATATTGATAGCAAAGATCATTAAGCACAGAATTGGGATCTGAAACAACAGCAACTTTTGGTGGAATGACAAAGGCAAGCTGATTGTATTCATTATAAACATAATATGTGTCTGCATTCTCAGTAGCGCTGATCACTTTTCTTACAAGCAGTACCTGTCCTTCTCCATTCTTGAACTCGATGGTAACATTTCCGTCTTCATCGGTTACTGTATTTTTGTAAAGCTGAGCGGTTCCATAATTAACCGATTGGCTTAGAGCAGAACTTGTAGCACCATTCGCCCAAGTCGTAACGGTAGTATATTTTTTAACGGCATCACCAGTTGTATTGGCATCATAGCCAAACTGAACGGGCTTATTATCCCATGCATTTCCTA
>NZ_BAABHX010000021.1:0-1397 GCF_039542325.1 Chryseobacterium ginsengisoli
TTCCGCTTTTTAACGAAGCAATCTCTCTGTCAGTGTCGCTCCGTATTTGCGTGTGCAAAAGTAATAACTTATTTTTAATTGACCAAATGTTTCTTAAAGAAATTTTAAAGTTTTTTGATGACCTTAAATCCTTTATCTCACATCCCTCAATCTCACTCCTGCTCCCCGTTTTACCGGACTGCAAAGATACAAACTTTTTCTAAACTTACAACTTTTTATCCAATTTAATTTTACAATTATTTTAAATGAAAAATGCTTTGTTTTAATTTGTTCCTTTTTAAAGTGATCCTTAAATCATGCCTGTCTAAAGGCTCCTCTGCGCTACCTAATTACTCTCGTTTTCAGTCCGGCAAAAGTACTCCATCTTTACCTACTCTTCCAAATTTTATTAACATAATGTTCATCTTAAAGTAATATTGTGGGAAACTTTTACAGTTAACCTACTGGTATATTTCATGTTAAAAGCTCATTCATACTTATCCACAATAGTCGATTATCTTCATGGATATCCTATGAATAGTTTTAAAACTGTTTTTAGATCTTGATAAGATGGTGATTCTGTATCTTAAAAAAATTCGAATATGTTTTTACCACAGATGACACAAATGGGCACAGATTATTTTTGATATAATCTTTTATAATTTACATAGTCTTTACATAGACGTTAAAGAAATAAATATTGGATTGGATAAAGCATTTAGATAAATGCTAGTTTCTTTTTGGAAATAAATTAGATTATTAATACTGAATTGAGATTGCTTCGTCGCTTTGCTCCTCGCAATGACAGTAGCATTTAGCAAAAATAATTGGAAGGACAAGAATCGACAAGAAAAAAATGATTTTTTGTATTGTTTATTTTTTTAAGCAAAGAAAACAAACAATAATTTGAACAGGAAAATATGTAAGCTGATTCATCTCTATTTTCTCTTCTCAATTGAGTTCTTGCCAAGTTTGTCATCCCATTGGGATCTAGGCTTAGTATTAAAAAATAGAATGATCGTTCTATATTGAGGTGATATCCTAAAAATATCATATTTAAGTTTTTAATTTAAATGCTTTTCAAATATAATAGTATTAATCTATAATCTATGACTGGATTCTTTCAGAATGACAAACTTTGTGGATATTATTATGGATAAAAAATCCCCAGCTTAATTTGTTTATACTATAAATCTTAATAACAGGCAGACCCTCGAAGCGTCGGTTTAATTTAGGGTATAATGATAATTTTCACATCATATTATCAATTTCTAACAGTACTTTTGATATTTACAGGATTGCAAATTTTGTGTATGCAAAGATTTAAACAGTTCATTTCAACGATGAGCATTTGGGGAAAAGAAAAAGTCAGAATATCATTCAAGGCTTTAAACCATAAAAGATAATTTAAGAACTGA
>NZ_BAABHX010000022.1:0-1139 GCF_039542325.1 Chryseobacterium ginsengisoli
ATTTAGCATTTAGCATTTAGCATTTAGCATTTAGCATTTAGCATTTAGCATTTAGCATTTAGCATTTAGCATTTAGCATTTAGCATTTAGCATTTAGCATTTAGCATTTAGCATTTAGCATTTAGCATTTAGCATTTAGCAAAAATAATTGGAAGGACAAGAATCGGCAAGAAAAAAATGATTTTTTGTATTGTTTATTTTTTTACGCAAATAAAAAACAAAGAATAATTTGAACAAAAAAACATTTAAAATGCTTAATCTTTATTTTTCTTTTCTCAATTGAGTTCCGCCAAGTTTGTCATCCCATTGGGATCTAGGCATAGTATTAAAAATAGAATGATCGTTTTATATTGAGGTGATATCCTAAAAATGCCATATTTAAGTTTTAAATTTAAATGCTTTTCAAATATAATAGTATTGATCTCTAATACTATGCCTAGATCCCAATGGGATGACAAACTTTGTGGAGATTATAAATCTTAATATCAGGTAGACACTCGAAGCGTCGGTTTAAAATGAACTGTTTAAATCTTTGCATACACAAAATTTGCAATCTTGTAAAGATTAAGACATTCTTTAGAAATTGATAATATAATGCGAAAACTAGATAGAATTATCATCCTATCTTAGATTAACGATGAACATTTGGGAAAGAGAAAAAGTCAGAATATCATTCAAGGTTTTAAATCATAAAGATAATTTAAGAAGTGATGACGAGTAAGAAAATATCAAAAATATTAATCTCTAATACTATGTCTGGATCCTTTCAGGACGACAAACACGGCGTAAAACAAATTGAGAGTAACTATTTTAAGACTGAGGCTTATTTCAAAAGTCAAGCTGGAGTAAGAACTATCAAAGATATTTTTTAAGTAAGGGTAAAAACAAAAAAAAGAATTGGGATTGTTTCGCTTTGCTCGCAATGACAAGCAATAAGCAATAAGCAATAAGCAATAAGCAATAAGCAAAGATAAATCTTTGGAGTAAAGATAAATTGTTTCAGTTTAGAGCAAAAAAAAGTCTCATAGAAACTAATCTATGAGACTTTAAATAAAAACTGGCGGCGACCTACTCTCCCGCTATTCGCAGTACCATCGGCGCTGGTGGGCTTAACTTCTGTGTTCGGAATGGGAACAGGT
>NZ_BAABHX010000023.1:0-861 GCF_039542325.1 Chryseobacterium ginsengisoli
TTTAATTGACCAAATGTTTCTTAAAGAAATTTTAAAGTTTTTTGATGACCTTAACTTCTTTATCTCACATCCCTCAATCTCACTCCTGCTCCCCGTTTTACCGGACTGCAAAGATACAAACTTTTTCTAAACTCACAACTTTTTATCCATTTTAATTTTACAATTATTATAAATAAAAAACGGTTTGTTTTAATTTGTTCCTTTTTAAAGTGATTCTTAAATCATGCCTGTCTAAAGGCTCCTCTGCGCTACCTAATTACTCTCGTTTTCAGTGCGGCAAAAGTACTCTCTTTTACCCTTACCTTCCAAATTTTATTAACATAATGTTCATCTTAAAGTAATATTGTGGGAAACTTTTACATTTAACTTACTGGTATATTTCATCTTAAAAGCTCACTCATACTTATCCACAATAACCGATGATCTTCATGGATATCCTATGAATCGTTTTCAAAACCGTTTTTAGATCTTTATAAGATGGTGATTCTGTATCTTAAAAAAATTCGAATATGTTTTTACCACAGATGACACAAATGGGAACAGTTTATTTTTGATATAATTTTTTATAATTTACATAGTATTTATATAGATGTTGTAAAGAAATAAATATTGGAGGGGGTAAAGCCTTTAGATAAAGGTGAGTTTCTTTTTTGGGAGGATAATTAGACTATTAATGCTAAATTGAGATTGCTTCGTCGCTTTGCTCCTCGCAATGACACAAGTTAGTATTTAGTATTTAGCATTTAGCATTTAGCATTTAGCATTTAGCATTTAGCATTTAGCATTTAGCATTTAGCATTTAGCATTTAGCATTTAGCATTTAGCATTTAGCATTTAGCATTTAGCATTTAGCATTTAGCA
>NZ_BAABHX010000024.1:0-829 GCF_039542325.1 Chryseobacterium ginsengisoli
CCTTTGTTTTCCGTATCGGCAAACTCCAATGACACAGATCCGTTCGTAACATTTGGCTTACTGATTCCGACCTGAGCCTGAACCTGTGAAGCTGACAAAGAAACCATTAATACTACTATTATTTTTTTCATTGTTATTGATTTTAAATTGTTAAAAAGGAGATTGAGAGGTATTGTTTCTCAATCTCCAATCAAAAACTAATTAATATTTAATCCGGACAAGTCTGTGTTGTTAAACAATACCATCCAAACGTAGTTCCTCCATCTTGTGAAGTATACATTTTCATACATTTATTGGTTGTATCATACACCAACATTCCTTCTACAAAATTTGCAGGGGCAATACCTACAGGATTAGCTCCTGAGAATGCCACTCTGTTTGGTACAAAACCTTTGGTTTTAGATTCCAATACAAGATAACCTCCTGTACGGATTCCCGGCCAGTTGTCTCCGGCTGTACCTGCTCTGTTCAGAGAAGTAATACCTACTTTGCTCGCTAATGCAGGATTTCCTACACTTGCAACAGCTCCGGGCTTGTAACAATTAGTTGGACAGCCATTAATAGCAGAATTAGCAGAAGTTCCGACACCTTGTCCCTGATCCGATCCTATATCCGCAGCTCCTCCGGAATTTACAATCGTAGGAACTCCCTGAGTGTCCACACAACTTCCTGATGCGCATAGATTTTGGTTGGATGCTGTAGATCCTGTACCTACACTAAGACCAGGTGCTGCTGTTACCAACATTGAAGCGGTTACGTTTTCATCCCCTTCAATTGCGTCTAAACAACCATCATTATCAGAATCTAAATCAAGATAATCCGGAATACC
>NZ_BAABHX010000025.1:0-664 GCF_039542325.1 Chryseobacterium ginsengisoli
ATCGATCCGTCTCTGTTCAGTTTAATATCGGACAGCCTTTCTTCATGTTTTCTTGATTCTCCTTTCACATGTTTTCTCCACTGCTCATTACCGTTTTGGTCTAAATATAGCATCCAAAAAGTTTCATCATCAGTCTCAATTCTTCCTTCTGCCTGAGTGTAACCGCCCAGTAAAATGCCTTTGGTTGATGGTTGATTGTTGTTGGTTGACGGATTGTGAATCACACTCATTCCCATTAAAACATCTCTGTTTTTGAAATTGTAAGACTTCTGCCAGATTTCTTCGCCTCTTTCATTGAGTGAGATTAACCAAAGGTCAGTACCTTCTTCAATGCCAACGGTTTTGTTTCCTGATCTTTCGGATCTCGATTCTCCTCCGATTAAATATCCTGTTGAAGTCAAAGCCAGTGTTCTTAAATGATCATCCCCTTTGCCTCCAAAGCTCTTTTCCCATTCCACTTTGCCATCTTTAGAAAGTTTGATGATCCAGTAATCGCCTTCTCCGTAATTGTCAGTTTTCTTTGAACCACCTACATTGCTTCTTGAATAAACTCCCAGTAAAGCTCCGCCATCTTTTGTAGGGATCATTTTTTCAACTTCATCGAGTCCTTTTCCGCCTAAAACAATCTGAGATAATTCTTTCCCGTTTTTGTCCAGTCTTACAA
>NZ_BAABHX010000026.1:0-661 GCF_039542325.1 Chryseobacterium ginsengisoli
TCAGTTCTTAAATTATCTTTTATGGTTTAAAGCCTTGAATGATATTCTGACTTTTTCTTTTCCCCAAATGCTCATCGTTGAAATGAACTGTTTAAATCTTTGCATACACAAAATTTGCAATCCTGTAGATATCAAGAAATCCTATTAGAAATTGATAATATGATGTGAAAATTATCATTATACCCTAAATTAAACCGACGCTTCGAGGGTCTACATGGTATTAAGATTTATAGTATAAACAAACGGAAGTTGGATATTTTTTCTCACAATAATATCCACAAAGTTTGTCATCCTATTGGGATTCAGGCTTAGTATTAAAAATACTATCTTTAATTAAATACTTTTAAAATATAATAGTACTAACCTCTAATACTATGCATGGATCCCAATAGGATGACAAACTTGGCGGAGCTCAATTGAGAAGAGAAAATAGGGATGAATCAGCTTATACATTTTCCTGTTCAAATTGTTCTTTGTTTTTCTTTGCGAAAAAAATAAAGAATATAAAAAATCTGTTCATTATGATCCATTCTTATTATTTTTGCTAAATGCTAAATGCTAAATGCTAAATGCTAAATGCTAAATGCTAAATGCTAAATGCTAAATGCTAAATGCTAAATGCTAAATGCTAAATGCTAAATGCTAAATGCTAAATGCTAAA
>NZ_BAABHX010000027.1:0-649 GCF_039542325.1 Chryseobacterium ginsengisoli
GGTGGAGCCGGTCCACCTGGAGCCGCTGGCGATGTACTCCAAGAACCACGACACCCCGGAGCAGATCCCGAACGGCTCGGTGATCACCCTGCCCAACGACCCGGCCAACCAGTTCCGGGCGCTGAAGCTGCTGGAGAACGCGGGCCTGCTCACCCTGAAGCCGGAGGCCGCGGTGGGCACCCGGCTGGCCGAGGCGGTCGCGGTCCAGGAGCGGCTGCGCCCGCTGGTCCGCACCGACCGGCCGCTGCCGCCGGTGCGGACCGCGGCCGGGCTCGACGTCGCCTACTTCCCCGGGTCGGACCGGCTGGAGGCGGCGGCCGAGCGGCTGCGCGCCACCGGCAGCACCGTGACCACGCTGCCGTTCGACGCCCGCTCCCCGGAGACCCACGGCGAGGTGGTCGACAAGGCCTTCGCCGACGGCGACATCGACGTCACGCTGGTCGCCTTCGGCGTCCAGGGCGACAACGAGCAGGGCTGGACCGACGTGGAGGCCGCCCGCGAGCAGGGCGTCGACGCCAAGCGCGGCATTGCGATCGACGCCATGAACATCGACGGCAGCGTGCGCAGCGCCCGGGCCAGGCTTTGGCCCCAGACCGAATGGCTGAAGGCCTCCTTGATCCTTTCGTCGCTGTGCACGGAGAAACAGCGC
>NZ_BAABHX010000028.1:0-563 GCF_039542325.1 Chryseobacterium ginsengisoli
AAACTAAAAACGATGAAAAAGATATTAATCCCCATAGGAACTTTGCTTATATCAGGTTTGGTTCACGCTCAGCTGAGTTCCACAGAAAATTATATCCAAAGCAGGACTTATTTAGAGCCTGTCACCACAAGCAGCTCTACAGCAAGACAAATTGAAACTGTTCAGTATTTTGATGGTTTAGGCAGACCCAAACAGGTTGTGAATGTAAAAGCATCACCACTAGCAAAAGATGTTGTGACTCATATAGAATATGATGGTTTTGGAAGACAGGTTAAAGATTACCTTCCTGTTCCACAGCAGGGAACGCAAAACGGGGGTATTTATACCTCTCCGCTGAGTAATGCCACACAACCCTCACTATACGGGGCAGAGAAAATCTATTCTGAAAAGATATTGGAAAGCTCTCCTTTAGACAGAGTGTTACAGCAAAAACAAGTAGGAAATGCATGGGATAATAAGCCCGTTCAGTTTGGCTATGATGCCAATACAACTGGTGATGCCGTTAAAAAATATACTACCGTTACGACTTGGGCGAATGGTGCTACAAGTTCTGCTCTAAGCCA
>NZ_BAABHX010000029.1:0-540 GCF_039542325.1 Chryseobacterium ginsengisoli
GTGAGGGGCACCCTTGCCCAAGTTACTCGGGCAAGGGTGCCCCTCACCTACTTCCCGAACGGGTGGCGAACGGGCGCGTCGGGGTCCGGGCCACCTCGGCGCCATGTGCGAGGTGGGGCGTGTGCGCGGGATGCGGCGGAGGCCGCTCCCCGCGTCGTCGCACCGCGTGGGTTGTGGGTGAGGGGCACCCTGTACCACGTCACTTGGTACAGGGTGCCCCTTACTCGACGCGGATTCACCTGTTCCGGGGTCATCGGCGGGGCCGCTCGACTAGGGTGTGCGAGGCGGTGGCACCGCCCGCCACCACGTGCGCGGCCCCGGTCCCGGGGTCGCGGTGAGATGGGGAGGCCCCGGGCCTCCTGAACCCCCGGGGCCCCGATGTCGTTCGCCAGTCCGCTGTTCCTGTGGTACTTCCTGCCCGCCGTGCTCGCGGCGGCGTCGCAGCGGCTCCGACCCCCGGCGGCCAACGGCCTCAGCTACCGCCGGGGCAGTTGACCCGAACGGGAACGGAGTGAGGGGCACCCTTGCCCAAGTAACTCG
>NZ_BAABHX010000030.1:0-537 GCF_039542325.1 Chryseobacterium ginsengisoli
CAGGCCGCCGCCGAACGGCGTGCCCGGCGGCCCAAGGCCGCCAAGCTCGCCGCCGATGCCGAGCTGCGGGCGTGGGTGCGCCACGGCCTGGAGGACTGGTGGTCACCGGAGCAGATCAGTGCCAGGCTGGCCGAGGAGTTCCCGGACCGGCCGGAGATGCGGGTGTCCCACGAAACGATCTACCAGTCGCTGTTCATCCAGGGGCGTGGGGCGCTCAAGCATGAGCTCGTCGCGTGCCTGCGTACCGGGCGGGCTCTGCGCGAGCCGCGGGCACGCACCCGGAACAAGCCCCAGGGCCATGTCACCGAGGATGTGGTGTTCAGCAAGCGCCCACCCGAGGCCGCTGATCGTGCTGTGCCCGGGCACTGGGAAGGGGACTTGATCATCGGGACCGGGCGTTCAGCGACCGGGACTCTGGCCGAGCGCAAGAGCCGGGCCACGATCCTGGTCCACTTGCCCCGCCTGCAGGGATGGGGTGAGCAGCCGCCGGTGAAGAACGGGCCCTCGCTGGGCGGGTACGGGGCCGAGGCGATGACC
>NZ_BAABHX010000031.1:0-531 GCF_039542325.1 Chryseobacterium ginsengisoli
CGGCGTCGGCGAGCAGGTCCAGCACGGCCCCGGCGGAGGTGCCGGCCAGGCCGTCCTCGCGGGCCGAGGCGCCGACCACGAGGGTGCCGTCCGCACGGGGCACGAGGTAGACCTGGCGCCCGTGGACGAGGCCGCGGACGGTGCGGGTGATCAGGTGCGACTCCCCCGGCAGCAGCTGCTCGGGGCGCACCCGCAGGCGCAGCACGTCGCCGTGGACGGGGCGCAGCGGGACCTCGACGGCGGTGGCCGCGCCGCCGATCCCGCGGTGGCCCAGGCCCGCGGCGAGGACCGCGCCGTCGGCGGTGAGGACGCCCCCGTCGGCCAGCGTGAGGCGCACCCCCTCGCCCTCCGGGTCGGCGGCGGTGACGCGTCCGGCCACGAACCGGGCGGCGGGTCCGGCGGTCCGGGTGCGGTTGCCGGAGGGCGGTGAGGTCTGGTCGGTCACCCGCGGCGAGGTGATCACCCGCCTGCTGGCCGATCCGGTGATCGTCAAGGACGCGCGGTGGAGCCTGCCGGGCGCGCGCCCGGGGG
>NZ_BAABHX010000032.1:0-524 GCF_039542325.1 Chryseobacterium ginsengisoli
TGCCCGCTGAACCAGGCCGACCGGCCGGAACCCAGGCAGCAGGTGTTCTTCAGGTCGGCGCCGACGGCGAGCGTCGGGGGCACCTCGAACGGCAGCCGCAGCGGCAGCGGCGCGAAGACGTGGTCCCGCCAGATCCGCCGCGACGTCTCCTCCGGGTAGCCGGTGACCGCCGGGGGCACGTCGAGCACCTGGGTCGGCCGGCCGTCGAGGTCGTAGGGCGGCCACCCCGGGTCGCCGCCGACGGCGAACGCGACCCAGCCCGCCCGGACGTGCGCGGACAGCTCCTCGGCCGCCGGGGTGAAGGTGCCGAAGGCGGTGGGCACCGCGGCGATGCCGAACAGCACCCACGGGATCAGCGCCACCTTGCCGCGCACCAACCGGACCCCGCCGCGCACCAGCAGGTCGATGGTGCCGTTGCGCTGGGCGACGGAGAACAGGTACGTCACGCCGACGATCGTGACGAACAGCGATACCGGGAACCCGGCGAAGATCTCGTCCTCGGTCATCCCGAGCGACCAGGTGCC
>NZ_BAABHX010000033.1:0-523 GCF_039542325.1 Chryseobacterium ginsengisoli
CGACGTCCTCGACCCGCACGCCGGCGATCCGGTCGGCGTCCCGGAGGAATCCCGAGACCCGGGTCGAGTTCATCACCCCGCAGGGCGGCTTCTTCCTGTGGGCCACCCTGCCGGCCGGGGTGGACACCCTCGAGGTGATGCACCGCGGCATCGAGGCGGGCGCGGTGTTCGTGCCGGGGGCGGCCTTCACCCCCGTCGAGGGCACGCACTCCACCCTGCGCCTGGCGTACTCGTTCGTGGAGGCCGAGAAGCTCGTGGAGGGTGTGCGGCGCCTGGCCCCGGCGGTGAACGAGTCGATCGCCCGGGCCCGCTGAGCCGCGGCGGGCGCCCACGACGACGTCGGCCCGGCGCGTCTGCCGGACGTGCGACCCCTTCCCCGAGCCCGCGAGATCGTATACGATCTCGACCATGACGCAGAGCACACCGGAGCCCACGCCCACCGTCACCGAGCACGACTTCGCCGCCCGGGAGAACCGGCCGGGCAAGGTGCTCGCCCTCCACCTGAACTACCCCTCCCGCATCG